>NZ_CP189593.1:3000000-3600000 GCF_050157035.1 Pseudarthrobacter sp. N5
CCCCAATGTCCGTGACGAATCCAACGAGCTTGCCGAGGCCCTGAGCGCATTGCGCACTGAGCTGGAGCTGCCCGGGCCGTACCCCCTGGCCGCCGTCCGGGATGCGGAGGCGGCAGTAGCCGGGCATCAGTTGCCTGGCGTTGATCTGACCGCGGTGGAGTTCCTGACCATCGACCCGGAATCATCCACGGATCTGGACCAGGCCCTGTTCATCGACCGCTCCGGCGAGGGCTACAAGGTGCTGTATGCGATTGCGGATGTTCCGTCATTCGTCGCTCCGGGCGGGGCACTCGACGCCGAGACGCGCCGGCGGGGGCAGACGTTCTATGCTCCCGATGGCCGCATACCGTTGCATCCCGAGGTGATCAGCGAGCATGCCGGGAGCCTCCTAGCCAGTCAGCTCTGTGCGGCGTTTGTCTGGGAATTCGAACTTGATGCTGCCGCGGAAGTGGCCTCGGTGAAGGTCCGCCGCGCGCAGGTCCGCAGCCGTGCCAAGCTCAGCTATAAGGGTGTCCAGGCTGAGCTGGACGCAGGAACAGCCTCGCCGGTGCTGCAGCTCCTCAAAGAGGTGGGGCTAAAGCGGGTTGAACTCGAACGCTCCCGCGGCGGAGCCAGCCTGAACATCCCTGAACAGGAAATTGAGCAACTGCCTGACGGCGGCTACAGGATTGTGGCGGCGCCGCAACTCCCCGTGGAGGACTGGAACGCTCAGATCTCGCTGATGACAGGCATGGCGGCCGCGGATCTCATGATGGCGGGCAAAGTGGGCATCCTGCGGACCATGCCGGCCCCGGATGAACGCTCGCTCCGTCATTTCAAGCGTCAGACCGGTGCGCTCGGGAAACCCTGGGACGGCGAGATCAGCTACGGCGAATTCCTGCGCAGCCTGGATCCTGCGGACCCCAGGCAGCTGGCCATCCTGCACTCGGCCGGCATGCTGTTCCGTGGCGCCGGCTACACGCCTTTCGACGGGGAAATTCCCGGCCACGCCACACAGTCGGCAATCGGCGCCGCGTACGCGCACACGACGGCCCCGCTCCGCAGGCTCATCGACCGGTTTGTCCTGGTTATCTGCGAAGCCCTCAGCAACGGAGGGGAAGTGCCCTCGTGGGCCCGCGAAGCGCTGCCTTCCCTGCCGGAGATCATGGCGGCCTCGGACCAGCTGGCATCCAGGATGGAACGGATGGCCTTGGACACTGTTGAAGCTGCCTTGCTCGTCAACCACATCGGCCAGGAGTTCGACGCCGTTGTCATCTCCGGGTCGAAACCGGCCAAACCCAATGGAACTGGAAACACAGGGAACGGAAAAAACAGCAATGGGATCGCCGGCGGACAGCCCTCCAACGGCTCGGCTCCGTCCGGGACCATACAGATTGCCGAGCCCGCCGTGACCGCCAGATGTGCCGGCGAAATGGAGTCCGGCAGCCAGGTCCGGGTCCGGCTGATCTCCTCCAATATCTCCACGAGGGAAGTCCACTTCGAACTGCTGACCTGATTTCCTGGACTTCCCCACGCCAAGCTGAGCGGAGAAGTCAAGGACGGCGGCTGCATACAGCTAGACTGGAGGTGTAGAAATGGATGCCCGGTCGTTGATTTCCATGATTTCCGAATTCGACAAGCCCGCCCCTACGCGATCTTGAGTCACACCCGCTGGTCACCAGTGCCAGCATTTAGATAGCCCGCGATCGGCTTCCACTGGATTTGCTTGCGCGCCAGAGCGTGCTCCGGAACGGCCACCTGGCCGGCCCCGTTGAGCAGGCAGCGCCAATGCCCAAATGAATAAGGAAACTCCCCTGTGAGCGAACTGCACACGCACCAGCTTCTGACTGACGACTCCGGCATCGAGTCGCTCGTGCCGGAAGAGACCATCATTTCGGACGAGAAACCGCACGAAATCGAAGAGAAGTCCTTCGCTGACTACAACGTCCGCGCCGACATCGTCGAATCCCTGGCTGCCGCCGGAATTACCCACCCCTTCCCCATCCAGGCCATGACCCTGCCGGTTGCCCTCTCCGGGCATGACATCATCGGCCAGGCCAAGACCGGTACCGGCAAGACCCTCGGCTTCGGCATCCCCGCCCTGCAGCGCGTTGTGGGCCCGGACGACGCCGGCTTCGACAAGCTTCCCGCGCCGGGTGCACCGCAGGCCCTGGTGATTGTGCCCACCCGTGAACTCGCCGTCCAGGTGGCCAACGATCTCCAGAACGCCTCCCGCAAGCGCAACGCCCGTATCACCACCATCTACGGTGGCCGTGCCTACGAACCTCAGGTCGACGCACTCCAGAAGGGCGTCGAAGTGGTTGTCGGGACACCCGGACGCCTGATCGACCTCTACAAGCAGAAGCACCTGGTTCTCAAGAACGTCAAAATGGTGATCCTGGACGAAGCAGACGAAATGCTGGACCTCGGCTTCCTGCCGGACGTTGAAACCCTGATTGCAGGAACTCCTGCCGTCCGCCAAACGCTGCTGTTCTCCGCCACCATGCCCGGCCCGGTCATCGCCATGGCCCGCCGCTACATGACGCAGCCCACCCACATCCGTGCGGCTGATCCGGATGACGAAGGCCTGACCAAGCGCGATATCCGCCAGCTCATCTACCGTGCACACAGCATGGACAAGATCGAGGTGGTGGCACGCATCCTGCAGGCCCGCGGGCGTGGCCGGACCATCATCTTCACCAAGACCAAGCGCACCGCGGCGAAGGTTGCCGAGGAACTGGTGGACCGCGGCTTCGCAGCCGCTGCCATCCACGGCGACCTCGGCCAGGGAGCACGCGAGCAAGCGCTCCGCGCCTTCCGTAACAACAAGGTTGATGTGCTGGTTGCCACCGACGTCGCCGCCCGCGGCATCGACGTCGACGACGTCACGCATGTGATCAATTACCAGTGCGTTGAAGACGAAAAGATCTACCTGCACCGGGTGGGCCGCACCGGCCGCGCCGGCAACAAGGGCACCGCTGTCACATTTGTTGACTGGGATGACATGCCGCGCTGGGGCCTGATCAACAAGGCTCTCGGGCTGAGTGTCCCCGAGCCCGTCGAAACGTACTCGTCCTCGCCGCATCTGTTCTCCGAACTGGATATCCCCGAGGGTACCAAGGGCCGGTTGCCGCGCAACAAGCGGACTCTGGCCGGCGTCGATGCCGAGGTCCTCGAAGATCTGGGCGAGACCGGCAAGAAGAACACCCGCTCCAGCGGCCGGGACAGTGGCCGCGATGGCGGCCGGGACAGCGGACGTTCGGACAGCGCCAGGTCAGGCGGCCGGGACAGCGGACGTTCTGACACACGCCGCAGCGGCGGCGACTCCGGCGGACGCTCGGGTGACCGCCGTCGTCGTTCCTCCGAGACTGAACCTGTGGCCGCCTCGACCGGACCGGCGGCAGAAGCAACGGTAACCGCGCCCGCCGAGGTCGACAGGTCCACCCGCGCCCGCCGTAACCGGACCCGCACCCGCCGTCGCAACGGCGAGGTGGTGGCTGGCGAAGACGCCCAGACCAATGGCGCGCCGAGCACCAGCGAGGCTTAAAAGCCTCAATGACTGACACTGTCTGGGCGCCGGACGGCAGCAACCTGGTGGTACACGCGGACAACGCGGAGTTCCTCCCCACGCTGCCGGACGGCGCCTTCACACTCATTTACGTGGATCCGCCGTTCAACACCGGCCGGGTCCAGCGCCGCCAGGAAACCAAAATGGTGCGCAATGCCGACGGCGACGGCGACCGCGTGGGGTTCAAGGGCCGATCGTACGACACCATCAAGGGTGCCCTGCACAGCTATGACGACGCCTTCAGTGACTATTGGTCCTTCCTGGAACCCCGGCTCGTGGAAGCCTGGCGGCTGCTCGCCGATGATGGAACCCTGTATCTGCACCTGGACTACCGCGAGGTCCATTATGCCAAGGTGATGCTTGATGCCATTTTTGGCCGCGAATGTTTTCTGAACGAGATTATCTGGGCCTATGATTACGGCGCGCGTGCGAAATACCGCTGGCCCACAAAGCACGACAACATCCTCGTGTATGTCAAGAATCCAGCGAAGTACCATTTCGACAGCGCAGAGGTTGACCGCGAGCCCTACATGGCCCCGGGGCTGGTCACACCGGCCAAACGCGAATTAGGCAAGCTGCCCACCGACGTCTGGTGGCACACCATCGTCTCCCCCACGGGCAAGGAAAAGACCGGCTACCCCACCCAGAAACCGGAAGGGCTGATCCGCCGTGTGGTGGCCGCGTCAAGCCGGCCCGGGGACTGGTGCCTGGACTTCTTTGCGGGTTCAGGGACACTGGGTTCGGTGGCCGCGAAACTCGGCCGGAAGTTCGTGTGCGTGGACCAGAACCAGCCAGCGATTGACGTCATGGCCAAGCGCCTGGGCGCCCACGCCGAATTTGTCTCGGTGCCGCCCAACTGACTCGCATTTAATGTCGTTTTGACGCTCCAAAACGACATCTATTGCGAGTCAGTTGGGTCTGGAACTGCCGGGCTAGTGCACCCCGCAGCCGCTCTGAATACCCTGGCTGGTTTGGCGCGCCGTATTGCCGTTGACGCAGACGCCATTCTCCAGCAGCCAGGAGAATCCGCCACTTTGGTTGAGGTAGTTGCCGTTGCTGCCGGGGAAGCCGAAGCCGACGGACGGCACGGAGCCCGGCGTCGCGAACCCCCAGCCCCATTCAGGAACACCGATGCTGGGAAGCCATACCCAGTTGCCCTCCACCACAGGCCCCTGACAGGTCCAGCCGCAAGCGGCCGGGGCACGACTGACATTGACACAGTCGTCCGCAAACGCCGCAGAACCTACTAACATCAGTGCCGCCGTCGCTCCGGCAACAGCAAAAACTTTCTTGAACATGGTGACTCCGTCGTCCGTAGTTTGAACTTCAATTCGACGAGACCTTGATTGGATCCGGTTCCTGTCCGGAGTCCCCATGCCGGAAACGATACTCAGCAGCGGTTATTAGTCAATATCCTGCCGCTACCCGCCGCCCGATGTGGTCCAGCATTCCGCTCAGGGCCGGCGCGACGGCGGGCGGACAATCGGAGTGCCCGTACCAAGATCCTCAATCCGGGCCAGAACCTCCGGTGCCGTCAGATTCTCCCCCAGACGATTGGGTTTGCCCGCACCGTGGTAATCGGAAGACCCCGTCACCAGAAGCTCGTGCTCGGCGGCAAGCCCGCGCAGAAAGTCCCGTCCCTCCTCCGGGTTGTCACGATGCTCGATCTCGAGCCCCAGCAGGCCGGCGTCGATCATTTCCCGGTACGTGCGCTCCCCCACGATCCGCCCGCGGGCGGATGCCACAGGATGGGCAAATACCGGGACACCCCCGGCAGCACGGACCAGTTCGACGGCGAGCGCCGGGTCAGGCGCATAGTGCTGCACGAAATACCGGGAATGGGACGTCAGGATGGATGCGAAAGCCTCACTCCGGTCGGCCACCACGCCCGCAGCCACCAGAGCATCCGCGATGTGCGGCCGGCCAAGGGTGGCGCCCGGCGCCACGTGGTGGATGACATCGTCCCAGCTCAGCGGGTAGTCCTCGGCCAGGAGTGTGACCATGCGTTCGGCACGCGTCAGGCGGGCATCCTTGGCTTTGGTGATCTCCTCCAGCAGGCCGGTATGGGAAGGGTCATGAAGGTAGCTCAGCAGGTGAACACTGATCCCCTCCGCGGTGCGGCAGGAAATCTCCATGCCCGGCACCAGTGCCACGCCACATTTCAGCGCCGTCCGCGATGCCTCCTCCCAGCCGTCCGTGGAGTCGTGATCGGTCAGGGCGATGACATCCAGCCCTGCCCGGGCAGCCGACGCCATGACGTCGGCCGGGGGTTCCGTGCCATCGGAAACATTCGAGTGGGCGTGCAGATCAATCCTCACGTGCCCAGCCTAGTGGACGGGTCCCTCTGCTTGCCGGACGGCGCCGGATGCTTTGGAGCTAGGCCGCAAAGCTGCGTTGGCCTAAGCCGCGCTGCTGGTGAGACGATGGGAAGGTGAACGATGCAGAAAACACCCCAACCGTCCCGAGCACTGCTTCCCAGCCCCTCGAAGATCGCGTCAACAATCGCTCCCAGCGGCCCAGTTCAGCAGCTTTCAAGGCCTTTATGGCCAGCAACTGGGCGCCCTCCGCACAGGAACTACCAGCGCGCGATGCCGTGGCAGAGCACGCCGCAACCCGGCGTCGTGTCATGTCAGACCAGTTCAAAGGTGAACGTCTGGTGGTCCCCGCCGGCCCGCTGAAGGTCCGCTCCAATGACTCCGATTACCGTTTCCGCCCGCACTCCGGCTTTGCCCATCTCACGGGCCTGGGCCTGGATCACGAGCCGGACGCCGTACTGGTCTTTGAACCTGTGGAGGAAGGAAAGGGCGACGACGGCGGAAGCCACCACGCTACCCTCTTCTTCCGTCCGCTTGCTGGCCGGGACACCGAACAGTTCTACGCGGACTCCCGTTCCGGGGAATTCTGGATCGGTGCCCGTCCCACACTTGTAGAGTTCAAGGCACGCCTGGGACTTGCCACCGCGCACTTCGACGAGCTTGAGATGGCCATCACTAAGAATGTGGGCGCGCCGGAAATCGGCGGAATTTCCATCCGCCTGGTCCGCAAGGTCGATGAAAACATCGATGCGCTCGTGGACACGGCCCGCTACAACACGGCCAAGGATCCGGAGAATCTGGACATGGGAGTCCTGGATGCCCTCGACGAAAAACTGTCTGAGGCTCTCTCGGAACTCCGCCTCCTCAAGGACGCGTGGGAAATCGAGCAGATGAAGATCGCTGTGGCAGCCACGGTGGAAGGCTTCACCGAAGTAGTGAAGTCACTGCCGCGCGCGCTGACGCACCAGCGCGGCGAGCGTGTGGTGGAGGGGGCCTTCTTTGCCCGTGCCCGTGAAGAGGGCAACGAGCTGGGATACGACACGATCGCAGCGGCCGGCAACAATGCCACCGTGCTGCACTGGAACCGGAATACCGGCAAGATCAACGCCGGCGAGCTCCTGCTGCTGGATGCCGGAGTGGAGGCGGATTCCCTGTACACCGCTGATGTCACGCGCACGCTTCCCGCCAACGGCACGTTCACCGAGATTCAGCGCAAGGTCTACGACGCCGTACTGGACGCTGCTGACGCCGGATTCGCCGCTGCCCGCCCCGGCGTAAAATTCCGCGAGATCCACACGGCAGCCACCACGGTGCTTGCCGAGCGCCTGGCCGAGTGGGGCCTGCTGCCGGTTTCCGTTGAGGAAGCCATCAGCCCGGAAGGACAGCAGCACCGCCGCTGGATGCCGCACGGCACAAGCCACCATCTGGGCCTCGATGTCCACGACTGTGCACAGGCCAAGCGCGAGCTGTACCTGGACGGCGTTCTTGCCGACGGCATGGTATTCACCATCGAACCGGGGCTGTACTTCAAGAAAGAGGATCTCGGCATTCCCCAGGAATACCGAGGCATCGGCATCCGTATCGAGGACGACATCCTGATGACAGCCGATGGCCCGGTCAATCTGAGTGCCGCGCTCCCCCGCAAGGCGGACGACGTCGAGTCCTGGATGGCCGGCATCTATCAGGAAGCTGACGGACACATCTCCTAGAACCGACCGGACCGACGCTGCGGGGACTGCATAAGGGGGGGCCACCGGATGATTCCGGTGGCCCCCCCTTAACACGCTTTCAGGCGGTTCATTCGTTGCCTGTTTCCTGAACTATTTGCTGGACTCGTCCGCACCGTGCTGATCCTGGGTCTCGCCAGAAACCCGCACGCCGTATTGCGGGCGGCCGTCCGGGAGGTCCGGGTAGCGGACCGCCGCAGGTGCGTTCTCGGGTTCCTGGGCCCCCTCAGGAGCCTGGCCATCGGAAGCGGGGCCTGCCTGCGGCGTCTGCTCCCCGGTGCCCTCTTGCGGGGCCTCAGGGGATTTCTGGCCGTAGGGATCGTTCCAGCCGGAGGGCCGCTGCGGCTGCTGGCCCCCTTGCTGGCCTGGCTGATAAGGCTGGTTTTGGTAGCCCGGCTGGGTGTGGGCGGACGGGCGGGGCCCAGGGGAAGCGTCCGACGGCGTCATGGGCAGCTGCTGGAGCAGGCGCCGTGCCTCATGGGCTGCTTCGAAGGACACCACAACGTCATAGTTGGTGGCCACCACCTGGCTGGTCGAGGTGAAATCACGCTTGCCCCGCTGCATGGCGTATGTGACGATGCCGAACAGCATAAAGAAAGCCGCGCCCATCAGCACAGACGTCAGAATGGAGAAGTACCCCCCGGTTGCCGAGAAGAATGACAGCATTACGCCGACGAACAGGCCAAACCACATGCCGCTCAGCGCACCGGACAAGGCCACCCGGGGATAGCTCAGCCGGCCCGTTACCCGCTCCACCATCTTGAGCTCGTTTCCAACGATGGAGACCATCTGCACCGGGAACTGCTGATCCGCCAGGTAGTCGACCGCTTTCTGGGCGTCCAGATAAGAGGTATAGGAACCGACAGTATCCCCGACGGGAACTGTGCGGGACTGGTCCGCGCCGTTGGGGGCACCGGCCTTGGGAGCACCAAAGATGTTTGACATACCTCCATTCTTGCCCATAAGCATGGGTACCACCTGTAAATTCAGCTAAAAGAGAGCAGACTCGGTAGCCTGTAGACGTGAGCACAAATCTTTCGCGCGTGTTTGTAGCGCGCCTGCTGGGACTGGACGTCTTTGACCCGCTGGGCGACCGTCTGGGCCGGTTGCGCGATGTTGTGGTGCTTTCGCGCGGAAACCGGGGGGCTCCGCATGTGGTGGGCATCGTCGTCGAAGTTCCAGGCAAAAAACGCGTCTTTGTCCCAATGACCCGGATTACCTCAATAGACCAGACGCAGGTCATCTGCACCGGGCTGGTAAATCTGCGACGCTTCGAACAGCGTGGTGCGGAAACCCTGGTGGTTGCCGAAATGTTCGACCGTCGCGTGACGCTCACAGATGGAAGCGGCGACGCCACCATCGAGGACATCGCCATGGACCAACACCGGTCCCGCGACTGGTTTGTCAGCAAGCTGTTTGTCCGCCGCGGCCATTCGCTCTCCCCGCTCAGCAGACTCCGACGCAACGAGACCATGATCATTGACTGGGCGGACGCACACCAGGGCGCCCGGACAGAACCCCAGGCCGCTACCCAGTTTGTGGCCACCCACGAGGACCTGAAACCGGCTGACTTCGCCGAAGCCCTGCAGGAGATGAGCGACAAACGCCGCTTCGAAGTAGCCAGCGAACTTCAGGATGAGCGCCTGGCCGATGTTCTTCAGGAAATGCCTGAAGATGACCAGGTGGAGATCCTCTCCGCACTCGACGTCGAACGCGCGGCGGATGTCCTCGAGGAAATGGACCCTGACGATGCCGCCGATCTGTTGGCAGAGCTTCCCTCAGCCCAGGCTGAAGAACTTCTCCGGCTGATGGAACCGGAGGAAGCCAAAGACGTGCGCCGCCTGCTCGAATACGACGAAGACACCGCGGGCGGTCTGATGACGCCCGTCCCGGTCATACTGCCGCCGGAAGCCACGGTGGCAGAGGCACTCGCCCATGTCCGTCGCGAGGAGCTGTCCCCGGCCCTGGCCTCTTCGATCTTCATTGCGCGGCCACCCCTGGAGACACCCACCGGACGTTTTCTGGGCGTGGTGCACATCCAGCAGTTGCTTCGCTACCCGCCGCCGGAGCCCTTGGGTAACTTGGTGGACAAGAGCCTTGAGCCGGTCTCGGACCAGGCTCATATCAGTGAGGTGGCGCGTACGCTTGCCACCTACAATCTGAACTGCCTCCCCGTGGTCAACGACGCCGGACGACTTGTGGGGGCGGTGACTGTTGATGATGTACTGGATCATCTGTTGCCGGACGACTGGCGTGCCCACGAGGATGACGCCCCTGTAAAGAAGCTCGGAGGCCGCATTGGCTGATAACAACACAAAGAGTTCCAGCCAGTGGGCCGCCGGTAAATCCGCCGGCAAGGCGTCTGCCAAGGGCAGCCTCGATACGCCGTTGAGCGGACGCCAGCGGATCCTGCCGAAGTTCTCGCCCAACCCGGATGCCTTTGGCCACGCGACGGAAGGCTTCGCCCGGTTCATGGGCACGCCCACCTTCCTGGTCTACATGACGATCTTCTGCGTCTTCTGGCTGGTCTGGAACACCTTCGCGCCGGAGGCCTGGCAGTTTGACTCCCGGGCCCTGGGCTACACGCTGCTGACGCTGATGCTCTCGCTTCAGGCCTCCTATGCGGCTCCCTTGCTTCTCCTGGCACAGAACCGCCAGGACGACAGGGACCGGGTGTCCCTCCAGCAGGACCGCCAGCAGGCCGCACGGAACCTGGCGGACACCGAGTACCTGACCCGCGAGCTTGCTTCCCTGCGCATTGCCCTGCGCGAGGTGGCCACCCGTGACTATGTCCGTGCCGAGCTACGGACCCTGCTTGAGGACATGCTTGAAGCACAGGAGGAGCTCCGGGCCCACGATCCCTCGGCGCCCGGAAACCATGAATCTCCGCGGGACAAGGTCAAGGAAAGGCTGAAGGAGAAGCGGGACAAGCAACGCAATCCCCGCACCCAGCAGATTCCCAAGGTCAAACCCGACAAGACGGCACAGCACCAGGGAGTCCCCACACCCCCCGCAACCCCTGAAAGCTGAGCCTTGACTCCATGAGTAACCCCCTGGTCCAGGCAGTGGATGCTGCACTGGCAACAGTCATTGATCCTGAGCTGCGCCGCCCCATCACCGAGCTCGGCATGGTGGAGTCAGTGGAGATTTCCGACGACGGCCGGGTTCGGCTCGCTGTCCTGCTGACCATCGCAGGCTGCCCCCTGCGCGAAACCATCACGGCCGATTCGGAAGCTGCCCTGACCGCGGTACCCGGCGTCACCGCCGTCGAGGTCGAGCTGAAGGTTATGTCCCGGCAGCAACGCGATGCCCTCAAGGAGCAATTGCGTGGCCCGGGCGGCCAACGCGGTATTCCATTCAACCAGCCCGGATCGCTGACCAAGGTCTTCGCCGTGGCAAGCGGCAAGGGCGGGGTGGGCAAGTCCTCGGTCACCGTGAATCTCGCGTGTGCCATGGCCGCCCAGGGACTTCGTGTAGGGATTGTTGACGCCGACGTCTACGGATTCTCGGTGCCCGCCCTGATGGGCATCACGCAGTCCCCCACCAGGGTTGACGACATGATCCTGCCGCCTGTGGCCTACGGCGTGAAGGTCATCTCCATTGGGATGTTCGTGACGGGAAACCAACCTGTGGCCTGGCGGGGGCCAATGCTGCACCGCGCGCTGGAGCAGTTCCTTACGGACGTGTACTTCGGCGACCTCGACGTCCTGTTCCTGGATCTCCCGCCGGGAACAGGAGATATCGCCATCTCCGTGGCCCAGCTGCTGCCGAAAGCCGAAATCCTGGTGGTTACCACGCCTCAGGCCGCCGCCGCCGACGTCGCCGAACGCGCCGGGGCAATTGCAACGCAGACCGGCCAGACAGTGGCCGGGGTCATCGAGAACATGTCCTATCTGGAAATGCCCGACGGCGGGCGGATGGAACTGTTCGGAAATGGCGGTGGCCAAGTACTCACCGAACGTCTCTCGGCCACAGTTGGTGCTGACGTCCAGCTCTTGGGCCAGATACCCTTGGACATTCTGCTGCGCGAGGGCGGCGACGCGGGCCGGCCGATCGTGCTTGGCCGTCCGGAAACACCTGCAGCCATGGCGCTGCAGTCGATCGCCGGCAAATTATCATCACGGCCACGGGGACTCACAGGAATGAAGCTGGGGCTGCAGCCCCGGTAACCGGGTTGCCTTTCGACATCCCCGGGCATGTGAATGCCCGCAAAGATCCAAGTTCAGGTGGCTTCGGAACCGAGGCTCAGGTGGCTTCGGAATCGAAAGGTGCCGGTTCGCCGTCGGGCAGCCGTTCGATGACCCGCTCCGGCCGCGACTCGGCGGCAGAAACAACCGCTGCGGAAGCTACCGTAACAGCGGCAACCGCTGCAGGTCCGCCGGGGCTGACGGCCTTCGCGTCGTCATCCATCAACGCTTCTTTGATGATGCGACGGGGATCGTACTGCCGGGGATCGTATTTCTTCCAGTCGACCTCGTCGATGTCGATGCCGACTTCGTCCTTGATCTGTTCCCGGGCGCCTGAAGCCATCCTGCGGACTTCCTTAACAAGGTTTGCCAGCTTCTGCGTGTATTCGGGCAGCCGTTTGGGGCCGATCACCATGATGCCTATGAGCAGCAGCAGTAAGAACTCCGGGCCGTTGATTCCGAACACGATAGGAAGATTACCCTCTCCGGGGTGCTGATGACGATTCCGGCACGGCGCTCGTCACCGAAGTCCCGTCCATGGTGGCATCAGCCCCATGATCCGGCCGACACCGCGCTGTACCCGGTCCGCGAACGATTCGGCTCCGTACTCCGACAGGCCCGGTTCGTCTGCATCGTGCTCCACCCCGGCAATCAGCCCCTTGTCTGCAACAACCCCGGCAGAAACCAGTGCAGCTACGGCGTCATCCGCCTGCTCCGGCGGCAAATCGGAAACATAGGTGAAGGTGGTCGTGGACGTCTGGTAGATGGCCGTCCAGGGGGCAGCGGCCTTAATCCAGAGGCTCCCGCCGCCAGACGTTCCGCCGCCCGGTGTGCTGGCGCTGGCTGTGCCGGTTCCCGGCAACGCTCCGCGTGCAGCCTGGACCAGCACAAAGCCGTCCTCAGAGGCTGGATGTCCGGTCAGGACATTGACCGGACCGCCCGCCATGGTCGATGCTGCAGGCCCGCCCGCTGGCTCGGTTCCGGCGCTGGCTGTTCCGGCGCTGGCTGTTCCGGCGCTGGCTGTTCCGGCGCTGGCTGTTCCGGCGACGTTATGCTGCTCAAGGACCGTTGCGTAGTTCTGGCCATCGGAAAGCCGCATTTCAAGCGCCGGTTTGTCAAGGAAGACAGTGGCCGTGGCGGCAGTGACATGGAACCCCATTGCCTGGAGCTCCGGGCACTGCCAGCCCTCGGTGCGCAGGCTGCTCAGCTGGTCGGCGGACAGTTGAATGGCAACGGCTTGTGTTCCGGTCAGGTTTCCTGCCGCAGCCTGTCCCTGCAACTCCTCCTGCAGCACGGCGGCCGGAGAGGGTCCGCCGGCCCGAGGCAGGGGATCGCAGGCCAGCGAGAAGGCTGTAACGGCCAGGAGCCCGGCGGCAGCCGCGGCTCCGCCGGTCGCAATAACAAACACCCTGGCTGGATGAGGGCGTATCTCCACGGGCGCGGAGGGCGCCATGGCCAGCCGCCCGGTGTTGGCCAACAGGCGGGCAGTGAGGTCATCGCTGGCTGGCGGGATGGCCGCACCACGCAGTCGTTCCAGATACTGGCGTTCGCGGTGGAGCGCAGCGCTGCAGTCAGGACAGGACCGGACGTGGCTGCTGCTGTTACGCTGGTGTCTCACGCCAAGACGGCTCAGAGGACCCATGTGGCGGGTCAGAGCAGGCCGGCAATGCGCGGCATCTTGAGCCTCGGTTTGAGGGACTTCTGCGGGCGGGGATCGCGGTGGGCCAGCTTTTCACGGAGCATTGTCCGGCCGCGGTGGATCCGGGACCGGACAGTACCGAGCTTGATACCCAGCGCGGCGGCAACTTCGTCGTAGGACAGTCCCTCAAGGTCGCACAACACGACGGCGGCGCGGAAGTCCGGCGGAAGCTCCTCGAGTGCGGCTTGCACGTCCAGATCAAGGTTGTTGAATTCAAAACTCTGTTCGGGGCCCGGTTCACGTCCCGGAAGCCGGGATTCCGCGTCTTCAGTCAGGGCATCGAAGCGGATCCGGCTCTTGCGCCTGGCCTGGTCAAGAAACAGATTGGTGGTGATCCGGTGCAACCAGCCATCCATGGTCCCGGGCTTGAAGTTCTCCAGGGACCGGAAGACCCGCACGAACACTTCCTGGGTGAGGTCCTCGGCGTCGAACTTGTTGCCGGTCAGGCGGTAAGCCAACCGGTATACCTTGGCCGAGTGGTTCGTCACCACCTCTTCCCAGGTGGGCCTGACCCATTCGGCCCCGGAATCTTCAATTGCAGGGACAGGTGCCACAGCTGCTGCTGACATCGTTCGCTCCCCTCCTGGATGTACTACCGCCCGGATACTGTTGACATCTCTGATTCGGCGCCGATCATCAGGTGGATGAGCGGATATCCATCCTTTCAAAGTTGGCTGGGAATTTCCTGATTGAGGAGGCATTCCGCCCAAGGCGCAAATCCCTCCCACAGCCGTCTTTTCCGGACAGTATCCGCAATCACAACCGGGCGCACCGTCACCTTCCGACCCGTCACCCGCGGACACAGTACGCTGTAACAAACACACCACCTGCCGCCCAGAAAGCGATACCCATGAGCGCCGATAAGTCCACGAGCTGGTCCTACGCAGAAGATCTGCCTGCTGAGGATGAGGTCATGCTGCACGCGCGGGAACGGTCCTTCGAGCTTGGCGTGACCCCGATTGGCCGGGGGGTGGGAGCCGTGCTTACTGTCCTTGCTGCAGCGTCCAAGGCACAGACCGCCGTCGAGATCGGCACCGGCGCCGGCGTTTCGGGCGTGTGCATCCTGCGGGGCCTCGGCCCGCAGGCAGTACTTACCACCATTGACGTTGACGTGGAACACCTGAAGGCCGCGCGCGAGGCGTTCCAGGACGCTGGCAGCCCGGCCAACCGTACCCGCACCATTTCCGGCCGTGCCGCAGACGTTCTGCCGCGGCTGACCGACGCCGCGTATGATCTGGTGTTCATCGACGCGGACAAGCCCGGGTTCCCCGGCTATGTTGAACAGGCTATCCGGCTGCTCAAGTCCGGTGGAATGCTGATCATCAACGATGCCTTGGATAAGGACCGGGTTGCCAACCCGGCTGCCCGCGAGTCCACCACTGTGGTGCTCCGACAGGTGGGCAAGGCAATCCGCGACGACGACAGGCTGGCTTCCGCCATGCTGCCCACGGGTGACGGGCTGCTGGTAGCAGTCAAAAAATAGAGCGCGGCTCGTACGTAACGCCCGGACTTAACGCACGGAAACAAGCGCCCGGAAGCAAGGGAGGGTCCGCAACCTGACGGCCGCGGACCCTTGCCCTGCGAATCTATTCAGTAACGCCGACGAGGCATTCCTTGAGGTTGGCCGCTTCGGCAGCGTTGAGTTCGACCACAAGCCGTCCCCCGCCTTCGAGCGGCACACGCATGATCAGGCTGCGGCCCTCTTTCGTTACTTCCATAGGGCCGTCGCCGGTGCGTGGTTTCATAGCCGCCATGAGGAATTTCCCCTCCAATAGTCCCGGGACGAACCAGCCCGGCCGGGCTGTGTCCTTTTGGTCAATCAAGCCGCGATGGCGGCCCGTACGGCAGCCGCCATGGCTGAACACTTTCGAATGAACTTTGTCCTTGCTTACTCCCCATTATCCTGTAATTGCCTGCCCGTAGCTAATCGATGGACATTCGACGCAGCAGGAAAACCCGAAGCGCAAGGCCCTGGCGGGTGGAGGAATCACGGCGGATAGTCTCCGCCGCCCGGTAATTCGGCCCATGCCCACAACCAGACGATCCAGACGATCTGCAGGAGCACATACATGGTGATCACGGCTCCGCGGTAGGCGCGTGAGCGTGATACCAGCGCGGCGCCGAGAGCCAACGGGAACAGCGGCAGAAGCATTCGGAACGTGCTGGTCTGCGGGTGCAGGAACACCAGCAGATAGGCCATGTAGCAGACGCACCAGAGCCTGAGTTCCAGGCCGAGCTGCGTCACCGGCCCGGACATCATGAGCAGCGTGAACAACACCGCGAACGCAAACGGCGCCAGCACTCCCAGCACCGGCCCGAACAGCTGGATGCCAGTATCAAACCACGGCTTGAACGGCACGAGGTCATGGCCCCGCCACACTGTCTCAGTCTTCGTATAAGCCTCCGGATCCCCCGTGGCGGCCCACGCGATGGCCGGCCACGCCAGTGCGCCGGCTGCACTTGCGGCGGTAAGTCCGGCGAGGGACCAGAGCTCCCCGACGCTATGGTTGTGCGAACCCGCTTCGTGGCTTCGCCCCCACGACCGGAACAGCAGGAGCAGCAGGAGCAGCGCAATCATGGCGGCGAACGGAACCCCGGTGGGCCTGGATAGGCACATCAACAGCACCACTGGTATTGCCCACAGGTATTGCCTACGCAGCACCAGCAAGAGCCCGCTGGCAAGCAGGAGGATGTTCAGCGACTCCGCGTAGGGCACTTGAAAGACCGCTGCGACAGGGAACGCGGAAAAAAATGCCACTGCCCACAATGCCGGACCGTGAGCCGCTCTGTGACGGAACAGGCCATAGACCACCATCGCCGCAGCCAAACCGGCGGCCGTGGCGATAAGCGTCAGCGAAATCGCCGGGCTCACTCCGGTAAGGGCCGTCACTGCCCGGCCCAGAAACGGGAACAACGGATAGAACGCCCAGGCATTCTCCTTGACGTTGCCGGTGCCGTCCACTGGCAGGTCCGCCGGGTACCCGCTAGCCAGGACTTCGCCGTACCAGCGACCATCCCAGATGTTGATGAAGTTCCAGTAATCGGGCGTGGCCGGAAACCACGGATTTACTCCCTGGTGCAGGGCGGCTGCCATAAAGATGCACGCGCTGACAAGCCGGGCGGCACCATAAATCGCACCGACCTGCGCCCACCAGGGCCACCTGCCGGCGCTGCTTGCGGCGGCCGAAGCCAGGCGACTGGCAGCCTCAGTCAACCCACGGGGCCTGGCGGACGCTCCGCTCAAAGCCCGTCCTCCGCAATCGCCCGCGGTGCGCCGATCTGTTTGTTCAGGCGCTCAATTTCCCGGTCTTTGGCGGCCAGCTGATCGCGGAGCTCGTCCAACACCTGGTCCACCTGGTCCATCCGGTACCCGCGGAGGCCAAGAGCAAACCTGATGCTGTCGACGTCGGCCGGCACGGCTTCCGCAGGAAGCAGCACCGGAGGAAGGGACGCTACCGGCTCCTCAAAGGCATCAACAATCTCCTTGCCGCCGGAAGGTCTCTGCCGGAAGATCCCGGACGCTGCGCCCGTTCCGATGAACACGGTGACGCCGATCAGTGCGATGGCGAGGAAAACCAGAAAGAAACTCACGTCTCCCATCGTGCCAGAAACCGCGGTCCAGCCTATTCCGGCCTCTGGTCACCGTTGGTGTAGGGCGTGCGCACGGTGCCGTGCAGAACCCGGTTAACCGCTTCACCCGGATCATCAACCAGCTGGACCAGGTCCAGGTCCTTTGCGGAGACCATGCCTTCGGCCACGAGGGTGCCTTTGATCCATTCGATCATGGGCCCCCAGAACGCTGTGCCCAGAAGAACGATCGGGAACGATGTCACTTTCTGTGTCTGGACCAGGACCATGGCCTCAAAGAGCTCATCGAGCGTACCCAGCCCTCCGGGCAGCACAATAAAACCCTGCGCGTACTTGACGAACATGGTTTTCCGGGCGAAGAAGTACCGGAAGTTGATGCCCAGATCAACCCATTGATTGAGTCCCTGTTCGAACGGGAGCTCGATTCCCAGCCCCACGGAGACTCCGTTGCCCTCCACGGCGCCCCGGTTGGCGGCTTCCATGGACCCCGGGCCGCCGCCGGTGATCACAGCCACTCCTGCTTCGGCCAGCTTCCGGCCCACTTGTACGCCCATTTCGTAGAACGGACTTCCCGGTTTAGTCCGGGCCGAGCCGAATACGCTGACTGCCGGACCGATGTCCGCCAGAGCGCCAAAGCCTTCAACAAACTCGCTTTGGATACGCAGGACGCGCCACGGATCAGTGTGGATGAACTGCCCGGCGCCCTTGGTATCAAGCAGGCGCTGATCCGACATTTCCACGGCCGCCTGTTTGCGGCGAAGCTCAAGCGGCCCCTTGCGGCGGGGCGGTGTGGGTTTAACTGGGTCTGCGTTGAGGGTCATTCCCCTAGGCTAGCGTGCTGACCTGCAGGTATCTCTTGAATTACGATCTGCAGGAAGTCGGCGTGATTCCCGTCATAAGTGACCAATGTTCGCTAGATTCGTCTTATGACTACTCAAGTGCCCGGCGAAGCGCTCGTCTCCCTGAATGCCGTCAATAAGCATTACGGCCAGCTTCACGTTCTGAAGGACATCAATCTGCAGGTCCGCAAGGGTGAAGTTGTTGTGGTGATTGGGCCGTCGGGCTCCGGCAAATCAACGCTTTGCCGTGCCATCAACCGTCTGGAAACCATTGATAAAGGCACCATCTCCATTGACGGAAAGCTGCTGCCCGAAGAAGGCAAGGAGCTCGCACATCTCAGGGCCGACGTCGGAATGGTCTTCCAGTCCTTCAACCTGTTCGCGCATAAAACCATCCTTGAAAACGTGACGCTCGGCCCCATCAAGGTCAAGAAGGTCCCCAAGGCGCAGGCGGATAAGGAAGGCATGGCGATCCTGGAGCGCGTAGGCGTCGGGATCCAGGCGCCCAAACTACCGGCCCAGCTCTCCGGCGGCCAGCAGCAGCGTGTCGCTATTGCCCGGGCCCTGGCCATGAAGCCGAAGGTGATGCTGTTCGACGAGCCCACTTCGGCCTTGGACCCGGAAATGATCAATGAGGTCCTCGATGTCATGATCCAGCTGGCCAAGGAAGGCATGACCATGGTTGTGGTCACGCACGAGATGGGCTTTGCCCGCAAGGCCGCTGACCGCGTGGTGTTCATGGCCGACGGCCAGATCGTCGAGGACGCCACGCCCGAGGAGTTCTTTACCAATCCCAAGAGCACCCGTGCCAAAGACTTCCTCTCCAAGCTCCTCACGCACTGACCACCCACGAATTCGCACCCAGGCCGTCACCGGCGGCCATCAATGAAAGGAATGTCATGATGGCATTTATGACCCGACGCACGTCGCTTCTGGTTGCCGCCTCGGCAGCCCTCGCACTGTCGCTGAGTGCATGCGGCGGCGGCGGATCCAGCACCGGCAACCCCAGCGTCGCGGACAAGCCGAGCTTCGCTGCCAACAGCACCATGGCCAAGCTTTCCTCCGCCGGAAAGATCACCATCGGCACGAAGTTCGACCAGCCGCTGTTCGGCCAGAAGGGCCTGGACGGAAAGCCGGTAGGCTTCGATGTTGAGATCGGCAAGGCCATCGCAGCCAAGCTGGGCATCGCTGCAGACAAGATCGAATGGGTAGAGACCGTTTCGGCCAACCGCGAGCCGTTCATCGAGCAAGCCCGCGTGGACATCGTCGTCGCGACCTACACCATCAATGACGCGCGCAAGCAGAAGGTTTCCTTCGCTGGCCCGTACTACGAGGCCGGCCAGGCATTGCTGGTGAACAAGGACGACTCGTCCATCACCAAGCCGGAAGATGTTAAGGGTAAGAAAGTCTGCTCCGTGACCGGTTCCACGCCAGCCAAGACCATCGTGGACAAGTATGGCGCCGAGCTTGTTCCTGCAGCGAACTACACTGCCTGCCTTGAGCCGCTGCGCAATAAGCAGGTCGTTGCCGTGACCACGGACAACGTCATCCTGGCTGGTTACGTCGACAAGGAACCGAACGCGTTCAAGCTCGCCTCCGACCAGACGTTCACCAAGGAGCCTTACGGCATTGGCCTGAAGAAGGACGACACCGAGTTCCGCACGTGGATCAATGACCAGCTCGAGGCCTTCGCGAAGGACGGCACCTACAAGAAGGCATGGGAGGCTACGGCCGGCAAGGTCATCAAGACCGCTCCGGAGCTTCCGGCCATCAACCGCTACTAAGCGGCGACAGGTGGCTGCCGGTGGCCCGCAAGGGTTCTCCGGCAGCCACCTTCGTCAGGGTTCGCCTTTCCGCCGTCGCCGAAGGACATCATGGACGTCATTATTGAAAGCCTCCCGCAATACTGGGACGGATTCCTCCGCACATTGTTTCTGGCCGGAGTCTCCGGCGTCATCGCCCTAGTTTTCGGCACAGTCCTGGCCGCCATGCGCGTGTCGCCCGTGGCCGCGCTGCGGGGCTTCAGCACGTTTTACGTGGAAGTGGCCAGGAACACCCCGCTCACCATCCTCTTCTTTTTCTCAGCCATCGTGCTGCCGCGCCTGGGGATCAAGTTCGATCAGTTTGAAGTGGCAGCGATCATCGCCTTGAGCGGCTACACTGCGGCGTTCGTGGCCGAAGCCGTCCGCTCGGGCGTGAACAGCGTTGCCGTCGGCCAGGCTGAAGCTGCCCGAAGCATCGGCATGACATTTACGCAGGTCCTGGGCCTGATTGTGCTGCCGCAGGCGCTGCGAACCGTGGTGCCGCCCCTTATCAACATCCTGATCGCCTTGGTGAAGAACTCATCCGTTGCCGGTGCCTTCTTCGTCCTGGAGCTGTTCGGCTACGGACTGCAGCTCTCCAATAGCCGCGGCGACGCCGTCATGTGGGTGCTGATCGGCGTTGCGATCTTCTATCTCCTGCTCACGGTGCCGCTTGGCCTCCTTGCCCACTATGTCGAACGTAAGGTGGCGATCGCCCGATGAGTTCAGTCCTGTATGACGTACCCGGTCCCAAGGCGCGGCGCGTCTCGCTCATCGGCTCGGTCGTGGGTTCCCTCATCATCGCCGGCGGCGTGGTGGGGGCCGTGGTCATCCTCTCCAGCCAGGGGATCTTTGATTCAGCACGCTGGGCCGTATTCGTCAACGAGTCGGCCAGGGACGTCTGGACCCAGCTGGGTCTTGGTGTGCTGTCAACCCTGCAGGCGGCTGCTGTAGCCGCCGTCATCGCGTTTCCGCTGGGTGTTGCCCTGTGCCTCCTGCGCATTTCCCTGATTGCCTGGGTCCGCATCCCCACGCAGGTGGTGCTGGAGTTCCTGCGCGGCATGCCGGTGGTCCTGATGATCCTGTTCGTGCTGCTTGTCTTTGCCACCAGCCCGTATGTGGCCGTCGTGACCGGCCTGGTCCTGTACAACGCGGCAATTTTCGCGGAGATCCTGCGGGCCGGCATCCAATCACTGCCCAAGGGTCAGCGCGAGGCCGGCCTGGCCATCGGCCTGCGAAGCTTCCAGTCGCGTGTGTCCGTCGAGTTCCCGCAGGCCATCCGCCGGATGCTTCCGTCGCTGATCGCCCAACTGGTGGTCCTGCTCAAGGACACCTCACTCGGCTACATCGTGGCGTACGAGGAGTTGCTGCGTAAGGTGAAGCTGATCTCGGACCTGGAGCCGAGCCTGCTGTTCTCCGCATTTTTTGTGGGAGCCGCGATCTACATCCTGATCAACCTCTCGGTGTCCCGCCTGGCCATCTGGATCGAACGCCGCGGTTCCAAAAAGGCCGCGGGCGGCGTGGCCAAGGCGCCAACTGCCGGGGTCGCCACCCTGATCAAGTAACGCACCGCAGAAGGGAGAAGGTCCGCAGCCGTGGAGGCTGCGGACCTTCTGCTTTCAGGACGCTCCGACGCTCGCTCCGGAGCTATCCGGCCAGCCAGGTCCGCAGGGCGCGCAGGCACTCGCGGATTGCACCGGCGTCGACGTGTTCATTGTCCTTATGTGCCAGCAAGGGGTCACCGGGTCCGAAATTGACCGCCGGGATGCCCAGCTCGCTGAAACGCGCGACGTCGGTCCAGCCGTATTTGGGTTTCGGCTCGGCACCCACTGCGGCCACGAAGGACGCGGCCGCCGGATGATTAAGTCCCGGACGCGCGCCCGCGGCGCTGTCCGTCCGCACGACGTCGAAGCCGGCGAGGAGCTCACGCACGTGAACTTCTGCCTGGTCCGGGGTCTTGTCCGGGGCGAAACGGTAGTTGATCTCGACGACGCAGCGGTCGGGAATGACGTTGCCCGCGGTGCCGCCGTTGATTTTTACGGCGTTGAGGCTTTCCCGGTAGTCCAGGCCGTCCACATTGATGGTCCATGGTTCATAGGACGCCAGCCGTTCAAGGATGGGTGCCGCGGCGTGGATCGCATTCCTGCCCATCCACGCCCGTGCCGAATGCGCTGCCTCGCCGGCAGTGGTCGCCTCAAAGCGCATGGTTCCGTTACATCCGCCCTCGACCGTCCCGTCCGTTGGTTCCAGCAGGATGGCGAAGTCGCCGTCGAGGAGTTTGCCGTGGTTGCGGACAAGCCTTCCGAGACCGCTCTTGACCGCCTCCACTTCCTCGTGGTCGTAGAAAACGAAAGTGACATCCTTGCCCGGTTGAGCGCCGTCGTCGAACAGTGAAGCTGCAAGTGCGAGCTGGACGGCAACGCCCCCCTTCATATCCGTGGCACCACGGCCGTACAGAACGCCTTCGCCAGGTACACCCGATGGCCAGGTGGAGGGAACGGTGCCCAGCGATCCCTCGGTGACAGGGAGCGGAACAGTGTCCAGATGACCGGCAAGAATAACGCGCTCGGGGCGTCCCAGGCTGGTGCGGGCGATCAGCGAATCGCCGTCGCGGACCACGTCAAGGCCGCCGATGCCGCGCAGGGCACGTTCGACGGCGTCGGCCAGTTCTTTTTCGTTTCCGGACACGCTGTTGATGTCGATCAGGGCGGCGGTCAGGAGGGCAACGTCCTGGCGGAGATCAAGCCGGACGGGAGTCGGTGGAAGAGTCACGGTTCCACTTTATCCCGCGCCGGTCCCGCACCTTGGCCCAAGTAACCCGCATTTGTGGTCGTTCTGACGCGCCAGAACGACCACAAATGCGACTCAGTTGGGTCCGGTTCGGTTTCGGCGACTGCAGGGCGCCTCGTTAGACTGGAGGCATGACTGAAACTGCTGCTTCCGCTGTGCCCGCAGAACATCCCGAAGGCGCTAACCAGCCCGTACCCGCCGATTCCCGCTCCGCCTACGGCTTCGGGGTGGCCACCATCGCCACCGGCAACGGTGAAGCCACTTTCCTGGACGTCTGGTTCCCGGCTCCGAAGCTCGGAGTGGCGGCAGAACACCTCCGGGCGGTGGAGAACGCTGATGACGCACTGACCGGCATCGCGGAATCCGGCGCGGACGCGGACCGCGGCACAGAACAAAAGGTGGTCTTCGTCCAGATCAACCTCGACGAAGCCCCGGCGGATACCGCCGATGCCTACCTGCGCCTGCACCTGCTCTCCCACCGGCTGGTCCGGCCTAACACCATCAACCTGGACGGCGTCTTCGGCAAGCTGCCCAACGTGGTCTGGACCAACTTCGGGCCAGCCGCCGTGGAAGGATTTGAGCTCACCCGGGCAAAACTGCGCAAACGAGGTGCAGTGACCGTCTACGGTGTAGACAAGTTCCCGCGCATGGTGGACTACGTTGTCCCCTCCGGTGTGCGCATCGCCGACGCCGACCGCGTCCGGCTGGGCGCGCACCTCGCCGAAGGTACCACTGTCATGCACGAAGGATTTGTGAACTTCAACGCCGGCACGCTCGGCAACTCCATGGTCGAAGGCCGAATCTCAGCCGGAGTGGTGGCCGGCGACGGCACCGACGTTGGCGGCGGCGCATCGATCATGGGCACGCTCTCTGGCGGAGGCAAGGAAAAGATCGCACTGGGCGAGCGCGTGCTGCTGGGGGCCAACTCGGGCGTGGGCATCAGCATAGGGGACGATTCAGTGGTTGAGGCCGGCCTGTATGTGACAGCAGGTACGAGGGTCAGGATTCTCGGCCCCAAGGACGCTGACGGCGAGGACACCACCGAAATAGTCAAGGCCGTGGAACTCTCAGGGGTTCCCAATCTGCTGTTCCGGCGCAACTCGACCAGCGGCGCCGTCGAGGTCCTTCCGCGGAAAGGCCAGACAGTGGAGCTCAACGAGGCCCTGCACAGCAACTGATCACCCGCTGAGTGGATGACTGCATTTCGAGCGGCCTGAGCAGGGCCTGAGGGGGACTCTTCGTGGCACGGAGACGCGGCCTGCGCCGCTCCATAGTGCTGGTGCTTGCCCTGACGCTGGCAGCTGGCGGGATTTATGTGGCAGTGGCCCTTATCCAGCGCTCGGAAACGCTGGTCACAGAAGTCTGCACCGCAGTCGTGGGTTCCCAGACGGCGGAACTTGCCACCGATCAGGCCGCCAACGCCGCACTGATCACGGCGGTGGCGGTGCGGCGCGGGATGCCGGCCAGGGCAGCAACCATTGCTCTTGCCACGGCAATGCAGGAATCGAAGCTCCGCAATATTGACCACGGTGACCAGGCCGGCCCGGACTCCCGCGGTCTCTTTCAGCAGCGGCCCTCGCAGGGCTGGGGCACAGAAGAGCAGGTCATGGATCCGCTCCACGCCACAAATGCGTTCTATGACGCGCTCGAGAAGATAGCCGGCTACGACTCTTTGGAGATTACGGATGCCGCACAGCAGGTTCAGCGATCGGCGTTTCCGCGGGCGTATGCCCAGCACGAGGGCATGGGCCGCGCTTTCGCCTCCGCGCTGACGGGCCAGACCCCTCAAGCTTTGGACTGCACCCTACGTTCCCCTGACTCGGCAGGGCAGACCGGTTCACTCATTGACGAGCTCATGGCCGCCTACGGCGCCGTTTCAGTAGTTGCCGACGGCGGGACCGTGGTGGTTGAGGCCAGCGGAGGCCAGGCGTGGTCCGTGGCGCAGTGGGCTGTGGCCAACGCCAAGGAACTCTCCGTGACTCAGGTGGATGTTGAGGGACGCAGCTGGAACCGCTCGTCGCGGAACGGCTGGCAGGAATCCGGCGCAGCAGGCGGCAAAGTCACCGTGACGGTCTCGGCGGGTCCTGCTTCGTAAGCAGTTCCTCCTCGAGTTCCGCCGTCACGACTCAGACCAACAGCTCCACAACCGGCTGTACATAACTGCGGAAGACCTCCGGCTGCGACAGCAGGTCATGGCTCATGATGATCTTGTCCGGTTCCAGATACCACGCCCGTTGTTCGTTCAGCGGAAGCTCGATGATGGTCAGGGTGAAGTCCCGGGCACTCCGGCCGACTTCAAGCAGCCTGTCATCCACCATGTCTCCCAGCAGCTGCGCCGCCCCTGTTGCCTCACGTTCAGCTTCCAGTTCGGCATATTCGCTACGCCGCTCACGTGCCCAGGTAAGGGCCGCGCCGAAGTGGGCCTGCAGCACACGGCGGAGCGCGGGCGAATTCCCGAAGGCTTTGAAGTTAGGCGGCGTCAACTCCGGAGCCATCTTCGGATGGGCCTTCAGGAGTTGTTCCCACCAGGCTTCCCACTCGGTCTTGAGCGCGTTGATCCCGCCCACTTCCCCTGTGAGGTGGGAATGATCGGCAGCACGGATCTTCGGGGCGGCGTGGGAGAGGGCTGGATGTCCGGCACCATCCAGCCCAGCGGTGTCGCGCACGTAAAGTGCAATGAGCATGGGCCCGGAGGTGTCCATGGTGATTCTCCAGCCTGGACCGCCTGTGTGGTGCATCCGGATGCCTCCCTTAGCATGATGTGGCCGGCCCGGTTTAGCGGCTACTTGTTCCCCGGCTCCAAGTCTATTCCCGAAGTGTCCGGACGTTAACGGAGCCCCGCCCGCTCCGCATCCCTGACAGATGGGATTCGAGTACATCGCGGCACATCGCCGCAGTCATCCACTCCGGTTGAAGCAGCGCGTGCATCGTCAGTCCGTCAAGAATGGCGAGCAACCGCTCAGCCTCCGTCACCAGTTGATGCTGACCGTCGTCGTCGTCCGCCGTGAGCTCCACAACAACCTGCCCGACGACGGCGGCCACCGCGCGGTGGCTTCTATCCGCTTCGGCAGACAGAAAGGGCCGGATCCGGGCGGCATTCTTGAACGCCATCCACACACACGCGTCCACTGCGCTTTCCTCATCCAATGGCAGGAACTCACCCAGCAGGGTTAAAACCGCATCGTGATGCGCCTGTGAACCGGTGGCCAGAGAAGCTGTCCTTGTCTGAGCCGCCGCGAGGCGGGCCAGGACCCGGTCCACCACAACCGCGAACGAATGTGCAAGGAGTTCCTCGCTGCTTGAGAAATAGTGACGGACAGATCCAACGGCCAGTCCGGCCTCGTCAGCGACTTCGCGAAGGGACGCCCGCTCAAGTCCGTCGGCGGCGATGATTCGGAAGACAGCCTGGACAACGTCCTGGCGCCGGGCAGCGGCATCCACAATTTTAGGCACCCCCAAGTATTTAGCACAGATGTGCCGCCATGGAGCTGTGGCACACCGGCGCTGTGGAGCTTCTGAAACACTCAGGGGACGCAGTGGAATTGGGATAGCGTTGGAGCATGAAAATTCTGGTCACCGGAGGCACCGGTTACATCGGCTCGCACACTGTTCTGTCCCTTCAGGAGGCCGGCCACGAGGTGGTGGTCATTGACAACCTGGTGAACTCGAGCGAAGAGTCGTTGCGCCGCGTCGCTGAGCTGAGCGGCAAGGCCGCGGTGTTCCACAACGTGGATCTCGTCGACGAGTCCGCCGTGGAGGCTGTTTTTGCCCGGCACACCATTGACGCCGTTGTCCACTTCGCCGGCCTCAAGGCCGTGGGGGAATCCGTCCGCGAGCCGCTGAAGTACTACTACAACAACCTTGTAGGCACGCTGAACCTCATTCGGGTGATGGACCGGCACGATGTCCGCTCCATCGTCTTCAGTTCCTCAGCCACGGTCTATGGCGAGCACAACGCCATCCCCTACATCGAAAAGATGGAGATTGGCGCCAACAACCCGTACGGCCGCACCAAGGAACAGATTGAGGACATCCTCGCTGACCTCGGTGCCGCAGACAGCCGCTGGCACATCGCGCTTCTGCGCTACTTCAACCCGGTGGGTGCCCACCCTTCAGGCCGAATCGGAGAGGACCCCCAGGGCATTCCGAACAACCTCGTTCCCTTCATCGCCCAGGTGGCCGTGGGCCGGCGCGACAAGCTGATGGTTTTCGGCGGCGACTACGACACCCCGGACGGCACCTGCCTCCGCGATTACATCCACGTGGTGGACCTTGCGGAAGGACACGTGGCCGCGCTGAATTACGTGGCGGACCGCGAAGGCGTGTTCCGCTGGAACCTGGGCTCAGGCAAGGGCTCTTCCGTGCTGGAGGTGCTCCGCTCCTTCGAAAAAGCGGTGGGACATGCGCTCCCCTATGAGATCACGGGCCGCCGTGCCGGAGATCTGCCCGCTTTCTGGGCCGACGCCAACTCCGCACTGGCTGACCTGAGCTGGTCTACCACAAAAACCGTGGACCAGATGTGCGAGGACCACTGGCGCTGGCAGAAGAACAACCCACTGGGCTACAACTCTTAGAACCGGTTGCTCCAACGACGGCGGCTGCCCACCTCGCAAGGTGAGCAGCCGCCGTCGACGCTACAGTCGCTATTAAGTCAGTTCAGGCCGCTTCAGCGGACTGGATAGTTGCGTTCCGGCTCACCTGTGTAGAGCTGCCGCGGACGGCCGATCTTGGTGTTCGGATCGCTGATCATTTCGCGCCACTGGGCAATCCAGCCCGGCAGCCGCCCGATGGCGAAGAGGACGGTGAACATCTTCTCCGGGAAACCCATGGCCTTGTAGATCAGGCCGGTGTAGAAGTCCACGTTGGGGTAGAGCTTGCGCTGGATGAAGTAGTCATCACCGAGTGCCTTCTCTTCCAGTCGCATGGCGATGTCCAGGAGTTCGTCATTGCCGCCGAGCTTGCCGAGGATCTCATGTGCCGTCGCCTTGATGATCTTGGCGCGGGGATCGTAGTTCTTGTAGACACGGTGCCCGAAGCCCATCAGGCGGACGCCGTCTTCCTTGTTCTTGACCTTCTCCATGTAATCCTCGGGCTTGATGCCGTCGGCCTGGATCTGTCGCAGCATCTTCAGGACTGCCTCGTTGGCGCCACCATGTGCCGGCCCGAAGAGTGCGTTGATTCCTGCAGAGACCGAAGCGAACAGGTTGGCGTTTGAGGAACCCACCAGCCGCACGGTGGAGGTGGAACAGTTCTGCTCGTGGTCGGCGTGCAGGATGAGGAGCAGGTCCAGCGCCTTGACGATCACCGGGTCCATCTCGTACTGCTCCGCCGGCAGACCAAAGCTGAGGCGGAGGAAGTTCTCCACCAGATTCATGGAGTTGTCCGGGTACAGCATGGGCTGGCCGATGGACTTCTTGTGTGCGTACGCAGCTATGACCGGCATCTTGGCCATGAGGCGGATGGTGGAAACTTCCACCTGCTCGGCGTTGAACGGATCGAGTGAGTCCTGGTAGAAAGTGGACAGCGCTGACACTGCCGAAGACAGCACAGGCATCGGGTGGGCATCGCGCGGGAAGCCGCTGAAGAACCCCTTGAGCTCTTCGTGCAGCAACGTGTGGTGGCGGATGCGCTGGTCAAAAGCGTCCAGCTCGGTGGGGGTGGGCAGGTTGCCGTAAATCAGCAGGTAGGAAACCTCCAGGAAGCTGGAGTGCTGGGCAAGCTGCTCGATCGGGTATCCGCGGTAACGCAGGATCCCGGCATCGCCGTCGATGTAGGTGATGGCAGAGGTGGTTGCTGCGGTATTCATGAAGCCGGGGTCAAAGGCGACGGCACCCGTCTGCTTCAGCAGCTTGGAAACGTCATAGCCTTCGTTTCCTTCAACAACCTTGATGCGCGGGAGCTTGAGCTCGCCACCTGCATGGTGCAGGGTTGCGCTGTTGGTCTCAGTCATGGAGTCCCCTTCATGAGGCGTCTGGGCCTCTGTAGAAAGCTTGATCCAACATCCGGTGAACCGGCCGCGCGCCCTGTCAGGGACAGGATTTCCAACGCCCGGGCTGCCTTCTTGTAGAAAGCCACCATTGATAGTCAGTTAAAAAGTACCGCCCCATGGCAATCTGCTACTAATCCTGTATCCACGAACAGCACCCAAAAGGCTCCAGTTGTGGTGCGAGTCACACGATTGTTACGGGCCTGTGGCCAGACGGGACACTGCGGCGTCGATGCGCTCGTCCGTTCCGGTCAACGCCACGCGGACATAGCCGTTGCCGGCGTCGCCGTAAAACACCCCGGGGCCCACCACTATCCCCCGCTCGGCGAGCCTTCCCACCGTGTCCCAGGTGGCTTCACCAGCAGTGGACCACAGGTAAAGGCCAGCCTTGGATTCATGGATTTCCAGGCCGAACCGCCGCAGTGCCGGAATAATCCGTTCCCGGCGTCCGCGGTAAAGATCCTTCTGCGCCTGCACATGGGCGTCATCGCCGAGGGCAACACGCATGGCCTCCTGAACCGGGTATGGCACGATCATGCCCGCGTGCTTGCGGCTGTTCACCAGGTTGGCCATTATTGCCGGGTCGCCAGCGACGAAGGCCGCCCGGTACCCGGCCAGATTGGACTGCTTGCTCAGCGAATAGACGGCGAGAAGCCCCTCATGCGAGCCTCCGGCGACCCGGGGATCCAGGATGCTGGGCACTGCTTTGCCGCCACGCTGCAGGTCCCATTCGTCCCAGCCGAGTTCGGCGTAGCATTCGTCCGATGCCACCACTGCGCCGAGTTCCCTCGCCTGGTCCACCAGAACCTTCAGGGATGCGGCATCGCGGACGCTGCCGGTTGGGTTTCCCGGAGAGTTGACCCAGATCAGCCGCACCTTGGCGCGGGTGGCCGGATCGAGCTCAGAGAGGCGGTCAGCAGCCACAGATGTTGCCCCTGCAAGAGTCGCGCCGATGTCATACGTGGGATAGGCGACGGTAGGACGGACCACAACGTCGCCCGGTTTAAGCCCCAGCAGCAGTGGCAGCCACGCAACCAGCTCCTTGGAGCCGACGGTGGGCATAACGTCCCGCGGATCGAGTCCGGCTACCCCGCGGCGGCGCTCAAACCAGGCCACGACGGCCTCGCGCAAGGCAATCGTGCCGTGCACAGTCGGGTAGCCCGGGGCGTCGGCTGCGCTCCTGAGGGCTTCCTGCACGAGCGGCGGCGTAGGGTCCACCGGGGTGCCGATGGAAAGATTGACTGTCCCGCCCGGATGCTTCGCCGCAGTGGCGAGGTAAGGCGCCATGGCTTCCCAGGGATAGTCAGGGAGGCTGAGACCGAAGCTGCCCACGGCAGATGCCACCGCCATGCCTGCCTAGTGGTCTTGGTTCTGAGGCGGCAGGGCGGCAATCATGGGGTGGTCTGTGCCCGTGTTGCCGATCTTTGCTGCTCCGCCCGGTGAGCCAAGGACATCGAAAAATTCGACATTGGCCTTGTAGTAATCGGCCCATTCGTCCGGGGTGTCGTCTTCGTAGTAGATCGCTTCCACCGGACATACAGGTTCGCAGGCACCACAGTCAACGCACTCGTCCGGATGGATGTAGAGGGAACGCTCACCTTCATAGATGCAGTCGACCGGGCACTCCTCAATACATGCCTTGTCCTTAACATCCACACAGGGCTGCGCGATTACGTACGTCACGTCCCGACCTCTCCACGTTGGTTCCGGCTGCCGGCCGGTTATTGCTTCCGGCGCTTATGCCGGACTGTTGACTACCGAGCCTATTATCTCCCAGTCTGATCCCGCGAACCTAGCCGGCGTCATAGTAGCGGTGCGTCATAGTATGAACTGGTGACTTCGACGACGCCTTCGCCCCGGGAATTCCTTGCTGCCGCTGCCCCCGGCACCCGTGTGGTAGTGCGCTACAGAATCGACGACGGCCTGACGGACGCGCTGGGCTATCTGGTGCAAACCGCCGACGGCGAGTCCACGGTCCGCACCCGGCGCTCCGACGTCGTGATTCCCCTGGACCTTGTGGTGGCTGCCAAGGAGGTGCCGCCGGAGCCCGTGCGGCGCCTCTCCCGGCCGCTTTGAGTGTGCCGCAGCCTACCTCAGGCCGCAATGCGGCTGATCCGCGGGTGGCGGACCACAAAGGCCAGCCCCTCCCGTATTCCGCAGCAAGAGGACGCCGTTCTGTTGCCGGGAGCCCCTGTTCGTGGTCGCGGGTGCGGCCGAGGAAGACGGCAGACACCAGATACCCCAAGGACTCCCTACAAAAAGCACCGGCGCCGTCACGAGGGTCAGCAGGCACGAAGCTCTGATAGGACACATCGAAGAAAACGGTATCTGTTCCCACCACGGCCGCGATGACGTATAGCTGCCAGATTTCAAGAATCCCGCCCCACCACAGCAGCGGAACGGCCGCCATGGCTGCCATCCGGACCAGGTCGGCAGTGATCATGGCGCGGCGTCAGCCACCGGTCCACCTAAGCGCCCGCCGGAAGCTCCGCCCTCAGAAGGCAGCCAGACCAGCGGCGCTGAGTGTAGGCCCACTTCAAATTCTGAGGCCACCAGCACGGATACGGCCAGCACAGGGACGCGGCAACTCTACCCGTTTGGGTGGATTCGGCAGTCACGGCAACAGTTGCTGGCTACACTGTGCACTATGACAGCCCCACCGGAGAGCGGCGAAGCAGACCTGCAGGCCAGGGGCCGTGCACTGAGCTCACCGCTGCGGTTGCGGATTCTGCGGCTATGCCTGCACCAGCCCCGGACCAACAAGGAGATCTCGGAACTCCTCGGAATCAACCCCGCCTCCAGCCTCCACCACGTCCGCACCCTGGTCCGGACGGGGTTCCTGCTCGCCGAAGAGCACCGGAAAGGCAAGCGCGGAGCGACGGAAGTTCCCTACATCGCCAGCCGTATGTCGTGGAGCACTCCCGTGAATAATGTCTCGCCGGTGCTGATCGAGACATTTCTCCAGGAAACGAGGAACCTGCCGCCGGAGGACATCGAAGTCTGGCGGTTGGGCGTCAAATTCAATCCCGCACGCCGCGAGGAGATGCTCGGCAAGCTCCGCGCCGTGATTGAGGAGTACATGGCACTTCCCGCGGACGACGACGGCGTGGCCACCTCGCTGATGATCGCCCACCACCGGGATCCGTCAGCAGACTAGCCAGACTCCCCGGAAACCTGCTCTTGCACGGCGGGACGGCGGTACCGCCGGCACCACGCCAGCACAGCCAGAGTGACTACTGCGATGCCGTATACCCAGAGATTTCCCGCCAGATCGCCAAGGATGAGGCGCTTTCCCACCTCCAGGGTGGACCACCAACCCGTCAGCATGTAGCACAGCACCCCGGTAGCCGCAGTCGGAACCACGGAGCGGAAGGCGGCCCCCAGCAGTAGCTGGAGTGAGCCAAGTAGAAGCAGGGCGGCCACGGCCCCCAAGGGTAGACCGACGTCGGAAATCACCAGCTGCTGGCGGTGTAAAGCCGTTCCGGCTACGGCAGCAAAGAGAGCTGCCGGCACGGCGGCGGCAAGACCGCCTGCCGTCCCGGCAGCTCTTCTAGTCACAGTTCATCCGTGCCCAAGAGTATGAGGCGCGGAAACTAGGACTTCGCGCGGGCGCGGTTGGCCTTGCTGCGCTCGTTGATGTCCAGGATGAGCTTGCGGATACGGATGGAATCCGGTGTGACCTCAACGCACTCGTCTTCGCGGGCGAATTCGAGGGATTCCTCGAGGGTCAGGTCGCGCGGCGGCGTCAGGTTCTCGAAGGTGTCGGAGGAAGCGGCACGCATGTTGGTGAGCTTCTTTTCCTTGGTGATGTTGACATCCATGTCGTCGGCGCGGGAGTTCTCGCCGACGATCATGCCTTCGTAGACCTCAGAGGTGGCCCGGACGAAGAAGGAACCGCGCTCCTGGAGGTTGATCATGGCGAACGGGGTCACCACACCCGCGCGGTCTGCGATCATGGAGCCGTTGGTGCGGTACTCGATGGGGCCGGCCCACGGCTCGTAGCCTTCGGAGATCGAGGCTGCAATGCCTGCGCCACGGGTGTCGGTGAGGAACTTGGTGCGGAAACCGATGAGGCCACGGGCCGGAACGATGAATTCCATCCGGCACCAGCCGGTACCGTGGTTGGCCATATTGGTCATGCGGCCCTTTCGGGCGGCCATGAGCTGCGTGACGGAACCGAGGTACTCCTCCGGGACGTCGATGGTCATGTGCTCCATCGGCTCGTGGATCTTGCCGTCGACGATGCGGGTAACAACTTGCGGCTTGCCGACGGTGAGCTCGAAGCCTTCGCGGCGCATCTGCTCCACGAGGATGGCCAGCGCCAGCTCGCCACGGCCCTGGACTTCCCAGGAGTCGGGACGCTCGGTGGGCAGCACCCTGATGGATACGTTACCGATGAGTTCCTTGTCCAGACGGTCCTTGACCTGGCGCGCCGTGACCTTGGCGCCCTTGACCTTGCCGGCCAGCGGGGAGGTGTTGATACCGATGGTCATGGAGATCGCGGGGTCATCCACGGTGATGAGGGGCAGCGGCTGGGGGTTGTCGACGTCGGTCAGTGTCTCACCGATGGTGATTTCCTCGATGCCGGCCACGGCCACGATCTCACCGGGTCCCGCGGAGTCGGTGGGGACACGGTCCAGTGCCTTGGTGGCAAGCAGTTCGGTGATCTTGACGTTCTTGAGCTCACCGTTTGCCCGTGCCCAAGCAACGGTCTGGCCCTTGCGGAGGGTGCCGTTGTAGATACGGAGCAGCGCCAGGCGGCCCAGGAACGGGGAGGCGTCCAGGTTGGTGACATGCGCCTGCAGGACACCGTTCGGGTTGTAGGTGGGGGCCGGGATGTGCTCGATGATTGTCTTGAACAGCGGCTCCAGATCCTCGTTTTCGGGTGCCGAGCCGTCTGCCGGCTGATCGAGGGACGCGCGGCCAACCTTGGCTGCCGCGTAGACCACGGGAACGTTGAGGATCTTGTCCAGGTCAAGGTCCGGTACTTCGTCGGCAAGGTCTGAGGCCAGGCCCAGGAGGAGGTCCATGGACTCGTGGACAACTTCTTCGATCCGCGCGTCGGGCCGGTCCGTCTTGTTAACCAAGAGGATTACAGGCAGGTGCGCGGCCAGAGCCTTGCGCAACACAAAGCGCGTCTGCGGCAGAGGGCCCTCGGAGGCATCAACCAGCAGTACAACGCCGTCAACCATGGACAGGCCGCGCTCCACCTCGCCGCCGAAGTCGGCGTGGCCGGGAGTGTCGATCACGTTGATGGTAATGGTCTCGCCCTTGGACGACGGGCCGTTGTAGGCAACCGTGGTGTTCTTGGCCAGGATGGTGATGCCCTTTTCGCGCTCCAGGTCACCAGAGTCCATCACGCGGTCTTCAAGGTGGTTGTGCGCGGCAAAGGAGTTGGTCTGCTTGAGCATGGCGTCGACCAGGGTGGTCTTGCCGTGGTCAACGTGGGCCACGATCGCGACGTTGCGCAGATCACTGCGCGATGCAGTGTTTGCGGCGGTGTTGGTGGTGGTTTCAGACATGCGTAATGGCTCGATTCAGTGGTGAAGTCAGCTGTTATATCGCGACATTTCCAACCGGAACGCACGACGGATAAGCCCCTTTGACACAGGGCACCTTCTAAGAGTCTAAACGCTGGGTCATTTATTGGCCTAAAAATCAAAAATGCCCGGCTTCCGCGCCCTGCTGCCAAATCGAGAAGGCCACGTCCTCGCCTGTGAGAAATCTCACTGGATTTTCATGACTTGATGCCCCATCATTACTGTGATAGCTACAAGCAAGTACCGGAGACCATTGATGCGAAAAGCCTCAGCTCTGACCCGCCTTGTCGCACCGATGATCGCCGCCGGCGTCCTTCTAAGCGGCTGCGGGCAGCCCCAAGAATCCCAGGATCCACGAACCCACGGCAGCTCTTCTTCTACCGCGGTTGCGCCCGCCTCGTCGCCGCCGCCTTCGGCAGAAGTGCCCGGTTCTGCCTCTTCCACGTCATCAGCCAAGTCCCCCAAGGCTCTGGCCGCACCCCTGACTACAGGATCCGCGGTCAACCAGCAACTGGCTCCGGAGATCAACCCTGCCAGCCTGCCAGTGGGTTCTCTCTACCGGAACCCTGCCAATGGCAGGGATGAGGTCATTGTTGCTGACATCAGGCATACCGTTGTGCTGATCGGAGACTCTCAGTCCGAGCCGGTCACTGGCTGGCCACGGCAGGGACTCGCAGCAATGGGCTACAACGTCCATTTTTGCGGCCTCGGAGGAACCGGATTCGTGGCCGCCAACGGAAAGACGGGCAACTACATCGATGCTTTGCAGCGGGGAGACTGGAAGCTTCCGTTTGGATCACCTTCGCTTCTGGTCATCGAGGGCGGCGGCAATGATGCCGCCCGTGGCGCCACGGACGCGCAGATTGTGGCAAATGCCGAGCGCCTGATCCTCAGCCTCCGCCAGCGCTACCCGGGTACGAAACTCGCCATGATCGGTACGCTCGCCCGCGGCACCAGCTACGGCGGCGGCAGGCGGACCCAGGTGGACTCGCTGCTGGGAACCATAGCTGCGAGGAACTCGATTCCCTTCGTCAGTGTCGGCGACTGGCTGACCAAGTACGATCAAGCCAAGAATCTGGCAGACGGCGTCCATATGAACGCCACCGGCCACAAGGCGCTGGGCTTGTTGCTGGCCGGCAGACTCAAGGAACTGGGGCTTGAGGCCCCGAAAGACAATTTTTTGGATTCGATTGTCCGGCACGGGCTTGCCCCCTGATCCCTCCTGCTGCGGTTTCCGCTTCGCCTGGCCATCGTTTATACCGAACAGAGCCGGCGCCGCCCCTGAGGTCAGCACCGGCTCTGTTTGCCTAAACGCGACGGCCGCCCGGCATATTACCGCTAGGCAACTCCCGGCGGGAGCATCAGACGCGCACCCGGAATCGCATTCAGCAGGGCCTTGGTGTAATCCTGCTGCGGCGAATCGAAGACGTCATCCGTGGATCCTGTTTCCACCAGCTTGCCCTTTTCCATGACACATACGTGATCCGCAATCTGCCGGACCACAGCGAGGTCGTGGGTAATGAACAGGTACGTGAGTCCAAGGTTGGACTGCAGCTCAGCTAGCAGGTTCAGCACCTGTGCCTGCACCAGAACGTCCAGCGCCGAAACCGCTTCGTCACAGATGATGACTTCCGGGTCCAGGGCGAGCGCTCGTGCGATGGCTACACGCTGGCGCTGTCCGCCGGAAAGCTCGTTCGGGTACCGCTGCATGGTGGACTGCGGAAGCGCCACTTGGTCGAGGAGCTCGCGGACCTTCTTTTCACGGCTCTGGGTGGTACCAATGTTGTGGACTCGCAGTGGTTCCTCAATGGTCCTATAGATGTTGTACATCGGATCGAGCGAACCATAAGGGTCCTGGAAGATCGGCTGGACTCGCCTGCGGAACTTGAACAACTCACGGCCCTTCAGTGCGGCAGTGTCCACGCCGTCGAACACGATACTCCCGGCCGTCGGCTTCTCCAACTGGAGGACCATCTTAGCCACCGTGGACTTGCCCGAACCGGACTCTCCCACAATCGCCGCGGTGGTTCCGCGCTTGACATCAAAGCTGAGACCGTCCACGGCGGCAAAGTCCGTGGATTTACCTAGTCCCTGACGCAACTTGTAGACCTTGCGCAGGTCCCGGATCTGCAGCAGATTGTCAGCTGCCTTCGCCGCGGCGCTTGGAGCCAGCAGATCCGAGGCTTCCAATCCCCGTTCCTTGGCAGCCTGGATGCGCCGGGACGCCAGCGACGGTGCCGAGGCAACGAGCCGCTGCGTGTACGGGTGCTGCGGGTTCTGGAGCAGGTCCAATGAAGGGCCCGCTTCCACCACCTGTCCGCGATACATGACCACAACCTTGTCTGCGCGCTCCGCCGCCAAACCCAGATCGTGCGTGATCAGCAGGACGGAGGTACCAAGCTCGGTGGTCATCGTGTCCAAATGATCCAGAATCTGACGCTGAACTGTCACATCCAGCGCGGACGTCGGTTCGTCCGCGATGAGGAGCCGTGGCTGGCACGAGAGACCGATCGCGATCAGAGCACGCTGACGCATACCGCCCGAGAACTCATGCGGGTACTGTTTGGCGCGCCGATGAGCATCCGGCAGGCCAGCCTGTGACAGAACCTTTGCAACGTCTTTCGGGCTGCTGGGTTTTCCGTTAGCGCGCAGGGTTTCGCGCACCTGATAGCCAATTTTCCACACCGGGTTCAGATTGGACATTGGATCCTGTGGAACCATGCCGATGCTGTTGCCACGGAGCTCGATCATCCGCTGTTCGCTGGCGTGCGCAATGTCCTCGCCATCGAGCATAATCTGGCCGTTGGAGACCTTGCCGTTGGCGGGCAGGAGACCGATAGCAGCCAAGGCAGTTGTCGACTTTCCCGAACCGGACTCTCCCACAATCGCAACGGTCTCGCCAGGCATGATGGTCAGGTGTGCGTTCCGAACGGCGAGGACGTCGCCCCCACCCGTTTTGAAGGTAATGGCCAGATCCTTGATTTCCAGAATTGGCCGGACTCCAGACACACCGGATTCATTAATGTAAACGTCTGTCATTGTGGGTTCCCTCATCGCTGACGACTCTTAGGATCGAGAGCATCGCGTACGGCGTCCCCAAGCATGATGAAGCTGAGGACGGTCATGGACAATGCGGCTGCCGGGTAGAGCATTATTTCCGGATGCGTCCGAATCGACGCTTGGGCGGCCGAAATATCGTTACCCCACGACATGATGGACGGCGGCAAACCAATACCGAGAAATGACAGTGTCGCCTCGGCCACAATGAAAACGCCCAGTTCCAGAGTGGCCAGCACAATGACTGGCGCCAACGCGTTGGGCAGCACATGGCGCAGCAATGCACCAAATTTAGATACTCCCAAGGCACGGGCTGCAGTGACAAAATCCGCATTGCGGACCTCAATCACTGCACCGCGCGTGATCCTAGCCATCTGAGGCCATGCCAGAAGCGATATGACCAGAACGACAGTCCAGACGCTCTTATTCGCACGAAACAAGGGCAACTGCGTGATAACAAGGGCTCCCAGAATCAACGGCAGAGCGAAGAAGATATCGCCCAAGCGAGCCAGCACGGTGTCCAGCCAGCCGCCATAATATCCGGCAAGCGCGCCGAAAGTCACCCCGATGACCAAAACACAGAGCACGGAGAGCACACCCACGGAAAGCGAAGCCTGCGTCCCGTGAACCACGCGGGAGAAGACATCGCAGCCCTGGAAAGTGAACCCGAATGGATGTCCGTCAGTGGGGCCAGCTTCAGAACTGGACAACTGGCAATTGTCCGTAGGCGACACGGTCGCGATCAGCCCCGGGAACAGAGCCACGAACGCCAAGCCAAAAATCATGACCGCCGAAATAATGAACAGCGGCTGCTTGCGGAGCTTGCGCCAAGCATCCGACCAGAGGCTCAAGGGTGCCTGATCAGTCTTGAGAGAGTCCGTTGCCAACAACGGTGTCTCATCAATGGGCGCAACAAAATGCGAATTTTTACTGGTCATAGCGGATCCTTGGGTCAAGCCAGGCGTACAGGAGGTCGACGAGCAAATTGGCCACCACAAATACCAGCACCAAAACGCTCACAATGGACACTATTGTTGGTCCTTCACCGCGCAGTACCGCTTGGTACAGCTTGTTGCCCACGCCGGGAACATTGAAAATGCCTTCTGTAACGATGGCACCGCCCATGAGTCCACCCAGGTTTGCACCCAAATACGTGACGACCGGGATCAGCGAGTTGCGCAGGATATGCGCCATGACGACGCGCGGCCGCGAAAGTCCCTTGGCGGTTGCGGTGCGGACGTAGTCGGCGTTCATGTTCTCGCTGACCGAGGCTCGGGTCAGACGGAGTACATACGCAAAAGACACCAGGCCCAGCACTACGGCGGGCAAGAGAAGATTGCCCCAGTCAGCATTCGCCCCCACTGTCGGCTTTGCCCAGCCAAGCCTCACGCCGAAGACCAATTGGAAGACAAAACCAAGGACGAAGGTCGGAACAGCGATGACCACCAGGGATGCCACCAGCACTGTGGAATCAAACCACTTGCCGCGGCGCAGACCGGCGAAGACACCGAACGCCACCCCGAAGACAGCTTGAATAATGAGGGCCTCCACGGCCAGCATGGCCGTGACAGGGAACACGCGGGCCAAGGTGGCAGCAATGGGCTGCCCGGTGAAGTCGTTGCCCAAATTGAACGTAAAGAGATTTTTGAGGAATATCCCGTACTGAACCCAGAAAGGTTCATTGAGATGATACTGGCTCCGCAAGGTGTCGATAATGGCTTGCGGAGGTTGGCGGTCGCCGAACAGCGCCGCGATGGGATCGCCGGGTAGGGCGAACACCATGTAGTAGACCAAAAGAGTGGTGCCAAGGAAAACGGGGATCACTTGCAGGAGTCGGCGCAGTATATAGCTGACCATGGGATCACCGCCCTTCCTGGATGGAAGAAATCGGTTTCATGCGTGCCTTCCTACCGGTGCAGGCAAATAGGGGCCCGGCCAAAACCGGACCCCCAAATGCCTGGCGGTAAGTTAGATCCTGGAAGCTACTTAGCCGTGATGTTGTAGTAGAGAATGCCGCCATTCCAGCCGGTCTCGGCCTTCACAACGTTGTTGCTCCACACGATCGGCTTTGCCTGATCCCAGAGCGGCAGGCCGGGAAGGTCCTGGAAGAGGATCTCCTGTGCCTTGTTGAACTTGTCGTTCGCCTCAGTGGTGGACTTGGCCGCAAGGCCCTCCTTGAGCAACTTGTCGAACTCGGGGTTCGAGTACTTCTCGTAGTTGGAGGATGCGCCCGTTGCCCAAACAGGTCCAAGGAAGTTGTACAGCGACGGGTAGTCGCCCTGCCAGCCAGCACGGGTCAGCCCCGGGAGGGACTGCGACTTGCGCAAGTTCAGTACTTCCGCAAACTTGGCGAACGGTTGGATTTCAGCCTGGATGCCGAGGTTGTTCTTGAAGCCGTTGGCAACGGCGTCAATCCATTCCTTGTTGCCACCGTCAGTGTTGGAGGCAATCTGAAGCGGCTTGGAACTGTCATAAGGCTGGATCTTCTCAGCCTGGGCCCAAAGGTCCTTGGCCTTGGCGGCGTCAAACTTCAAGACTTCGCTGCCCGCAAGGCTGTCCTTGAAGCCATCGATCACCGGCGGGGCGTAAGCCTTGGCCGGGGTGCGGGTTCCGTTGAAAACCACCTTGGCGATTTCCTCGCGGTTGATCGCGTAGGAGAGCGCCTGGCGGCGGAGCTTGCCGGCCTCACCCTTGAAGTTCGGGTTGTACCCCGGGATGTTCAGCGTGGAGTCGGTGGCCACAGGCTTCGTGGCGTTACGGTCCGGGAAATCCGCGACGTAGGTCTTCAGCGCATTTGACGGCAAGACGTCCGTGACGTCCAGATTATCGGACTGCAGATCCGTGTAAGCCGGGCTCGGATCGGTGTAGAACTTGAAGGTCACGCCACCGTTCTTCGCTGCGCGGGGACCGCTGTAGTCAGCGTTCTTCACAAGGGAGATGGACTGGTCATGGACCCATGAACCGGTTTTGGCGAACTTGTAGGGGCCGTTGCCGACCGGGTTCTCGCCAAAGGTCTTCGGATCCGTCATTGCAGCGGACGGAAGCGGGAAGAATGCCGAGTATCCAAGGCGCAGGGACCAGTCAGCCTCCGGCTGGGCCAGCTTAACCGTGATGGTCGAGTCATCCGTGGCCACCAGACCTGACATGATGTCGGCCTTCGGGGCAGGGGTGGAAGTGGTCTTGCCGTCGGCGCCCGTGGACTTGGTTACCGCCGAGACATCGTCATAGCCCGCGATGGATTCGAAGAAGAATCCGTTGTTCTGGAGGTTTTTCGAATTCGCGGCGAAGTTCCACGAATCCACGAAAGTCTTGGCAGTGATCGCTTCGCCGTTCGTGAACTTTGCACCCTTCTTCACCTTGATGGTCCAGTTCTGCGCGTCAGTCGAGTCAATGGAATCCGCAAGAGCGTTGACCGGCTTGCCATTGGCATCGTAAGCGCGAAGGCCTTCGAAGAGCAGTTCAACAACGCGGCCGCCGTACACCTCGTTGGTGTTGGCCGGCAGCAGTGGGTTCTGGGGTTCGTTGCTATATGCGGTGATTACCTTGTTTGGATCGCCGACAGCCGTACTGGCACCGCCATTGGTGCCACCTCCGGCACCGCATCCGGTCAGGGCGAGGGCAGCGATTGCCACCATGCCCAGTGCTTTGGAAGTGCGCGTGAAACGCATTCCGCCTCCTATGAGTTGTGGGAGTTTTTCAGGGGAAGTCTTGTGCAACCCCGCAGGCCCGGCACAGCATTACCCTGTGACGTGGCCTACATATGTGAGTAGCCTAACCGCATAGAGTCCAAATAGTGGTACTCCGTTGCCAAACCGTAACCGGGTTCTACCGACAGCAGCGGGCAATTTCAAGTCAAATGTTACCCACTGGTACTATTCGCCGGAATAGTGACGCCCATTACTCCACGCCCGCCGCCAGTAACTGGGCCCGGAGTTCACGGCGCTCGCGCTGCTTCTCTGGATCCGGCAATGGAACTGCGGCCAGCAGTCGCTGGGTATAGGGCTCCTGCGGATTACGAAGAATCTGATCACGGGTCCCCTGCTCCACGATCCGCCCGCGCTGCATAACGCAGATGCGGTCGGCGAGAACATCAACCACCGCGAGATCGTGGGTCACAAACAGGCACGCGAAACCGAGCTCCTTCTGCAGGTTCTGGAAGAGCTCCAGTACCTTGGCCTGCACCGAGACGTCCAGTGCCGACGTCGGCTCATCCGCCACCATCAGCTTGGGACTGAGCGACAACGCACGGGCGATGCCCACGCGTTGTTTCTGCCCACCGGAGAGCTCATGCGGGTACCTGTTGCGGTAGCCGCGCGGCAATTCGACCTGGTCCAGCAACGCCTCGATCCGCTTCTGCAGATCACTGCCCTTGGCTACACCTGCCAGAAACATCGGTTCCCCGATGCTCTCTCCGATGGGCAGCCTCGGGTTCAGGGACGACGAAGGGTCTTGGAAAACCATGCCGATATGGCGCCGCACCTGATGAAGTTGCTTGCCGTTCCTCTTCGCCGCGGAAATGTCCTGGCCCACTACCCGCATGGTGCCGGCAGCCACGGGCAGCAGGCCAACGGCTGCACGGCCAATGGTGGTCTTGCCGGAGCCTGACTCCCCCACCAGTCCTACGACCTGCCCCGGGTAGATCACCAGGTTGGCGCCCTCCACCGCCCGGAATGCCGGAACCCTGCCCTGCTTGGGATATTCAATGGTGACGTCGGTGAGCTCAAGCACCGGCTCGCCCTTTGGCCTGGCTTCCTCAGCGGCGGCAAGGGCCGCAGCGTTCGCCTGTTCGCGGCGCACCAGTTCGTCATGATCCACCGTTTCCAGCTCGGCGTTCGTGGCGGCGGCGAGGGCGGCCGTCACATCGACTTCCCCGGCGGAGTCCGGTCCTCCCTGTCCCAGATGCGGGACGGCTGCCAGCAGCGCCTGCGTGTAGGGGTGCTGCGGGTTGCCGAATATCTGGGCGGCGGTGCCCGTTTCCACAATCAGGCCCTGGCGCATCACGGCGATCCGGTCTGCGAGGTCCGCCACCACACCCATGTCGTGGGTGATGAGCACGATTGCGCTGTCCAGCTTGTTGCGGAGATTCCGCATCAGGTCCAGGATTTCCGCCTGCACCGTTACATCCAAGGCTGTTGTGGGTTCGTCAGCGATGAGCAGCTTCGGGTCGCACGACAGCGACTGCGCGATCATGGCCCGTTGCCGCTGACCGCCGGACAGCTGGTGGGGGTAGGATTTGAAGGCCTTTTCCGGATCCGGCAGTTCCACCAGGTCAAGCATCCGTAACGCCCGCTCGCGGGCCTGGTCAGGTGAGACTTCGCTGTGCAGCCGGATGGTTTCCACGATCTGTGCACCTACGGTGTAGACCGGGTTAAGCGCCGTCATGGGTTCCTGGAAAATCACGGCAACGTCTTTGCCGCGGACATCGCGGATATTGGACGCATCGTCACCCAGAAGTTCTTTGCCGGACAGCCTGACGCTGCCGGAGACGCGGCTGTTGCTGGGCAGAAGTCCAAGAAGGGCCATGGAACTGGCGCTCTTGCCCGAACCCGATTCTCCGACGATGGCCAGCACCTCGCCGGCTCGCACTTCATAGTTCAGGCCAATGGCAGCCGGAACCCACTTTTTATCCACCCCGAAGTCAACGCTGAGATCGCGGACCTCCAGGACAACCTCGCCTGTGCCTGGCCCGGAGGCCGCTGCATCGGCGGGGTCAGGGCTGATGTTGTTGGTCATGTTGGGATTTCCCTTCCACCCGTGCCACCGGATCACCGGCAATTAGTGCTGTGGCTCGGAATCCTGAACTATTAGGGGCATGAGCACTGTGCCGCACGCCGGAAACGTTGAGATTTTCAAGGCCCGCACGAACAAGTGGTTCGCGTGCCTCTCCTGGCTGGTGGCCGCTTTCGGCCTGGCAGTCACGGTGAGCACCGGAGGCCCGGAGGCTCTGGTCGGGGCCGGTCCGTTCCTGTTGATTGCTTTCCTCGGCTGGATAGTGTTTTGGCGCCCTGCCGTGGTTGTCAACGACACCGGTGTGGTTCTGGAGAATCCGTTCCGTTCCATAGCTGTCCCGTGGGCCGCCCTCGTAGACGTGGACACCCGCTATGCATTGACGCTGGTGACCCCTGGCAAGAGCTATGCCTCGTGGGCCGCGCCTGCCCCTGGTATCTGGGGGGGACGCAACGCCCGGCCCGAAGACCTCCAGGGACTGCCCGGGACAACCTACGGCCCCGGCCAATCGGTACGGCCCGGAGACCTCAGGAATACCGATTCCGGCCAGGCCGCACGGCTGGTCCGTTCCCGCTGGCAGGAGCTCATCGAAGACGGAATGCTGGATGCGGGCAGCGCTGAAACGACGCCGGTGACTGCCAGCTACCACTGGCTGGAAGCCGGCACTGTCGTGGTGCTGATGGCAGCCAGCTACTGGGCTGTGGCCCTGATGTGACGCGAAACTGCAGGCGGCAGCCATTCAGGCCCCCTTTGGCGCATCAGATGATGAACCACGACCGTCAGGGGAGGAACCGCCAATGGCCGTACCCGGCATTTTCTCCGATGGTGTTCCGGCGTTGGCGCCCGCTGCCTTCTTGGCGTTGAATTTCTTCTGACGAGGGTCAAAAGCATCCCGTAAGCCATCACCAATGAAGTTGATGCTGAGGCAGATGAGCACAATGAAAAGACCCGGGAACCAGAACAGCCACGGACGCGTGGCGAAGGCTTCTTCGTTCTGAGAAATAAGCAGTCCCAGCGAGGTATCAGGAGACTTCACACCGACACCGAGGTAGCTGAGCGCTGTTTCGGTCAGGATGGCGGCCGACATCGTCAGTGTCACATTGACGATCAGCACACCTACGGCATTGGGCAGGATGTGCTTGAAAATGATCCTGGTGTTGCTGGCGCCGGAAATCCTTGCCGCATCAACAAATTCGCGTTCGCGCAAGGTCAAGAATTCACCGCGCATGAGGCGCGCCAGACCGACCCAGCTGATGAGACCAAGGAAGATCCCCAGAATAAGTACACCATTGCTGCTGGCGAACGAAGTAAACCAGCTTCCGCCGTCGCGACGGCCAGCCATCTGCGCCATCACAGCGGCAAGCAGCAAAGCAGGAACAATGATAATCACATCTGTCAGGCGCATCAGCACTGCCTCGACCCAGCCCCTGAAGTATCCGGAGAGGGCCCCCACCAGGACGCCTATCAGCCCTGCGAGGAATCCGATGACCACCATAACGGTGATAGATTGCTGGGCACCCCGCATGGTCATGGCAAACAAATCCCGGCCGATCCGGTCTTGGCCGAAAGGATGCTCACCCCAAGCCAACGGCCACAGCCCTGACGTAGGCGCGCCATCATTAACCAATGGGGAAACATCAACATGGTTGTACTTCCACCAACCCGGAATTCCGGCGTACCCCACCGAAGTAAACGTCATGATGAAAATGATGGCAAATACAACCAGACCCACGATCGCACCTGAGTGTCCCAGGAAGCGTTTGCGGACAATCTGCCCCTGGCTGAGACCCTTCGCTTCGATGATCGGTTCAATTCCGGCTGCGGCCTGCCGGTCCAGCGTCGCCTGCTCCGCCATGACTTCATCTTGCTGACTCGGCTGGCTCATGCTTTTACCCTTACGCGTGGGTCAAGTGCGGAATAGGCAAGATCCGCAATGAGGTTGAATGCCATGGCCGTAATGGCCACGCAGATGAAGACACCCATCACCGGGTTTGGGTCAACATGCCCGATTCCATCAAAAAACAGGAAGCCCATACCGCGAATGGAGAAGACCCGCTCCGTGATAACAGCCCCGCCGATCAGGCCACCGATATCGAATGCCACGATGGTGGCAATCGGAATCAGCGCATTGCGGAAGGCATGCCGCATCACCACGGTCCGTTCCGCCACCCCCTTGGCCCGGGCCGTCCTGATATAGTCCATGTTCATGATTTCCAGCATTGATGCCCGGGTGAACCTGGTGTAGCCCGCCAGCGAAATCAGGACCAAGGCCGCGGTTGGCAGGATCAGGTGGGTGAAGGAATCAAGGCTCAACACCCAGAAGTCACCCTCAATGTTGGGTGTGGTGGCTCCGATGGTGGCAATCGGCCGCCCACGCACACGGCTGTTGTTGAAGTACGTTGGCCAGGCCTGCATGAAGCGGTCCAGCATGATCAGGAAACCCATCAGGAACGAGGTGAGGGCGGCCGCACGCATGGATTGCCCGCGGTCATAGCCGCCAACAAGGTAGCCGATTCCCATCCCCACCAGTACTGTGGCGAATGCCAACAGCACCACCATCAGGAAGGTGGCCTGATCCAGCAGTGGCTGGACGGCGAAATAGGCGACGAGTCCGACACCGACTGCGATCAGCGCTGACTGCAATGCCTTCCTGTTCTTCAGGCCGGCGGTCAAGAGGGTAATGGCAAAGGCGATGCCGATACCCGCGATTGCGATCACCACGGGGCCAAGACCCGGGGTTTTGAACCACGACGCAGCCGAGAAATATAGCAGGACTGCGGTAACGAAGACGAACACGACTCCGGCGATGAGAATCCGGCGTTGGGCTCTCCCGCCGGCAACAACCGCTGCCACCACACCGAAGGCCGCACCAATACCCGCCGCAGTCGGCCACGGTATCGCGGGGTTTCGCAGGAAGTCGTTGAACCCGATGGCACCGAATTCCTTGAGCAGCACTGCCACCCAGAAAATTGGCAGTGAGAAGAACAGGAACGCCATGAATGTCACACCGTAATCCAGGGCGCTGTACTGTCGCAGAGCCGTGATGATCCCAAGGGTAATGCCCACCAATATCGCAAGAATCGTGGCTCCTGTGACCAGGGTCAGCGTCTGGACCAACGCGTTCCCCAGTGCATCAGTGATGGGTTGGCCGGCGATGTTTTTTCCGAGATTGCAGGAGTTCGCAAAGGGCACGATGCATTGGGCTGCCCCACCCAGCCACTTGAAGTAGCGCAGCGGAGCAGGAGTGTCCAAGTCCAGGAGTTGACTCCTGGAGTCCATCAGCTGCTGTTTATTGGGCGCGCTGCTCGCACGGTACTCCGCCAGCGGATCTCCCGACGCCGCTGTCAAGAGATACACCAGGAAAGATGCGCCCAGAAGTATAAGTGCGGCGGTGATCAGACGCCGGACAATGTAGGTCACCATTGTGTTCGAACCTCAGTATTCGGGCCCAGGCTTAGTGGACCGGTCGCAGGGTCTCCCGCCGGGTGTCCCCCGGAGTTTTTCGACAGGGTGTACGGCATCAGCGGATGTTGCCGCCAGAAAGGCGCCGGGACCAAGTGCTTGGGTCCCGGCGCCTTAGCTAGCTGGCTTTGCTTGCGTTCGCCGGCTTACTTCTCGGCCCACTCCCAGAAGTTCCACCAGACGCCGGTCTGGTTCGGCATGTATTTCACACCGGTGATGCGGTCGCTGTAGGCATCCACACCAACCGACTGGAACAACGGCAGGCCATATGCGGAATCCCAGATCTTCTTGTCGATCTGCTTGATGAAATCATCCTGCTTGCTACGGTCTGTCGTCACGATGAGCTGCTCCATCAGCTTGTCCGCCTCGGGGTCACTGAACTTATTGAAGTTCGACCCGTTTCCGGACTTGAAGATCTGTGGAACACCAGAAACACCTACGCCCGGGTTGGTCCAGCCAAAGATCGTGGCGTCATAGCCACCCTTTCCGAGTGCTTTGCCCCAGTCGGAGGCACCTAGGCCGCCGTCGACGATCTTGAAGCCGGCTTTCGTTGCGGATTCGCGGATCAGTGAGTAGGCGTCAACGCGGTTGGGGTTGTCCTTGTTATACATGATCTTGATTTCCGGTGTTGCACCCGCAAGAAGCGTCTTGGCGCCGCCGATGTCAACAGTCGCATACTTTGACGAGCCGTTGTTCTTGGCAGAGTCAGCGTAGGCCGGCTGCGCGGGCACCAACAACTGCGAGTCAAGCGGCTTCGCTTGCGGATCCAGCTTCTTGACGATCTTGTCAACGATGTCAGCCCGCGGAATAGTCTTCATAAAGGCCTCACGCACACTCTTGCCGGCCAGAGGCCCCGAGAAGTTGAGGTCTATGTGGTCGTAGGCAAGCTGGTTACCCTGGTCGACAGTTACACCCTGACTCTGGAGAGCCTTGAGCTGCTCGAGAGTGTCAGCAGATGCCTGCGGAGCGATAATGTCTGCCTCGCCGTTCTTCAACGCTTGCACCTGTGCCGGCGCAGCGCCGATGTAGCGGACGGTAATTTCATCCAGGCTTGCCGCCGGCCCCCAGTTATAGTCCTTGTTTCTGACCATAGTTAGGGACTGATCCTGGTTGATGCTCTTCACAATGAACGGACCATTGGAAAGATAGAGAGAAGGATCTGCCGGAAGTGTCTTTGTATCGAAGCCTGTGTTCCAAAATTCCGCCATCGCCTGCAGTTTGCTGTCCGCGGGCTTGGGTGCCTTGGAATCACCGCGTGGCAGGCTCTTCAGCAGGTCGACGAACGCTTTGGCGTCGGAGAGACCTGCTTTTTTAGCCAGTACGTGGGCCGGAATGTCAATACCCGGGCCTCCGAGCACAATTTCCCAGTCGGCGAAAGGCTTGGAGTATTTTACCGTCATGGTGCGGTTGTCGTCGCCAAGCGTCGGAAAGTCGGTCAGTGCCAGTCCCGTGGGGTCACCAGCGTAGGAGAAGTAGGAGGTTCCGGTCTTGGCCGCGGAGTCTGCGTTGTCGTAGTAACCCGAGAAGGCAGCCCACTGCAGGAGGAGGTCCGCCGACGTAACGGGGGTTCCATCGGACCATTTCACACCCTCGTTGATGGTGTACTTTACGGTCAGCGGATTGTCGGAGGTCTTCTCCATCTTGCCGAACTTGTCGTTGTGTACGACGTTCAGTTTGTTGTCGATGTAGTAGAAACCCGAGTGCGTTGCATAGCTGATTTTAGAATTGATGTCGGTATTGCCGTCCGCGGTGTTCGTATTGAACGTGTTGAAGGCGTTCACCTCAACCACAGTTGCGTTGCCGCCCTGCTTCCCGGCGGCCGCGCTGGTCGGGGTTGTCCCCGTGTTGCCTGCGCAGGCGCTGAGGGCGAGTGCAGCAGCCGCCAAGACCCCTACTGTTCTGGAAATACGACTGAATCGCATTCCGCCTCCTATTGTTTCTTGAGTGTGGAAAGGACCGGCGCTGTAGACGCTGACCAGACCGCCACAATCCCCCAGTGAGAATGTGGCATGTCTCACATGTGAAGTAGCCTAAACCCCAGCGCGGAGGACCGGGTACGAAAGTTGTCTCTGAGTAAAGGTTGTTATCGAGATGCAATCAAGAGCTGACCGCGCCCGCCCGAATCGTTGGGAATTGTTGGTGCCGGTCCAGTAGGCGGTACAGGCGCCAATCGCAGCAAAAGCCCCGGCTCAATGGAACCGTGGCCTTCGTTGTTAATTCTCAATCACTGAAAGTGCAGTGGCGCATGCGTCAGACGTTGAAGCGGAACTCCACCACGTCGCCGTCGGACATCACATATTCCTTGCCTTCGATGCGTACCTTGCCGCGGGACTTCGCTTCAGCCATGGAGCCGGCGTCGATCAGGTCGTTAAATGAAACCACCTCAGCCTTGATGAAACCGCGCTGGAAATCCGTATGGATCACCCCTGCGGCCTGCGGAGCGGTGTCGCCCTGGTGGATGGTCCAGGCACGCGTTTCCTTGGGTCCAGCCGTGAGATACGTCTGCAGTCCGAGGGTATGAAATCCGACGCGGGCAAGCTGATCCAGACCGGATTCATCCTGCCCGTTCATCTCAAGCATTTCGCGGGCTTCCTCCTCGTCCAGCTCCACAAGATCAGACTCAAGCTTGGCATCGAGGAAAATGGCATCCGCCGGTGCAACCATTGCGCGCAGCTCTGCCTGCTTTTCGGCGTTCCCCAGGATTCCTTCGTCCGCGTTGAAGACGTAGATGAAGGGTTTGGCAGTGAGAAGGCTGAGCTCCTTGAGGTGCTCAGGCTCGAGTTTGTCGCTCTTAACAGAGGAAAAAATGGTATCGCCGCGCTCCAGGACCTTCTGCGCTGCCTGGATAGCCGACAGTTCGGCCGCCTCGCGCTTCTTGATCTTGACTTCTTTTTCGATCCTGGGGATGGCCTTCTCGATGGTCTGAAGGTCAGCAAGGATCAGTTCAGTGTTGATGGTCTCCATGTCGGAACCGGGATCCACCTTGCCGTCCACGTGAATAACATCCGGATCATCGAATACCCGGACCACCTGGACGATCGCCTCGGCCTCGCGGATGTTGGCCAGGAACTTATTGCCCAGCCCTTCGCCTTCCGAGGCGCCCTTGACGATGCCGGCAATGTCAACGAATGACACCACCGCGGGCAACAGGCGCTGCGAACCGAAAATGCCTGCCAGCTGCTTGAGTCTCGGATCCGGAAGGTTCACGACACCGACATTCGGCTCGATGGTGGCGAACGGATAGTTCGCGGCCAGCACCTGATTGCGGGTCAGTGCGTTGAAAAGAGTTGATTTGCCGACGTTGGGCAGTCCGACGATGCCAATAGTAAGAGCCACGAGCATTGATTCTACCCGTAGTGGCGTGGCTATCTGGATACGGCAGCCAGGCCATGGCCTGGCCGGCGCCCCGGTGTGGATCAGCAGGAATGTCACAGGTGCATGCCACAGTGAAGACATGGATGCATTTGCAGTGATTTTGGCTCTTCTTACGTTGTTGCTGGGCGCATTGGCTGGCGGCGCCTTTGTCTATGCCGTTTTCCGGCGGCGGAACCTCGCGCTTGAAGAGGACTTTGATGGCGTATCGTCCCGGCTTGCCGAGGTAAGTTCGCAATTTGCTGCAGCCGACGCCGAACGGCGGCTTCTGACCGTCCAGAACCGCGAGCTGGGCAATTCCCGTAACCAAGATGGCAATGTGCTCCGTGCGCTGGCGCCGGTCGCCGAAAAGCTCACTGCCGTGCAGCAGCAGGTTTCGTTGTTGGAGCGCGACCGCCTTGAGCAGTACGGGCAGCTGGCCCAGCAGCTTCAGGAGGCCAGGCTGTCGGACGAACAGCTTCTCCGGTCCACCCACGCGCTGGAATCCGCGCTCCGCTCCAACAGCGCCCGAGGCCAATGGGGCGAAGTCCAGCTCAGACGGGTGGTGGAGGCAGCCGGTATGCTTCGTCATGTCGATTTCCACGAACAGCTCCACAGCGCAGGTGCTGATGCCTCTGTCCGGCCCGATCTGGTGATCCAACTGCCTGGTGAAAAGCAGCTCGTGGTGGATGCGAAGGTGCCCCTGTCTGCTTATCTTGAAGCCCAGGATCTGGGATCCGGACCCGGCAGACCCGGGCTGTCTGCGTCATCGCAGCTGGCCCTGCTGGCTGCACACGCCAAGGCCCTGAAATCGCATGTAGACGCCCTCAGCAACAAGAAGTACTGGGACATTCCGGGCAACTCCCCCGAACTGGTGATCTGCTTCCTGCCTGCAGAGTCCATCCTGGCGGCGGCCCTGACTGCGGATGCCACATTGCTGGACCATGCCTTGTCCAGGAACGTGGTCCTCGCCTCGCCCAGTACCCTGCTCGCAGTCCTCAAGTCCGTCGCGTTCACCTGGCGGCAGGATGTGCTGACAGACAGTGCCCGCGAACTGTTCGACCTTGCCCGGCAGCTGTATGAGCGGATGGGGATCCTCGGTGAGAACGTCAGCAAGCTGGGTTCATCCCTGAAGTCATCCGTTGACCGCTACAACTCGATGATCGGCACGCTGGAGGCACGGGTGCTGCCCACCGCCAGAAAGCTGAATGCCCTCGACGCCACCGGACTGGTGACCCCGGCGGCAATCGAGGCCACAACGCGTTCGGTGGCTGCCCCCGAACTGCAGCCCTCAGAACGCCAGAACATCGAGGGTCCGGACGGAAAGAACCAGCGGGGCGAAAGCCAGCGGATTGAAAATGCGGCTTAGGCCAGGGAGCGCCGGCCACCCAGGGCGCGGGTGACGTCCCCGGCCTCTTTAAGCGCTGCGCGGAGTTCCTTGGGCAGGGAAAAGAGGAGGTCCTCTTCAGCCGTGACCACTTCCTCCACGGCCGCATAGCCGTAGTCCGCCAGAAGCCGGAGGACGTCTTTCACGAGAACTTCGGGGACAGACGCACCGGATGTCACACCCACCGTGGCCACGCCTTCAAACCAGGATTCATCCACCTCGTTGGCGAAGTCCACCCGGTACGAGGCTTTCGCACCGTATTCCAAAGCCACCTCCACCAGACGCACCGAATTGGAGGAGTTGGCCGAGCCGACCACAATCACCAGCTCTGCCTGAGGGGCGATCTTCTTGATTGCCACCTGCCGGTTGGTGGTGGCGTAGCAGATATCATCGCTGGGCGGATCCTGCAAAGTGGGGAACCGCTCCTTGAGGAGGCGCACCGTTTCCATGGTTTCATCCACGCTGAGAGTGGTCTGGGACAACCAAATGACCTTTTCAGGGTCCCTCACGGTCACCTTGTCCACCTCATGGGGGCCATTGATGATCTGGATGTGCTCCGGGGCCTCACCCGCTGTGCCTTCGACCTCCTCATGGCCGTCGTGGCCGATCAGCAGGATGTCGAAGTCGTCCTTGGCGAACCGCACGGCTTCCTTGTGCACCTTCGTTACCAAAGGGCAGGTGGCATCGATGGTACGAAGTCCCCGGTCCTCGGCCGACTGGACTACTGCCGGTGACACGCCATGGGCTGAGAAGATCACCAGTGCGCCCGCCGGGACTTCATCTGTTTCGTCAACGAAGATGGCACCCTGTGCCTCCAAAGAGCTCACCACATGTACGTTGTGCACGATCTGCTTGCGCACGTAGACGGGCGGGCCATAGTGCTCCAGAGCCTTTTCAACAGCGATGACGGCCCGGTCGACGCCCGCACAGTAGCCCCGCGGCGCAGCAAGCAGCACCCGCTTGAGACCCGCCACAGGAGCCGCGGCAAGGACATCTTCCGGGGATCGCCGACGGCGCGGGACTGTTGGCATCGAAAGGGAAACTGCGGAGGAGGTCATGTCCCAATGCTACCGGTTTCGCTTGAGCCCACATGGCGCGGGACCGCCGCAGACAGAAGCGTAGGAACCACGGCCGGCGACCCACTACCCACGTTGCCGGAACAGCGCGGACCCGCTTAGTTTCGCGGGGGTCGCGTTCTGCCAAGCGATGTGTGGAGCAACACGGCCAAGACCAGCAGGATGCCGCCGGCCGCCAGCGACGCCACGATCCAGCCGCCGAAGCCCTCCTGCGCAGCCGCCACGAACTCGCGTTTGAATATATCCGCAACCTCGTTGCCGCTCGCCGAGGAAGCGACAGCGTCGCCGGCCATTCGCTGCCCGAGCGCCCAGCAGCCTGCAAGGATCAGCCCCCCGAACCCCGCTGCGGCGAGGACATACTCGCGCCGCCGGGCAGCGACCAGTGCCAGCACGAAGGCCACGCCGCTGCCGAGCGCTAGAATGTACCCCATCGGTGCGTATGCCGACACCTGCTCAATGAGCTGCCGCTGGTTGGATTGACCGATATTGATGAGAGTCCGGTCCGGTGCTTCGATCGGAAATCCGACTACACCGGAAATCTGCTGGGCCAGTAACGAAACCAGCGGTGCAACATCCAGTGTCAGTGACGTGGAAGCATCCACCTCAGGCGACAGAGTCCGGGGATCGGCAAAACTCAGCCCGTGACTCCTGCGCAGGGTTTCCTCCCAGGCGGCCGGGTATCCCGGGAGCGTGGTGAGGGATTCGGAAGCGGACTCCAGAACCGGCCGGACGAGGTCAGTGAGGGCCTCCGGCATCTGCCTTCCGGCCCCAAGGCTGCCGACCGCGGCCGCAGCCAGCCGTTGATGAAACACAGCGTCGTTGCCCAGCGGCGCCGCCAGTGCCACAAAGCCGTCCTCCTGCACGATGTTCCGGTCCACCCATATGGCGGGAACGCCCACAGCGGCCAAGAGAAGACCAAGGAGAACTGCCGCGGCCGAGACAAAGGTGCGCAAGAGATTCCTAGCTTGTTGTTGGGATACAGCCATCCTAGGCGGGCAGCAGCGGTATCAAAAATGTCGGCACCCCGTGATAAAGCTATGGATAGAGTTGGTTGACCGGACCCGGGTGTTACAGGGCACGGGCATCTCTGGACCGAGACCGTAAAGGAATAACCATGCAAGAGGCAATCGCGGACGCGGGACCCCGGCATGTCTGAAGAGGTTTCCGCGTCCGGGCTGACGCCCGCCAGTACGGGCACAACTCTCCCTGCCACTGCTGCCGAAACCAGCCCGGACAACCCCTGGCCACTGCAGCTGCTGTCGCAGAAGCTCAAAGCCCATATCGACCGGACACCCTCAGCGTGGGTGGAAGGCCAGGTCATCGAGCTGAACCGCCGGGGAAACACCGCCTATCTGACGATCCGGGATGTGGACGCTGAAGTCTCCCTGCCAGCGTCCATCTGGTCCAATGTCCTGGACCGGCAGGCTGGGACACTTCAAAGTGGCTCCCGCGTTGTTGCACTGCTGAAACCTGAGTTTTGGCTGAAAACCGGACGCCTGAGCATGCAGGTCAAGGACATCCGTCCGGTGGGGCTGGGTGACCTGCTGGCCCGGATCGAAAGGCTACGGCAGGCGCTGGCGCTGGAGGGGCTCTTTGCTGATTCCAGAAAGAAACGGCTGCCCTTGCTGCCCCACCGGATCGGTCTGATCACGGGCCGTGATTCGGATGCCAAGAAGGATGTTCTGCGCAACGCGGCTTTGCGCTGGCCCGCCGTCGAATTCGAAATCCGCGAAGTGGCGGTCCAGGGAAACACCGCGGTGGCCCAGGTGACCGGCGCACTGCGGGAACTCGATGCCCGTCCCGACGTGGATGTCATTGTTATTGCCCGGGGTGGTGGCGCGCTGGAAGACCTCCTGCCCTTCAGCAGCGAAGAGCTCATCCGGGCCGTTTCCGACGCTCTGACCCCCGTTGTCAGCGCGATTGGCCATGAGGCAGACCGGCCTATTCTCGATGATGTAGCTGATCTGCGGGCGTCCACACCAACAGATGCTGCCAAGAGAATCGTTCCGGACGTAGGCGAAGAGCTGGCCCGGGTCAGGCAGGCCAGGGACCAGGTGCGCCGCAGTGTCACTTCACTTGTGGACCGGGAAACAGACCGGCTGTTCTCGTTACGCTCCCGCCCTGTCCTGGCCGCGCCCGAGGGCATGGTGATGATGCGCGCAGACGACGTGGAGCGCCTCCGCCGTCGTTCTTTGGCAGCCGTCCAAACTGCCGTGGTGCGGGCCTCCGACCAGCTGCTGCACCTCACGGCACAGGTCCGCGCACTGTCGCCGCAGCAGACATTGGACCGTGGCTATGCGGTCGTGCAGCTGACAGGTGACGGGCTCCCAGCCGGCTCCCGAGGCGACGTCGTCCGACACCCCGTGCAGGTGCCTGCCGGCACCGGATTATCCATCCGGGTGGCAGGGGGCAGTTTCGGCGCCCATTCCAACGGCAACAGCAACAGCAACAGCACCCTCGATGACAACGTCCTCGGCAACAACCCCACTAACGGCGACAGCAACGAACGCAGCAAACAAGGAGCGGCAGAATGACGGCTAAGGATCCATCCCCGGACATCGAGGCGCTCAGCTATGAAGAGGCCCGGGAACAGCTGGTGGTTGTGGTGGGCAAGCTGGAGGCAGGCGGCGCAAGCCTTGAAGAGTCACTGGCATTGTGGGAGCGGGGCGAAGCTTTGGCGATGCGCTGCGAACGGTGGCTTGAAGGAGCCCGGAAGCGGCTCGCCTCAGCCCGGGATGAAGCCGCCAAGGACTAAGCAACCGGCGCGGCAACCCAGCGCTTAGGACTTTTCGGCGAGGCTGCGCTCCGCAGCGACATCGAACTCCGCTTTGGGCCATTCAAGATTCAGCTCTTCCAGCGCGCCCAGAACCAACTGCTGCACCGCGATTCTGGCATACCATTTCCTGTTGGCAGGGACCACATGCCACGGAGCTACGGAAGTGCTGGTCTTATCGAAAACAGCCTGATAAGCGGCCATGTAGTCGTCCCAGAAAGCGCGTTCCTCGAGATCGCCGCTGCTGTACTTCCAGTGTTTGGACGGATCATCGAGCCGCGTGAGCAGACGGTCCTTCTGAGCGTCACGGCTGATGTTGAGCATGACCTTAACGATCCTCGTACCGGATTCTGTCAGCCGCTCTTCAAATTCGTTGATCGCAGCGTATCGGCGTTCCAGCTCATCCGGTGTTGCCCAGCTGTGGACGCGATGGATCAGCACGTCCTCGTACTGCGAGCGGTCGAAAACGCCCACCATGCCGGCCACAGGCGCTTCCTTTTCAATACGCCACAGGAAATCGTGGGACTTTTCTGCGTCGGAGGGCGCTTTAAATGCCTTCAGCTGGACCCCCTGTGGATCCATGGCTCGCACAACATGGCGCACTATTCCGCCCTTGCCGGCCGTGTCCATGGCCTGCAGGATCAACAGGATTCGTTTGGCGCTGCCGAATTTGGCCTCGGCGAAGAGCTTCTCCTGAAATTCAGCCAGTTTGCCGTCGAGGTCCGCCAGGAGATTCTTGCCCTCGGCCTTATTACCGGTGTAGCCAGGTGTCGAATCAGGATCAGCGTCGGCGAGGCTGAAACCCTTCCCCACCTTCAGAGTCTCAGTGGGGTGTTGATTGAATTTCACGACACTGGCCATCAGGATCCTCTTTCTGAAGTTGCACGCGCCAACAGGCCCGTACCAACAGGCTAGTTGCCCTGGTACCGGCTGAGGAAGTCCGCCATGCGGCCAATTGCTTCTTCGATTTCCTTGACGTTGGGCAGCGTGACCATGCGGAAATGGTCCGGGCGGACCCAGTTGAATGCCCGGCCATGCGAAACGAGGATTTTCTGTTCCTTCAGCAGGTCGAGAACAAATTTCTCGTCGTCGCGGATGTGGAAATACTCCGGGTCCAGTTTCGGAAACAGGTACAGTGCCCCACGGGCCTGCTGCGTGCTAACCCCTGGAATCGCATTGAGTAGATCGTAGGCCTTGTTCCGCTGCTCCAGGAGCCGTCCGCCGGGAAGGATCAGATCGTTGATGCTTTGATATCCGCCAAGCGCGGTCTGAATGGCATGCTGCGCCGGCACGTTGGCACACAGGCGCATGTTGGCCAGCAGATTGATGCCCTCGAGGTAGTCAGTGGCATCCTTCTTGGGTCCGGAGATTGCCATCCAGCCGGCACGGTAACCACACACCCGGTACGCCTTGGACAGACCGCTGAAAGTCAGGCACAGGACATGATCGCCGGTAAGGCCGGCCATGTTCACATGAACGGCATCTTCATACAGGATCTTCTCGTAGATCTCGTCAGCGAACAGCACCAGCCCGTGCTTTTCCGCCAGCGCCACAATCTTCCTAAGAGTGTCCTCCGGGTAGACCGCGCCCGTGGGATTGTTCGGATTGATCACCACAATCCCCTTGGTACGGGGGGTGATCTTCGATTCCAAGTCTTCGAGATCGGGCTGCCAGCCGGACTCTTCGTCGCACAGGTAATGTACGGGTTTTCCGCTGGCAAGGGCCACGGAAGCCGTCCACAAAGGGTAGTCCGGGGTGGGAATGAGGACTTCGTCACCGTCATCCAGCAGCGCCATCAGAGACATGGTGATCAGTTCGCTGACACCGTTGCCAAGGTAGATGTCGTCCACATGGATGTTCTGGATGCCACGGGTCTGGTAGTACTGCGACACGGCTGTGCGCGCGGAAAATATGCCGCGGGAATCGCTGTAGCCCTGGGCATGTGGCAGGTGGCGGATCATGTCCACAAGGATGGCGTCCGGCGCTTCAAATCCAAACGAGGCAGGGTTTCCGATGTTCAGTTTGAGGATTCGGTGACCCTCGGCCTCCATCTGCTGGGCGGCCTGAAGAATCGGTCCACGGATGTCGTAAAGGACGTTATGAAGCTTGGTGGACTGCTTGAATTCTGCCATCCATCAAATATGCCATATTGCGGATGCAGTTCCGCTGAGACTTGTCTCACATGGCTCTCGGAAGGCGCGGCGGCGGCCGGACCCGTGAGTCCGGCCGCCGCCGTGGTGCTCAACCCGGAAAAGCGTCAAAACTATTTGGTGATGCCCTTCTCCTTGAGCCAGGCAGCAGCAGCATCCTTGGCGTTCTGCTTCTGGCTGCCACTGACTGCGCGGTTGAGGTTCACGAGGTCGTCGGTAGTGAGGATCTTGGAAACCGCGTTCAGGGCGTCGCGGGCTTTGTCCGTCATCTTCGCCTTGTTGTAGAGCGGCAGGACCTGCTGGGCCTTGAAGTTGTTCTTGGGATCGTCAAGAACCACCAGATCGTTGTCCGCAATGGATGGCGTGGTGGTGTAGATGTCAGCAACCTGGACTTCGTCCTTCAGGAGGGCTTGGAGCGTAAGGTTGCCACCGCCGTCGCTGAACGGCTGAAGGGCCTTCAGCTCGCAGCCGTAGTTCTTCTTCAGCCCTGGGAATCCGTAGGCCCGGGTCTCGAACGTGGCCGGGGCCGCCATGGTGAGGTCCTTGCAGACCTTGGCCAGGTCCTCGATGGATTTCAGCTGGTACTTTTCCGTTGTGGCTTTAGTGACCACCATGGCGTCCTTCGACTCGGCCTTGGCCGCCGCGAGGACACCGAGCCCCTCCGGCAGCTTGCCGGGCAACGCCTTGAAGATGTCGTCCGCGGAAACCTCGGGCGCTTCGGCGTCAACGTGGGAGAGCAGGTTCCCGGAGTAGTCCGGGACCAGATCGATGGAACCGTCCTGTACGGCCTTGAAGTAAATTTCGCGGGATCCGATGTTGGGCTTGGTGGTCGCCGTCACACCAGCCGCGGTCAGGGCACCGGCGTAGATTTCGGCCACAATCTGGCTCTCCGGGAAATCGGCAGATCCCACCACCAGGGAGCCTCCGCCACCGCTGCTTGATGATGTGGTCGGGGTGGACAGCGGCTCTCCGCCGCCGCAGGCCGTCAACGCGACGGCGATGCCGACACCTGCGGCCAGGCCAGCCAGGCTACGACGGGAAATCGGGATTCGGACGGGGTTATTCATGGGATACCTCCTTGAACAGCAGCCTCCGCGGATACGGGGGCTGTGAGATCGGCAGTGGCCTTTTGGCCATGCTTGGAATCAGCGGAAAGACCGGGAGAGACGAGCAGCTTCTGAGCGGCTCCCAGCAGGAGGTCGACGGCGATTGCCAGGGCCGCGATCAGGAGCGAACCTGCCAGCATCCGCGGAAAGTCCTGGAGGACCAGCCCATCGAAGAGATAGCGGCCAAGCCCGCCCAGAGGAAGGTAGGCGACGACGGACACCGTGGCGATGACCTGCAGCACGGCGGTGCGGATGCCGCCGAACATAACCTGCAGGCCGTTGGGGAGCTCCACCCGGAAGAGGATCTGGGGTTCGGTCATGCCCATGGCCCGCGCAGCATCAACGACGGATCGGTCAACGCTGGAGATGCCGGCGTAGGTGCCGGCCAGTAACGGCGGGACTGTAAGAATCACCAGTGCCCAGACGGGAGGCATCAGCCCCGTTCCGGCAATAAGGGCAAAGAGCACCAGCAGGCCCAGGGTTGGCAAGGCTCGGAGGGCTCCTGCGAAGGCCACTGCCGCAACCCTCCCCCGTCCCTTGTGCCCGATGTACAGGCCGACCGGGATGGCAATGGCTGCCGCAATGATGAGCACCAACCCGCTGTACCCCAGGTGTTCCAGCAACCGGGCAGGAATCCCGGAGCGCCCCGACCAGTGGGCCGGGTCCGCAATCCAGGCAAACGTGTCTAGGAAGACATTGCTCATCGGAGTGCCCCCGAATGGATTGGGGACTCTGGGATGAAGTCTGCGCCGGACGTTTGAACCGGGCCCGACGGCGTCGCCGACGCCCGTGTCCAGGGGGTAAGCAGCCGCTCCAGCAGAACGAGAAGAGCATCCATCAGCAGCGCAAGCAGAAGAATGGCGATGATGCCCACCACGACTTCGGTGATAAATGTCCGCTGCAGACCATCGGTGAATAACATCCCAAGGTTGCCGACGCCCAGCAGCGCGGCAACACTCACCAAAGAGATGTTGCTGACAGAGACCACCCTGAGTCCCGCGAACAGGACCGGCAGCGAGAGCGGCAAATCGATCTGCAGGAACCGTGCCCCGGATTTGTAGCCCATTGCCACAGCCGCTTGCCGGAGGTCGTCGTCCACGGAGTCAAATGCATCCATGGCCGCCCGGACCAACAGCGCCACCGCGTAGAGGGTCAGGGCCACAATCACGTTGATCGGGTCCAGGATTCTGGTGCCCAGAATGGGCGGCAGAATAATGAACAGCGCCAGCGACGGGATGGTGTAAAGCAGCGAACTGGCCGTGACAACAACGGAACGCAGCGTGGTGTTCCTGCGGGCGAACTGCGCCAGCGGGACGGAGATCAGCAGTCCGAGCACCATGGGGATCAAAGCCAGGATCAGATGTTGGCCGGCCCTTTCAAAGACCATGCCGCTGTTTGAAAGGAACCATTCCATCAGAGGTTCCCCCGGCGGACCTGCCGGGCCGACTCGATCAGGCCCAGAACTTCGGCAGCCTTGACCACTCCGGCCGCTTTGCCGTCATTGTCCACGACCACCCCGAGGCCGGACGGTGACGACAGCGCTGAATCCAGGGCGCGGCGGAGGGTGTCGCCCGCGCGGAAGAGGGAACCACCGGGGATAAGATCCCGGCCGGTGCCCGGTCCCGTCCAGCCCAGCGGACGGGAGTCCTCATCCACCACGAGCCGCCAGTGGCCGTCCGCCGCCGCCGATGCATCGCGGGCGACAGTGGTCACCGGGTGGACGGCGACGCCGTCGGACGCGGTGAACGCCAGGTGACGGAATCCCCTGTCCCGGCCCACAAACGACGCAACAAAATCATTGGCCGGGGCCCGCAGGATTTCTTCCGGCGTGGCGTATTGCGCAAGTTTTCCGCCTACGGCAAACACCGCCACCTTGTCTCCCAGAACGGTGGCCTCATCAATATCATGCGTGACAAAAACGATGGTCTTGGCGAGGTCGCGCTGCAGGCGCAGTAGCTCTTGCTGGAGTTCATCCCGCACCACCGGATCCACAGCGCTGAAAGGCTCATCCATCAGCAGCACGGGCGGATCGGCGGCGAGCGCTCGGGCCACGCCCACCCTCTGCTGCTGCCCGCCGGAAAGCTGGGACGGGTACCGTTTGCCGAGTGCGGAAGCCAGCCCGACGACGTCGAGCAGCTCTTCAGCCCGCTTGCGGGCTTCCGCTTTGGAGACGCCGTTCAGGCGCGGAACGGTTGCGATATTGTCCAGCACTGAACGGTGCGGCATCAGTCCGGAGGACTGCATGACATAGCCCATGGACCGCCGGAGGTCCGCCGCCACCACCGACGTGACATCCTTGCCACCGACCGTAATGGTGCCGGACGTCGGCTCAACCATCCGGTTGATCATCCGCAACGACGTGGTCTTACCGCAGCCAGACGGGCCCACGAAAACCGTGATGGAACCCTTGTCAATGGACATGCTCAGCTGGTCCACTGCAGCTTGCCCGCTCTGGTACTGCTTGGTGACGCTCTGGAATTCAATCATGGCTTCGGCCACTCCCGGGCTTACCTAACTGTTGGGCGGCAACATCGGACGGTCCAGCGAACTGATCATGAGCGCGCTGTTTTTTTACTGTAAAGCGCCCCTTGACATAGCCTAACGACAGCCGGCGACAAAGGAACCGCAGACGGCGCTACCGTAACCATTCGGAAACACAACCGTTCCGGATGGGTGGTGAGCGTTTCCGCCGTTTTTCGTTGCTCTCCTCAGCACGTTCGGTACTGCTCCGTTCAGCTGAACGCTGGCTCTTGCTTGCCACCACCACTTTCTGGTGCCATTCGCGCTGATATGCCCGCCGGGCAGCAGCTTGAGGTAGCTGGACCACCGCCGGCTGTCCAGTGACTGGTCTGGGAGTGCGGCCTGCACCGCACCACCAGGCCCCTGACCATGGACGCAATCGGAAAAACGGCATTGGCCGAAGAGCACTTCCAGATCGCCGAACATCTCACCCATGCCGTCGCCGGCAACAAAGAGACCAAAGCCGCGGACGCCGGGAGTATCCATCAGCACGGCCTGGCCGGGGAGTGGCACCAGCTCGCGCGAGGTGGAGGTGTGTCTGCCCTTGCCGTCGCCAGCTCTGACCTCCCCCGTCGCCTGGACGTCGTAACCCACCAGTGCGTTGATGAGAGTGGACTTGCCGGCGCCTGAAGGCCCCAGGAGCACCAATGTCGCCCCGGGCGGAAGGTGCCCCAGCAGCTCATAGAGGCCATCGCCCTGCTCGGCTGATGTGGTGACCACATCAACGGCTGCTGCCTGCAGCATCACCTGCCCGACGACGTCGTCCGCCAGATCTGTGAGATCCGCCTTGGTGATGATCACCAGCGGCGTTGCACCGGAATCCCACGCTGCCACGAGCGTGCGCTCCAGGCGGTTGTGCCCGAGCGGCCGGTCCACGGGGACGACCACTCCCAGCACGTCCACGTTTGCGCCCAGAACCTGCGCTTCCGAGGAGGTTTCAAAGACTCGTTTGCGGCTCAGTTCGGACTGGCGCGCGGGAGCACTGCGAGGATTTCGCGGTCGCCGGCGCGGTTGGGGCCGAGCCAGACCCAGTCGCCGGCGGCCGGGACTTCTGCGGCGAGCGGGTAGGACAGATGGAGCGTATCGCCTGCCGTGACCGCCGGCGATTGGCCGGAAAGAATTTGCAATGGTAGACCTCTGATGCGGCCCCGTGACACCGCGCAGCCGGACCTTGGGCCAGGACGTTTGCGGGCTTGTCGTCTAGACGGTGGGGGCGGATCAGGAAATCTTGCCATTCACCGGACGCTCCCGGTAAAGCCGGAGAGCCTCGTCCACCAGCGATACGCGGTTCAATCCGCCCAGCTCATCCAGCGGGATCCAGGCAGCGTGGGTGGTGCTGCCGTCCACCTCGGGGCGCAACTCGCCTCCTGTGACAGTGGCCTCATAGACCAGCCGAAGCGACTGAAAATCGCGATCGGCCCCGTCCAGGCGGGTTCCGGCGGGCCAGTACCCGACGTCGATCCCCACCATGGTTCCGATCTCCGCCAGATATCCCGTTTCCTCGAATATTTCCCGCTGGCAACCGTCCACCGGGTGCTCGGCCAGATCCAGACCGCCGCCGGGCAGCGTCCAGCCTTCCTTCCCGCCCTGCTTCCAGTAGGCAAGGAGGATCGCGCCGTCGCGAATGATGACCCCGTAGGCAGCCGGGCGGGTGTCGAATTGCACGCTCATGAATCCAGCCTAATCCCGCCGCGCGGCCCGGCTGGGGTGGGCCTGCCTACAGTCCGGCAGCCGCAACCGGACCGGCCTCGACCGGCCCCAGATCCGGTTCCGTGCGCAGTTCAACGGCGGTGCCCGGGCTTTCGAGTTCCAGCACCTTGATGGAATTGAGTCCCTGGCAAATCAGCGGCGCGGGGATGTAGAGGGTGATCTGAGGGCCGACGCCCCAGTACCGTCCCAGCAGAAAGCCGTTGATCCAGACAAATCCCTTGCCGAAGCCGGGCAGAGCCAGGTAGGTATCAGCGGCGGTATCGACCTGGAATTCAGCCGAGGCGAGCTTTCCGAGTTCTTCGGCTCCCCATTCAGTGAGGGCAACCGGTGTCTGCGTCCAGTGGAACGCGTAGCGCTGGTTGACCAGCACCCCGCCCAGGATCCCCTTGCCGTGGCCGGTGAGCGGTCCGTAGTTGATCCGGCCCTGGTTCTCCACCAGGATTTCCAGCTTCACGGACGCGCCGGTGCCTGTAACTTTCAGACCTTCAGCTGCAGTGACGTCGTCCAGGACGCCGGCGAAAACCCCGTCCACCCAGACATGCGCCCGGTCATTCAGGCCCAGGATACGCAACGCCGCCTCGGCCGGTGAGTCCGGGAGGCCGGGCAGCACCGCATCGGCGGCATAGAGCACCATGCCGGCGTCCAACCCGAGCTGATCGAAGCTCAGGGGCTTAACGCCGGGCACCGGCTCGCCGGCCGAGCGGACCACGTCCAGCAGCTCCATCCCGGCGGTCACCGGCAGCGTTTGGGCCGGCAGGACCGGGGCAGAGGTCAGCAGCGACGGGTCCAGCTCCGGCAGTTCCTGAACTCCCTGGGCGCGGAAGAACTCGGCGCGAAGGGCATGGAACTTCGGTGTAAGTGCACCGTTCTCGGCGATCGGCGCATCGGAATCGTAGCTTGTGACGGTGGGTTGGAGCTTCTTGCCGTCGTGGTTACTGCCGGACCACAGCCCGAAGTTGGTCCCGCCGTGTGCCATATAGATGCACACGGAACCGTCGAGGTCCAGGATTTTGCGGGTTTCCGCTGCGGCGTCCGCAACGTCGCGTACATGATGATGTTCGGTCCAGTGGTCAAACCAGCCGCCCCAGAATTCTACGTTGAAGAACGGCTCGCCCGGCCGGCGCCGCTGCCATGTGGCCACAGCTTCGTCGCCACGGCTGCCGAGCGTCGCCGTCGCCAAGGTACCTTCGATGGCGCCGCCGTCGAGGAAGTAGTCGTTGCCGCCGTCGGCCGTGAACAGCAGTTCCGTAATCCCGCGTTCCACCAGGGCGCGGCGGTTCCAGCGGAGATAGTCCTTGTCATCGCCGTAGCTGCCGTATTCGTTCTCGATCTGCACGGCAACCACGGGGCCGCCATTGGATGTCTGGCGGCTGGCGACGATGGGCAACAGCGCGTCAAACCATTCCTCGATAGCTCCAGTGAACACCGGATCAAGGCAACGCAGGCCGATTCCCGGGATACCTGTCAGCCAGGCAGGGAACCCGCCGTTGTCCCACTCGGCGCAGATGTAGGGGCCCGGACGGACAATGACGTCCAGGCCTTCGGACGCGGCGAGGTCGATGAAGCGGCCAATGTCCCGCCAGCCGGCGAAATCCGCTGCCTCGCCACGACGGGGCTGATGGAAATTCCAGGCAACATAGGTATCCACGGTGTTGGCGCCCATGGCCCGGAGTTTACGGAGCCTGTCCTGCCACTGCTCCGGATGAACCCGGAAATAGTGGATGGCCCCGGCCAGGATCCGGTGTGGTTCACCGGCGCGGAAAAGGGCAGACTCGCGGTAACTCAGAATCGACTCAGGCATGTGATCCACGGTACAACGTTTCACTATGCCCCAGAAACGCACAAAGTCTTACAGTGGGACTGTGACGAACCTGGAAGCCAGCCCACAGCAGGAAATATGCCCGCCCGGAAGGCCGGAAGGCATTACCGGCACGGGACCGTGTGTGCAGCTGTGGCCCGCCCGTGAGGTCCCCCTTGGCGGTGTGCGTGCCATGAACGTGCTCCGCACCCTGCCGCAACGCGGCCTTCCGACCGTGGGTGCATGGTGTTTCCTGGACAGTTTCGGCCCCGACCGGACCGCCATGTCAGTGCTTCCGCATCCTCACACCGGATTGCAGACCGTCACCTGGCCGCTCGCCGGCAACGTCCGGCACCGCGACAGCGTGGGGAGCGACGTGGTGGTCCGGCCGGGGCAACTGAACATCATGACTGCCGGCATTGGGGTCTCGCACTCGGAGTTTGCCGTGATCCCGGAAGAGTCCGACGGCGGTACGCCCCTTCCGGTGCAGCGCGGACTCCAGCTGTGGGTTGCGTTACCCGACAGTGAAAGGCGCCGGCCGCCGGCCTTTGAGCAGCACCTGACCCTGCCTGTTGTCCATCGTCAAGGATTCACAGCGACAGTGATAGTGGGCGAACTGGCGGGCGCAAAGTCACCGGCAACCGTGTACTCGCCCATCGTCGGCGCCGACATCAGCTGCGACGGACCGGCCAGCTTGCCATTGAACGTCCACTTTGAACACGCGGTACTGGTGCTCGACGGAGGCCTGATCCTTGATGGTCAGGAAATAGAGCCGGGTCCCTTGGGTTATGTGGGAATCGGCCGCCCCGTGCTCGACTTTGTGGCCGTTCCCGGAACCCGCTTTATTCTCCTTGGTGGCAAGCCCTTCCAGGAAGAGCTGCTGATGTGGTGGAACTTTGTGGGCCGCACCCATGAGGAGGTGGCCCAGGCACGCCTGGACTGGGAGGCCCAGGCGGACGCCCAGGGTTCTGAAGCTGCTGCGGCACGGTTTGGCCTCGTGAAGGGCCACGGTCCCGGGGCCGGAGCTGAAGCCGGACGTATCCCCGCTCCCCCGCTTCCGGGGGTCAGGCTCAGGCCGCGGACACGTTCCTGACCAGCGCGTTCCGGTTCAGCCCGTTCCGGTTCAGCCCTGTTCCGCCACAAGCTGCAGCACACCGAAAACCGGCTCCTGATCAAGGACGCGGACATCGGTAACGCCGTTGCCCGCAAGGGAGCTGCGGAACGCGTCCTGGAGACGGACCACGTTCATTCCCAGCCCGCTGCCCAGAATGACAGGGCCATCGATACCGAGATTCCGCAGTACCTGTGCTGCGAGCCGGGCGAGGTCGCGGCCGGCTTGGTCCACGAGTTGCCGGCTGACGGCATGCCCGGCATCAGCTGCCTCCACCACCAGCCTGGCCTGCTGCGCCCAGTAACGGCGGCCGGTGTCAGCTGAATGGAAGAGTGCGATCAGCTTGTTGGGATCGTCCACACCGCAGGACTCAAGAAGCGCTGTGGTCAACTGGTCCGGCTCCAGCCCCTGGTTCATGCGGTGAAGGCTGTGGCGGACTGCCTCCCGCCCCAGCCAGTAGCCGCTGCCTTCATCGCCCAGGAGATAACCCCAGCCTCCGGCCCTGGCTTCCTCGCCATCTCTGTTCTTACCCCAGGCGGCGGAACCCGTTCCCGCAATGACGGCCACGCCTGTGCTGGCGCGCCCGGCGGCAAGCAGCAATCTGGAATCGTGGACCACCGTGATTCTGGCACCCCGGACGTGCGGTTCAATCAGAGCAGCCAGGGCCGCGGCGTCGTCGTTGGTATCAATGCCACCGGCTCCGGCGTAAACATAATCCATGTGTCCACCGCCGATTCTCGCGAACAGCGCTGCCAGGTTGCTGGACGCTTCCCTGAGACTGACATTCTGGACGTTGGAACTGCCGACGATCTCGTCAGCCACGACTGTGCCATTTTCAAAGCGGACACCACGGGTCTTGGTACCGCCGATATCCAGGCCGATCACGGTGCCGCTGGCGGCTCCGGTGCCAGGAACAGATCCGGCTACGGGGAGGTTGTCTGAGTTAGTCACTGCCCCAGACTACTGAATCGTCTCAAGGAGTATAAAATGCCGGACGCCATACTCGGTACACAGATCGTCGCCGCACCCATGGCCGGAGGCACGTCGACGGTCGCATTTATCGGGGCGGTCTACCGGGCAGGCGGCCTGGGATTCCTCGCAGCCGGCTACAAGACCGTTGCCGCGATGGCCGAAGAGATCCGGCAGGCGCGGGAGCTGGGAGTCCGATTCGGCCTCAACATTTTTGTTCCTGACCGGGACCAGCTGAATCCGCCACCAGCAGTGCGGGCGGAGCTGGAAAGGTACCGCGCTGAGCTCCAGCGCGATGCAGCGCGCTTCGGCGTAGACATTCCCCCGCTGCGGCTGGACGATGATGATGCCTGGGAAGGAAAGATCGATGCATTGGAGGCTGACCCCGTGGAGCTGGTCAGCTTTACCTTCGGGCTGCCTGGCTCCCGTACCGTTGCCGCGCTGAAGCGCGCAGGCACCACCGTCATCGCCACCATCACAAGCGCCGACGAGGCACAGCTGGCTGCTGAGAAGGGCGTGGACGCCCTCGTGGTCCAGCACAGCAGTGCCGGCGGTCATAGCGCGGCCTTTCTGCGCCGCGGTACGCCATCAGGCGGTTCGCCATCAGACGGTTCGCGCACGACGGCGGAGCTGGTCACCCGGGTGCGGGCCGCCGTCGGGCTTCCGCTGATAGCCGCCGGCGGAATCATGGACCGCCGTGCGGTGGAAACGTCGATCGCCTCCGGCGCCGCTGCAGCCCAACTGGGGACGGCGTTCCTCCGCACGGATGAAAGCGGTGCCAGGCAACTGCATAAGGACGCCCTGGCAGATCCCGGATACACGAAAACACAGCTGACGCGTTCGTTCACCGGCAAGCAGGCAAGGGCACTGAGCAATACGTTTGTCCGGGACCACGGAGATGCCCCGGAAGGTTACCCGGCAATCCATCATCTGACCTCACCCATCCGGGCTGCTGCGGCAGCCGCAGGAGATCCTGAACGGCTGAATCTGTGGGCCGGCACGGGCTGGCGCGATGCGAAAGAGGGTACCGTGTCAGACGTGATCAGCGGACTTGTGAACGGGAGCTGACCAGCCCGGCCAGCAGCCCCGGACCCTCACCCAGAACGAGCTCCCTGAATAGCCGCACCTGTTCCGGCTCCGGGTCCTGGCCCGGCCGCCGCTGGCGCCAGGCCAGGCCGATCTCCCGGTAGGCGAGGCCAGATTCCAGTGGGACCTCGACCCATCCGAGATCGCCGCTGTTCGGAGTCAACCGGCGGCCTGATGCACTTCCGCCGGGCGGGAGGATACTGACGCCAAGTCCGGCGGAGACCAGACCTCGGACGGTATGGGAGTCCTGGCTCTCGAAGGCGACTCGTGGGCGGAATCCGGCTTCCCGGAACAGCGCGTCGGTCAGCGAGCGCATGCCGTATCCGGGGCCGAGCGCCACAAACGGATCCCTCCTGATATCCGCGACATTTGCGGAGTGCCTCCGCGCCAGCCGGTGTTCGTGGTGCACCACCAGCCGGAGAGGTTCATGATAGAGCGTCGCCGAGCCGATGCTCCGGCTAGCGGCGGCAACCGGGGCGGTCAGGCTCAGATCCGCTTCACCGGAGGCCAGCCGGGCGAGGCACGCGTCCCTGGCCCCCTGGCTGAGGTCAAACTCGGTCTGTGGGTGGCGGCTCCGGAACGCGCTGATCAACAAGGGCAGAGTCGCCTCGCCGAACGTGTGCTGGAATGCCACGGCGATCCTTCCGCGCACCACCTGCGATTCGTGGCGCACCACGTCCAGACCTGTCCGGAACTCGGTGAGGGCTGCCTCTATATAGGGCAGCAGCGCTTTGGCGGCCGGCGTCAGGCGGACTCCCCTGCCTTCACGGATCAGCAGGTCGGTGCCTACAACGGCGCTGGCCCTCGCGAGTGCGCGGCTGACTGTTGACTGGGGAACCCCCAGCAGCTCCGCCGTTTCCGTGATGTGCTGGGTGCGTCCGAGCTCGGCAAGCATCGGCAGGAGCGGCAGCAGTTGCACCATTTGCTGGTGGTCGATGTCCATGGTTCTCCGGTCCGTTGCGGCAGGCGTGGTGCGCCGGATGTTGCGCTCCACGTGCGGTGCGCCCAGGGCGCAAAAGCATCCATTATTTACATGAGTTTGGCACAAATGATGCATTGGATGCATGCCTCGCCTCGGGCCTAGGCTGTCAACATGCCATATGATCCGACCCGGACTTCCCAGTACCCGGCCCAGACGCTGCTGGCCCGGGAACAGTCGACGGAACGGCCGCCCTGGGAGGGCCACACCAAGGGATCGGCCGCCTACGGTCGCATCCTGGCCGGACTGGCATTCGCCGGGGTTGCCACCTTCGCGCAGCTTTATTCCACGCAGGCCATGCTCCCGATCATGGCTGCCGACCTCCGGATCACGGCCGCTGAGGCGGCGCTGACCATCTCGCTGGCGACAGTAGGCCTGGCAGTTACGGTCATTCCATGGTCATTCCTGGCAGACCGGATCGGCCGTGTCCGGGCCATGACCTGGGGCATCTCCGCAGCCACGGTGCTGGGGCTCCTGCTCCCTCTTGCCCCCAGCTTCGCCATGCTCCTGGGCCTGCGCGTGCTCGAAGGAATGGCCCTGGGCGGCATCCCTGCCATCGCCATCGCTTACCTGAACGAGGAAGTGAATAAGGCCCACGCGGCGCTGGCCGCCGGCAGCTACGTTGCGGGCACCACGCTGGGCGGACTTGCCGGCCGGCTCGTTGCCGGGCCAGTGGGTGAATGGTGGGGCTGGCGGGCGGCGGCCCTGGCAGTCTCCGTGCTGGCGACCGTGGCAGCCATACTGTTCCTGCTGATGATCCCGAGTGCCCGCGGTTTCACAGCTGCCACAGCAAACGGCTTGCGCGGTGCCGTCAGGACGCTGGCCGGGCATACACGAAATCCCCGGCTTCTGGCGCTGTATGTGCAGGCCTTCCTGCTCATGGGCGGCTTCGTTGCCGTATACAACTACCTTGGCTTCCGCCTCACCGGCGAACCATTCAACCTCCCGGCCACGGCCATCAGCCTGATATTTCTGGCGTACCTGTCCGGCACGGTCTCCTCGCGCTGGGCAGCAAACCTGACCACGCGCTTCGGCCGGCGGAACGTTCTCGCCGCCGGCATCGTCCTTATGGTGGGCGGTCTGGCGCTGACGCTCGCACCGGTCCTGGTACTGATCCTGTTCGGGCTGCTCATTTTCACCGGCGGGTTCTTCGCGGCCCACGCGATCGGCTCAGGCTGGACCGGCAGCATCGCCACCTCGGGCCGTGCACAGGCTGCATCGCTCTACAATCTTGCCTACTACCTTGGCTCAAGCGTCATCGGCTGGGCGGGCGGGCTGGTGTTCCAGACGCTGGGGTGGACGGCCCTCGCCCTGAGCGTCATGGGCATGGCATGCACGACGGCGGTGGTTGTCGCCGTCGTGCACCCCGCCTCGACCGCCCCAGGTAGCTCGCAATAGGTGTCGTTAATACGCGTCTAAGTGACACCTATTGCTAGCCAGTTGGGCTGGGGGCGGCTAGCGTGTGCTCTCGATGGCCTGCATAAGATCTGCGACGATGTCCGCGGAGCCTTCCAGCCCCACCGACAGCCGGAGCAGCCGCGCATGCGGTTTGGCGTCCACGGATACCGGCCGGTGGGTCAGCCCCGCGGGGTGCTGGATCAGGGTGTCGATCCCGCCAAGGGATACCGCATGCGTGATCATCCGGACAGCTGAAGGGATGCGTTCGGCGTGTTCCGCAGTGGAAACTTCAAATGCCATCAGCGAGCCGGGGCCGGACATCTGGCTACCAACGAGGCCCAGGGGATCGCATTCGGGCAGCCCGGGATAGCGGACCGCCGTTACCAGCTGATGCTCAGCCAGCGCGGCGGCAACCTTGTGGGCACTGTCCTGTTGCGCGCGTACCCGCACCGGAAGCGTGGCCAGCCCCCGGTGCAGCAGATATGCCGGCCAGGGAGTCAGGATGCCGCCTGTCACCGCACGGATCTGCCTCAGCCGCGTGGTCCAGTCCGGGGCTGCGGCTATTACTCCGCCCATGGCGTCGCCGTGGCCGCCCAGAAACTTGGTGGCACTGTGCAGGACCATGGCCGCGCCGTGCCTGAGCGGTTGCTGCAGGACCGGGCTGGCAAAGGTGTTGTCCACCAGTACCGGAACGCCGTCTGCAGCGGCCACGAGCCGGGCGATGTCCACCAGCTCCAGGCTGGGATTGGCCGGGGTTTCTACAATGACCAGCCCCGTGTCCGGACGTAACGCCGCACGGACACCGTCTGCCGCGGCGAACGTCACCTCGGTGCCCAGAATCCCGGAAGCAAGTACGTGATCCGTCCCGCCATACAGTGGGCGGACGGCCACCACGTGCTTCTTGCCACCGGCCACAATGGCCAGCAGGACCGCGCTCAGTGCCGCCATGCCGGTGGCAAATGCCACGGCCTCCGGCGCGTCCTCCAGCACGGCCACTCCTTGCTCGAACCGCGCCACCGTGGGATTCCACAGGCGCTGGTAGACCGTGCTCTGGCCCTCCACATGGATACCGCCGGTGGCCATGTGCTCGTAGGCCTGGCCGCCGTCGTGAACAGACGGTAAGGGCGCAGTGGTGGACAAATCGATCGGCACAGCATGGACGCCCTGTTCGGTGAGTCCGTCCCGGCCTGCGTGGACTGCCATTGAGTCGAGAGAAAGCACTTTGCTCCTAGTGAATTATTCGCCATTGAATGCCGCTAGTATCTGGCAATAATTCGGAGATTTATAGTCCTCGTGAATGGATTGGCCGGAATATGGCGTCTAGGATGAACTGAGAACACTTTGAGGAGGACCAGTGAGCAGCAACGCGAAGAATATTCGGCCCGGAGCCGCAATCAGCGAGCCCCTGGATGCCATTGATGAACGGCTTCTGGCCGCGCTGGTTGACGATGCCCGGATTTCCAACAAGCAACTGGCCGAGCTGGTGGGCATTGCACCATCCACCGCCTTGATGCGCACCCGCGCCTTGTCCGAACGCGGGATAGTCAAAGGCTTCGAGGCGAAGCTGAGCCTGACCGCGATCGGCCGCTCGGTGCAGGCGCTGGTGGCAGTACGGCTCCGCGCCCACGACCGCGACCAGATCGACAGGTTTACGGCGCGTGTGCCAAAGCTCCCCGCAGTACTCTCCACGTTCCACACGTCAGGTTCCGTTGATTACCTGCTGCACATCGCCGTGGCAACCACGGAGGACCTGCGCGACTGGGTGCTGGACAATCTGGCAACTGATCCGGTGGTGGGCCACACTGAGACAACGCTGGTATTTGACCACATTCAGGGTAATCACGGCCCGCTGCCCGACTGACCGGCCGGATGCGGATCGCTAGCGCCAGGCGTTCAGGCCGGAATGGGTATCATCGCATCACCGCGAAGGACCTGCAGCTCCTCACGACGGCGGACTGCCGCGCGCTGCAGTGCGCGGTACAGGTGCGGAGCGGGATACGGAAATGGCGCTCAGGGTTCTTTCCCTTCAGGGCTGGTCCGGCGTGACGCGATTGCCTTAGCTGCCTTGCGTGAAGAACGGTTGCCCGCTGAGGCAGGAACGCCAGGAATGGGAAGGTAGTGAAGTGCAGCTGGACGGGCCGGGCGCCGTCCTGTTCGCCTTCACCCCGGATGTCCGCCAGCAAACGGTCGCCGTAGGCTTCCATGGCCCGTGTGTACCTCGCCAGCTGATCGGCGTTCAACCGGGCACTCGCGGTGTTGACCGTGGCCGGCGACATCGCCAGTCCGGGTGGTGTGATCTGGATGGCGCCGCGCGGCCGTTCCCACCAGCGCTCGCGTGCCGTTCCTTTGCCCTGAACTTCACGAACGACGTCGTGCTTCGCCGGCTGGCGGGGATGGCAACCCGTGGACCGCTTGACCCGTCCAACAAGCTCGCCCAGACGTCAGGCCGTCCGGGCACCACATCGGGAAAGCAACGTTTCTTTCGGCTACCGTCTCATCGCACTGCGCAAGGTGAGCGCCGCGAGTCCCATGGCTGCCGCTCCACACAGCAACACAAATCCTGCGACCGACGCCTGAAGTCCGTATGCCGCCGTCGCTATCCCCAGTCCTACCACGGGGAGTGCACTTCCCAGGTAGGTGATGACGTACACGGTGCTGATAATCTGCGCGTGGTGTGAGGCCTCCACTTTCCCGGCCACGTCGTTGAAGACGGTACGGAAGGCAACGCCTTGCCCCAGCCCAGCGGCGATGCTCGCGGCAATCAGCAGCAGAGGGTTGCTCAAGGCGGCCGCCGCCGCCAGGAGCACCACGGACACTGACAACACCGTCAGCCCAACGGGGACCACGAACCTCCCTCGGGCGCTGATCAACTGGCTCAGGGCAGACGCACCAAGAGTCAGCCCCGCAAGGACGCCGATGATGGGACGGGAATCGGCGTGGACGATCCCGGCAAAGTATCCCGGCGCCAGGGACAGACAGAAACCAAAAACAGTAAAGCTAAGAAATCCGACGGCGGCAGCCAGCCAAAACGCGCCCCGTGCCTCCCGGGAAATGGAGGGCCTGCGCGGAGCCAGCGCCATGAGCGGACGCGGGCCCGCGGGCCCTTTGATGGCCGGGTGCGCTTTCAAGAGGTAGAGCGGCACCAGCATCATCAGGAGGGCTGCAGAGTGCACATAATAGGGCGACGATGTGGGGCCGGGAAGCAGCGACAGCAGTCCCCCGATCGCCGGACCTGCCGCCACCCCTCCGGCAGAGGCCAGCAGCGTGAACCGGGAGGCCCACTCCGGGCGGGAGGGCAACAGTTCCCGGAGTGCCGCGGAACTTGCGCCGGTTGCCAGCGCTACGGCCACGCCCTGCAGTGCGCGCCCGGCCGAAAGAGCCAGCAGGCCATCCGCGTTGGCAAACAGGTACCCGCCGGCGAGGCCCACCAGCACCGCCAACAGAAGAGCCGCACGTCGACCGATGTGGTCGGACCAATGCCCTGCCAGCATCAGCGTGATGACTAGAGCAAGCACATAGCTGGCGAACGCAACGGTGACTCCAAGCGGGGTGATCCCCAACTTTGCCTGCAGTAGGGGATAGAGCGGGGTGGCGAGGTTCGCGCCCACCAGGAGCAGGAAAATTACCGCCCCTGCCATGACCAGCCGTGCCGTAGTGGACGCGTCCCAACCGCGGCGCCCGGCGACGGCCGGCCGCATACGGAGTTCGTTCAAGACAGTCATGTCCGCCTTTGCCTGATATTCCGGCTGCCTGCACTCCTTGTGGGAGAGGGCTGTCCGGACGAAGATTGATATCTATAGAATGCGGCACGCCTGCTATTGCAGGCGGAACTTCATGTGAAAATTGATCAAAACAGTCAAACATGTTCCACCAAAATGAACCGGAGTGATTATTTGAACAACCTGGACTCCACTGATCTGAAGATCCTGCTGGAGCTGATCCGTGATCCGCGCGTGCAGATCGGCGAACTCAGCGATTCCCTGGGGATCGCCCGGAACACAGCGCAGTCACGCGTCCGGCGGATGCTCCGCTCGGGCCTGCTGCACGACGGCGGGCGGGAGATTGATCTCGAAGCGGTGGGGTACGACGTCGTCGCGTTCGTGACTATCGAAGTGACCCACCGCGAACTCGACGGTGTGGTTGGCGCCTTGCGCCTGATCGCGCAGGTACTTGAGGTGCACGAGATCTCCGGTCGTGGCGATGTATGGTGCCGGGTGGTCGCAACGGACACGCACAATCTGCAGGCGGCCCTTCGCTCGATTCTCCGGATCAAGGGAGTCATCCGCACCGAGACAGTCCTCGCGCTCCACACGCACATCCCGTACCGGACGGAACCGCTCATCAGCAGGCTCGCACAGGGCGGCTAGCCGGTGTTCTCGCCGCAGCCTGGTTCGGGCCTGGATCAACACGATTTAAGTATCCTGTGCTCTGCAGCCTCGCCGCCGGCCCGGCGGACTAGGATTCGAGCATGGACTGGCTCTCATATATTTCCCAAATCAACTGGCTGGCTGTGCTTCTGTCCTTCATCGCCACCATGGCCATCGGCTTTGTCTGGTACATGCCCGCTGTCCTTGGAAACAGGTGGATGGCGGCCATCGGCAAGACTGAGGAAGACCTCAAGAAGATCGGTGGCGGTGCGGGTATCTGGGTTCCCATGATGGTGGCGGCTGCCCTGACCGCCATCCTCCTCGCCGTTCTCATCACCAAGCTGGGCCTGGACAACGCGATCGCCGGCGGCTGGTCCGCACTGGTTCTGGCTGTGGTTTTCCGCGCCGGCGGCCGCGTGCTCCACAACGGATTTGCCGGCCGTCCCGCAATCGTGACCCTGATCGACTCCGGCCATGATCTGGTGGCCATGACCGTGTCCGGTGCAATCATCGGAGCCATGTCTTAAACGAGTCAGACGGAGATCACAACGCCATGACCATCATTGACAACGCGGTCTACGTTGACGGTGTGCGCAGCGCCGAACCCGAAAGCCTCGAGCAGACGTTCGAGACACTCTCCCGGCACGGCGGAATGGCGTGGATAGGCCTGTACCGGCCGACGCAAAGCGAGATGGCCGCCGTCGCTAGTGAATTCGGCCTCCACGAGCTGGCAGTCGAGGATGCGATCTCCGCCCATCAGCGGCCCAAACTGGAGCGGTACGACGACAACCTGTTCACGGTGCTCCGGCCTGCCCGCTATCTGGACGACACGGAAACCGTTGAGTTCGGTGAGCTTCACATTTTTACCGGCAAGAACTTTGTGGTCACCATCCGGCACGCGGAAACGGCCGGGGTGGCACGGGTGAGGCAGAGGCTCGAGAGCCGGCCGGATCTCCTCTGCCATGGACCGGAGGCAGTGCTCTACGCTCTTCTGGACCAGGTGGTGGATGACTACGCGCCGGTGGTGGCCGGACTGGAAAACGACATCGACGAGATTGAGGACCAGCTTTTCAGCGGAGACTCCACGGTGTCCCGGCGGATCTACGAGCTGGCCCGCGAAGTCATCCAATTCCAGCGCGCCATCCACCCGTTGCCGGAAATGATGGAGCTGCTTAAGCGCGGCTTCGAAAAGTACGGCGTGGAGGTGGAACTTCAGCGCAGCCTCCGGGACGTGGAAGACCACGTCAAACACGTCATTTCCCGGGCCAACTCATTCCGGGAGCTCCTGCAGAATGCCCTCACTCTGGACGGGACCCTGACGGCCAACCGCCAGAACGAGGCGAGCGCCGAACAGAATGAGCAGGTCAAGAAGATCTCCTCCTGGGCTGCCATTTTCTTTGCGCCCTCGTTCGTAGCCGGCGTTTACGGGATGAACTTCGACCACATGCCAGAGCTGCACTGGGTGTTCGGTTATCCCATGGCGATTGCCCTGATGGCGGGAATGGCCGCCCTCATGTACGCCATTTTCAACCGGAAGGGCTGGCTGTAGCGTCCTCGTTGCATCCGGGCGCCGGACGGTAGGCTGGCTGGGTGGGACACGTTGACCGGGAGGCGGCGGCAGAGCTGCTGCGGGGTGTAACAGCAGACGCCCGAGAGTCGGGTTTTGCTCTTGAGGCCAGTCAACTTGCCGCGGCTGAGCTCTTGGCTGGTTTCGGGGCCTCCGTTGTGTCCCGGGCGAAACGGCCGCACGGCTGCCCGATCCAGTGCGGCACGATCATTTTGTGCCGTCGATTGCTGTGATCAAGGAGATGATGGAGGGCGTGGAAATAGACGGAGACTCTGACTTCCGCAGGAATCCAGCCCCGGAGGGGTCCGCCGATGAAGCGAAAGGCGCCTTCCGGCTGGGCCGCATTATCAGCCCCGCCACAAACAGCCAGCTGGGTGCGTACGGACTGTTCCCGCCGTCGTCCGCCCAGCGGCGGGTGGTGAAGCCCACCACCCAGCCACTGGCCGCCAAAGCTGCTGACGCAGGGCTGCTGTGGATCAGTTTCGCGGAGCTGTGCGCCGGGCTGACGTCCACGGCGGATTATCTGGTCTTGGCCGCCGAGTACCGGATCTGGGTGATCGACGGCATACCGTCACCGAATCATGCGTCTGCCGCCGGAACGGCATCGGCCTGGCAACGGTTCAGCAACGTCGTTGATGTGCTTTATGACCAGGACAGCACTCTGTTCCTGCTGGGAAACGGACCGCTCGACTGGGGCGCCGCAGCGTCCGGGCTGACACCCGCCCGGGCTGCGATGCCCGTGGATATGGCCCGGATCGCCAGCCGGTTGTCCCTGTTGGGGCGTGTTGAGTCCCTTGCGGCGGATGCGGGAGAGGAATCCTCAGGAAGCTAGACGACCAACGGCACTGGGTGGATCTCGTCCGCCGGGTGTCCGGCCCGCACGTGAATGCGCTGAACAGCCTCCGCGGACGGAGCCTCGGACAGGCAATAGACCAGGCCGGCCACGGGGTCTGCCCAGGCCTTTTTGAAGTCAACATTTTCGTCGCCTTGAATTGCCAGATCTGCGTTATGCGCAGCCAGCAGGCCCTCGGCGGTTATTCCCACCATGTTGCGATGGACGTCCATGAATTCGGCCATGATGCGCTCCAGGTATTTAGTAGAGGGAATGGATGGGCCGATGATACGCCCGCGCTGCCAACGAGGTCAACGGGTCGCGTTGGCTAGGCCACGCGCACTTCGATTTCACCGGGTCCGGCGTTGTCGCTTCCGAAGACGAGGTGCCTGTTGGCGATCTTCTCGCTGAAGAAGCGGTCGTGGCTGACCACCACCACGGCGCCGGGAAAGTGCATCAATGCCCGTTCCATGACCTGGGTGCTGGACATGTCCAAGTGGTTGGTGGGCTCGTCCAGCAGGAGCACAGAGGCGCCGGACAACAGACACTGCGCCATGGCGACACGCGCTTTCTGCCCGCCCGAGAGGTTTCCGATTTTCTGCTTGAGGTCGGCCTCGGAGAACTGGAACATGGCGAGGAACCTGTTGACGGACTTCTTCGTGGCGCTGAAGGCCAGGCTGTCCGGCAGCGCGTTGACCGCGTGGGACACCGTGTCGGAGTCATCGAGGTCCTCCAACATCTGGTTGTACGAGACAAAACCGGGCCCCTTGGCCCAGGCCACGTCGCCCGAATCCGCCTGCTCCTGGCCCGTCAGTACCTTCAGCAGGGTGGACTTTCCGCTGCCGTTGGAGCCCCGGACCACAATGCGGTTGCCCCGGCGGATCTCAAAGCTCAGGCCGTCAAACAGGACCTTCTCGCCGTAGGACTTACCCAGCCCGTCCACCCGGCAGAGCACATCCTTGACGTGCAGCCCGCCATATATCTCAGTGATGATCTTGTCCACGGGACGTGGCGTGCGGGCCTTTTTTATCTTGGCGAGCTGGTTCCCCAAGCCCCGGCTTGCCGCCTTCGCCGCCTCGCGTCGGTCAGCGATTCCCTCCGCTTCAAAGGCCAGCAGCTCGGACTCGTGGACAAATTGCTGCTCGAGTGTCTTGAGCCGGAACTGCTTCTGGATCACGTATTCGCCGAAGTTGCCCGGATATTCATGCAAATGGAAGTTCTCCACCTCGATGATCCGGGTGACGACGGCGTCCAGGAACTTCCGGTCGTGCGAGACTATGATCGCGGCGCCTCTGAAGCCACGGAACCACCCTTCGAGCCACTCGACGCCGGCCACGTCCAGATAGTTGGTGGGCTCGTCCAGCAGCAGGACGTCCGGGCCCTCGAGGAGGATCTTTGCCAGCGCCGCACGGTTACGCCAGCCACCGGAGAGCTCGTCGATGGCGCAGAGCCTGTGCGCTTCGCTGAACCCCAGAGTCGTCAGGACGGTGTCGATGCGGCGCTTATAGTCCCAGCCATCGAGACGGTCCATGTCCTCGAACAGCTCAGACTGGCGCAGGATCAGCCTGTCAAGCTCCGCACTATCAGCGGGGTCCGTGGCGATGGCAGCATCAATCGATGCCAATTCGGATTCCATGGCCTGGATCTCGACGAACAGGGCGTCGAGGACTTCGAGGATGGTGGCCTCTCCGTTCAGCTCGGAGAATTGAGAGAAGTAGCCAACCTTGGTTCCCAACTCCAAAGCGACGGTTCCGGTGTCAGCTGGGACCTGCCCGAGGATCAGCTTCAGGATGGTGGTCTTCCCGGATCCGTTTTTGCCGATCAGGCCAACCCTGTCGCCCGGTTCAAGGCGGAAAAACGCCTCACGCAGGATCTGTGCGTTGTCGAATCGGACACTGACGTCTTGCAGCCGGATCAGGCTCACTGCGGTCCTCCCGGACTGTGGTTTCTGGGGCCGGAGTTACGTCCGGCGTCGGTACTCTGAAGGGTGGAGCTAAGGAGATTCGAACTCCTGACCTCTTCGATGCGAACGAAGCGCTCTACCAACTGAGCTATAGCCCCCGGCGGCCCCTGTCCCAGGACAGCGTTGCCAGTGTCCCTAGGCTACAAACTATCCGTGCGCTTCGCCAGCCAGCCCTCGAATGTCTCCGTGCCGTATCGCTGTTCCGGGATCAGGTTCCTGCCCTCGCGCAGGTACGTTCCCATCGCACCGGGCAAGGGGAACTCGATCACAAGGCCCTTCGAGCCTGTGGCCCGCTTCCATATCTCCGCGAGCTCCCGCATCTCCATCACTTCGGGGCCTCCGATGGTCCGCAGCCGGTGCTGTTCGCTTGACGGCCCTTCCGTAGCGGCCTCCAACAGGGCGGCCGACACATCCCCGGGGGCTATGGTCTGAAAACGTGCGCCTTTTATCACCGGGATCAGGCGCACCCTGGAAGCAGCCGAAAACAGCTTCCCGACCAGGCTGTGAAACTGGGTGGCCCGGACGGTGACTGTCTCCAGCGCAGCTTTCGAGTAGGCGCGCTCTTTGTCAGCCTCGGACCGATAGAAACCGGCGCTGCTCTGATCGCAGTTGATGATGGACAGCGCCACCGCTTTGCTTACCCCCGCCTTCTCAGCGGCGGCCAGAAGCCGCGTACCGCCGTCGGCGTAATTCTTCAGCGCCTTCCCGCTCTGCCCTTCAAGGCAATCAATCACGACGACGGCGCCCGCCAGGGCGGCTGCCAGTCCTTCGCCGGTGGTGACGTCCGCCCGGAAGTAGCTTGCGCCGCCGTGATGGCCCGGGGTCCCCGACGGCGGCGGATTCCGGCTGAGAACGGAAACCGCGTGGCCTTGCGCGATCGCCTGGTACACCACTTCCTGCCCCACCTGGCCGGTTCCACCGGCGACACAGATTCGAGTCATCCTCCGAGGTTACAGCCGTTCTGTCGGCGGGTGCTGCGGTGAGGTGTGTTCTGCCTGAATCTCAGGCGCGGCGGCGCTGCAGGACGTCGTCCAGATTGCTCAGTGCGCTCTGCGCTTTTGTCAGTGGCTTGGACTGGGCTACTGCAGGAGCGGCTGCGGCGCCCTGCTTCAGCGACGGCTTGCCAACGGCTTTGGGAGCGTCCGGCAAATCCAGCGGCTCGGGGGCCGGGCGGTCGGCCTTTGCCGCTTCCACGTAGGTGGGCTTCGGCACCTCCACCGGCTCCCATTCGGCGCCCGCCGCCGCGTCCGGCAGTTTAGGCGCCCGCACGCTGGTGTCCCCCGAAGCCACAGCCTCGGCCAGCGCTGCTGCGCGGAGTTCCCCTGCGGTGAGGGGCTGAAGTTTGAACAGCCCTGCTTCAGCATCGAAAAGGACGTTTTCGGTGAGTTTCGCGGACGAGGCTTCTGCCGTCCCGGCGGAGGCAACGGTGCCGGCCTGCCCCGAGCGGGACCGGCCGTGTCCGGCAGGTGCGCTCATGGCGGCGCTAAAGGCGGCGTCGACCCTGGCGCGACGGTCACGGACGGCGAGTCGACGGAGCAGCGCTACGGCCGCGATGCCGGCCAACAAGGCAACGCCAGGAAGCCATGCAGTCCCGATCCCGAAGATTCTGAGCACGCCAGCAATGGGCGCGATCAGCAGGGACGCAAACCCTAGCAGCGCGATTGCGCTCCGTCCATAGCGGATCCGAAAGGCGCCTTGTCGGGCCGTGCGTGAAGCGACTAGTTCGGATTTATGCCGGACCTCAGGGTGCGTGTTGCCGGATACTGATTCGCTGCTCTTCCTGGTGTCCATGGGAGTCTCCTGCTGGGCGTTCATGATCATGACCGTCCCTGCTTGCGGTTCTGCTGTTTCGGCCGACTCCGCCATCAGCTCACCAGCAACCTGAAGCTGTCGGTTCCGGAGTATGTAGGGGGCAACCCACACAATCCAGAGCGCAACAGCAACCACAAGGATCACTGAGCTGCTAAGGGGGAAGTCCACACTCAAAACCGTATGAGCATAATGCAGGCCGCAACCGCATTAGCCCCGGTGTGTCGCCGGACAGCTGGCAAATCAATGGATTTATGACGAAACTGCCCAGCCGGCCCTCAGGTTGGACGGCTCTCCAGCCATTTGGCCAGCAGGCCGTCCGGCACTTCTTCAGACGTCAGCGCAAAAGAACGGTGGTCTGACCACTCGCCGTTGATATGCAGGAATCGTGGCCGGTAGCCCTCGTCCCGGAAACCCAGCTTTTCCACCACGCGCAGGCTCGGCCCGTTCTCGGGCCGGATGTTGATTTCCATCCGGTGCAGCCCCAGGGTGCGGAAACAATGGTCAGTGGCCATGGCCACGGCGGTGGGCGCAATCCCCTGCCCCGCGCGCGACTGGTCGACCCAATACCCCAGAGTTGCCATCATGGCTGAACCCCAGACAATCGACGAAACTGTCAGCTGGCCCACGATCACGGGATCCCTGAAGCCGGGGGTCCATGCCGTAATCAAGAACGGCAGTGCCGTGGACTGCGCGGCCTGGGCGTTGAGTGAGCGCACCATCTGCCGGTAGTCCGGCAGCAATCCGCCCGGCGCCGGATTCGAGGCCTCCCATGGGGCCAGCCACTCGCTGTTGCGGGAACGGAGCTGCATCCATTCTTTTTTGTCCCGGTGCCGGATCGGACGCAGCACCAGATCACCGGATTCCAGCGTGACCGGCCAGATGTGGCTGACCCTCATGGGGTGTTACTTGGTCAGACCGGCGGTGAACCCCGGCAGCCAATCCCGCAACCCCGGGCCGAGGTCATCGCTGTCAATGGCAAGCTGGACACATGCCTTGAGATAGCTGAGCTTGTCTCCCGTGTCGTATCGGCGGCCGCGGAAAACGACGCCGTATACGCCGTGGCCATCGCCTTGACCTGCCGCCAGTTCCTGCAGTGCATCCGTCAGCTGGATTTCGCCGCCGCGTCCGGGTTCAGTCTTATCCAGCACGTTGAAGACCTCGGGGTGCAGCACATAGCGGCCGATCACAGCCAAGTTGGACGGGGCATCCTCAATGTCAGGCTTTTCAACGAGCTTGTTGATCCGGACATAGCCTTCGCCGTCGATCTCCTCGATATCTGCGCAGCCGTAGGCACTGATCTGGGAGGGCTCCACTTCGATGAGAGCGACCACGGACCCACCGGTCTTGGCCTGGACCTCGATCATGGTGCTGAGGAGTTCGTCGCGTGCGTCAATCAGGTCATCGCCCAGCAGAACGGCGAAAGGCTCGTTACCCACATGCTGCCTGGCTCGGAGCACAGCATGGCCAAGCCCCTTGGGGTCACCCTGCCGGACATAGTGGATGTCGCCCAGGTTGCTGGCAGCCTGAATCGACTCAAGCTTGGCGGTGTCGCCCTTTGCCTCCAGAGTGGCCTCCAACGCCGGGACACGGTCGAAGTGGTCTTCAAGTGCACGCTTGTTCCGGCCAGTGATCATCAGGATGTCGTTCAGGCCGACCTTTACTGCCTCTTCCACCACGTACTGGATGGCCGGCTTGTCGACCACGGGCAGCATCTCCTTGGGCATAGCTTTTGTGGCGGGCAGGAACCTGGTGCCGAGTCCCGCAACGGGAATGACGGCCTTGCGGACAGAAGCATTAGTGGTAGTCACTGGACTAATCTAACGGAGGGACCATTCATACGGTAAATATTCCGGATCGTGCGATCTGTACGGCGTCCTGCAGCGTCGCCGGGGAGGACCACTGCAATGCCAGAGCAAAAGGCGTCAGCCAAGGAAGCAATCCGCGCCATCCACCGTAGCCGGCGTGCTGAGCTGGGCTCTGCACAACGGGAAGCGGCAGGGGCAGGCATCGCCGCCCACGGACTGGAGTGGGCCGCGGAAATTTCGGGAGGCATCCCCGGCACTTTTGCCGTCTATCTCGGCGTGGGCGCCGAGCCTCCCACACTGCCGCTGATTACGGCACTCCACACGGCGGGCCACAAAGTGCTGCTTCCCGTATGCGAGCCGGACCGAATCCTGAGCTGGGTCTACTGGACTCCCGGAGGCCGATTCGTGCGCAGCCGCTACGCCCCTATTCAGGAACCAGCGGGCGAGAAGCACGGGACCGGGATCATGGCCGGCACCACCGCAGTCCTTCTGCCCGCCACGGCTGTTGACCGGAGTGGCAACAGAATCGGCCAGGGCGGGGGCTACTATGACAAATTTTTGGCAGCGTTGGAGGAAGCCCGGCTGGCACTGCCGCTTGCTGCAGTCCTCTACCGCGACGAACTCCTGCCCGCCGGAACAATTCCGGTGGAACCGTTCGACCGCGCGGTGGCCGCCGTGCTCACGCCGGCCGGGTTGGTGCAGTTGCGGTAGGCCCCGAAGCAGGATGATAGAATTGGCACTCAGGCCCTGCGACTGCTAAGGCCCGGATCCATGTAAGCGGGATTCCGGCCCAGCAGCACGGGACCTGTCGTTTGTCCCAGAGGAGGATCTCAAGTGCCAACGTATGCCTATGCCTGCAAGGATTGCAGCCACGCCTTCGACATCGTGCAGTCATTCGCTGACAGCACCTTGACGTCCTGCCCGGAATGCCAAGGGACCCTGCGCAAGAAGTTCAACAGCGTAGGCGTTGTATTCAAGGGCTCAGGCTTCTACCGGACCGATTCACGTGATGCCAAGGGCAGCACCGTCTCTGCCGCCCCGGCCGCTGCGCCGACGCCGCCCGCTGTTCCGGCACCGGCTGCCGCCAGCTGAGCAGCTAAAACCACTGCCCGAATCGGACACCAGGCTCACATCCCGACGCCGGCATCACGGTTTTCCACATAGCCCGCACTACCCCTGTTACGGCCGCACCGGCAAACGTAGCGTGGAAACATGCCAGTTACCTTCTTCCCCACCAGCAGGAACGCACGTCCGCACGCACACCCCGGCCGAAGCCTGCCGGCGGCACGTGGCGGCAGCAGGCCATCGGGCAGCAGTCCATCGGGCCGTCGGACACCGCGCCGTTGGCTCAGCGGCTGGCTGAACCGCAACCGCCGCCTTGCAGTGGCATTGCTTCTCTGCACCGCCGCAGGGATTGCCGTCCATCAGCTGACGCCGGCACCGGCCAATACTGTGACAGCGTTGGCAGCCGTGCGGGATCTGCCTGCGGGCACCGCTCTGACAGCAACGGACGTGGTACCTGTGAGCATCCCGCCGGGCATGCAAACGGCTGGTTCATTTACCGACAGCGCCGCTGTGCAAGGGAAGCAGCTCGCAGCCCCGCTCCGCAAAGGCCAGCTGCTCTCCGATGCCCAGCTTCTGGGCCCCGGACTCCTGTCAGGCACCCCGCCCGGATCAGCTGCCGTGCCGCTTCGGATGGCGGATCCGTCGTCGGTTCAGCTGGTTTCCCCCGGTCAGCTCGTCAACGTCATCATGACCAGTGGGAACGGCTATGACCAGCACTCGCCCTCGGAAGTGCTGGCATCCGGCGTCCCTGTGCTGTGGACGTCCAGCCAGGGAGGCAAGACGGGACCGTGGCTTGGTACCGCGGAGACCGACGGGCTGGTGGTTGTGGCGGCAAGTCCCGAGCAGGCCAGCCGGCTGGCCGGCGCCTCAACGCAAGGGAAACTGTTCTTTGTGCTGGTGGGCCCGGCCGCCGGATAACTTCAGCGATGGCTAACCCCAGTGCGGGGGTTTCTGTTCCTTCAGCCAAGAATCGTGATCGCCATCTGCTGCATGATCACCCCAGCGCCGGGGGTCGTCCTCAGCGGCTTTAGTGGGGACAACACCCGTTGGGGCTGCCTGCGCGGCGGGCACTGACGTTGGTGCCTCACTGCCCGAAGCGACGGCTTCCTCACTCTCGGGTGTGTTGGCTTTGTCCATAGTGCTGTCGTTCATGGCCTTCTCATCCGTGTGGCTGCTGTTCGTGTTTCCGGTGTTGGCACGCCTGTCATCATCCGGGCTCGATGCAATGGCGTCTGCATCGTCCTGAGCCGCCAAGCTACCCAGCGTGAGGCTGTCGACGTCGTCGTCCAGGAACCCCGGCGATGCTGTGCCCCGTCCCGGAAGTATGGGCTTTTCGAGACCCAGGTATCCGCCGATCCGGTCAGCACAAGCGGACGGATCGGTAAATACCTCGATGGTCCACAACGGCATATACCGCCAGCCAAGCCGTTCCAGCAGTTGGGGACGCAGCCGGCTGCGTTCGCGGACACTCATGGTTCTGTATTGCTCGGTACCATCTGATTCGATGGCTACCGGACGGGGAATTTCGGCATCTTCCTGGCCCATGGTGCTCAATGGATCAGCGGCCGCGACGACGTCAATCACGCCGTCGTACTGGTGCCAGACGCGCGCTCCCCTGGCCCTGAGCCGGTCGCCCAGATCCGCCACCAGTGGGTCTGCCCCGAGCGCCTGTTCGCTGGCGGCCGCCCGGGATGCCGGAGAACCAAGATCCGTGTTACCGGAGATCTCACGGTCCAGCAGTTCAAAGAAGTCCACGGCGCCATGCGAAAGCCTGGTCTGGTCCAGATCCTCCGGCCTGAAACAGCTGAGGATATGCAGGGAGCGCCGCGCCCGCGACATTGCCAGTGCAAACCTGGCCCGGCCACCTTCCGCGGACAGCGGACCAAAGTTATGGAGCGCCCGGCCGTGCGGTGTGCGGCCGAATCCCGGAGAGAAGATCACATGATCACGGACCAGGCCCTGGGCGCGTTCCAGATCAACTACACGGAATGACTCTGCCCCTGCCGTGAAAAAGCCGGCCAGCATCGGGTGGTTGGGCAGCTGCAACCGGATGGACTCGCCGATTCTCGCAGCGTGGCGCAGGCTGGCCGTGACCACGGCCAGGGAGGTGCGCGGCCGGTGCCGGGCATGCTCAAAGACCAGCTCAACCACACGGTTGACCTCCGCGACCACCGATTCAACGCCCTCATGGTCCGCGCTCGGCAGTCCGGTGCCGTCCGGTAGGTACTCCACCAGCAGCGCACGGTCAAGTCCCGTGGCTGACTGTCCCTCAGGCAGCCGGCGGAGGGCGCCGTCGTAAAAATTCTTACTCAGTTGCAGAACGAGGTCCTCGTCCACAGCCCGGTAGACAAAATTCAGGCGCCACGTGGCCAATACTTCGGACAGCGCTGCGAAGGCGCTGTCCAGACGATGGTGTGCCTGCTCCCCCGCAGCCAGGCGCTCCACGCCCACCGTGAAAGTGCGGGGACTGGCGATTTTGTCGTCACCGAAGGCAATGACCTGCTTTGCCCTGGCGATGGCCGGCAAAACCGCCTGCAGCGACGTTGCCTCAGCATCGAGGATAACGACGGCGTCGAAGCTCTGTTCGGCCGGCAGAAGCCCGGTCATCAGATACGGGCTGACTGACCAGACCGGCGCCAGCATGGGTATCAAATCGGGGGCTTGGGCGGTCAGTGCCGCCAACGTCACCCGGCCGTCCTTGAGCAGGCTCCGCAGCAGATCAGCCTGCCGCGGGTGTTCGGCTATCGCTGCACGCCACCGTTCGGACAGCTGCCATCGCAGCCGTGCAGCGCCACTTGCGATGTGGGCGTTGTCGGCCAGCCGGTACTCGGCTTCGAGCTGGCGCAGCGCGTCGCCGTCGGACATGGCCAGGTAATCATCACCGCTGATCATGGCTTCCAAAGCAGACTGCCACCATGCCAGTTCCAGTTCAGCAGCAACGGACCCAGCCGGAACTTCACGCTCCGCAAGATCAGCCAGAAGCTCCCCCAGCCCGTGCTCACGCATGTTTTCCACCAGCAGGGTGCGCTCCGGCAGCGTCTTCAGCGTACGCGTATCCGCTACCAGCCGCTCCAGCCGCTCCATCAGCTCGGGGTAAGGTGCATCCGTCAGGGAACCCCCGGCCGCAGTGTGCCGCAAGGCTGTACCGAGCTGGGCGAGTTCGTTGTCAAGGCCCCGGTACATCACGTTCAATTCCGCAAGTCCGGACGGGACAGCAGGGTGACGCTGGGTGGTGGCGTACTCGGCCCACAGTGCCCGTTGTTCCTGCACCAGCACCAAAGAACTGTGGAGATCCGCGATGTGGACACCGGGACGCACATATTCCTTGGCGACGCGGCGCAGCCGGGAGCGCTGCATGGATGCCATGTCCACATTCCGCTCACGCCGCCAGGCCGAAGATGCCGTTGCAGAGATGAGGTCGTGGACGGGCCTGTCAAAGATGTCCGGGGTGAACTTGTCCAGGCTCTCCCGAACCGCCATCAGGAGTTCCAGCTGCGCACCCCATTCGGCGAAGTCCGCCCCGAGACGGATTTCAGCATGCTCTGCCACGCCGCTCATTCGTTCCCGGAGCAGCGGCAGCTTTTTCTCTACAGAACGGGCCAGGCCCTGGGCTTCTTCGGTTTCCTTGCGCGTGAGGAGCCGGGCCCCGTGCCACGGGCTGGTGGTCGATGCCCGGCTGAAACTCCCCAGTTCGGCAGCCCGGTGCAGCCGGCCGGCCAGCTCCTTGCGGTCCCTGATGCTGTCCAGGACGCTCCGTTTGAGCCTGACGGTGGTTGCTGGAGCCGGCTGGATGGAGGTCAGCTCGGCCAGGGACTGCATGGCCTGGTAGGGCGAGCAACCCCAGCGTTGGCGGACGTTGTGCAGCGATGCCACATGCTCCATCAGCGCGTGCCGGTGCCCGGTCAGGGTCATATGCAGATTTCCCAGCTGCGGCTCGAGGGACTTTTCGTTGCGGACAATCGCCCGCACCAGCTGACCCTTCAGTTGCTGCGCTGTGGCCGTGCCGGAGAGCTGGAACAGGATGGAGTCGAGGCCAAGCCCCTCAAGCTGTGACGAGATCTCATTGAGGCTGGCCCGCCTGTCCCCCACCACCAGCACGGTCTTACCTTCATCCACCAGCACCCCGATGGTGTTGATGGCAGTCTGGGTCTGGCCTGTTCCGGGCGGGCTGCTGACCACCATCGAATCGCCCGAACGGGCGGCGTCAATAACGTACTGCTGGTCCGTGTCGGCATCAAGCAGAAGAAGTTCGTCTGCCGGATTCCGCTCATCCACTTTCTGAAAACGGCCCGGCTCCAGCGCTTCAATACCGACGACTTCGCCTGCGCCGACTCTGGACAATGCGGACACCAGGGCATGTCCCTGGTTGATCCAGGGATCGTCGAGGTTTCCGGAGAGGTCTGCAAAGGTGGAGACCAGCAGATTGTGCTCCACCTCAGCCCCGTGGATGGTTTTGACCAGGGTGCCGAGCCGGTCCAGTACCGGCTGCGGATCAAACCGCGCAGTGCTGTAGGCCATGCGGGTGAAGGCGTTGACGTCGAAGGCGATTCCGTGGACGTTTTTCAGATGCCGCACCAGGGCAGGATTAACATGCGCCTGTTCCGTCAGCTGGAGTTCGTAGTCGTCCTCCCCCGGACGGATCGTCAGCGAAATGGCCGAAAGCATGACCGGAGCAGATATGCGCTGCGGCTTTCCCCCCACGGCAGATGTCCACACCACCGTTCCGGCGGAAAAGTAGCCGGCATCTATGCCGCGGTCATTGCTGAGCTCGAAGATCTTTGATCGCAGATTGCGCGACGCGCGGGCGGCCACAACATATTGCTGGTGGTCGCGGATGAGTGTGGACAGCCGGGTCCGCCGGCCTGCCATCAGCTGGGCAAGGCCGGAAGGATGGGCGCCGGTAAGGTCTATGGAACCTTCGGGGGTCTTGGTGAAACGCAGCATCGTGTCTGCTCCGGTGACCGGCTTAAGCCCGGACAGCCATTTCCTGAGCTCTTCCGAGCCCTCTGGGTGGCCCTGACCAACTGACACTTCTGCCTTCTTTTCTGCGTTTGCACGTGACGCCCTTGACCATACCGGCATACTTTCGAGCGTAGCCCGAAACGGTCCCCAGTGAGAGACCGCAACACTGGCTCAGTCCAAATTGCAGCTGATTTCAATCAAATAAGGCAAGTGGCCGGCCTCAACCAGGAGACCGGCCACTCAGAATGCTATTCCCACTCGATGGTTCCGGGTGGTTTGCTGGTGACGTCCAGAACCACGCGGTTGACCCCATCCACCTCGTTGGTAATCCTGTTGGAAATCCGGGCCAGCAGATCGTACGGAAGCCGGGACCAGTCCGCGGTCATCGCATCTTCAGAGGACACCGGACGGAGGACGATGGGGTGGCCATACGTGCGGCCGTCGCCCTGGACACCGACGCTGCGAACGTCCGCCAGAAGCACCACCGGCATTTGCCAGACCTCATTGTCCAGGCCTGCTGCCGTCAGTTCGGCCCGGGCAATTGCGTCTGCTTTGCGCAGCAGGTCCAGCCGCTCCTTTGTGACCTCGCCGACGATGCGGATACCGAGGCCCGGGCCGGGGAAGGGCTGGCGGCCGACGATCTCCTGCGGCAGGCCCAGCTGGGCGCCAACTGCACGGACTTCGTCCTTGAACAGTGCACGCAGTGGTTCCACGAGCTCGAATTGCAGGTCCTCCGGCAGCCCGCCAACATTGTGGTGGCTCTTGATGTTGGCCGCACCTTCGCCGCCGCCGGATTCCACAACGTCCGGGTACAGCGTGCCCTGCACCAGGAACTTGATCTTCTCGCCATCGGCAGCAGCCTCGGCAATGATGGCAAGCTCCGCTTCCTCAAACGCCCGGATGAATTCACGGCCGATGATTTTCCGCTTGGTCTCAGGATCGCTCACACCGGCAAGAGCAGTCTGGAAGCGCTCCTGCTCGTTCGCGACGTAAAGCTTGACGCCGGTGGCAGCCACGAAGTCGCGCTCTACCTGCTCGGCTTCGCCTTCACGCAGCAGTCCATGGTCAACGAACACGCACGTCAGCTGATCGCCGACCGCGCGCTGGACAAGGGCAGCGGCTACGGCGGAATCGACGCCGCCGGAGAGCCCACAAATCACCCTGGCATCGCCGATCTGCTTACGGATGCGGTCCACCTGTTCCTCAAGGATGTTGCCTGCAGTCCAGTTCGGCTCCAGCTTGGCCCCCTTGAAGAGGAAGTTCTCAAGAACCTGCTGGCCATAGTCGGAGTGCTTCACTTCGGGGTGCCATTGCACGCCGTAGAGGCACTTCTCTTCGTTGGCGAACGCCGCCACGGGTGCGCCGGCGGTAGATGCCAGCACGTCGAAGCCTTCGGGGGCTTCCTGGACGGAGTCGCCGTGGCTCATCCACGTGTTCTGGTGCTGGGGCAGGCCTGCCAGAATGGACCGCGCCTCGCCCACTGTGGTCGCTTCCGTGGCCCCGTACTCACGGAGGCCAGTCTGGGCCACGGTGCCGCCCAGGGCGTTGGCCATGGCCTGGAAGCCATAGCAGATGCCCAAGACGGGAATGCCGGCTTCGAAGAGCTCCGCGCCCACGCTCGGAGCCCCGTCCGCGTAAACGCTGGAGGGGCCGCCCGAAAGGATGATGGCGACGGGATTTTTGGCCAGGAGCTGCTCGGTGGTGAGGGTATGCGGAACCACTTCCGAATACACATTCGCTTCCCGGACGCGGCGGGCAATCAGCTGCGCGTACTGGGCACCGTAGTCAACAACCAGCACCGGCTTCTGGGAAGTCTGGGATGCAGTGGGAGTAGTCACCACCCCAGACTACTTGGCGGCGTTGCCCCGGCGCACCTCTAGGGGCCCTGCTGTGACGCAGGAGACTCTATCAGTCATCCAAGCGGGGGCTGGCCGACCCCTCAGTACCGCTGCGGCGCCTGCGGGTGGGCGGCCAGTTCGGCCTCCACATCGGCGTGGAATTTGCGCTCGACGATGAACGACAGGAACGGGATCACTCCACCCAGCGCGAGCAGTACGAGTTTGGTCAGCGGCCAGCGCATCAGCGACCACAAGCGGAAGTCGGAAACGAGATACACCACGTACATCCAGCCATGCACGATCAGGATGGTCACCGAGATGTTCACACCACCGATCACGCCGTTCGGCTCGGCATCCGCGAACCCCACGCCAAAGGGCTGGCCCGTCAGTGCATTTGTTCCGCTGGCAAACAAGTACTGTCCGAAGGCGTAGCGCGCAACAAGCTCGGCACACAGCAGCAGCAGCATGGCGCCCGTGAGGTAGGCCAGCACCCTGTAAAACTTCAGTGCCGAGCGGATCTGGGCTTCCGTTCCGCCGAACCGGCGCTTCTTCCCGGTGGTTCCGCCTCCGTTGGAGGGCTGTGGCTGGATGGCCGGTTTCGGTTCAATCATGGCTGTACCTTTTGTTGGTTCGGTTCGGCTTGTTGGGTCGGATTTGCGGACTGCTGGGTGACCGGGTGGCCGTTCTCGAGCTCGTCCTCGAGACTGCGGCGGTAGTCATCCTGGACCATGCGCCACCAGATGAAGAAAGCAAAGCCCGCGAAGACGACCCACTCCAAGGAGTAGAAGAGATTCAGCCAGTTAATCTGCTGCGCAGGCGGCTGGGGCCCGATCCGCAGCGGCTTCAACGGACTATCCGTTGCAGCAGCGCCGACGTCGGTAGTCCCCGAAATCTCAGCGGTGGCGGCAACGAATCCGGGATAGCTGCTGATGTTCCACACATTGATCAGCTCAGCCACAGATACGGCGGAGGCCCGCCCGGAACCAGGATCGATGTTGGGCAGCGGTGCTTCAGACGGCAGGAGCCTCCCTGCCAGTTCGATAGGGCCCGACGGCGGGATCCCGGCGTCCGCAGGATCCGCAACCCAGCCCCGCGCCACCGGAATCCACGTCTGCGGTGACGCTCCTGCCCCGCTCAGCGCAGGAGCCCCATCAACGGAGAAGGCGGAAATCACCCAGTAGCCCCGGACGCCGTCGTTCAGACGGCCCGGCACCAGCACCTGCGTTGCCGGATCATACGAACCTGTAACAGTCACCATCTGGTCTGCCACGGAGCCGTGGAAAAAATCGCCGGGTTCAAGGACGCCGATGAGGGGCCGCAGTTCTTCAGTGCCAGTATTTACGGCGACTTCCGGCTGGGTTGAGCGGCCAAACTGCCATTGGCTCAACAGTACAAACACCCCCGAAATCACGATCGCAAAGACAAGGCCTGCGATCCATCGGGGTTTAAGGGCAGTTTTCCACACCCGTTAACCGTACTTCGTCTGTCTGTAGAACAACGAAACGGGGCCCAGGCCGACCTCGAAAGGGCCTGCCTAGAGTGGGGCAGCAGGGTCCCTACGTGGCGACGGAGTCGACACGAAAGGGCCTGCCCCTAGTGGTCGAAGAACACCAGGCTGGAGTTGATAAGTTCCGCGATCACTTCCGGGTCATAGGCGCGGCGCAGGGATTCACGGAAGGACTCCTTCGACAGCGAGCGCGCAAGCGTGGCCAGCACTTCCAAGTGATCCGAGAATGAGCTGGCGGGTGTGGCAATGAGCAGAATGACGGTTGCGGGTCCGTCAGCGGCACCGAAGTCCAGTGCAGAGCCGTACTTGGTGATACCCACCGCGATGGATGTCCGCGAGACAAATTCGCTGCGGGCATGCGGCAGCCCGATACCTCCCGGCAATCCAGTGGCCAGCTGGTGCTCGCGTGCGTTGACGTGCTCCAGGAAGCCGGCCAGATCCGTCACCCGACCGGCAGCAAAGAGCCGTTCGGCAAGCTGCGCCGCGGCGTCCGACTTATCCGATGCGTCCAATTCCAGAATCACCATCTCGGGCGTGGTGAGTTCGGCATCGTACCGGTCAAGTGGTTCGGCCAAGGCGTGTCCCTTCAATGAGGCGAGCAGTTGGGCTGCAGGGGCCGGTTCAGCGCAGCGGGACGATGTCCTCCACGCCCATACGTGCGGCATCGGCAGATTCGTCATCCGGCTGCTGCTGGCTGAGCCTTTCGGCTTCCACCCGTGCAAGGTAGTGCTTGATTTCGCTGTCCCGCTGCACATCGCTCCAGCCGAGGATTTCTCCCATCAGTTTAGCGACTACCGGCGCCGCGGACACACCGCGATCCCAGGACTCGATCGAAATACGGGTCCTGCGGGTAAGCACGTCCTGCACGTGCCGGGCACCTTCGTGGGTCGTGGCGTAGACGGCCTCGGCCTGCAAATAGTCATCCGCGCCCGGCAGCGGTTGCGCCAGTTCCGGTTTATTGCCTATGAGCTCCAGCACCTCCGCTGTCATGGATCCGTACCGGTTCAGCAGGTGCTCCACCCGGGCCACGTGCACGCCGGACTCCTCGGCCGTCCTGTTTCGACGGTTCCAGGCTGCCTTGAAACCACTGGCTCCGAGGAGCGGAATGGTTTCCGTGCAGCTGGGCGGGACACGCTCGTCCATGCTGCGGGTGGCTTCGTCCACGGCATCCTGGGCCATCACCCTGTACGTGGTCCATTTACCGCCGGCCACAACCACCAGTCCCGGCACCGGGTGTGCCACCACATGCTCACGGGACAGCTTGGCCGTTGAGTCATTTTCACCGGCCAGCAGCGGCCGGAGTCCTGCGTAGACGCCTTCAACGTCTTCCCTGGTCAGCGGCCGTTTGAGCACCTTGTTCACGTGCTCAAGAATGTAGTCGATGTCCTTACTCGAGGCGGCAGGGTGGGCCTTGTCCAGCTTCCAGTCGGTATCGGTGGTGCCAATAATCCAGTGCCGCCCCCACGGGATAACAAACAGCACCGACTTCTCGGTTTTCAAGATGAGGCCTACCGTTGACTGGAAACGGTCCCGCGGAACCACCAGGTGAATGCCCTTGGATGCGCGGACCTTCAGCTGGCCCCGGTCCGTGACCATGGCCTGGGTCTCATCTGTCCATACACCGGTTGCATTGATGACCTGCCTGGCCCGGATATTGAACCGCGAGCCGTCCTCGTGGTTGATGACCTTTGCACCCACCACCCGTTCCCCTTCCCGCAGGAAGTCTACGACTGACACCTGGTTCACGGCATGCGCGCCGTAGTGCGCGGCGGTACGTACCAGATTCGCAACATACTTGGCGTCGTCAACCTGTCCGTCGTAGTAGCGGATCGAGCCCACAAAGGCGTCGTCCTTCAGGCTGGGGGCGGCCCGCAGGGTTGCACGCCGGGACAGGTGCTTGTGGAACGGCACTCCCCTGCTGTGCCCGCCGGAGATGGACATGAGGTCGTACAAGGCAATGCCCGCCCCGACGTAGGGCCGCTCCAGGAACGGCCGGGTCAGAGGATAGAGGAAAGGAACCGGGCGTGCGAGATGCGGGGCAAGCTCCGAGAGCAGGAGCCCTCGTTCCTGCAGCGCTTCCTTGACGAGCGCGAAGTCCAGCATCTCAAGGTATCGCAGGCCGCCGTGGATGAGCTTGGAGGACCGCGACGAGGTACCCGCGGCCCAGTCATTGGCCTCAACAATGCCAACGCTCAGACCGCGTGTTATTGCGTCCAAAGCGGCGCCGGTTCCGACGATTCCGCCGCCGACAATGAGGATGTCCAGCTCCTGGCCCGGGGCGTCGGTGGCTTTGAGCGCTTCAAGCGAAGCCTCCCTGGCCTCCGGCCCCAACACACCGCCGCTTGTGCCAGAACCTCCCGGAAATGCAAACATCGCCCGCCTCCATCCACATAGAACGTCATGGTCCAGCCGTAGGTCACCAGACTACTTGCTTGGACTGCGGATGGGCAGGGCCCTGTTGATCAGTTCCCGGAGTAGGGCGACACCACGACGTCGACCCGCTGGAATTCCTTCAGGTCCGAATATCCGGTCGTGGCCATGGAACGGCGAAGCGCACCGATCAGGTTGGATGTTCCGTTGGTGTGGTGCCCCGGGCCGAAGAGCACTTCCTCAAGGGGGCCCACAGTGCCCACGTTGGCCCGGTCGCCGCGCGGAAGTTCCAGGTGGTGTGCCTCCTGGCCCCAGTGCCAGCCCTTTCCAGGAGCTTCTTCGGCGCGGGCCAAAGCGCTGCCCAACATCACGGCGTCGGCACCCATGGCAATCGCCTTCACGATGTCGCCGGAAGAGCCCATACCGCCGTCGGCAATAACGTGGACGTAGCGTCCGCCGGACTCATCCATGTAGTCGCGGCGGGCTGCGGCGACGTCGGAAATCGCAGATGCCATGGGTGAATGGATTCCCAGGGCGCGGCGGGTTGTGCTGCTGGCGCCTCCGCCAAAGCCCACCAGGACGCCGGCCGCACCGGTGCGCATCAGGTGCAGGGCAGGCGTGTAGCCGGCAGCTCCGCCGACAATCACCGGAACGTCCAGTTCGTAAATAAACTGTTTGAGGTTCAGCGGCTCATGGTCCTTGGACACGTGCTCGGCGGAGACGGTGGTTCCGCGGATCACAAAAATATCGACGCCGGCAGCCAGCACAGTCTTGTAGTGCTCCTGGGTGCGCTGCGGCGTCAGGGAACCGGCCACGGTGACACCGGCGGCGCGGATTTCAGCAAGCCTGGAGGTGATCAGTTCGGGCTGGATGGGGGCCCGGTAGAGCTCCTGCATCCGCCGGGTCACAGCCGGGCTGTTGGTCTCGTCGTCGAGCGCCCCGATCTCGTCAAGGACAGACTGCGGGTCCTCGTACCGGGTCCAGAGGCCTTCAAGGTCAAGGACCCCCAGTCCGCCGAGGCGGCCCAACGCAATGGCGGTCTCGGGGGACATCGCAGAGTCCATCGGTGCGGCGATGACCGGCATGTCGAACTTGTAGGCATCTATCTGCCATGAGACGGATACGTCCTTGGGATCACGCGTACGACGGTTGGGGACGATCGCGATGTCATCCAGGGAGTAGGCACGACGCCCACGTTTGCCACGGCCAATCTCAATCTCGTAAGTCACGTGACCACTTTACTTGACCGCGCAGGGTATAGCGCAGGCGACTGTCCATGGTGACAGGTAACCGATAGCCAAGACTTCTTTGACCAGTTTTGTCAAGTATTTACAAGAAGTGAAAATACGTTTATGTTTACTCTCGGTCAACAGCTGATATGTCCTTTTGGCCGCCCATCACACACCCCAAATCACGGGGACACAGCGTTGTGCCCCCTGAGAGAAAGCAGAGCCATGAGAATCGGTTCAACCAGGGCGCCCCGCGTCCTCGCCCTATCGCTGGCGGCCGCCGTCGGCGCCATGGCCCTTGCGGCTTCACCAGTTTTCGCTGCTCCGGGCGACACCGATGATGCCGGCAGCCCAGAGGGCAGCGGGGCTGCCTTTGTGCAGAACATTGCCGCCGGCGAGTCCTACGCCAAATTCATCGTCACGTACAAACAAAGCCCGTCGAACTCCACTGCAAACGGTCGAGCCAACGCATGGGGCACGGCAGCGCGGCAGCAGGGTGTCTCGGTGCACGAGATCCGCACCCTGGCCACCGGCGGCACCCTCATCGCTGCAGACAAGGAACTGTCCGGCCAAGCGGCGAAGGATTTCATGATCCAGCTCGCCGCTTCAGGAGCTGTGGAATCCGTGGAACCCGATTCGCGGATGACTGTGGCGCTGAGCCCCAATGATCCCCGCTACGGCGAGCAATGGGACTTCACTGCCGCCAACGGCATGCGTGTTCCGGGCGCGTGGGACGTCGCAACCGGCACTGGTGCGACCGTGGCCGTGATCGACACCGGAATCACCTCACACGCAGATCTCAACAGCAATGTTCTCCCGGGATACGACTTCGTCTCCGATGCTGCAGCAGCCCGCGACGGCGACGGCCGCGATTCCAATCCCCAGGACCAGGGTGACTGGTACCTTGCCGGCGAGTGTGGCCAGCCTGCGGCCTCCAATTCATCCTGGCACGGCACACACGTGGCCGGAACGGTGGCTGCTGTCACCGGCAATGCCACCGGCGTGGCCGGCGTAGCACCCAACGCCAAGGTTGTTCCCGTTCGCGTGCTGGCAAAGTGCGGCGGTTCATTGTCCGACATTTCCGACGCCATCATCTGGGCAGCCGGCGGCACAGTCAGCGGCGTTCCGGCCAACGCCAATCCGGCGCAGGTCATCAACATGAGCCTGGGCGGCAGCGGCGCCTGCGGCACTACCTACCAGGCAGCGATTGACTCCGCTGTGGCGCGGGGAACCACTGTTGTTGTGGCGGCAGGCAACAGCAATCAGGACGCTTCCGGATTCCGTCCCGCCAATTGCAACGGCGTGGTCAGTGTGGCCGCCAGCAACCCGAGCGGCAGCCTTTCCTACTACTCAAACTACGGCGCTTCCGTGGATCTGACCGCTCCGGGAGGCGACGTCCGGGTGGCAGGCGGGGGGATCCTCTCGACCATCAACACAGGCACAACGGTCCCCGGCGCCGCAGGCTATGCCAGCTACCAGGGCACCTCCATGGCTTCACCACACGTCGCCGGCCTGGTGGCATTGATGAAGTCCAAGTCCCCGGCGCTCAGCCCGGCCCAGGTCGAATCAACGCTTAAGCTTGGTACCCGCGCCATGCCGGGGGGCTGCACCACCGGCTGTGGTGCCGGACTCTCCGATGCCTCCATGACCATGGGTCTGCTGGGCGGAAGCACCCCGCCTCCTTCCGGGAATCTGCTGCTCAACCCCGGGTTTGAGGAGGGCGCCGTCGCCTGGACGTCCAACAAAGCGGACATCTTTGAGACCGGCACCAATGCCCGCACCGGTTCCCGTTTCGCAGGCCTGAACGGCTGGGGCCAGTCCACCAGCTACAACCTGGACCAGACCTTCACCGTCCCGTCCGGCATTTCCGGCGCGTCCCTGGCCTTCTACTTGCAGGTCCAGTCCGACGAAACCACTGCGAGTTCGGCCTACGACACCCTCAAGGTCCAGGTCATCAGCGGTGGCGTCACCACCACTCTGGCGACGTATTCCAACCTGAATGAGTCCTCCTCCTACGGACAGAAACAGCTGGATCTTTCCGCGTTCAAAGGCCAAAGCGTGACCCTGCGTTTCCTCGGTGTTGAGGATTCCTCGCTGCCGACCTACTTCTACATCGATGACACCTCTGTGACCACGAACTAGCTCAGAACGGCCCAGGGCCGCTTGAACGGTGCTGCTCCGCACCGGTCAAGCGGTCAAGGGCCGTTCCCGGCGTCACGCCCACCGGCTCAGACATCCTCGTCTTCGTCGACGCCCAATTGCGATTCGAACATCCTGAAGTACCGCCCCCGGAGTGCCACCAACTCATGGTGGGTGCCCTGTTCCACCAATTGACCATCCTCCAGCATGTAGACGATGTCCGCCTTTTCGATGGTGGCGAGACGGTGGCTGATGGCGATGATGGTGCTGCTGCGGTCGGCGAAGAGCCGGGTGAAAATCCGGTGCTCGGCGAGGGCATCGATGGCAGAGGTCGGCTCGTCCATCACCATAAAACTCGCATTCCGGTAAAAATTACGGGCCATTGCCAGGCGCTGCCACTGGCCGCCGGACAGGCCGCTCCCCTTCCGTCCGCGCGGATCCTCCATCCAATTGCTGACATGGTTGTCCAGGCCGTTGGGGAGTTTGATGATGAACTCCAGAGCCTCGGCGTCGGAAGCGGCATCGCGGATCCGGCCATCATTCCTCGGCGAATCCACGTCGCCGAAGAAGATGTTTTCCGCGGCGGTGGCGAACTCGTACTTCAGGAACTCCTGGCTCAGCACCGCAATGTGCCGGTGCCAGGACTTGACGTCGACGGCGGCGAGGTCAACGCCGTCGAGCAATACCTGGCCCGAATCCGGTGTGTAGAGGCCCGCCAGAATGCGGATCAGCGTGGATTTTCCCGCACCGTTTTCACCGACGATGGCAATGTGCTGCCCTTCCCTGATGGTTATGGAGATGCCCCGGATGACCTCGATGTCACTTCCGGTATAGGTGAAGCGGACATCGCGCAGTTCCACCGTGGCGGGTGCCTGGAGCAACGGTGGCGCGTTTTCGGAATGCACAGGCATGGCCATGAACAGCTCATAGTCCGTGAGGTTCGCCAGATCCTCGTCGATGGAGCTCAGTGATGAAACCAGGCTGTTGGCCGTGGACAGAGCACGGCTGACTATCTGCTGGACGTACAGGAACTGCCCCACCGGCTGGGCCCGGGCGATGATCTGGCCCACTACCCAGATCAGCGAGACCACCTGTGCGCCATATTGCAGCGCATCGGCGGCAAGCTGCATGGGAATGTAGCGTTTCTGGAAGTCGAGCCTCCGGCGCTCATCTGCATCACGGAGCCGCGAACGCAGGTCCATCAGGTATCCCACTATGCCGTACAGGCGCATCTCGGCGATGTGCTGAGGCCGCAGCAGGTTGGTTTCGATCATCCGGCGCTGCCGCCGCGAATCCACTTGTGTATTCCAGTGCGCAATCTGCTCGCGCGAGAGCTTGAACTGCAGGTAGACGCTGGGAACGATGGCAACGAGGACAATCACCGCGATCCACCAGCTGACCAGCAATAGCGCACCGATGGCGAGGATAACGGAGACAAGCTGTGTGAAAATGGCGGCGATCCGGTCCAGCACCCGGGCATACGAATCCGAAAACCTCTTGGCGCGGTCATAGAGATCCACTGTTTCTTTGTCGTCGTAGCGCCAGAACTCCAGAGCGAGGAATCGCTCATACATCATGTCGCCCACGATCGCGCCGACCTTGAAGCTCATCAGCTGCTGGATAAACCGATCCACACTGCTGAAAGCACCCCAGAACAGGCCCAGCGCAGCCGTGATGATTACATATACGATTGCCTGCTGTCCGGCTTGCCCGTCGCCGGAATAGGCAGCGGCCAGTGCCGTTGTGGTCAGTGCAGCGAAGTACGTGGTCACCAACGGCAGCAGCGCGGAGATCAGCGAGCCGGCCACCTTCATGACCACAGCAGCCGGTGACGCCCGGAAACTTACCCGCAGGACCTGGGCGACTGCCCTCGCGTAGGGGCGCAGCGCAAGCTTTCGCTTCGGTTCCCGCGCCGGCCTCAATTCAGACATGCAGCCAGCCTAGTACCGCGGCCGGGCCGTGCTAATTAGTGCGAACAGCCAATCAGCGCGAACCGTAGTTCGGAGCCTCCACCGTCATCTGGATGTCGTGCGGGTGTGATTCCTTGAGACCGGCGGCGGTGATGCGGACGAACTTGCCGCGGGCCTTCAGCTCCGGGATGGTGGGAGAACCGACATAGAACATGGTCTGGCGGAGCCCGCCCACCAGCTGGTAGGCCACAGAGGCCAGTGGGCCGCGGTATGCCACCCGGCCTTCGATGCCTTCCGGGATGAGCTTGTCATCACCGGAAACATCCGCCTGGAAGTAGCGGTCCTTGGAATAAGAAGTGTTCTTGCCTCGGGACTGCATGGCCCCCAGCGAGCCCATCCCCCGGTAGCTCTTGAACTGCTTGCCGTTGACAAAGATCAACTCACCAGGAGACTCATCGCAACCGGCCAGCAGCGAGCCGAGCATCACAGTATCCGCACCGGCGACAAGCGCCTTGCCGATGTCGCCCGAATACTGCAGACCGCCGTCGGCGATCAATGGAACGCCGGCAGGAATGGCGGCCTTCGCGGACTCATAGATGGCCGTGATCTGGGGAACGCCCACGCCCGCCACCACGCGGGTGGTGCAGATGGACCCCGGGCCCACACCCACTTTGATGCCGTCCGCACCGGCGTCGATGAGCGCCTGCGCGCCTTCGCGGGTGGCGGCCTGTCCGCCGATGATGTCAACGTGTGCGGCCACGGGATCCGACTTCAGGCGGCGGATCATGTCCAGCACCCCCTGCGAGTGGCCATTCGCCGTGTCAACGAAGAGTGCGTCCACGCCCGCGTCGATCAGGGCCATGGCCCGCTCCCAGCCGTCGCCGAAGAAGCCAATGGCTGCACCCACACGGAGACGGCCTTCGTCGTCCTTGGTGGCGAGCGGGTACTGCTCGGCCTTGGTGAAATCCTTGGTGGTGATGAGGCCCTTGAGCCGGCCCTGCCCGTCCACGAGCGGCAGCTTTTCGATCTTGTTGGTGGCCAGCTTGTGCGAGGCCTCTTCGCGGCTGATGCCGACGTGGCCGGTGATCAGCGGCATTTTGGTCATCACGTCGCTGACGAGGCGGTGCGGGAATTCCGCTTCCAGAATGAAGCGGGTGTCCCGGTTGGTGACAATGCCGAGCAGCCGGCCGCCGTCGTCCACGACCGGAAGTCCGGACACACGATACTGGGCGCACAGCTCATCCAGTTCCTGCAGGTTTGCCTCGGGACCAATGGTCAGCGGGTTGGTGATCATGCCCGATTCGCTGCGCTTGACCCGGTCCACCTGATCGGCCTGGTCGGCAATGGACAGGTTGCGGTGGATCACGCCGAGACCACCCTGGCGGGCCATGGCGATGGCCATCCGCGATTCCGTCACGGTATCCATCGCGGCGGACAGCAGCGGGGTGTGCACGCTGATGCGCTTGGAGACACGCGAGGAGGTGTCGGCGTCGGACGGGATGACGTCCGTGTGGCCGGGGAGCAGCAGGACGTCGTCGTACGTCAGGCCAATGAAGCCAAAAGGATCGTGTTCGGGCTGGGTCATGAGTGCGCCTCTTACCTTGGTTACGGGTTCACGGGTAGGGGTTGCAGCTGATGACCAGCCCGTTATTACGGGACTGGCCTGTGCAGAAGTTGGTGCTGAAGTGTTGGATAAATACTAGAACCTCCACGGCGATCCCCATATTCCGCGGAGCCAATGTGAGGAATGGCACGCGCCCCTTGCCCGCCGGTGCATTCGCGGGGGGCACTATTTCCAGCCCGTAGCGGCCAGAAGGCGCTGCTCGAACATGGGAATCATGCTTTCCACATACGTCTTGGTGAGGTGGTTGTCGTCCTTGTAAACGTAGACGTTACCGACCACCGCAGGGCAGACTCCCTCAGCACAGATGAAGTCACTCATGTCCATAAGGTGTAGTCCAACGACTTTCTCCTGGTAGTCATCCAGCGGCGACGGCTCAGCAAGTGATTCGTTCAACGGATGGTTGCACTCCGGCGCATCGGCCCCGTTTTTCTGCACACATTCAGGCATGTTGCTGCTGAACCGCGGGTTGTCCCTGATGCCAACGACGTCCATGCCGGCCTCCGTGAACTGTTTGATGCCGTCCAGATAGCCCGGGACCGCGGTTTCGAACGGGACCTCCTTGTGCGTCAGTGAAGCCACTGTGAAAACAGCGTCCGGCTGGTGTTCCAAAACATAGGCGGCGCTGGCAAGGTTGAAGTCGTTGCACACCGCGTCACGTTCCGCGGACTCTGCGCCGAAGCGGCAGTCGCCGCGTAGCAACGTTATGATTTCCCAGCCATGCTCTTTGGCGATGGGGCCCAGCGCCGCCATGTACTGCTGCGCGTGGGAGTCCCCCAGCACCACAATGCTTTTGGTGACGGCCTCCGGCGTCGAGTTCTGCAGGCAGCCTGCCAGCAAAGGATCGCCGGGCACATTCTGGCCCGTACAAAGTCCGTCGATGTCCGCCCATTCGTTTTTCATGGCCGCAGGGACAGGAATGACCTTTGCCTGCGGAGTGGATTTGCCGGCGTTTTCCGGCGCCAGCGCGGCGGCCCCCGGCGTGAGTTCGCGGGGCTGGGCCACAGCGGCGGCCTCCTCCGCCGTCAGGTAGGACTGCCACACAGCCACCGGTCCGGCAAGGATTGCACCGCAGGCAACGATAACGACGGCGGTGCGCCAGGCCCGCATTTCCGGCCAGCACCATTCGCGGAGGGGTTTCTCGACGAACCTGGTGGTGAGCACGGCGGCCACGACCGAAGCCGCAACAAGTGCGAGGCCCTGGAGCAGGTTGGGAGCGGTGATACCCGTAGCCGAGAGTGCGAGCACCAGGAGGGGCCAGTGCCACAGGTAGAGGGCATAGGAGTTATCGCCAAGCGAAACCAGAGGTTTCCAGCTCAGCAGCCGGTCAACGCCGAATCTGCTGCCGCTTTGGCCGGCCACGATCATTGCAGCGGCCGCAAGGGTCGGCCAGAGAGCAATGAAACCGGGGAAGGACCTGTCAACTGTCAGCACCAGCCCGCACGAAACCATGGCTGCCAGCCCGGCCCAGCCCAGGACAATACGCAGGACCTTCCCCGGCTTCAGGTAGGGCATAACGAGCGCGAGGAGCGAGCCCAGTGCGAACTCCCAGAGCCTTGCCCGGGTGTCAAAGTACGCATAGGCCTGGTTGGTGGCGGTCTGGTCGATGGAGTACAGCAGCGAGGCTGTAAAGATCGCTGCGAACGCCGCCGTCAGCAGCATCCGGTAGTTGACATCTGCCCAGCGGCCCGGCAGCCGACGAAGCAATCGCCACAGGATGGCGGTGGCGGCGAACACGAGAGGCCAGAGGATGAATACCTGGCCTTGGATTGAAAGCGACCAGAAATGCTGCAGGGGGCTCGCCCCGGAGTGGTCCTGCGCATAGTAGTCCACGGCGGTGTCAGCCAGCAGCCAGTTCTGCCGGTAAAGGAGCGAGGCCCAGGTCTGTTCCAGAATGTCCGGCCAGCGGCTCTGCGGGATGATAAGCCAGGTGCCCGCAAGGACACCCAGAATGACCACGACGGCGGCGGGCAGCAGGCGCTTGAAAAGGTGCAGCCAGTGCTGGATAAGCCGCAGGGGTCTGCCGCTGTCAACTTTCCGCACAAAGGAAAGGGTCAGCAGGAACGCCGAAATGAGCAGGAAGATGTCCACGCCGCCGGACACCCGGCCGAGCCACACATGGTAGGTGACAACCATCAGGACCGCGAGCGCGCGGAGGCCTTGGATTTCGGGGCGGAATTTTGATTTCCGGCTCGTTGGACCCGTTCCGCGCCCACGGCGCGGTGAGGATATGGTTCTCGCTATCGACACAAAGACCTCTCAAAGCGGTTTTCCAAAGCATCTATGTTAACGATCCGTAATGTTCAGCACCAATCCAGCTTTCCGCCCGGCCGTGAAACTCTGCGCCGGGCGGCCGTGATCATCCACCGTTCCGCAGAGGCTTCCCGACGGCGCCGCCATACGTTTGCGGCGCCGGTTGCTCCGTGCGCGGAACTGAATGCCCGGGTAGCGGAGCGCAAAAGAAGGCCGGTCCAGCAACGCTGGACCGGCCTTCTTCTGGAGGTTACAGACTAGTGCCTGTGTCCCGCATGCTCGTCTTCGTCGGCAGGCTTCTCAACAACGAGAGTCTCGGTGGTGAGAACCAGCGCGGCGATGGAGGCTGCATTGCGGAGAGCCGCACGCGTCACCTTGACCGGGTCAATGACGCCGGCCGCAATCAGGTCCTCGTACACGCCGGTCTTGGCGTTGAAGCCGTGATTGTCGGCCAAATCCCCAACCTTGGCAACCACAACGTAGCCGTCGAAGCCGGCGTTCTGCGCGATCCAGCGCAGCGGCTGGGTCAGCGCACGGCGGACGATGCCGACAGCGGCAGCTGCGTCACCTTCGAGCGCTTTGACCGCGGAGTCCTCGTCCAGCGCCTTGAGGGCGTGGATGAGGGCGGCGCCGCCGCCGGCGACGATGCCTTCTTCGAGGGCAGCGCGGGTGGAGGACACAGCGTCCTCAATGCGGTGCTTCTTTTCCTTCAGCTCGACCTCGGTGGCTGCGCCGACCTTGATCACGCCGATGCCGCCGGCCAGCTTGGCCAGGCGTTCCTGCAGCTTTTCCTTGTCCCAATCGGAATCGGTGCGGGTCAGCTCGGCGCGCAGCTGGGAAACCCGTGCCGCGACGTCCTCGGCGGAACCTGCTCCGTCAACGATGGTGGTGTTGTCCTTGGTGACCGTGATGCGGCGGGCGCTACCCAGCACCTCAAGGCCAACCGTGTCCAGGCTGAGGCCAAGTTCCGGCGAGACAACCTGTGCACCGGTGAGGGTGGCAATGTCCTGGAGCATGGCCTTGCGGCGGTCGCCGAAGCCTGGAGCCTTGACGGCAACCACGTTCAGGGTGCCGCGGATGCGGTTGACGATCAGCGTGGAGAGTGCCTCGCCGTCGACGTCCTCGGCAATGATGAACAGCGGCTTAGAGCTCTGCAGAGCCTTCTCCAGCAGCGGAAGGAAGTCCGCAACCGAGGAGATCTTGCCCTGGTTGATCAGGATGAGCGCGTCCTCAAGGACAGCTTCCTGACGTTCCGCGTCGGTGACGAAGTACGGGGACAGGTAGCCCTTGTCGAACTGCATGCCCTCGGTGAGGACCAGTTCGGTCTGCGTGGTGGAGGATTCCTCGATGGTGATCACACCATCCTTGCCTACCTTGCCGAATGCCTCGGCCAGGAGCTCGCCTACCTCGTCGCTCTGTGCGGAGATGGAGGCAACATTGGCGACCTGGGTGCCTTCAACCGGGCGGGCGTTCTCGAGCAGACGCGCGGCAACGGCCTCAACCGAAACCTCGATTCCACGCTTGATCTGGCCCGGAGCGGCGCCTGCCGCAACGTTGCGCAGGCCTTCCTTGACCAGGGCCTGCGCCAGGACGGTTGCGGTGGTGGTTCCGTCACCGGCGACGTCGTTGGTCTTGGTAGCTACTTCTTTGGCCAGCTGAGCGCCGAGGTTCTCATACGGGTCATCCAGCTCGATTTCACGTGCGATGGTCACGCCATCGTTGGTGATTGTGGGGGCGCCCCACTTTTTGTCCAGCACAACGTTGCGGCCGCGGGGGCCGAGCGTCACCTTGACAGTGTCTGCAAGCTTATCGATGCCGGCCTCGAGAGCCCGGCGTGCAGCGTCGTTAAACGCAAGCTGCTTTGCCATGGTTTGTCCTTTCAAGACAGAAACCCGCACTGCTGATCGAGTCAGGCAAGATCAGCAGCGCGGGGATCCAAAGAGTTACTTAACGACGATCGCCAGAACGTCGCGGGCGGACAGCACGAGGTATTCAACGCCGCCGGTCTTGACTTCGGTTCCGCCGTACTTCGAGTAGATAACGACGTCGCCAACGGCCACATCGATGGGAACGCGGTTGCCGTTGTCGTCAAAGCGGCCGGGGCCTACTGCAACGACTTCGCCTTCCTGCGGCTTCTCCTGTGCGGAGTCCGGGATAACCAGGCCTGAAGCCGTGGTCTGCTCGGCTTCAAGCGGGCGGACAACAATACGATCCTCAAGAGGCTTAATAGAGACCGACACTCGGACCTCTCCTTCTACGTCAGCAAATTTATGGACTATGGAACTGGGGTGCCGTGGCGTGCAAACCGTCGTCGCGGTGCCGGCAGCAGCCTGGCTGGTGGTGCTTCAGTTGTTAGCACCCTCCTAGGGAGAGTGCCAATGACGACTCTATGTAAGTGGTTAGCACTCGGTCAAGGTGAGTGCCAGCATTTCGTCACGGGTGAACGTAGGCGAACGCCCTGACGGTACCTCAGCCGCCGGCAAGATCGTCAAAATCAACGTCCTCGCCGCCGTCGTCGTCCGAGTCACTGATGCGGCCCCGGTTCCGGTAGATGACAACGGCGCCGGCTGCGGCCGCCAGCACGGAGATCACAAGAAACACAATGCCGCCTATGCGCACGGCGGAATACAGGCCGCGGATATCCCGGGCTTCGTCGGTGGCGTCGTTGATGTCCTTGCCGCCAACGGAATATATGGTGGCGTTGAAGGAGTCAAGGAAGAAAATAATAACCAGCAGTGCGACGCAGACGACGGCGATCCCGGCTCCGGCTATGAGCGCCGGTTTGGCATACTTCACGGGATCCCCGTGGCGGAATCCGGGTTGTTCGGCTGCTGGCGGTGTTGAGCTGTCTTCCATGCCATCAACACTATCGGCAACCGGCCGACGCCCTCCTCCACTACGCTGGATCCCATGGCTGAAGCACCGCAGGACCAGATAGCACCGCTGCTCACCAGTGAAGGCTGGGAGCTGTTGGCAACCCTCGGGCCGTACCGCGAGGACCAGGCATTCGCGCTCAATTCCGCCCTCCGGAAGGCCGGCCACTCCGCTGCACTGGTCTCGGCCCTGCTCACGCAGTCCAGGCTTCGTACCAGGGCGGATGCCAAGTTCGGCGAATTTGCCCGGCAGATGCTGTTCACCCAGGCGGGCCTGGAGCAGGCAACCCGGCTGAACGTAGCGGCCCGGCACGCACAGCGTTTCACGGAAGCCGGCGTCACTCACGTGGCCGATCTCGGCTGCGGCCTCGGTGCCGATTCCATGGCGCTGGCCTCCATGGACATCACGGTAACAGCGGTTGAGCTGGACGAAACGACGGCCGCATGCGCCACCATGAACCTGATTCCATTCCCGCATGCCACGGTGGTCCATTCGGATGCCACAGCCGTATCCCTGGACGGAATCGACGGCGTCTGGTTGGATCCGGCGCGCCGCACCACATCGTCGTCGGGAACCAAACGAATCTGGGATCCGGAGGCGTTTTCCCCGCCATTGTCGTTTGTGGAGTCCCTCGCGGAAACCGGCCGCGCGGTGGGCGTCAAGATGGGGCCCGGCATACCCCACGAGTCCGTCCCCGCCGGATGCGAGGCACAGTGGGTCTCGGTTGCCGGGGACGTCACCGAAGTGACGCTCTGGTTCAATGGCGTGCGCCGTCCGGGAATCCGCAGGGCAGCGCTCCTGATCGGCCCCCAGGGAGCAGCAGAAATCACCAGCACAGAGGATTTCGACGGCGGTCCGCTGGCGCCCGTGGGCCCAGTGGAGGGCTACCTGTACGAACCCGATGGTGCCGTGATCCGCGCCGGGCTGGTGGCCGACGTCGCTATCCGGTTGGGCGGGCATCTGGTGGACGAGCACATCGCCTACATCTGCGCCCCGGAACTGCTGGACACCCCGTTTGCCCGGGCGTACAGGGTCCTTGAAGTCATGCCCCTCAAGGTCAAGGCACTCAGGGCCTGGGTGAAAGCGCACAACATCGGTGTGCTGGACATCAAAAAGCGCGGCACGTCCGTCACTCCGGAAGAGCTCCGCAAGCAGTTGCTTCCGGGTGGAAAGTCCGGAGGAAAGAATACGGGCAAAAACACGGCCACCCTGGTCCTCACCCGCATCGGGGAAGACAAGGTGGCCATCTCGGTGGAACCGGTCTAGCCACCCCTTCCTGAGTCGCCCTAGTGCGCGCGGGTGAACTCCTCGGCGGCCCGGACCTGCTCGTCGGTGGGCCTGATGCCGGTGTACAGCACAAACTGTTCCAGCGCCTGGATCGTGGCCACTTCGGCTCCCGTGATCACGGTCTTGCCTGCCGCGCGGGCAACCTTGATCAGCGGTGTCTCCGCCGGCAGCGCGACGACGTCGAACACCACCTTCGCGGCGTCGATCACCTCAAGCGGGAAGGGCAGGGATTCAGCCTCCGGCCCGCCTTTCAGACCGCCCTTCATGCCAATGGGCGTGACGTTGATGATCATGTCCGCCGTGCCGCCGTCGAGTTCCCCCTGCCAGCGGAAACCATATTGTGCGGCGAGCGCCCGGCCCGCAACCTCATTCCTGGCAATGACCGTCACCTCGGTGAAACCGGCGTCACGCAGGGCAGCAACGGTCGCTTTGGCCATGCCGCCGGCGCCGGTCAGCAGCACCGAATAGTCCCTGGGTACGGCATGACGTTCAAGCAGTTGCTCAATGGCCGTGTAGTCAGTGTTGTAGGCCGTGAGGCGTCCGCCGTCGTTGACGATGGTATTGACGGAATCGATGGCCTTGGCCGACGGATCCATAACGTCCACAAGGGCGATCACGTCCTCCTTGTACGGCATGGACACGGCGCAACCCCGGATACCCAGTCCGCGCACGCCGGCAATGGCCTGGGCCAGATCTGTCGGTGCAAAAGCCTTGTAGATCCAGTTCAGCCCCAGCTGCTGGTACAAGTGGTTGTGGAAGCGCGTCCCGTTGTTGCTCGGCCGCGCCGAGAGTGAGATGCACAAGGTCATGTCTTTATTCAGAATCGGCACCTGCCCATTAAACCAACAGCGTACAAACCGACAGCGTTCAGCCCTGGCGCGCCTTCAGCCTGGGATTCTTCTTGTTAATGACAAAGGTCCTGCCGCGGCGCCGCACAATCTGCGAACCCGGGATCTTCTTGAGTGCGCGGAGAGAGTTTCTGACTTTCATGGGTTTTCCTTCGGTAGGCAATAGTGTGGGGCGGGCAATTTTTTGAAGTGTCGGGGCGGAACGGGCTGCCAGTCTGACCGTGCTTTCAAGCCAGAGCCGGGGGCCTATTCCCTGCAGCGCAATCCGGAGATCCGCTGCTGTCGCGATCCATAGCTGGCCGCGCATCCAGTGCGAGCCCTCGGCAAGGCGCGGGAGGGCCTCCCTGAACCGGGCAGGGTGCAGCGGCCGCTCCACACGGTGGAGGACAGTACAGAACTGGCCGGTGCGGTCTGTGACAGGGATCCTGACTTCCCCGGGACGGCAGCGGGACATGGCTTCCGGTCCGTCATAGCAGCCGGGCCGGAAGCCGTCCCCAGCTGCTGCCACCGTGGCGTGCGGCGCCAGTTGTGACATCAGCTCAAGCCCACGGCGCCAGTCCAAACTCTGTTCCCCCGCGGTGCCGCTGAGTTCCGTGCTGAGGCCTGGCTGGATCATGACCGTGTCCACATGGGCAAGTTCGCCGATCAGAAACTCGCCGCTGGTCCTGTCATCGCCGGGCATCGACGTGAACCCGGACTCGTAGAGGGTGTGCCGGTCCCAGATCTTGTCTTCCACCTCTGCCGGATCCACTGCCAGCACTGCGTTGTCAACAGTCACCGGCCCGTCAAGGCCCGCTTCTAATGCGGCCACAGCCATCTCTACGGAGACTCCGGGCGGCAGGCCCAGCGCGGCGTGCCGGTAGCCGGCAGCCATGAGCCGCTGGACGGTGGGCACAATATCCAGCCGGACGGTGCAGCTGAGGCAGCCGTGTTCCAGTGCGGTTTCTTCGCGTTCAGTCAGCACACCGCCACTGAATATCCGGCGCAGGACGATTGACCCGTCAAGGAGGTCATGATGGACCACCACGGATTTCGCGTGGGTCCGGTCCAGACGGGCCGTGGCGATTTGGCGGCACTGGGTATCAAGTGAGCTGACGATCGAGAGGTGCATGACTCAAGTCTAAATGCAATTCATTCTCATTAGCAAAGTGATTAAGGGCAGCCGCTGCCTTCAGGAAAACTGCCGACGGCGGCCGGCAGCTTTCCGGACGCAGCCGCCTTCCCGGTGAGGACGGCGAGCAGCGCACCGAAGGCTCCCCGGCTTCGTCCGTACAGTGCGATTTTCACCGGGGCTGCAGACGCTGCGAGCGGCCATGGTGCATCCAGTGCTACGGCTACGTCCCCGCCGACGGTTCCCCCACCGTAGCCGATGAGGTTAACCAGGGGCCCGCTGCCCAGCCCGAGTCCCGCGTCGCGTGCGGCGGCCTCGAAGCGGGACCTGTCCTGGGCGGATCCGCCGGACACCCGGACGCTTCCGCCCACCAAGGGGGCCGTGCATTGTCCGGACAGCATGGTGATGGCGGCGGCAGACACCTGCGCTGAGAGGGATTGCCCGCTCCCCGGGGCCGCAGGCGGCTGCGTGGTGTGCGGCCTTGCTGCTTCGCGTCCCCGCCAGATCATCATGGTGACCACCCGACGCGCGGCCTCGTCCAGGCGCCCTGCCGGCAGGGAACCTGCGGAGACAGCACTGACAATCGCCGCGTGGGCCGCTTCCACATCCGTGGGCATCAACAGCAGGTCCGCTCCTGCGGCGAGCGCCACCGGTGCCGCGGATCCGCCGGGGAACTGCTGTTCAACCGCAGCCATGTTCAGCGCATCCGTCACGGCCACACCGTGGAAACCCATGCCGCGCAAGGCGGCGTAGGCAGCCTTGGACAGCGACGACGGCACGCCGGGTTCCAGCGCCGGAACGGCGATGTGGCCGGTCATGACCATTGGAACGCCCGCGTTGATGGCATCCTGAAACGGCTTCCAATCCCTGGCCTGAAGCTCGGCCACGGATGCTTTCTGGACCGGGAGTCCCAGATGGGAATCCACGGTGACGGACCCATGGCCCGGAAAGTGCTTGACGGCCGGCAACATGCCCGCTGCCAGCATCCCCCGGGAGAAGCCCACGCCCAGCCGGGCCACCGCTTCCGGACTGCCGGACATGGACCGCGCACCGATCGTGGGATCCGCAGGGCCCATGGTGACATCGGTGTCAGGCGCGAAATCAACATTAAAGCCAATGGACGCCAGTTCCGCAGCGAGCGCCCGTCCGGCATCTGTGGCAAGCGGGAGACTGCCGGCGGCGCCATAAGCCATCGGTGCCGGCCATTCCGTCAGCGGGGCGCCCAGCCTGGCCACGGCACCGCCTTCCTGATCCACCCCGATGAGCCCCGGCCAGTCCCTGCCGTCGGACCGGCTGGCGCCGGAAAGGCGCGCCGTCACGGCAGCCATCGCAGCTGTGTCCACCAGCCCGTCTGCGGTCCGGGGGACGTTGTCTCCCATAATGATTGAGCCCGCCAGGTGCAGCCGCTCTATCGTGGCAGCCTGCGCCCCGTCGTCGAGGCCGGGGTAAAACGGCATCAGGACCTGGCCGGCTTTCTGGCCGGTGGTCATGCTGGCCACCGCGGCCGTGGCTGCGTCCAGGTCCCGCTGCTGCGGCCCCCAGCCCAGGGGCAGTACCTCTGGATCCGATGAGGGGGTAGCGGCTGGCGGGGACGGCGTCGTCGTGAATGGATCTGCAGGTGAACCCGATGTGACGGACCCCTCGGCGGGGACTCCCCGGGACGGCGCCGGGGACGGCGCCGTCATGCAGGACGCCAGCGCCAGCAATACCGTCAGCCCCGCCGAAATGAGGGTTATCCTGTGAAAACAGTCACGCGTTCCCTGTAACCAAGCCATCATCTCGATGCTACCCCTGCACTAGACTTGAAACACCCGCTCTCCTGCCAGCCACCCCGTCAGATGGAAGCTGCCAGGAAGGGCCGGATACAGACAGCAGAAGAGCGAGGGGACCACATGAAGATTGATTTTGCTTCATCCAGGCAATCAACTCTTGGTGTGGAATGGGAACTCGCGCTGGTGGACGGCCGGACCGGAGAATTGGCGTCTGTGGCCAATGAGGTCCTGCGTGGCGTAGCCGCCAAACACCCGGAACTAAATGAAGATGACGAACACCCGCACATCAAGCAGGAATTACTGCTCAATACGGTGGAACTCGTCACCGGAATCTGTGAGACCGCGGCAGAGGCGAAAGAAGACCTTAGCCGGTCACTGGCGGCGGTGCGCGAGATCACCGATCCCATGGGCGTGGAGGTCTTCTCCGCCGGAAGCCACCCGTTCAGTCCGCCGCAGCTCCAGCCCGTTACCGACAAGGCGCGGTACGCCAAACTGATCGACCGCACGCAGTGGTGGGGCCGGCAGATGGTCATTTACGGCGTGCACGTGCACATTGGCCTGGACCGGCGCGAAAAAGTTCTCCCGGTCCTGGACGGCCTGGTCAACTACTTCCCGCATTTCCAGTCGCTGTCCGCCTCCAGCCCGTTCTGGGGCGGGGAGGACACCGGCTATGCGTCACACCGCGCACTCATGTTCCAGCAACTGCCCACCGCCGGCCTGCCTTTCCAGTTCCCCAACTGGGATGAATATGAGTCCTATGTGCAGGACATGTTCACCACCGGGGTTATCGACACCCTCTCTGAAATCCGCTGGGATATCCGGCCGGTGCCCAACCTCGGCACCATCGAGATGCGGATCTGTGACGGTCTGGCCACGCTGGAGGAAGTCGGGGCGATTGCTGCCCTGACCCAATGCCTCGTGCACGAGTTCTCCACCACCCTGGACCACGGCGGCACAATTCCCACCATGCCGCCGTGGCACATCCAGGAAAACAAATGGCGTGCGGCACGGTATGGCCTTGAAGCGATCATCATTCTGGATGCCAAGGGCAAGGAGCAGCTCGTCACGGAGAACCTGCTGGAGACGCTCAACCGGCTCGAACCCATCGCGGCGAAACTCGGTTGCCCGGACGAACTGGCCGATGTCGAGAAGATTATCCGCCGGGGCGCCGGCTACCAGCGCCAAAGGCGGGTGGCAGCGGAGCACGGCGGGGACCTTCAGGCCGTTGTGCTGGACCTGGTCAAGCAGATGCGGAACGGACCCACCGCCTAGTCACCGCCCAACAGCCAACCTTCAGAACGGCCCGAGCCCGCCTGAACGGTGCTGCCCGGGGCCGTTCTTTGCTGCCGCCGGCCGTTCTTGCTGCGTAGTTCACACGGAAATCGTTGTGACGGGCATGGACGAATCCGGGGCGAAACCGATTCCACTCGGTTCGATGCCGGCCATGACCAGCTGGGCGCCGAGGGCGGCGACCATGGCCCCGTTGTCCGTGCAGAGATCCAGCGGCGGGACATGCAGCGTGATGGCGGCGGCGGAGCAGCGTTGTTCGGTCAGCTGGCGGAGACGGGAGTTCGCTGCCACGCCGCCGCCCAGCAGCAGGTTGGTGATGCCGTTCTCCCGGCAGGCGAGCACCGCCTTGGAGGTGATGACGTCCACCACAGCTTCCTGGAACGCCGCGGCGATGTCCGCCACGGGCACTTCCTCGCCGCGGGCCTCGAATTGCTCCACGCAGCGGGCCACTGCCGTTTTGAGTCCGCTGAAGGACCAGTCGTAGCGGTGGGGGCCGGGCTCCTTGGCGGAACCCATGTACTTGGGCTGGGTAAGTCCGCGCGGGAACCGGATGGCCCTGGTGTTGCCTTCCCGGGCCAGCCTGTCGATGGCAGGGCCGCCCGGATATCCAAGGCCCAGGATCCGGGCCACTTTGTCGTAGGCTTCGCCGGCAGCGTCGTCGATGGTGGAGCCAAGGAGCTCAACGTCGTCCGTGATCCTGCGAATCCGCAGGATCTCAGTGTGGCCGCCGGAAACCAGCAGGGCGCCCAGATTCTCCGGGAGGGATGGGCCGTGTCCGGCCTTCCCCGCTGATCCGGGGCTTGAGCCCAGGAGGCCGACGCCCACATGGGCCACGAGGTGGTTGATGGCGTACAGCGGTTTTCCCGTGGCCACGGACAGCGCCTTCGCCGCACACACGCCCACCATCAGGGCACCGGCCAGTCCTGGTCCGGAGGTGACGGCGATGGCGTCGATCTCCTCCAGCGTCACGTCTGCCTCGGCGAGCGCTGCCTGTAGCGTGGGCACGAAGGCATCCAGGTGGGCACGTGATGCGATCTCCGGTATCACACCGCCAAATCTGACGTGCTCGTCCATGGAGGAGGACACGGTGTTGGTCAGGAGGTCCGTTCCACGGACTATGCCGACGCCGGTTTCGTCGCAGGAGGACTCGATGCCTAGCACGAGCGGCTGGGAACGGTTCATTACTGGTTTGCCTCCGTCGGGGTGGTCTCGCCGGGATGGCGGAAGTTGTCCTCTTGTCCGGGGCCCTGATGCAGGAGACCCTCATGCAGGGGGAGGATGTCTTCGAGCTGGAGCCGCATGATGAGGGCGTCGACGCCGTCGCGGTAATATCTTGGCCGGACATGGATCTGCTCGAAGCCGAATCTCAGGTACAGCTGCTGGGCCCGGGGGTTGTCCGCCCGGACCTCGAGCAGAACGTCAGCGGCCCCGCGGCGCCTGCTTTCGCTGATCAGTTCGGTAAGGAGCGCCGAACCGACGCCTTTTCCTTCAAACTCCGGAACGACGGCGATGGTCTGGATGTCTGCAATGGGTTCGATGCACATCAGTCCTGCGTAGCCAACGATTCCCGCGCCGGATTCCGCCACCAGATAGCGGCGCGTTCCTGACTGGGCAAGCTCATCAAAAAACATGTGCAGCGGCCAGGCGTCCGTGGGGAAGAGCCTGCGCTCAAGTTCGTTCACTTCCGGCACATCCGCAACGGTCATGTCACGGAAGGAGACTCCGTCCGGGCCCGGCCCGGCAGCGCCGTTCACAGAGCCCGCTTCCGCGGTCCGGGTACGCGTGCGTCCGATTCCCTGAGGTAAAGGGGTGTGGAGTCCAACAGTTCCTCCCCCGCTGCCAGCCGCGCCAGGGCGAACTGACCCAGGTAAAGTGCATCCGGTTGCTCCGCGCTGAAGTCCGGGTTGGCGTCCAGGACGTCCGCATAGAGCCCCGCACCCGCACCGTACGCGGGAAGGGCGGGGAGGTCCGTGGCAAACCCCACGCGCGGACCATCGGCAAGACGCGGCAACTGCCCTTCGGAGAGTGTGTACCGGGCCCAGTAGACTTCCTTCCGCCGGGCATCGGTGGCCACGACGAACTCAGGAACGGCGGCGGTGGATTCGGCAACCTCAAGAGCTATCGCGTCCAGGCTCATCAGGCCGTACAGGGGTTTGCCCCACGCGAAAGCCAGTGTCCGGGCGGTGGCAATGCCGGAACGCAGCCCGGTGAACGGCCCCGGGCCCACGCCTGTGACGATCGCATCGATGTCCGCACCGGTGATTCCGGCCGACGTCAGCAGGTCCTCGATTCCTGGCGCCAGAACTTCGGCATGGCTGCGGGTGTCTTCGGTGGAAAAGCTGCCCACCACACCCTCCATGGCGTCATCGGAGACAAGCGCCGCGCTGGCCACGGCAGAGGTGTCAATGGCAAGGATAAGCATCAGAACTTCCCTCCGGTCCTTCCGGTGAGCATGGGCTGCTCCGCCCACCGGGGACCGAAGCCGCGCAAGACGATGGTGCGGGGCTCGTCATTGTCCGAGGTGTCAAAATCAAGGGTTCCGTCCTGGTCAGTTGTGGATCCGCCAATCCCGATTTCACCAGTTCCCATGTCACCAGTCCCGATGGCCCGGTGCAGCTCCACGTCCAGCCGGCTCCCGCTCAGGTGCTCCACCCTTCCGCGGCCCCACTCCACTACCGTGACGGCCGTATCCAGGGTGTTTTCCAGATCGATACCGTCAATCTCCCGTGCCGATTCCAGCCGGTAAGCATCAACGTGGACCAGGTCCGGGCCGCCTGGCCGTGTCCCCTCCGGCCGGTTGGGGTGGATGCGGACCAGCACAAACGTGGGCGAGATGATGCCGCCGCGGACGCCAAGCCCCTCCCCCACCCCCTGGGCGAAGGTCGTTTTCCCGGCGCCAAGCTCACCGGTGAGGACCAGCAGGTCTCCGGCTTCCAGGACCGCTCCCAAAGCGGCAGCGAGCGCATGGGTCTGCTCCGCCGTCGTGACCGCCACGGCGGTCTCCCACCGTAGGAGTGGCTCGGCCCCGCCGGGCTGGAGGCTCACGGTGCCGGCGTTTCGTTGATGACCCGCCGTGGAACGCGGGAACTGATCCGGGTTACGATCTCGTAGTTGTTGGTACCCGCGGCACGCGCCCAATCGTCGGCCGTGGGCCCGCCGTCGGCACCGTCGCCGAACAGCTCGGCTTCGGCGCCGAGCAGGCTGCGGCCGCCGCCGGAGACGCCCCTGTTGCCGAGGTCGATGACCATCTGGTCCATGGCGATCCGGCCAACAACCGGGTAGGTCACGCCGTCGACTCGCACGGGTCCGCCGGTGGCCACCCGTGGCACGCCGTCGGCATACCCCAGGGGGATGAGCCCGAGCGTACTGGGGCCGGGGGTCCGGTAGTTCAGCCCGTAGGAGACGCCCTGGCCTTCCGGAACATCCTTGCAGTGCGCCACCACGGTGCGCACTGTCATGGCCGGGCGAAGGCCCAGCTCGGCGGAAGTCTGCCCGTCAAACGGTGACAGTCCGTAGATGCCAAGCCCCACACGGACCAGATCGAAGTGTGTGTCCGGGCGGGACAGTGTTGCCGGGGTGTTTGCCAGGTGCCGGACCTCGGGATCCACGCCGGCGTCCCCGGCGATGGCAAGCACCTCGCGGAAGGCGGCGAGCTGCTCGTCGGTTTCCGGGCGCTCCGGTTCGTCGGCCACGGCCAGATGCGAGAAGACGCCCACCACCCGCAGCAGCCCCTCATCCTGGTATTCCACGGCCTCGCCCACCAGATGATCCCACGCGTCCAGGGTGGCGCCGTTGCGGCCCAGCCCGGTGTCCACTTTGAGATGGATCCGGGCCGGCCGTTCCTGCTCCCTGGCAGCTGCGACAATCCGGTCCAGCTCCCAGCCTGAACACCCGATGTCGACGCCGGCCGCGACTGCCGCGCCGAAGTTGCTTTCCGGCGTGTGCAGCCAGGCAAGCAATGGGGCATCGATGCCGGCGGCCCTGAGGGCCAGAGCTTCGGAAATGTGCGCCACTCCCAGCCAGCTGGCCCCTGCTTCGAGGGCTGCCCTCGCTACCGGAACGGCACCGTGGCCATAGGCATCGGCCTTGACCACCGCCATGAGCTGCGCCGGCGATGCGGCTGCCGCCAGCCTACGGACATTGTGGCGGATGGCTTCGAGATCGATGATGGCGGAGCGTTCATCGGCGGGAACCGGCGCCGCGTGTGCGGACGGCAGAATGCCACCGGTTGATGCTGGGTAAGTCACCTAACGATTCTAGTGCCGGCCAGCACCGCAGCGTCCCTGAAGTCAGCCGGGGCCGAACTGGGATTGGCTGATCCGGCGTCAAAGTTTCCTGGAAACACCGGTTGCTCTATCGCTTAGGGCTGCCAAACCGCGGGTTTAGGGCCTCAAAGTGATAAAGCAACGGGTAGTACGCCGGGTCAGGCGTCCGAAAGGTGCGCGATCGTGGCCGTGGCACGGCGCTGCGCTTCCTGGGGCACATCCCGGACTATCTCAGCGAGGAACCCGTAACGCCGGAGCCACTGGCTGCTTTGCCGTTCCCGGCGTGCGTTGGCACGCTGCCACCAGTCTGCGATGTCGCCCCAGCCCGGCGCCGCCAGGGAGCCACCCACTTCCTGGACCGCCAGGGAGGCGCAGAGGTTGGCGAAGCGCAGCCTGTCGCTGAGGGGCCAGCCAGCCAGGCTGCCGACAATAAATGCGGCACCGAAGCAGTCACCGGCTCCGGTGGGATCAAAAGCGGCCACTGGCAGGGAGGGTACCCACTCTTCCTCGCCGGTTTCCGAGTCCACAGCCATGGCTCCCTGAGCGCCCAGCGTCACCACAGCCACCGGCACCCTGTCAGCCAGGGAGTACAAGGCCGCCCAGGGATCGTCGGTCCCTGTGAACGCCATGGCTTCGCGCTGGTTGGGCATAAAAGCGTGAAAGTACTGGAGATTGTCCAGCCGGGCCGGGGACCATGCGCCGCTGGGATCCCAGCCCACATCGCCGAAGAGTTTGACGCCTGAGCTGTGGGCCGCGAGCGCCCAGGGTTCCAGCTCTTCGCCCAGATCCGCGACGGCGGCAAGTGCCGGGGGCGGTGTGCCGATCAGTTCCGAGGAGCTCACCGGCGCCGGATGCCCGTGGGTCACCATGGAGCGGTCCTGGTGGACGCTGAGGGATACCGTGACCGGCGAATGCCAGCCGGGAATCTTCTGCGAGAGGGACAGGTCCACGTGTTCCTGGGAATCCAGGATTTTCCAGTTATAGTCCCCGTAGCCGTCGTCCCCGAAGGCAGCGGCCAGTCCGGTCCTGAGACCCAGCCGGGCCGCTGCGATGGCCTGGTTGGCAACCCCGCCGGGGCAGCTGCCCATGCCCTCGCTCCAGATTTCGGTGCCCGGCTCCGGTGCGTGTGGCAGTCCGGTGAAAATGATGTCCTGGAACACCGTTCCTGCCAGCAGCAGATCGAAGCCCTTGTCCGTCGGTGTCCGGATGTCATGGAGGGGGTCGAACCTGCGTGCGGGAATGGCGTCCATGTTCGGCACACTACGCCGTCGCTGCGCCCCTGAACAGAACCCGCGAACCCTCCCTCACCGCATAGACTGCTGGACATGCGGCTCATGATTGCCGGGGGCGGCGGATTCCGGGTTCCGCTGGTGTACCGGGCGCTGATCTCGGGACCGTATTCAGGCCTGGTCAGCGAACTGGTGCTGTACGACGTCGATCCAGGGCGTCTGGCTGCCATCAGCGCTGTTCTCAAGGCGATGCCCGCGGCCGCCGGGCGCGCCGCCCCCGGCCACGCCGCCGCCGTCGGGCATCTCCCGTCGGTCCGTACCACCACCTCGCTCCGCCATGCGCTGGACGGCGCCGACGTTGTCTTCGCCGCAGTCCGGCCGGGCGGGACGGCCGGCCGGACTTCCGACGAACGCGTCGCCCAGAGCCTCGGCGTGCTGGGACAAGAAACTACGGGTGCCGGCGGGATTTCCTACGCGCTGCGCTCCATTCCGGCCATGCTGGAGCTCGCCACGGAAATGCGGCATTTTTGCCCGGCTGCCTGGCTTATCAACTTCACCAATCCGGCCGGCATGGTCACGGAGGCACTGGTTCCGGTGCTGGGCCGGAAAGTGATCGGGATCTGCGATTCCGCCAGCGGACTCGTGTACCGTGCCGCCAGGGCGGCCGGCGCGCCGCTGCCGGAGGGAAAGCTCGACGGCGTGGGCTACTACGGCCTGAACCACCTGGGCTGGCTGTACCGGCTGGAGTCCGGCGGCCGTGATCTGCTGCCGGGGCTGCTCCGTGATCCCTCAGCACTTGCCGGATTTGAGGAAGGCCGGCTGTTCCCGCAGGCATTACTGGCCGGGATTGGCGCCCTGCCCAACGAGTACCTGTTCTACTACTACGGGCAGGGCCGGGCTGCGGGCGCCATGCGTTCCCTGCCCCAGACCAGGGGCGAGGCGATCCATGGCCAGCAATCGGAGCTATACCCGCGCCTGGCAACCGCGGGCGAGAACGCGTTCCGGCTGTGGGACGACGCGCGGAGATCCCGTGAAGAGGGCTATCTGGCGGAGGCGCGCGGTGCCGGGGAGCAGCGCGATGAAGATGACCTCGCCGGCGGCGGCTACGAGCGGATTGCCCTGGCTGTGATGCGGGCCCTCTCCGGGGACGGGGATGCCGAACTGATCCTCAACACAGTCAACACGGTCCACTCAGCCGCGCCTGGCCCGGGTGCCGCCCGGGCGGCCATTCCCGGGCTGCCGGAGGACGCCGTCGTCGAAGTTCCCTGCAGCGTGGGCCCCGACGGCGCAGTGCCGCTTCCGCAGGACCGGCCGGCTGTGCAGCAATTGATGCTGATGCAGCGGGTCAAGGCGGTGGAGCGGCTCACCGTCAGCGCAGCAACGTACGGCAGCCGGGATGCCGCGCTTGCGGCCTTTACCGCTCACCCGCTGATTGATTCCGCCGGCGTCGCTAACAGGCTGCTGGCCGGATATGAGGCAGCGTTTCCGGAGCTGGGCAAGCTGTGGCGGCCGTCCGCGGACCGGCCCTAGGGCGTGTTGCTAAACCCTTTGAAGGTTGATTTCCGTCAGGCTTGATTCATGGCAGCAAGGCAGGAAATTTCTGACAAGGCATGGGCTTTGATGGCACCGCATTTCCCGGTTTGGAAGGGGAACGGGCGTCCGATCATGGACATGCGGCGGACGGTCGAGGGCATCGTCTGGCGGTTCCGCACCGGGGCCCCCTGGCGTGATGTGCCCGAGAGGTTCGGGAACTGGAACTCGGTCTACGGGCGCTTCGCGGACTGGTCCAGAGACGGTACCTGGGCCAGTGTCCTCGCGGCCGTGCAGGCAGCCGGCCAGCGCGCCGGTGATGTTGACTGGACCGTGTCGGTGGACGCGACGATCACCCGGGTGCATCAGCATGGCGCCACCCTTACCCGGGTCACAGGGGGCCCCGCAGAATTACAAGAAACTCGGCGCTGAGGAGCCGGGCGACCACGCGATCGGCAAGTCCAGAGGCGGAATGACGTGCAAAATCCACCTTGCCACGGACGGCAAGGGACGGCCGCTGGGCCTGGTCCTCACCGCCGGCCAGGCCGCCGACACCTCATTCTTCCAAACAGTGCTGGAGACCATCTCGGTCGCCGGAAGCTCCCGGGGACGGCCACGCTTCCGGCCCGACCGGGTGCTGGCAGACAAGGCGTACACCTCCAGCGCCAACCGCGGCTACCTGGCCAGCAGGGGAATCAAAGTCACGATACCCGAGCGGTCAGATCAGATCGCAGGACGGGCTCGGCGCGGTTCCAAAGGCGGACGCCCCCGATCCTTCGACAGGGAAGCCTACAAAGGCCGAAATGTCGTTGAACGCTGCTTCAACCGACTCAAACAATGGCGTGGCATCGCGACCAGAAGCGACAAAACAGCACGCAGCTACCTCGCTGGCGTCACCTTGGCCTCGGCCCTGATCTGGATCAAATCAGGGGTTTAGCAACACACCCTAGAGCTTCCGGTACATCACGTGCAGCCCACGTAGCCGAGGGTGGGGTGGCTGAAGGCATCCGGTATGGTGGCCAGGATCTCGAAGCACGTGGCTGCCGGCGCTGGCCTGGTTGGCGTGCAGTTCACCGGTGCCCAGCACCCCGCCGTCGTGGTTTACCGCAATGGAAGCCTGCCCGGGCGCCGGCTTGAACCAGAGGCTGCGGGCGTCCTCCTCGGTGGTGCGGCGGTCCCAGGTGAACGTTTCGCCGGCCCGGATGACGGGCTGCAGAATGGCCCCCCGGCCAGTCGGACCGTTTGGCCGCGCGGATTTCGAATCCTGCGGGTGCTATCGATGAATCTTCCGCTGCGCTCACAGCCGCCACGTTAGCAGCCCGCTGCCCGCCACGGATATGCGCAGGCACAGGAGTAGTGTTTTATCGGATGGAGTAACAGGGCGCACGCCTAATGCGGGCGCCCCCGGAAAGCGAGAGGAGCTCCGTGGCCCTGATCAAGCGCGTCGCGTTCCTCTCGCTGCACACCTCCCCGATGGAACAGCCCGGCTCAGGCGACGCCGGCGGCATGAACGTCTACATCCGGGCGCTTGCTTCGGCGCTTGCGGAGAACGGCGTGGAAGTGGAGATATTCACCCGGTCCACGGCAGCCAACCAGCCGGCCGTCGAACACCCGGATCCCGGCGTGTGCGTCCACAATGTCTTGGCAGGGCCACCGCGGAAGCTCCCTAAGGAAGAGCTCCCGGAGCTGCTGCACAGCATGGTGGCGGAAATCGAACAGATCCGGCTCCGCCAGCCGCATGGCCGCTACGACGTCATCCATTCCCACTACTGGGTTTCCGGGATGGCCGGGCTGGAGCTGTCCGAGTTGTGGGGCATCCCGCTGGTGCACACCATGCACACCATGGCCAAGGTCAAGAACCTGCTCCTGCAGTCCGGCGAACGGCCTGAACCGCGCCGCCGGGAACTGGGCGAACACCGGATTGTCGACGGTGCCGCGCGGTTGATAGCCAACACGGGCGCCGAGGCAGCCGAACTCGTGGCGCACTACGACGCCGATTTCGACCACATCGACATCGCCCCGCCCGGCGTCGACCTGGCGGTGTTCACTCCAGCGTTCCGCAGCCGGTCACGGGCCGAGCGCGGAGTACTCCCCAGCACCTTCCATCTGCTGTTTGCCGGCCGCATCCAGCGTCTCAAGGGTCCGCAGATCCTCGTCGAGGCGGCCGCGCTGTTGCGCTCCCGCCGCCCTGACATTGATCTTCAGGTGACTATTCTCGGTGAGCTGAGCGGGGCCAAGGACTTTAACCTCAAATCGCTGGTCAGCGCTTCCGGAATGGACGACGTCGTTACTCACCATCCGCCGGTCAGCGCACCGGAGCTGGCTGGCTGGTACCGCTCCGCCGATGTGGTGGTGATGCCTTCCTTCAGCGAGTCCTTCGGGCTCGTGGCGCTGGAGGCCCAGGCCTGCGGCACCCCCGTGGTGGCAACCCGGGTGGGCGGGCTCTCCCGCGCCATCTGCCATGGGCGGACCGGGCTGCTGGTGGAAGGGCATGGCGCCGGGGACTGGACCGATGTCTTGGAAGCCCTCTATGACGATCCCGCCACCAGAGAGGACATGGGCCGCGCCGCCTCCGTCCATGCCCAGAACTCCGGCTGGCAGCGAACCGCCGCCATTACGCTGGAAAGCTACCACGCCGCCGTCGATGAATCCCTGATGAGCCGTACGGCCGCTGCCGCCCACACCACCTGAACGGAGCCTGCGCCAACCGGCGGGGCCTGAGCCAAAGGACAACGATGTCTGAGAGCAACTTCGTGAATGCGCTTGAGAGTGATCTGGAGATTGCGCAGCGGGCTGTTATGCGTCCCATCGAGGAGATCGCCGAGGCCGCCGGAATCAATCTGGATGCGTTGGAGCTTTACGGCCGATACAAGGCAAAGATTGATCCCGCGCGGCTCGAGGCTCCGGCACCCGCCGGACGGGTGGTGCTCGTGTCTGCAATGTCGCCCACGCCTGCGGGCGAAGGGAAGTCCACCACCACCGTTGGCCTGGCCGATTCGCTGGCCAAGGCCGGGCACAAGGTGATGATCGCCCTGCGGGAACCGTCGCTGGGTCCCATCCTCGGCATGAAAGGGGGCGCGGCCGGCGGCGGGTACTCCCAGGTGCTGCCCATGGAAGAAATCAACCTCCATTTCACCGGGGACTTCCACGCAGTCACGTCAGCCAACAACGCCCTGATGGCGCTGGTGGACAACCACATTTACCAGGGAAACGAACTGAACATCGATCCGCGCCGTATGACATTCAAGCGGGTGCTGGACATGAACGACCGCTCGCTCCGCGAAGTGGTGATCGGCCTCGGCGGCCCCACCCAGGGCGTCCCGCGCCAGGACGGTTTCGACATCACGGTGGCCTCGGAGATTATGGCCGTGTTCTGCCTGGCCACGGATCTGGCGGATCTCCGTGAGCGTCTGGGCCGGATCACGTTCGGCTATACCTATGCCAGGGTGCCCGTGACGGTGGCGGATCTGGGCGTGCAGGGCGCACTGACCATGCTTCTCAAGGACGCCATTAAGCCCAATCTGGTCCAGACCATTGCCGGCACCCCGGCTCTGGTGCATGGCGGTCCGTTCGCGAATATCGCCCATGGCTGTAACTCACTGATCGCTACGCAGACGGCACGCCGGCTGGCAGACATTGTGGTCACGGAGGCCGGCTTCGGCGCGGATCTGGGTGCTGAGAAGTTCATGGACATCAAGGCCCGCGTGGCCGATGTTGCGCCATCGGCGGTGGTGGTGGTGGCTACCGTCCGGGCCCTGAAAATGCACGGCGGCGTGGCCAAGGATCAGCTCAAGGTGCCCAACGTTGAAGCCTTGGCGGCCGGCGTTGTCAATCTGCAGCGGCACGTCCACAACGTGGAGAAATTCGGCATCACGCCGGTGGTGGCCATCAACAAGTTTGCCACCGACTCGCAGGAGGAGCTCGACTGGTTGTTGGACTGGTGTGGCCGCGAAGGCGTGCAGGCCGCAGTGGCCGATGTGTGGGGCCGGGGCGGTGGCGGCGACGGCGGCGACGAACTTGCTGCGAAGGTGGCCGCAGCCGTGTACGGTCCCAGCAGTTTCCGGCACCTTTATGCCCTGGAGCTGTCTGTGGAGGACAAGATCCGCACCATTGTGCAGGAGATTTACGGGGCCGATGGCGTGGATTTTTCAGTGCCGGCCCTGAGACGCTTGGCGGATATCGAGAAGAACGGCTGGTCCGGGATGCCCGTGTGCATGGCCAAAACCCAATACTCGTTCAGCGACGACGCCTCCAAGCTCGGGGCGCCCAAGGGCTTCACCGTGCACGTCCGCGATCTCATCCCCAGGACCGGCGCAGGCTTCATCGTTGCCCTCACAGGTGCGGTGATGACCATGCCGGGCCTGCCCGCAGTTCCCGCGGCCATGCGCATGGACGTGGACGATGCCGGCAACGCAGTCGGGCTCTTCTGACCCTCCCGTTGCTCTATCACTTGTGGTTCCCATTCCACCCTTTTGACGGCTACAAGTGATAGAGCAACGGGCCGGGCAGCCGGGCAGATAGCTGGGTCCCGAACGGGACCGGCGAGGGGCTGTGGAGGAGGGGTGCCGCCAGATTGTGGATAACTTCAGCGACGTCGGGGGCGTCCGGGCAACAATGGTGCCCATGCGTCCATCTGCGCCTTTGCCGGCCCACCTCGCCACCGCACCATTCACCGTCCATGAGGCCCGGTCCGCCGGCCTGAGCAGCGGCCGGCTCCGTTCATCCGATCTCACTACTGTGGCTCCCGTCCTGGTTCCGGGACTGTCGTGAACTCCACCTCATCAAGCCCAGGGGGTTGCCATCGGTCCGGCGGCAGGGCGTCGTCGGACATACAGTACTTGCCTTCGAGGACGAGGTCACAGAGCTGGACGGCATCCGCATTTCAACGCCGGCGCGGACATGGCTTGACCTTGCCCCAACCCTGCCGCTTGAGGATCTCGTTGCGGCCGGCGACCAACTGGTCCGTCGCCCCGACCGGGCCTCGAGTACCGCGCCGAGCCCTGGGCAACCATTCCGCAGCTGCAGGAAATGCTGAAGCGCCACCCGAAGCTCAAAGGAACCGTCAAGGCGCGCCAGGCACTGGAGGTGATCCTTGTCGGCGCCGATTCCGCGCCGGAAACATTCCTGCGCCTGGCGCTGACGGCTACCGGACTTCCCGAACCTGAGCTGCAGCTGAGGATTGTCCAGGATGACCCGTTTTCACCCGCCGCGGCCCTCGGCTACCGGGAGCATCAGATCGCCATCCAGTACGACGGCGGCCATCACCTCACGCGCGAGCAGCAGTCCCGCGACAATCGCCGGGACGAATCGTTCAACTCTGCGGGGTGGAGGTATGTCAAATTCAACGCAGAAGATCTGGCCGACGACTTCCGCGGTGCGGTCCGCAAAGTCCGGCTCGCCCTCCGTCCCCGTTAAACATCAGTTGCTCTATCACTTGTGGCAGCCAAACCAGGGATTTGGGAACCACACGTGATAGAGCAACCGGGTGGGAGGTGAATGGTCAGCGCTCCACGTCTCCGCGGATGAAGGCTTCAACCTTGTCGCGGGCGAGGTCGTCGTTGAACTGCTCCGGCGGGGACTTCATAAAGTAGCTCGATGCGGACAACAGCGGCCCGCCAATGCCGCGGTCCAGGCCGATCTTCGCTGCACGGATGGCGTCGATGATCACACCGGCGGAGTTGGGTGAGTCCCAGACTTCCAGCTTGTATTCCAGGGACACCGGGGCGTCGCCGAAGTTGCGGCCTTCGAGGCGGACGAAGGCCCACTTGCGGTCATCGAGCCACTGGACGTAATCGGACGGGCCGATGTGGACGTCACGCGGGGCAATATAGGCTTCGACGTTGGACGTCACAGCCTGGGTCTTGGAGATCTTCTTGGATTCGAGGCGGTCGCGCTCCAGCATGTTCTTGAAGTCCATGTTGCCGCCGACGTTCAGCTGGTAGGTGCGGTCCAGCGTGACGCCTCGGTCTTCGAACAGCTTGGCCATAACGCGGTGCGTGATGGTGGCACCGATCTGGCTCTTGATGTCGTCGCCAACGATCGGCACACCCGCAGCGGTGAATTTATCGGCCCATTCCTTGGTGCCGGCCAGGAACACCGGAAGGGCGTTCACGAAGCCAACACCGGCGTCAATGGCGCACTGGGCGTAGAACTCTGCGGCTTCCTGAGAACCAACGGGCAAGTAGCAGACCATAACGTCAACCTTGGCGTCTTTCAGAGCCTGGACAACATTGACCGGCTCCTCCGTGGACTGCTCAATGGTTTCGAGGTAGTACTTCCCCAGTCCGTCAAGAGTGTGGCCGCGCTGCACGATCACACCGGTGGGCGGGACGTCGGCGATCTTGATGGTGTTGTTTTCGCTGGCCAGGATGGCGTCAGCGAGGTCAACACCCACCTTCTTGCCATCGACGTCGAACGCCGCAACAAACTGGACGTCATTGACGTGGTACTTGCCGAACTCAACGTGCATCAGACCGGGGATCGTGGCCTGGGGGTCGGCATCCCGATAGTAATGGACACCCTGGACCAGCGAGGCGGCGCAGTTACCCACACCTACGATTGCAACACGAATCGGATTCGAAGACACGGAACTCCTTTGAGAACAAACTTCAGGTGCCCTTCGCGGCCATGAATGAAACTACGACGGCGGCGGACGGGCACAGCGCCATGGGGCGCCCTAACATTCTAACTAACTGTACGGGGGCCGGAATTGTTCCCGGCCGGCCCCGGCACAGTGTTACGTCCGGGCTATGCCCGGCGGGCTGTTACTTCTGTGCCCACAGATTGATGTCTGATTCGACGGCGAACTCGTCGATCGCTGTCAGCTCCTCCTGGGAGAACTCCAGGTTGTTGATGGCGTACAGCGTATCTTCGAGCTGCTTGACGCTGGAAGCGCCAACGAGTGCCGAGGTTACGGATGATCCCTTGGGCTGATCGCGCAGAATCCATGCGATGGCCATCTGGGCCAGGGACTGTCCCCGGCCTTCGGCAATGGCGCGCAGGCCGCGCACGCGGTCAAGCTTCTCTTCCGTGAGGGCTGATTCTGACAGGAAGCGTTCCTTGGCCGCCCGCGAGTCAGCCGGAATTCCGTTGAGGTACCGGTCCGTCAGCATGCCTTGGGCCAACGGAGAGAACGCGATGGAACCGGCGCCCACCTGGTCCAGTGCCTCGTACAGGTTGGGGGTGCCGTTCTCGGTCCAGCGGTTCAGCATAGAGTAGCTGGGCTGGTGGATGAGGAGCGGAGTGCCGAGTTCTTTGAGGATCCGGGCGGCCTCGATGGTCTGCTCCGGAGTGTAGGAGGAGATGCCGGCGTACAGGGCTTTGCCCGAGCGGACAGCGTGATCAAGGGCTCCCATGGTCTCTTCCATGGGTGTATCCGGGTCCGGCCGGTGGCTGTAGAAGATGTCCACGTAATCCAGTCCCATGCGCTGCAGGGACTGGTCCAGGCTGGACAGCAGCGATTTGCGGGAGCCCCATTCACCGTACGGGCCCGGCCACATGTAGTAGCCGGCCTTGGTGGAGATGATCAGCTCGTCGCGGTAGGGCTTGAAGTCGTCCTGGAGATGGCGGCCGAAGTTGGTTTCCGCGGAGCCGTCCGGCGGGCCGTAGTTGTTGGCAAGGTCGAAGTGGTTCACGCCGAGGTCGAAGGCACGGCGCAGGATGGAGCGCTGTTCGTCAAAGCGCTTGTCGTCGCCGAAGTTGTGCCACAGGCCCAGCGAGATGGCCGGGAGCTTCAGTCCGCTGCGTCCGACGCGGCGGTAGGGCATGGTTTCATAGCGGTTTTCCGCAGCCGAATAAGTCATACGTTCTATCCTGCCAGCTGTGATGCAGGCTACACAGTGAGGAGGGAAAGTTACGCCGCGGGCTGAGGCCGGATCTCCCTTTCGCCGGCCAATTCAGCGGCCAATTGAGGTGCTGAGGATCGCGGCGCTCCACGGCGGAAGTTCCACGGAGCCTCCCTCACGCAGCACCGAGTCATGGGTGGCCAACAGGATTTCGGCGCCGGCGTTGCCCAGACGGCAGGAGCTGTCCGAGAAATTCAGCAGCACCTCAACCGGGCCGCGGCGGAAACGGAGCCAGCCGGCGTCGTCGTCGAACTCAACGTGGGTTTCCTCAAACCCCAGCCCCGCCAGCTCGGGAGTGGCCCGGCGGAGCGAAATGAGCGAACGGTACAGCTCAAGAAGCCGCGCATGTTCGCCGCCGGAAGGTTCCGTCCAGTCCAGTTTGGAGCGGCGGAACGTTTCCGGGTCCTGCGGATCGGGGACGACGGCGGGGTCCCACCCCATCCGCTCGAACTCGCGGATCCTGCCCTCCGCCGTTGCCTTGCCGAGCTCCGGTTCGGGGTGCGATGTGAAGAACTGCCAGGGGGTGGTTGCGCCGTATTCCTCGCCCATGAACAGCATGGGGGTGAAGGGCGAGGTCAGGGTGATCACGGCAGCCAGTGCGAGCTGGCCGTAGTGCAACGACTGGGACAGCCGGTCACCCGTGGCCCGGTTGCCGATCTGATCGTGGTTCTGGCTGCAGACCACCAGGGCGGCGGGGTCCACCAGTCCGGCGTCGATCGGCCGTCCGTGATGGCGGCCCCGGAAGCTGGAGTAGCTGCCATCGTGGAAGAACCCGCCCCGCAGGACCTTGGCCAGCGCGGCCAGCGAATCAAAATCGGCATAGTATCCGGTGGTTTCACCGCTGAGGTTGACGTGGACGGCGTGGTGGAAGTCGTCGCTCCATTGACCGGCCAGCCCGTAGCCGTGGGTCGCGCGAGGGTACAGGAGCCGCGGATCGTTCAGATCGGATTCGGCGATCAGTGTGGCAGGCCTTCCGGTTTCGGCCGAAACGGTGTTTCCCAAGGCGCCGAGCTCCTCGAGGATGCGGACCGCCCGTTCGTCGCGGAGGGCATGGACGGCGTCAAGCCGCAGCCCGTCCACATGGAAATCGCGGAGCCACATGGCAGCGTTCTCCAGGATGTAGCCGTGGACCTCATCCGAGCCGGGCCCGTCCAGGTTGACCGATTCTCCCCAGGTGTTGCCCTCCCCCTGCCTGAGGTAGGGCCCGAATCGGGGCAGGTAGTTTCCACTCGGTCCCAGGTGGTTGTAGACCACGTCCTGGATCACGCCGAGGCCTGCAGAATGGGCTGCATCCACGAAGCGCTGATAGGCGGCCGGACCGCCGTAGCCCTCGTGGACGGCAAACCACTGCACGCCGTCGTAGCCCCAGTTGTGCGTGCCGTTGAACGCGTTGACGGGCAGGAGTTCGACGAAGTCGATGCCCAGCCCGGCGAGGTAGTCAAGTTTCCCGGTGGCCGAGTCCAGAGTGCCTTCGGGTGTAAAAGTGCCCAGATGCAACTCGTAGATGACCGAACCCCGCAGTTCCTTTCCGGCCCAGGCCGCGTCCTGCCAGTCATGTTCCGCGGGATCGAAAGTCCGGGACAGCGAATGGACGCCGGACGGCTGGCGCCGGGAGCGCGGATCGGGCAGCGGGTGTGCGTCGCCGCCGAGCAGATAGCCGTAATCCACCTCGCCGGAGGTGGGGGCATCGGGCGCGGACCACCAGCCCCCGCCGTGTGCCGTCATTGGATGCCGCTGCCCGTCTGCCAGCAGTGTCAGGGCCCCGGCGCCGGGCGCCCACACGTCAAAGCGCCCGGCTCCACTGACCGGCCGGCTCATTTAGCCTCCCCGGACTGGGATCCGGGAACCAGCAGCGCCACCGGATAGATCAGCAGCACATCCGCCACGGCCACAGGTCCCGGGCCAAAGCTCTTTCCGGTCAGCTCATCACGCATTTCTGCGGCCAGCTCGACGGCGGTGTCCCGCCATCCGCCGGCACGTTCCAGCCCGTAGGGCAGCCGGGTTGCCAGAGTCACGGCCCCGCCTGCCGAACCGGCCCCGCGGTCGAATGCCACGAGGTGCTCAGCGGCCGGACCGGAAGCGAGCACAGGCCGGTAGCCGGAGAAAAGTTCAGGCCGGTCCCGCCGCAGCCGCAGCGCCCGGGAGGTCACCAGCAGCTTGCTGGCTTCAGCCTGGAACGTTGCCGGCAGCACGCCCTCATCGAGTTCCGCCAGGGCGGCAGCCCGCAGGCCAAAATCGACAGTCCGCCGGTTGTCCGGATCAGCGAGTGACCGGTCCCAGAACTCGGTGCCCTGGTAGACGTCCGGGAGGCCGGGCATGGTGAGCTGGACCAGCTTGGCGGAGAGCGAGTTGGAGGCACCGTGCGGCTCGATCCGGGCCACAAACGCCGTGAGCTCCCTCCGCACCTCAGGAACATCAAACACCGCGTCCACGGCGGCCAGCAGCTTTTCTTCGAAGGCCTCGTCCGGCTCCGTCCAGCTGGTGGAGTTGCCCGCCTCGCGCGCGGCTTTTTCGGCGTAGCTGCGCAACCGGTCACGCCCCGCGGGCCAGGCCCCCGCGATGGCTTGCCACAGCAGGGAGGCCAGCGGACCGTCCGGCAGCGACGCCAGCTCCCGCAGTTTGGCAAGCGTGGCGGACCATTCCGGCACCATCTCGGAGATCACGGAGATCCGGGCCCGGGTGTCCTCGCTGCGTTTGGTGTCATGCGTGGTGAGAGTGGTCATGGCCAGCGGAAGCGACTTCTGCCGCCGCTGCATCCGCGAATGGAAATCCGCGGGCGTCAGGGAGAACTCCGTGGGGTCGGCACCCACTTCGGTGAGGGTCCCCAGACGGGTGTAGCGGTAAAACGCGGTGTCTTCCACACCTTTGGCCATCACCATCCCGGACGTCTGCTGGAACCTCCGGCCCAGTTCCTGGCCTGGATCATTCAGGAGCGGCAGGAGGACCCCGACGGCGGCCGCAAGTTCCGGTTTCGCTTCCACTGCCGCGCGGCAGGCTTCCTTGAGTACGCCTGCGCCTTCAGGCAGGTACGTCCGGTAGACAGGGAATGCGGCGATGATTTCCGCCAGTGCGTCCGCGGACTGCTCTTCAGTCAGGCCCGAATCCATCGGCAGAAGACGCGCCAACCTCAGGATTTCGGATTGCAGGATACCGTCTTCAATATCCCGTTTGGTGCCGTGGATCATGTCCGCGTAGTCCGTGACTTCGGCGCTGCCCCGCAGCAGTGAATCAAGTCGCGTCAGTGGTGCCTGTCCCAGCGGATCCACAAAAAGACGGTCCACATCAGCCAGGGCGTCATAGCCGGTGGTGCCTTCGCACTCGAAGTCCGGCGGCAGGTCCTCGCCCGGTTCCAGGATTTTTTCCACCAGCACATAGGCGCCGCCGGTGACTTCCTTGAGCCGGCGCAGATAGCCCGAGGGATCGGCCAGACCGTCAGGATGATCCACGCGGAGGCCGTCCACCAGCCCGTCACGGAACCAGCGGACAATCTCGGCGTGTGCCTCGTTAAAGACCCAGGGGACCTCAACCCGGATGCCTGCAAGGGTGTTGACGGCAAAGAAGCGCCGGTAGTTCAGTTCGTCGTCGGCGCGGCGCCAGGCCACCAGCTCATAATGCTGCCGGTCATGGACGGTCTGCGGGCTGTCTCCCGCGGAAAATGTACCCGCGGCCAACGGAAAGCGGTGGCTGTAGTACCGGAGTTCGCCGTCGTGGATTTCCAGCTGGTCAACGTCATGGTCACTGCCCAGCACCGGGATCCGGAGGCGGCCCCCGGCGAAGTCCCAGTCGACGTCGAACGCTTCCGCATAGCGGGACTGGCGGCCTTCCTTCAGCAGGGACCACCACCACGGGTTCTGGTGCGGCGATGCCACGCCCACATGGTTGGGCACAATGTCCACCAGCACGCCCATACCGACGGCGCGGGCTGCAGCAGAGAGTGCCAGCAGCCCCTCCGGCCCGCCCCGCTCCGGGTCCACGGACGAGGGATCGGTGACGTCATAGCCGTGGTCGGACCCTCGTTCGGCGGTCAACAGCGGTGAAAGGTAGAGCCAGTCTGCGCCGAGGGAGTGCAGGTACGGTACCGTCCGCGCGGCGTCGTGGAGGGTGAAACCGGCCCGGATCTGAAGCCGGTACGTGGATACGGGTGTCCTCACGCGTCCCTTTCCTTTTGCGCTCCGGACTTCTGTTCCCGGGCCTTCCTGATCTCATTGCGTTCGGGCACGGTTGGTGTGGTCAGCGCAGCGGACTCGGATGTGGCCGTCTGTGACAGCGCGGCGAGCGAGGCAGCCACTGAATGGTCCGGCTCTGTCTCAGGTGTGCTGTGGGCGCGAAGCACCACCAGCGACTTGGCGGCCACGGTCAGCGTGTCGGCGGCCTGCACCGGTTCAGAGTCAGCGCCTTGGCCCGCGGTGTCGATGATGATGTCCCAGGCAGGCGCATATTCATCAGCGGGGAGCTTGAAGTCCACTTCGTCGTCGTGGGCGTTGAAGTACAGCATGAAGTTCACGTCCGTGATGCGCCGGCCCCTGGCGTCGCGCCCGCGGATGCCGTCGCCGTTGAGGAACACACCGACCGAACGACCGAAGCCGCTGTCCCAGTCCTCGGGCTGCATGGTTGAACCGTCAACATCAAGCCATACGATGTCCGGCAGCCGCTCGCCTTCGCCTCGACGCACCGGACGTCCGTCAAAGAAGCGGCTGCGCCGGAACGTGGGGTGTTTTGCCCTCAGTGCGTTGACTGCGGAGGTGAATTCCACCAGCGGCTGGTCCACGGTGTCCCAGTTGATCCAGGTCAGTTCGGAATCCTGGCAGTAGCCGTTGTTGTTTCCTTGCTGGGTGCGCCCCAGCTCGTCTCCATGGACCAGCATGGGGACGCCTTGGGAGAGCAGCATGGATGCAATGAAGTTGCGCTGCTGCCGGGCCCTGAGTCCCAGCACGGCAGGATCGTCGGTGGGTCCCTCCACCCCGCAGTTCCAGGAGCGGTTGTGGGATTCGCCGTCGTTGTTGCCCTCGCCGTTGGCGTCGTTGTGCTTCTCGTTGTAGGACACCAGGTCCGCCAGGGTGAAGCCGTCGTGGGCCGTGACGAAGTTGATGGATGCCACGGGGCGCCGGCCGGAGTGCTCGTAGAGGTCGGCGGAGCCCGTGATGCGTGAGGCGAACTCGCCCAGCGTGGCCGGCTCACCGCGCCAGAAGTCGCGGACCGTGTCGCGGTATTTGCCGTTCCATTCGGTCCACTGCGGCGGGAAGTTTCCCACCTGGTACCCGCCCGGGCCCACATCCCAGGGCTCGGCGATGAGTTTGACCTGGGAGACCACCGGGTCCTGCTGGATGAGTTCGAAGAAGGTGGAGAGTTTGTCGACGTCGTAGAACTCCCGGGCCAGCGTTGAGGCGAGATCGAAGCGGAATCCGTCAACATGCATTTCGGTCACCCAGTAGCGCAGCGAATCCATCAGCAGCTGCAGGGAGTGCGGCTGCCGGACGTTGAGCGAATTGCCCGTGCCGGTGTAGTCCATGTAGTGCTGGAGATCGCCCTCCATCAACCGGTAGTAGGAGGCGTTGTCGATGCCTTTGAAGGACAGTGTGGGGCCCAGATGGTTGCCCTCTGCCGTGTGGTTGTAGACCACGTCCAGGATTACCTCGATGCCGGCCTTGTGCAGCGACCGGACCATGGCCTTGAAGTCCTGGACCTGCTGGCCGGTGTCCCCCGTTGAGCTGTAGCGGTTGTGCGGGGCGAAGAAGCCGATGGTGTTATAGCCCCAGTAGTTGTTCAGGCCCTTCTCTTGCAGGGTGCCGTCGTTGACGAACTGGTGGACCGGCATAAGCTCGATCGCCGTGATGCCCAGCTTTTGCAGGTGCGCGACGACGGAGGGGTGGGCCACGCCGGCGTAGGTGCCCCGCTGCTCCTCCGGGACCTCCGGGTGCAACTGGGTGAGGCCTTTCACATGGGCCTCGTAGATGACGGAGCGGTGGTACGGGACCCGCAGGTTCTGGTCCCCGTCCCAGTCGAAGAAGGGGTTGATGACCACGCCGAGCATCATGTGCGGGGCAGAATCGGCATCGTTGCGGGATCCCGGATCACCCATGGTGTACGAGAAAAGCGCGGGGTCCCAATCGATCTGGCCGTGGACGGCCTTGGCGTAGGGGTCCAGGAGAAGCTTGTTGGGGTTGAAACGGTTTCCCGCGGCGGGATCGTAGTCCCCGTGGACGCGGTACCCGTACTTCTGACCGGGCTGGACCTGCGGCAAATAGCAGTGCCACACGTACCCGTCCACTTCCACCAGTTCGTACCGGGTTTCCGTGCCGGAATCGTCAAACAGGCAGAGCTCTATCTTTTCCGCGTGTTCGCTGAACAGGGCAAAGTTGGTGCCGGTGCCGTCAAAAGTAGCACCCAGCGGGTATGCCGAGCCGGGCCAGATTTCCATTCGTGCTCCTCAATGCGGTCCAACAGCTGGTGTTGGAAAAAGGGGTCAAGTGCAGTTCAAAAACGGACCTAGCTTTACCGTAACGGGTACGTGTGACTATTACGTTTCCAGGAGTCGGGATTACTAAGTTTGCTGGTTTTCGACCATACCCCAGGCACGGCGTCCGCTATCCGGCCCGCGGTCAGCGGGCCGCCGGCTGACGCTTCCACGCCCGCCAGCCCATGCAGACACGCGGCCATCGCGGCTATCGCCGCCCATCTCTCGTCCGGATCGATCCCGGCATCACTGAAGTGCCCGACGTCGTGACCCAGCTGTGCGAGCAGCGCACCGATGACGCCGGACAGAACGTCCCCGCTGCCTGCCGTGGCCAGCCAACGCGTGCCTTCCGACTGGCTGTAGAAGTCCTGGAACGGCGATGCCACCAGCGTGGTTGCACCCTTGAGGAGGACAGTTGCCTCGGTCAGTCCGGCGGCCCGGCGCACAGCTCCCAGCGTTGACGCTTCCACACCTGGGCGGTCCAGCTCAACCCCGAGCCGCTTGAGCAGCACAGCCAGTTCGCCCGCATGCGGAGTCAGCACCACCTGCGGGGCGAGGACGTCGGGCAGTGCCGGCAGCGCCCCGGCGTCGGCAATAACCGGAAGACCGGAATCAGCCGCATCGACCGCACGCTGCGCCTGCTGGTGGTCGCTGCCATCCATTCCGGGGCCCACCAGCCAGGCCTGCACGTGCGTCTGCGCAACAGACCCGGAGCTGCACACCACCTCGGGACAGGCCTGGCGGACGACGTTCGCCACGTCCGGCGGGCCCAGGTAACGCACCATGCCGGCTCCGGCCGCGAGCGCTCCGCGGCAAGCGAGCACCGCGGCTCCCGGATACGCGGCCGAACCCGCCACCACGCCGAGCACCCCGCGGGAGTACTTGTGTGACCGTCGCTCGGGCCGGGGAAGTAACGCGGCCAAGTCTCCGGCTTCCAGGCGTTTGAGTTGGGGCCACGGCAGTGACTTCTCGATCCCGATCGGCACCACCTGTACCCGCCCGGCATAATCAGCCCCCGGATCCGCCAGCAGTCCGGCCTTGGCGGCGCCGAACGTCACCGTGACATCAGCGGCCAGAACGGGCAGATGGGACTCGCCCGTGTCCGGGTCCACGCCGCTTGGGACGTCGCACGCAATCACCAGCCCGCTTCCGGCGGTGCGCTGGCCGGCCAGCCTGGCCACCAGCCCGGCAGCCGGACCGCGCAGCCCTCCGCTGGCCCCGGTCCCCAGGATTGCATCCAGTACGACGTCGGCCCCCGCGGCTTCCGCCGCAAGCTCGGTGGCGTTCGCGTCAGTCAGCAGGCAAACCCGCCCGCCGGCCCGTTCAAAAGCAGCCAATGCCTCGGCATGGGCCCCGCCGGATGTGAGCACCGCCGTCGTACGCATCCCTCGTCGGGCCAGTAAAGCGGCGGCGAACAGCCCGTCCCCGCCGTTATTGCCTTTGCCTGCGAGGACAGCGATGCTGGCTCCGTAGAGGCGCTTGCCCCGTGACTGGAGTTCGCGGATCACGGCGTTCGCGAGGCCGTACGCGGCCCGCTGCATTAGTGCATCGCCCATACCCGAGGCCAGGAAGGGCTCTTCAGCCTCTCGCATCTGGGTCCCGGTGTAGGCGCTGATCACGTGCTCAGTCCCGCCGCGGTCCTATACCCATAATCAAGTTCAGCCCTCGGCCAGGACTGTGGCAGTGGCGATCCCGCCGTCATGGCTCATGGAGACGTGCCAGCGCTTGACGCCCTTGGACTCGGCCACAGCCAGCACTGTTCCCTTGATCTGGATGGTGGGGCCGTTCTGGTCCAGGCCGATCCAGCAGTCCTGCCAGTTCATGCCGGCTGGAGCGCCCAGCACTTTGGCAACTGCTTCCTTGGCGGCGAACCGCGCAGCAAGGGAGCGGGTGTTCAGTTCCCGCTCGGCAGGTACAAACAACCGGTCGCGCAGCCCGGGGGTGCGCTCCAGCTGCCGGCCGAACCGCTCGATGTCTACAACGTCTACGCCAATTCCAACAATCATGCGGCTATTCTACGGTGACGGTGACGGTGACGCGTGCTTGGCTAGGACAGTGCCAGCACCCGGCTGCCGCAACAGATTGCACCAGCCGTCCTCCGGCTCCCGGCGGATGTGACGGCCTAAGCTGGTGCCGTGGACCCTTCACCGCCTTCCGGCACCCTTCTCCTGCAGTCGGCACCAGCCGAAGCGTGGCAGGTGTGGGGCGCGTTGGCTCCCGTCTTCGCTGCAGTTGTCGCCGGGCTGATCGCAGCGGCTGCGTTATGGCAGAAACGCCGCGCGGACAACAGAGCCGAATGGTGGAACAGGACCCAATGGGCGCTTGACGCTTCGCTCTCCAAAGAGCCGAAGCGCGCTGAAATGGGCTTGAAGATGGTGGACCTGCAGGCGCACAGCCGGCTGGCCACGGAAGAGGAACTCGTCCTGCTGGATGTCGCCTGGAAGCAACCCGTCCGGGAGGCCGAAGGTACGCGCGGCTCTGAGACGGCCTTGGCTCCTCGCTCCCCGGAGCAGGTCACGCAGGACCGGCGCGGGGTGCACGCTGCAGCGGCCCGGCTGCGCGTCACGCTGGACACACGGCTGGGCCGCGACACTCCCGGTTGGGTCAAAGAACTGGCGAGCAAAGACCCCGCATAGAGGCGGCTCGCGCTACCGTAGAGGCGGCTGCCGTCACCGACGCGGCTCCCGCCTCCGCGGTGGCTACTCGACGGTGACGCTCTTGGCGAGGTTGCGTGGCTGGTCCACGTCGTAACCCTTGGCCGAGGCGAGCGCCAGCGCGAAGATCTGCAGCGGCACCGTGGCCAGCAGGGGCGCCAGGAGCGTGGGCGTCTCCGGGATGTAGAAGACGTGCTCGGCGTAGGCCTTGACTGCCTCGTCGCCCTCTTCGGCAATCACAATGGTCTTGGCGCCACGGGCCCGGACTTCCTGGATGTTGGAGACCACCTTGGCGTGCAGGGAGTCCCGGCCGCGCGGGGACGGTACCACCACAAACACGGGCTGGCCCTCTTCGATCAGTGCGATCGGTCCGTGCTTCAGTTCGCCGGCGGCGAAGCCTTCGGCGTGGATGTAGGCCAGCTCCTTGAGCTTGAGCGCACCTTCCATGGCCACCGGGAAGCCCACATGGCGGCCCAGGAAGAGTACGGACTTGGCGTCTGCCATGGCCCGGCCCAATTCCTTGATTTGGCCCTCGTTGTCCAGGATGCGCTGGATCTTGGCCGGGATCTTCCCAAGATCGGCCAGGATGTCCTTGATCTCGCCTTGGAACTTGTTGCCGCGCAGCTGTGCCAGGTACAGGCCCAGCAGGTAAGCGGCCGTGATCTGTGCCAGGAACGCCTTGGTGGACGCCACCGCGATTTCCGGGCCGGCGTGCGTGTACAGCACGGCGTCGGATTCGCGCGGGATGGTGGAGCCGTTGGTGTTGCAGATGGAGAGCGTCTTGGCGCCCTGCTCCTTGGCGTACCGGACAGCCATCAGCGTGTCCATGGTCTCGCCGGACTGGGAGATGGAAACGATCAGGGTGTTGGCGTCAACAATGGGATCGCGGTAGCGGAACTCGTGGGAGAGCTCCACCTCGGTGGGGATCCTGCACCAGTGCTCAATGGCGTACTTGGCAACCTGACCGGCGTAGGCGGAGGTGCCGCAGGCCAGGACGATGATCTTGTTGACGCTCTTAAGCAGCTGCGGATCGATCCGCAGCTCATTCAGGGTCAGCCTGCCGTGGATGTCAGAACGGCCCAGAAGGGTCTGAGCTACGGCGTCCGGCTGATCGTGGATTTCCTTCTCCATAAAGGACGGAAATCCGCCCTTTTCCGCGGAGGCCGGGTCCCAGTCAACGTGGTACTCCTTGCCTTCGGCGGGCGCCCCGAAGAAGTCGGTGATTTCCACTGAGTCCGCGGTGATGGTGACGATCTGGTCCTGGCCCAGTTCCACGGCACGGCGTGTGTAGTCGATGAAGCCGGAGACGTCGGAGCCGAGGAAGTTCTCGCCGTCGCCGAGTCCCACCACCAGGGGCGAGTTGCGGCGGGCGGCCACAACGACGTCGGGCTGGTCAGCGTGCACTGCCAGCAGTGTGAAGGCGCCTTCCAGGCGCTGGCAGGCCAGCTGCATGGCCTTGGTGAGGCCGCCGTTGGAGGTGTCACCGTTGAGCTTGGTCCGGAAGATGTCGCCCAGCAGTGCCGCGGCCACCTCGGTGTCCGTCTCGGAAGCAAACTGCGCACCCTTTGCCACCAGCTCCTGCTTGAGCTCGGCGAAGTTTTCGATGATGCCGTTGTGGATGAGGGCCAGCTTGCCGCCGTCGGACAGGTGCGGGTGGGCGTTCTGGTCCGTGGGGCCGCCGTGGGTGGCCCAGCGGGTGTGGCCGATTCCGGTGAAGGATCCCGGCAGCGGGCTCTCTTCGAGCTCGGCAAGGAGGTTGCTCAGTTTGCCGGACTTCTTCCGTGAGGAGATGACGCCGTCAGCCACGACGGCGACGCCGGCCGAGTCGTAGCCGCGGTACTCCAGGCGGCGCAGCCCTTCTAGAACTACGTCCAGGGCGTTGTGGCCGGCATTTCCCCGGCCCGCTGAATGACCTACATATCCTACGATTCCACACATGGACCCAAGCCTAGCTGGCCCGTGAGACATCAGACGTAGGATAACCGGCCGCAATGAGGCGCGGTCCCGGCCTCTCGCATTTCGCTCTCAGCCCTGCGCGGGGCAGAATCTCTAGGGTGACTTTGCAACGCAACGAAGCGAACGGCGACGGCGTCTCCCCGTTCGTGGAGCTGGACCGGCAGACCTGGTCCCGGCTTGCAGCCCAGATGGAGCAGCCGCTTAACGAAGAGGATATTCTCCGTCTCCGTGGCCTCGGCGACCCCCTGGACATGAAGGAAATCCGCGAGGTCTACCTGCCGCTCTCCCGGCTCCTTCACCTGTATGTAGAGGCTGCGGGACAGCTGCACGCGGCCACCACAACGTTTCTGGGCGAACGGACGCAGCGGACGCCCTTTGTGATCGGCGTTGCCGGCTCCGTGGCGGTGGGAAAGTCCACCATTGCCCGTGTGCTGCGCGAAATGCTCCGCCGCTGGCCGGGCACCCCCAATGTGGAACTCATCACCACGGACGGTTTCCTGTATCCGCTGGCCGAGCTCAAGCGCCGTCAGCTGCTGGAGCGCAAGGGTTTTCCGGAGTCCTACGACCGCCGTGCGCTGCTGCGTTTTGTGAGCGAAATCAAAAGCGGCGCGGAGGAAGTGCGCGCTCCCTGGTACTCGCACGTCACCTATGACATCGTTCCGGACAAGGAAGTTGTGGTCCGCCGCCCGGACGTGCTGATTGTTGAAGGACTGAATGTGCTCGCCCCGGCACGTCCCCGGCACGACGGCAAACAGGGCCTGGCCCTCAGTGACTTCTTCGACTTCTCCATCTATGTGGATGCCAAGACCTCTTACATCGAGGAGTGGTACGTGGACCGCTTCCGCAAACTCCGCACCACGGCGTTCGCCCAGACGGAATCCTACTTCCACCGGTACGCCACGCTGTCGGATCCTGAGGCGGAAAGCACGGCCCGCGACATCTGGAAGCGAATCAACGAGCCGAACCTTGAAGAGAACGTTCTGCCCACCCGCGGCCGTGCACAGCTGGTGCTTACCAAGGACGCGGACCACTCCATCCGCCGGATGCTGCTGAGGAAGGTCTAGCACACATGTGCCACGAATGTTCTGAAGGCCATCCGGCCTCCGACAGCCCGGTTGCTGGCGGGGCCGCGCCGAGCAGGCGCACGTTCGCCCGGTTCCTCGCCGCTGGAGCGGGGCTGACTGTCCTGGCAGCCTGCACGCCCGACGGCGCAACCCAGCTGCCGCCGTCGTCCTCGCCCGCCGGTACCGCAACACCCTCCGCCGCAGCGGCCGCAGCCTCCTCTCCCACGCCGGACTCCCCCACGCCGCAAGCAAGCCCCACCGAAACATCCTCGGCTCCGGTGCCGTCGTCGTCCGCGGCAGCTTTGCCGCAGCAGCATTCCCTGACGGATCCGGCCAGCCCCTGGCTGGTGGTCAACAAGCACCGCCCGCTGGTTCCGGCGGACTATGTCCCGGCGGACCTGGTGCAGCCGAACGTCCGGCTCGCCGTGTCGGGTGAAGCCGCGTTGCTGAACAGTACGACGGCGGCTGCCGCGGAACAGCTGTTCGCTTCAGCGGCAGGGGACGGCGTCACCATGACGCTGGCCAGCGGGTACCGCTCGTACGGCACGCAGATGGCCACATACAACGGCTATGTATCCACGCGGGGGCAGCCCGAGGCGGACACCGCATCGGCGCGGCCCGGGCATTCCGAGCACCAGACGGGCTGGGCCTTCGATATTGGCGACGGCGGCGGAGCCTGTGGTTTCCAGCCGTGCTTTGCCGATCAGCCGGCAGCCGCGTGGGCGAAGGCGAATGCGTACCGCTTTGGCTTTGTGGTGCGGTACCCCTGGATGTTCCACCCCGTCACGGGGTACTACTACGAGTCCTGGCACCTGCGGTATGTGGGCGTGGAAGCCGCAAAGGACATGAGGAAAGGTGGCGTCAACACCTTGGAGGAGTACTTCGGCCTGGAAGCAGCGCCGGGCTACCTGTAACGCTCAGCGGCGGGACAAAGCCGGACGGGAGGAATGCCGCCGGCGCGGACTTTTGGCGATACGTCTGGAGTACTATGCATTTCTATGCGCAGTCAGTCAATTGTGAACTCCGGCATTGAACTTTTCAGTAAATGCAATCGGGCCGGGCATCGTTTTATTCGCGCATTCGACAGGCTCATCACAAAAGAACGACTCCGAAATTATCCACTGATATTCGTCGTCCTTGGGGCTCTGGGTGTTGCGTCATCGTCAGTCAGCCGGATCGTGGATCCTACAGTCCAGGGCCCCTTCCTTCCCGACTATCTGGCTCACTGGACGGGCGGTGGCTTGATTCTGTCAGGCGGTCATGGCCAACTTTACGACCCGGCAGTTCAACATGCTTACCAGGAAAGCGCCATTGGAACCACGACCAAGCTTTCCTGGTTCGTCTCCCCTCCCCTCGTGGCTGTGCTCTATGTCCCTCTGTCCCTCATGAATTACAACCTAAGCGCCACATGCTGGCTGATACTGACTTTGGCCATGCTGCTATGGTGCATCCTTAGCCTGAAAAGCATTGCTCCGAAAATCATGCTGATGAAGAGAAGAACCGCAGTGCTTGGCCTTCTCGCTTCGGTGCCGGCTTTCGAGCTTCTGGGCGGGGGGCAAGACTCTGCGTTCATTCTCGCCGTCTGGATTCTGGGCATGCATTTTCTGGCAACGCGGCACCCACTCGCGGCCGGTGCGATATTTGGACTGGGCTTCATGAAGCCTCAACATGTTTTCCTTGTTCCGTTCCTGCTGCTGCTCACTCGCAGCTGGAAGGCATTGGGCGCGTTCTGCGCGGTCGTCGTTGCTCTATCGGCTGCGTCAGTAGGCCTCGTGGGAATTGAGGGCATGAAAGAGTGGGCGGCCGCTCTCACCAGCCCCATGTATTCGGAGCAGGTTCAACTGGGTCAGGCTTGGAAGATGGTGAGCCTGCCGGCCCTAATAGTCGCGTTGATTCCGCCGGATTGGGCTGCATGGCTGAGTCCCAATCTTGCATGGGCGTCTCTGACACTTGGATTGGGAGTTCTTCTGCTCCGCTTGCGGACTCTTCGTGCCCCCGTGGGCGTTCAAGGCTTCTGGGTATGCGCGCTGGCAACCACCGTTGTGTTCTCCCCCCATTTGGCTGTGTACGACGCCGTTCTGATGTTCCCTGTGGTCCTGTATCTCCTTGAGAAGCGGTCGTCTCCCCGCATTCGAGTTGCGGTCGTTGCCGCGTTCGGGTTGATGTGGATAGCACCAGTACTTCATGTGGGAGCGGCGATGCTAGGTGGCCCCTTCACCATCATTGATGCTCCGTATTCAGCCATTCCTTTGACGGTTCTCTGGGCAGAAACGTTGAAGGGGTTGAGAATTCGATCCTCGGATGCCCCTGATGGCGGAATCGTCTCTTCGATGGAGCCCGGTATATTTCGCATCGGCGCGGAACGGCGAGGGTTACTGGGCGGCCCGGCCGGGTGAACGTTGGCCGGGAAACAGATCCGGGCTGCCTGTAACGGCAACTCTGCCCAGTTTGCTCCTGACACACCGTCGGAAAACAACACTCTTGTCATCCGATGTTAACAATCGTGCGTTAGCTTGGATCCTATGTTGAGTGGATTTAAGAGTTTCATAATGAAGGGCAACGTCGTAGACCTTGCTGTAGCCGTTGTCATTGGTGCTGCTTTCAGCGCCGTCGTCAACTCCATCGTTGTCGGCCTGCTGACGCCCTTGATCGGCCGGCTTTTCAACGCCAAGGGCATGGAGGACATGCAGTGGGAGGGGTTCATGTACGGATCCGTCATCTCAGCAATCATCTCGTTCCTGCTAGTGGCCGGTGCAATCTACTTCGTCATTGTTGTGCCGATGAACCACATGATCGAACGCCGCAACCGGAGGCTGGGCATCGATCAGGACGTCAAGGAAGAAGCCGCCGAAGATCCGCAGATCGCGCTGCTGACTGAAATCCGGGATTCCCTGCGCCAGGAGTCATCCCGCCGCTAAGGGACACTGACCCAAGCGGCCCGCCTCCTGATGGAGGCGGGCCGCTTTTTTGGAAATTTCGCTCCGGCCGTCCTCGGCGCGGATTGCTGGGACAGCCGAGTCAGTCAGTGACCAGTTCAAGCGCGAGTTCCGACTGGACCACCTGGGCCAGGCGCTCGGCGATGGCCTGAGCTGTTTCCTGGTCCCCTGCCTCCACCATGACTCGGACCACGGGTTCCGTGCCGGAGGGGCGGAGAAGCACCCGGCCGGTGTCACCCAGTTCGGCTTCGGCGAGGGCCACGGCAGCAGCCAGCACCTCGTCACCGTCGACACGGGTTCGGTCCACCCCCTTGACGTTAATGAGTACCTGCGGAAGCTTGGTCATCACGGTCGCCAGCTGTTTGAGGCTGCGGCCGGTGAGAGCCACCTGAGCCGCAAGCTGCAGACCGGTCAGGACGCCGTCGCCCGTGGTGGCATGGTCGGCGAAGATGACGTGGCCGGACTGCTCGCCGCCCAGGTTGAAGCCGCCGTCGCGCATCCCCTCAAGTACGTAGCGGTCCCCCACTGCGGTTTCGCGGATGCTGATGCCGGCTTCGCGGAGGGCGATCTTGAGGCCGAGGTTGCTCATGACCGTGGCCACCAGAACATTGTCGTTGAGTTTGCCGGAGTCTTTCAGCGCCACGGCCAGGATGGCCATGATCTGGTCGCCGTCAATCTCGTTGCCTTCGTGGTCCACCGCGAGGCAGCGGTCGGCGTCGCCGTCGTGGGCGATCCCCAGGTCCGCGCCGTGCTTCAGCACTGCGGCTTTCAGGGGGCCCAGGTGGGTGGAGCCCACGCCGTCGTTGATGTTGAGGCCGTCGGGCTCCGCCCCGATCACCACAACGTTGGCGCCGGCGTCCTTGAACACCTGCGGGGAACAACCGCTGGCGGCGCCGTGGGCACAGTCCAGGACAACCTTGAGGCCGTCGAGTCGGTGCGGCAAGGTGCCCAACAGGTGGACTATGTAGCGGTCTTCGGCGTCGGAGAACCGTTGGATCCTGCCCACGTCGGCGCCGGTTGGCAGGTACGGGTCCTTGCCGAGTTGTGCTTCGATGGCATCTTCGACGTCGTCGGGAAGTTTCTGACCGCCGCGGGCGAAGAACTTGATGCCGTTGTCGGGGGCCGGGTTGTGGGAGGCGGAGATCATCACGCCGAAGTCCGCGTCGAGGTCCGCGATCAGATATGCGGCAGCGGGAGTGGGCAGGACACCGGCGTCATAGACGTCGATTCCGGAGGCAGCCAGCCCTGCTTCCATGGCAGCCGCGATGAACTCGCCGCTGGCGCGCGGGTCACGCGCCACCACGGCACGAGGGCGGGTGCCGTTGGTAGTGCGGTCGTGGCCCAGCACGACGGCGGCGGCCTGGGCCAGCTGCAGTGCCAGCTCGGCAGTCAACAGGCCGTTCGCCAGGCCCCGGACTCCATCTGTTCCAAATAATCTAGACATCGGGTCAAGTCTAAAGGATGGGTCCCAGTAGTTCCGCCAGCGCCATTTGACAATGACGCAGCAGCGGGATTCAGCGGCGGACGAACAACTCTGCCGTAGTTTCGGCCGATGTGAGTTCCCAATTGGGACTTGCGTGAAGACGGCGGGCAAGTGCGCTCGTGGGCGGCACCAGGACGCAGTCTGCTCCGGATAGTCCCTCCTCCAGGTCTCCGTGACCGTCAAGCACCAGTAATGCTTGAGTAACTCGCTCGGCACCATAGAGATCGTTCCGAGAATCAAGGGAGACCCGCACATCTGGCCTTTCCAGGATCACAAGTCCGCCCAGCTGGTACTCGTTGAACAACTTGCACCCCCACGGGATGGCATCGATGGCGGCACCAGGGAAATGTGACGGATCCGGACGACCCATCAAGGGCAGATTGAAAACTGAAACCCCTACAGCGATCGCAACGACAACACTGGCTCCTTGTGCAAGCATCACGCGGCGACTTGCAAAGTAGCGCAGAATCACCGGGTGGGAGGCAAACGACGCCAGAACCGGCAGCGCCAGCAGTACGAGGATTGGAAGAATACGGATCGCAACTACGGATCCCCCCGCGGCGACAGCTATTGCAGCTGTGAAAACAGGATCTCCGCGTCGCGCGGAAGCGCCTAGCCCTATGAGTCCGAGAGCAAACATGAGAATCTGCATCGGGTCACCGGGATTGAACGCCTGCCACTCGGTGATGACGGTGGACGCGCTCTTGACTTGCAATGTTTGCGCGAGCACACCGGCCCCGTACGGATTGAAAAGCGAGCAGACCGCTGTTGTGAACAACGCGGCCAGGCACCAGCCAGTACTTCTGCGGGTGCTTCGCCGTACCAGGACCAAGAGAGCGGTGGCACCTGCAACCGCAACGCCGAGCAAAACTCCGACATGAAGGTTGGCCCACAAGATAGTCAAGGCCCCGATAGCCAGGAGCGGCCAAGCAGGCGGATGCCCCTCGACGATCCTATGCAAGAGCATCACAAGTACCAGGACGGCAACGTAGTCCACGAGTTGAGGCCGTGCCGACAACCAGCCTGTCAGCAGCGGCACTGCCATGAGGAGCAACCATGCGGACACTTTCGGCGAAGCGCCCAGTCGCCGAGCCAGAAGCAGCACCAATCCGCCAACAACAGAGACCAGGCATGCACAGACCAGTGCGACCCCCACCAGGCCGGCCACTTGGTAGGCGGCGCCCATTGCAACGTTGAATCCCCAAGAGTTGAGCGTCCATGGCTCCCCACCGGCCGTCCATGAGAACGGATCCACGGTCGGAAGTCTCCCCCGCGCGATCGTGAGGAGTCCGGTGCGGATCTGCCAAAAAGTATCCGACTCAGCTAAGTTTTCCGCCCGAATCAACACAAATGGCAGGAAAGCCAACCACGCAAACAGCCAAAACTTCTTCCGCGCCTTCATTTCAACGGCGGGTATGGCCAGACCGCTTTGTCCGAAAACCTCGCTCGTTGCTTTCACCATGAGACGTACCATACCGGAGCGTCAGCAGAAGCGGAGGAGGATTGTTTGTGTTCGCAGCACCGGCCGACTACTTGGTTTTTCCGGATGTGTACTCGACTTTGTCCGAGTTTCGGAAAATCCCTCGCCAACGGTCGCAGCATCCCCCTATCATTCGATGCATGACACCTAGCTATGGGGGCTTGGCGCTTGAAATTGTAGTACCGGTTTTCAACGAGGAAGCGGTACTCGAAAACAGCATCACTCAGCTCGCAAATTACCTGATTCTGGAAATGCCTTCGACGTGGCAAATTACTATCGCCGACAACGCGAGCACGGACAATACCTCGGTGATTGCAACACGCCTTGCCGAGCAATTGCCAAATGTCGTATATCGGAGGCTTGAGGTCAAAGGGCGCGGATTCGCGTTGCGCGACGCGTGGGGCGCTTCTGAAGCCAAAGTCTTGGCGTATCTAGACGTTGATCTGTCCACTGACCTAGCCGCGCTTCCGCCGTTGGTTGCTCCGCTACTGTCAGGCCATTCGGACATTTCCATCGGCACCAGGCTGGGGCAAAGCTCACGAGTCAGCCGTGGGCCAAAACGCGAGTTTATCTCGCGGGCCTACAACTTCCTGCTGCGACGGACCATGCAGGTGCGGTTCTCTGATGCGCAATGCGGGTTCAAGGCAATCCGCGCGGAGGTGGCAAAGCGGCTTCTCCCCCATGTGGAGGACAACGGCTGGTTCTTCGACACGGAACTGCTGATCATTGCCGAGCGTTCCGGACTTCGCATCCACGAGATCCCTGTGGACTGGGTAGATGACCCTGACAGCCGGGTGAACCTTAGGCAGACTGCAATCGACGACGTCCGGGGGCTGGTACGGGTGGCAGGGTCCTTGATCAAGGGGTCTATCCCGGTCCAAGCGATCTACGCAGAGCTGGGCAGACGTCCCATCGTTACTCCGGGCCGGCCCAGCTTCTTCGGGCAGGTCGTTCGCTTCGGCCTTGTTGGCGCTGTGTCTACTGTGGCGTTTGCACTGCTTTATCTCGTTCTTCAGGGTCCGTTTGGCGCGCAGCAGGCCAACTTCCTCGCTTTGCTTCTCACTGCTGTCGGCAACACAGCAGCCAACCGCCGCTTTACATTCGGCATCAGTGGTCCCGACCGACTGTTCACCCAGCAGATCCAGGGCCTGGTGGTATTCCTACTTGCCTGGACCATCACTTCGTCGTCGCTTCTGGTCCTTCATGGAGCGAACCCTGATGCCACGCCAAGTGCTGAACTGCTGACGCTGACCGCAGCCAATGTGTTCGCTACGTTGATGCGGTTTGTGCTGCTACGAATCTGGGTATTCCGGGTGCGGCGTGCTGATGAGCGGTCGGCCGGGATTTCCCTGCAGCCAGCTCGCGAGCAAGCACTGTGAGCGCCATAGCGCCTTCGACCACACCGTCAGAGAAGACGACCGCCAACTACAAGCTGAAGCTCGTCACGGATCGGCTCAGGGAGGTCCTTTACGGCCCAACGGGGTCTCCTGTCTGGGAACGACCCGTACTTCTGCTGGTCTTGGCGCTCACTGCGCTGATGTACCTTTGGGGACTGGACCGGAATGGATGGGCCAATGCCTACTACTCCGCGGCCGCGATGTCCGGCTCGCAGGACTGGACGGCCTTTTTCTTTGGTTCTTCGGATCCGGGGAATTCCATAACGGTGGACAAGCCTCCGCTAAGTCTCTGGATCATGTCTTTGTCCGTGCGGCTGTTCGGCTTGAGTTCATGGAGCATCCTGGTTCCTCAAGCTGTCATGGGAGTCCTCACTGTTTTCCTGGTGTATTCCCTCGTCCGGAAGTATTTTGATCCGGCGACAGCCTTGCTGGCTGGTTTTTTCATGTCCGTTACCCCCGTCGCCACCGTCATGTTCCGTTACAACAACCCTGATGGACTGCTGACCCTGATCATGGTCGGGATCGCCTATTCAGTCCTTGAAGCAATCCGCCGGGAAAGGATAGCCTGGCTGCTGCTTGCGGGCGCGCTTACCGGTGCGGGTTTCCTGACGAAGCAACTGCAAGTGGTCCTCGTTCTGCCGGCTGTCGGCCTGGCCTACCTTCTGTTTGCACGCGCTTCTCCTTTGAATCGCGTCATGCATCTTATGGCGGCGGCTCTGACCGCTGCAGTCGCCGGAGGCTGGTGGTTCGTGGCCGTCCAGCTGATAAGTCCTGCAGACAGACCGTTCATAGGAGGCACTAGGCAGAACAACGTCATTGAGCTGACGCTTGGCTACAACGGACTAGACAGGCTGACCGGTGAGGACGCCACCCGGACCATGTCCGGCTCAGCCGTCGCGGCTGCCGAAAAGCTGGACCCAGGCTTTCAGCGCTTTTTACAACCTCAATTTTCCGGTCAGTTCGGATGGTTTCTTCCGCTCGCAATCGCAGGCCTTTGCGTGGCTGTATGGTACATCTGGCGTGGACGCGGCAGCCCCGCGAAGCGGGCTTTCCTTCTACTGTGCAGCACGTGGTTCCTCTGCGCAGCCTCCGTGCTGGCATTCATGTCGGGGATCGTCCATCCCTATTACGCATTGACCGCAGTACCCGCCCTTTGTTGCCTCGCCGCCGTCGGCCTGGGTTATCTGCTGCGCAACATCAGCAGGTGGCGTGTGAAGTCGGCCATGGGCCTCACATTGATTGCTACGTTGGTTTTGGCCTTCATCTCCGCCGCTCGCTCCACTGCTGATTTCCCTGACCTCCCACAAGTACTTGCGGTCGTGGGAGCGGTGGTCATCGCCTTGCAGCTCGTCCCAACTCCAAGTCTTCGCATTCGCATCGCGTCGGGATCGATCTTGATCGCCGCTCTCGGGGCAGGCCCCGGGATGTGGTCAGTGAACACGGTCCTCAGCCCGCACGTAGGGGCTGGAGTGGTGGCTGGTCCCAGCATCCTTGGAATACGAACGGATCACCCCGACCGGAAGCAGCTGGTGCCAGGCATGCCTCCCAGCTTCACCGCCGTGATGTTCGGAGACGTACCGGCGCAGAGTGTGCTTGAGAGGCTAAGGCACGCCCAGCCATCTGCCACGTGGGCAGCCGCCGTTGTTGGTTCTGAGACGGCAGCCAACTACCAACTCGAGAGTGGCCGTGCTGTATTGCCGATAGGGGGCTTTGACGGAACGGATCCCTATCCAACCCTGGCCCAGTTTCAGGACATGGTGCTGCACCGTCGGGTGGGGGCAGTAGTAATTCAGAATTTGCCGCCACTAACGCTGGAGGGCCGTGGAGAGTCGGCCAAAATAGTTGAATGGGTCAAAGCCAACTACCCGGCTGAAATCGTCGACGGTGCCGAATACTACGGTTTGGTGCCCTAGCAGCAGGGAACGGCAGAAGCCCGCCCCGCCAACTGGCGGGACGGGCTTCTGTGCAAGCGGGTTTAGCGCTTGGAGTACTGCTGAGCCTTACGGGCCTTCTTGAGACCAGCCTTCTTGCGCTCGATGACGCGTGCGTCACGGCGGAGGTAGCCAGCCTTCTTCAGGGTGGCGCGGTTGTTCTCGGTGTCGATCTCGTTCAGGGAACGGGCGATGCCGAGGCGCAAGGCACCGGCCTGGCCGGAAATGCCGCCACCGTGGATGCGTGCGAAGACGTCGTAGGCGCCGTCAAGATCAAGAATCTTGAAGGGTTCGTTGACATCCTGCTGGTGCAGCTTGTTCGGGAAGTAGTTCGACAGCTCGCGGCCGTTGATGATCCACTTGCCGGTACCCGGCACAATGCGGACCCGCGCCACAGCTTCCTTGCGACGGCCAACTGCTGCGCCGGCAACGGTGAGCGCCGGGCGTTCCTTCTTCGGCGCTTCTGCTTCTGCAGCTCCGCTTTCCGAGGTGTAGACGCTCGGGGTTTCCTCAGCCACAACGGCCTCGGTGGTCAGTTCTTCGTTCTGGGCCACGATTCTCCTTGAATATAAGTTGCTTGGTGGCCAGGACTACTGGGCAACCTGGGTGATTTCGAAAGTCTTGGGCTGCTGTGCTGCGTGGGGGTGCTCTGCGCCCCGGTACACCTTCAGCTTGCCCAGCTGCTGTGCAGCGAGGGAGTTCTTGGGGAGCATGCCCTTGATGGCCTTCTCCACGGCGCGGACCGGGTTGGATTCCAGCAGCTCCGCGTAGTTGACGGAGGTCAGGCCGCCCGGGTAGCCGGAGTGGCGGTATGCGCGCTTCTGCTCCAGCTTGGCGCCGGTGAGGGCAACCTTTTCAGCGTTGATGATGATGACGAAATCGCCCATGTCCATGTGGGACGCGAAGGTGGCCTTGTGCTTGCCGCGCAGCAGGATTGCGGTCTGGCTGGCGAGACGACCAAGGACAACGTCTGTGGCGTCAATGACGTGCCACTGGCGGTTGATGTCGCCGGGCTTCGGGGTGTACGTACGCACGGTTTTTGCCTCGTTCTTGTTCTGGCGTTCTTGTTTAGGTGTCACGTGAGCGTGTGCACCTACTATCTATGCGCTACCGGAACAGAGGTGAGGGCTCTATGTAACCAGTGATCCTGTAGTCCCGAAAATGCCCGTTGAGTAGTCATCCTGCAACCGGATTCCCAAGCGGGCACGCATCATCGAGAAAGGACACGCACAACGACTATCAAGAATAGCGTGAAGCGGGGGCCCGGGTCAAAATAGGCTGTCGGCATGAGTCATTTGCCGCGGCGGCCCGTTCAGTTCCAGGAGACCAAGTGACCTTTGCGTCTGCCGATCCCCTGTTGATTGCCGCCGCAGGAGCGCTGGGCGCCTTCCTGGCCATACTGGCAGAGTTGATGATCGCCCGCGCGCTCCCCCGACTGGGCGGGGTGCCTGCGACCTGGATCCGGATCACGACGGCGGCCGTCACCGGAGCGCTAGGCGTTCTGCTCGCGCTTCGCTTTGGTGCGGCGTGGGAACTGCCCGCTTATCTGGCCCTGGCAGTATTGGCCGTTCAATTGTCCCGGATCGATATTTCACACCATTTGCTGCCGAACCCACTGGTGTTGATCTTATTGGCCGCCGGCCTGGTATTGCTCCTCACGGCCGCAGTTCTGACTTCGAGCTGGGAGGATCTGCTGCGTGCCACGCTCGCTGCCGCAATCCTGTCAGTCGTCTACCTGATTCTGGCGATTATTTCTCCGGGTGGCATTGGAATGGGCGATGTGAAGCTGGCTGCGCCGATCGGGCTCTACTTGGGCTACTTGGGTTGGACCCAGGTGTTCTACGGCGGCGCTCTGGGGTTTGTTGTCGGCGGCATGGCCTCTTACCTGCTTTTACGGCTCAAACGCGCTGAAAGGTCATCTGAGGTGGCCTACGGGCCCTCCATGCTGGCAGCCGCACTTGGCGTCATCCTCATCATGAGCTAACCCGACGCCTCAACGATGGCCCTGACAAAAGATAAGCATGCTTAGCAAGCCAAGTAGTCTAAATCATTCGTGCAGTCAAAATCTGAGTACTCCTCTTTCGTTATCGAGTACCTGGCTAAGAGCCCTCCCAAAAACTCGGGTACCACTACGCATTGTTGCCAGTTCTGGACAGGTGTAATTCTTTAGCTAGCGAAACTCCAGCGGCTAAAGGCGTTATGGGGGCGGTTGGATTTTCGTCATTTCATTCCAATCAGTCTCGCCAAACCTAAGGAATCCAAAATGACTTCTCTCATGGTCTCAGTCCTTGCCTTCGTTTCCGGAGTCAAGGACCGTTTCACTTCCGAAAAGGGCGCCACGGCGGTTGAATACGGACTGCTCGTGGCTCTGATCGCTGCCGTCATTGTTGTAGTTGTTGCGGCTCTCGGAACCAACATCAACGCCGCCTTCGTGAAAATCAACACGGCTCTCTAGCGACAATCGCCCAAAGGAATGCAAATGACTTCTCTAATGATCTCTTTTCTTGCCCTTGTTTCCGGAGTCAAGGATCGCTTCTCTTCCGAAAAGGGTGCAACGGCCGTTGAATATGGTCTGCTCGTCGCCCTGATCGCTGCCGTCATCGTTGTGGTAGTTGCGGCCCTTGGAACCAACATCAACAACGCCTTCGTGACAATCAACAGCGCCATGTAGTAAAGCGCGCCATTGAGCCCAGGGGTGGGGGCGGTGAAGTTCGAGCGTCAGCTCCCCTGCACCGTCCCCGCCGCTGGGCTCTTCATTTTCCGGTAACAAAAGTCTTCTTGGAGGGGTTGTGAAAGGTCTCATTTACAAAGCGGTTTTCTCTGCTTCACGGCTCAGAAACGCCGTAGGAAGCATATGGTCGTCGCAGGCTGGTGCGAGCGCCGTCGAGTACAGCCTTCTGGTTGCCTTTATCGCCACCGTAATTGTCGCCGTCGTTGGGACTCTGGGGCTCCAACTTGTTCCAGGCTTTCAAGCGGTTGTGGCCGGCCTCTAGTGAATACCTTCGATCGGGCTCGTCGCAAGCAACGCTCCCTCCGGGAATCAGGTGCGGTGGCAGTCGAGTTTGCGCTCATTCTCCCAATCTTCCTGGCCTTGGTGCTGGGCATAGCGGAATTCGGCCGCGCCTTCAATATCCAGGTATCGCTCACTGAAGCCGCCCGACAAGCCTCACGGTACGCGGCCATTCACTGTTCCGAGCCGGGCTATTCTGCGTCGAACGCCCAAGCAGAAGGGGTCGCCGCCGCCCCTTCGGTAGGCTTGACGGCCGCCAACATAGTCATCACCTATTCACCAAGGGCAACGTGCGGTGCCGGCAACAATGCGGTTGCCACGGTGAGCTACACAACCCCATGGATGACCGGCTTCCCTGCACTCATTCCAGGCATGCCCGGCACCCTGAATATTCAAGGTAAAGGTGTCATGCGATGTGGCGGTTAAAGAACGATGATCCGGAGCGCGGCGTTATCGCGCCGCTGACGGCCCTCTTGATGGTCTTTCTGCTAGGCATGGCTGCCTTTGCAGTGGATGTGTCCACCATGTACTCCGAGCACGCTCAACTTCAGAATGGTGCTGATTCGTCTGCCTTAGCCATAGCCCTGGATTGCGCCGCCACCCCTCCTGCCGCTGGCTGTGCCGCTCCAGTGGCCTCAGCGGCCGGGCTCGCAAACAGCAATGCCTTGGACGCGCATAGCAACGTGTTGAGTGCCACTGTCAATTCCGGCACCGTGAACGTAACCACTCAGGCTCAGGATACCTCAGGCAACAATTACTTCTCGCTCGTCTTTGCCAGGGCACTCGGGATCCAAACATCCGATATCCGCGCCTCCGCTCAGGCAAAGTTTGGCGGGTACATGGCCGGTAACGTGGTTCCCTTGTCGTTTTCCAAATGCGAGTCTGATCCGTTTTTCAGTAAGGATCTGCAATTTTTCCCGTCTCATGGGAACGCGCTCGCCAGTGATCCAGCCTATGAATGCATTACATCATCGTCTTCCGGGCTGGAAGTTCCTGGCGGATTCGGCTGGTTGGATCACGTGGCCGGCACGTGCAACGTCAAGGTGAACATTGCCGATCCATGGGTGGGGACCAACACGGGGCAAAACTACGACACCGACTGCGGAACCCTCATGACGCAATGGGGAAACACTCTGGCGGACCCCAAGAAAACCGTTGAAATACTCGTCCCGATTTTTGACAATCGCCGGGGAACTGGAACGGGTGCCGAATTCCACATTGAGGCCTTCGCACAGGTCTCCCTCCGGGGATGGAACCTGAAGGGCGGAAACACACTCCCAGAAGATTTCATGACCGCTGAAGCCACGAAACTTTCGAAGGCCCTGAAGCTCAAGAGCAGCGATAACGGCATCTTTGCCAGATTCATCAAGAAAGTTTCGCTGGCCGAGGCCGCAACTTTGGGGGGACCAACCACGTATGGCGCCCCAGGCGTCCAGCTGACTCAATAGCAGCCATCTGCACACTCTGCCAGCGCACATCGTCGGCAGATCAAGGAACTACAGAAAAAGGAACCGAAGGAGACTGACAAGTGAAAACTCGCCTACTGGGAGGCATCGTTGCGCTCGTGCTGGCTATAGTCGGCGCACTGCTGCTGGTCTCATACATACAAGGTACTGAAGCCCGGGCCCAAAAAGACCTGCAACCCGTTGAGGTTCTGGTGGTCCAGGCCCAGATTCCGGCAGGATCCAATCTCGAAAAGATAAGATCGTCGGTCAAACTGACGTCCATGCCCACCACGTCAGTTCCCAACGGGGCGCTGAAGAACCTGGACGGCATCGAAGGCAAAGTCGCCGCAGTGGAATTGCTGCCAGGGGAGCCCCTGCTGGGGGCGCGGCTCGCAGATCCGAACAGCCTGGCCGCACCAGGATCAGTACCCGTACCTGCCGGCATGCAAGAAATCTCCGTGCAGCTTGAAGCGCAACGTGTTGTTGGTGGCAGAATCTCGGCCGGTGACACCGTGGGCGTGGTGGTGTTGTTTGGCAGCGGCGCCAACAAGGACGCACCCGCAATTGAATCTGCCCAGCAGGTCTTCCACAAGGTGCTCGTGACCAGCGTTCAACGTTCACTGGCAAAAGCACAGTCCAGCGGCACCGCGGATCCCGCAGCGCAAGCAAATACTGAGCTGCCCACGGGCCAACTACTCGTGACGTTCGCCCGCAACGAAGCGGATTCGGCCAAGATCGCGTTCGCCGCCCAGTTCGGCACGCTGTGGTTGACGAAGGAACCAGCCTCCGCCGAGGAAGGCGCACCCGTCACCATCAAGAAGTCGGAGATGTACCGATGAGCAGGTTTGTGCTCATCACTCCGGACACCGATTTTTCACATCGAGCGAAAGAGGCCGTGTCCGGCCTGCATGGCACTCTCCAGACGATATCCGCAGACTACCTCCCGCCGGGTCCGGACGACATCCTGCGCATCCTGACCGGCGAGCCGGTTGAAGTAATACTGATGGGTCCAAATCTTCCTACCGCGGACTCCATCAGCCTGGCCAGCCTCTTTGATCTCCAGTATCCGGAAATAAGCGTTGTGCTGGTAACCACCAACGAGTCGGAGGTCGCGCTACCGGCCATGCGGGCCGGCATCCGGGATTTATTGGATCCGTCAGCAGATGTCTACACCATCCGCACGATGCTGGAGAGAGCCAGTCTGGCAGCTGCTGGGCGACGGCGCGGCCTAGGAAATTCCGTTGAAAGCCAGCCGAGTGGTGGCCGGGTCATAGCGGTAATGTCACCTAAGGGCGGGGTGGGCAAAACCACCATTACCACCAACCTTGCAGTGGGCCTGGCGAAAGTGGCGCCCATGGGCGTGGTGGTGTTGGACCTTGATCTGCAGTTCGGGGACGTTGCTTCCGGGCTGATGCTCGAACCCGAGCGAACGCTGGCAGATGCTGTCGTGGGGGCAGCCGTCCAGGACAGCATGGTGCTCAAGTCGTACCTGACCCTTCATCCTGCCGGCCTATACGCCTTATGCGCTCCGCTTAACCCTGTGGAGGCTGACAAGATCAGCGGCGAACAAGTGGCTCATCTGATTAGCCAGCTCGCCAGCGAATTCGAATACGTCGTGGTGGATACGGCGCCCGGTCTCGGCGAGCATGTATTGGCGACCCTGGAGGAGGCCACCGATGCTGTCTGGGTGTGCGGAATGGACATTCCCAGTATCCGGGGTCTGCGCACGGGTTTCAGTATTCTTACCGAACTTGGTCTGTTGCCCGACCACCGCCATGTGGTTCTCAACTTCGCTGACCGGCGAACAGGGCTCACTCTCCAAGACGTCGAGGCCACCATCGGTTGCCCGGTGGACGTGGTCCTCCCGCGATCCCGGGCTGTCCCGTTCTCCACCAACAAAGGTGTTCCCCTGCTCCAGGACGGCACCCGCGATCCAGCTGCCAAAGGATTGGGTCAGCTCGTGGAGCGTTTCAAACCGAACTGGGAACAACGACCGCATAAGAAGCTGCATAGAAGGGCGATAGTCCAATGAGTCTGGCCAGAAGACTGGAAGCCGCGCGCGGCCTGGAAAAGGAAACCGTTCCAACGCCCGCACCCACTACGGGACCATGGTCCGCGCAGACACCCACCGTTGTGATTCCCTCGGGCGGGACTTCCGCCGACGGCAGAAGCCATGGTTCGGATAGCAACGAAGCTCTCAACGCCGTCAAGGAGCGGGCCGGGACCAAACTCTACGAGCGAATGGGCAGCCGGATCACTGACGCTTCCATGGACGAGGACGAGTTGCAGCAGTACGTCAAGGACGAGCTGCGCTCAATCATCGAGGAAGATGAAATTCCGCTGACTTCGCTGGAACGCCAGCGCCTGGTGCAGGAAATCATCGACCACGTCCTGGGGCTGGGACCTCTGCAAAAGTTCTTGGATGACAACGAGGTTACCGAAATCATGGTCAACGGTCCTGAAAAGGTTTACGTCGAACGCTCCGGCAAAATCTTCCTCACGGGCGCCAAGTTCGGCGATGAGGAGCATCTGCGCCGCATCATTGAACGAATCGTGACCAAAGTGGGAAGGCGAATCGACGAGTCTTCCCCGCTCGTAGATGCCCGGCTGTCAGATGGATCGCGTGTGAACGCCATCATCCCGCCTCTGGCAGTCAGCGGTTCAACGCTGACCATCCGTAAATTTGGTCATGTCCCGCTCAACGTGGGAAATCTGATCTCGTTGGGGACGATTTCCGTTGAGATGGCGGAGCTGCTGAACGCCTGCGTCAAGGCCCGGCTGAACATCATCGTGTCCGGAGGCACCGGTACCGGAAAAACCACGCTACTGAATGTCCTTTCCTCTTTCCTGCCCGCCGACGAACGAATCGTCACTATAGAAGACGCCGTGGAACTGCAGCTCCAGCAGGAGCATGTGGTTCGGCTGGAGAGCCGTCCACGAAACATTGAAGGCAAAGGTGAAGTCACCATCCGCGATCTGGTCCGAAATTCGCTGCGTATGCGGCCGGACCGGATCGTGATCGGCGAAGTCCGTGGAGGCGAGTCTCTGGACATGCTCCAGGCCATGAATACCGGCCACGACGGGTCCATTTCCACCGTCCACGCGAACTCTCCGCGAGATGCCATCTCGCGGCTGGAGACATTGGTCTTGATGGCCGGCATGGATTTGCCACTCCGCGCCATCCGGGAGCAAATCGCGTCGGCGGTGAACCTCATTGTTCACATCTCCCGGCTCAGGGACGGGACCCGCCGCGTCACGCATGTCACTGAAGTCCAAGGCATGGAGGGCGACATCGTCACTCTTCAGGATGCGTTCGCCTTCGACTACAGCGCGGGGGTGGACGCCAACGGCAGGTTCCTGGGCCGCCCGATCCCCACAGGCGTCCGGCCACGCTTCGTGGATCACTTTGCGGAACTTGGCATTCCACTATCCCCCGCTGTCTTTGGAAGCGTCCCGATTGGCGGTGCGTTCCGGTGACGGTGACGAACCCCATTTTTCTTGCCATTGGCCTCGGGCTTTGCTTCATTGCCTTGGCCATTCTGTTGGTTATTACGATTGGGAGTGGCCGCGGTGGGATTGCCTTGTCACGCCGGAGGCCCGGGGCCAGCGATCAGCCATCTGTGCTGAGCCGAGTTGCCAGCTCGGCAACATCCCTTGTGGACCGCAGCGTAAGTAGAAACGCAAGCTTCGGTAGCCGGGAATCGTTGGAACGAGCCGGGTTGAAAATGCGGCAGGCTGACTTCATCCTTCTAGTCGGCTGCATTGCCATCACCGCCGGCGTTGTCGGCTTCATCCTGGGTGGCGTGGTCTTGGGTGTGCTGCTCTTTCTCGCCGCTCCGTTGGTAGCCATGCTGCTGTTGAAAGTGCTGGCTGGACGCCGACGGGCGAAATTTGAGCAGCAACTCGGCGACACCCTGCAAATGCTGGCGGGTGGTTTACGCGCCGGCCACAGCTTGCTTCGCTCCGTCGATGCTGTCGCTCAAGAGGCGGAATCCCCCACGTCTGAGGAGTTTGCCCGTCTGATAAATGAAACCCGGCTGGGGCGCGATTTGAGGGAATCCATGCTGGACTCCGCGCGTCGGCTGCAGAGCGAAGATTTCGACTGGACCAGCCAGGCGATCGAAATCCACCGTGAGGTGGGTGGTGACTTGGCCGAAGTCCTAGATCATGTGGGCGAGACCATTCGGGAAAGATCACAAATCAAAGGGCAGGTACAGGCACTCAGCGCGGAGGGAAGGCTCTCCGCGTACATCCTGTTGGCCCTGCCCATAGGAATGTTTTTCTACATCAGCGTGGCAAGTCCGGCCTACATCGGTACCCTCTACACGAATCCGTTGGGTTGGATGATGGTCGGAACGGCTTTTGTCCTGCTTGCGCTTGGGAGCTTCTGGTTAAGCCGTGTCATTAAGATCAAGTTTTAGGAGGGCACCATGACATCAATGGCATGGTTGATTGTGGGGCTCATAGTGACCCCTTGTGCATACATCGTGTGGGCCTTCGTCTCCGTTGATCGACGCGGTTACGCTGCAGTTCAGAGCAACTTGGGACGAGGCCGGAAATTCATCGAGGGTGCGGTCTCCACCGACCCAGCCAAAACCAAGGCCCCCGCGGCCCTGGGAATGCGACTGACGCCCAAGGGATACACCGGCTGGTTGGACAAGTTGCTTGCCAAAGCAGGGAGGCCCGCGAACTTTCCCCTGGACCGATTGCTCATCGTGAAGCCTGCTCTGGCGCTCATTGCCGGCGTCATCGGAATTCTGCTGATTCTGAAGACTCCGACAGGGACAACCACGCTGCTCGCGATTTTCCTGACCTTATTGGCATATTTCGTGCCGGACATCCTCATCCATGGCAGAGGAGCGAAGCGGCAACAGGAGATCGAACTGGAGCTGCCAAATACTCTGGACCAAATGCTGATTTCAGTTGAGGCAGGGCTGGGCTTTGAAACAGCGATGGCGCGGGCAGGCCAAAATGGCAAGGGGCCGCTCGCCGCGGAACTGGTACGGACGCTTCAGGACATGCAGGTTGGCCGAAGCCGCAAAGACGCTTACCTTGCCATGGCTGACAGGGCAGATGTTCCAGATCTGAGGAGTTTCGTCCGGGCAATTGTCCAAGCCGACATCTACGGCATTGCCATCGCGAACGTGTTACGTACACAGGCCAAGCAAATGCGCATCAAGCGACGGCAGCGGGCTGAAGAGAAGGCAATGAAGCTCCCCGTGAAAGTCCTGTTTCCACTGATGTTCTGTATCCTTCCGGTTCTGTTCATTGTGATCATCGGCCCGGCTGCCATCAATGTGATGAAGAGTTTCGCCGGCGCCTTCTGACTCGGGACCACATCGCGCCGCCTCCATGAGAACGGCTCCCCAAAGACCGGACCTCCTCGGTACCCAGAACCGAGGGGGTCCGCTTTGCGTTCCTCCGGTTCGCCAAGCCGAACCCGCCAGAACGGCGTACTGCGGCACAGCCCTCGTCAGCGCCGTTGCCGGCATCTCGTCATCCGAGGGACGCCACTTCCTCCAGCACAAGGGGGTCCCGCGCGGAGCACGGACTGGGCGTCACGCTGCCTGGAAACGAATTCGCAGTTTAAACGCAGTATCTGCGCAAGGAATATGCAGGAAATGTGCAGCATGGGAAGGCTTGGCACAGGATGCTGCAAATTCCAAACCGGACCGTGAATTTGCCTGCTACTTTCTTATCGAGCTGGTGCAGGACCAGCCGCCCCCAACTCGCTCAGGAGTTTCAGATGCTTTCTCTTTACACCAACCTTGCAGTCCGCCTCCGCCGCGACGAAAAGGGGGCCACGGCCGTCGAATACGGCATCATGGTCTCGCTTATCGCCGTCGTGATCATCGTCGCCGTCATAGCTCTCGGCGGCACCCTGCACGACACCTTCATCAGTGTGAAATGCTCGATGGTAAACGGTGTCGTCAGCGGTGTAACAGGCGCTAAGGTCTGTTCGCTGTAAGACAATCGCCTTGTGCCCCTGATCCCCGCCGCGCACATCAGCCAACAATAGAATGGCGGCGGCCATCCAGCCGCCGCCGCTGCGCCCTGCGAATGGTCAATACTTCCTCGAAAGGCGACACCCCATGCCCAGGGCATCTGAACGCGGGGCCGTAGCCGTCGAGTTCGCGCTCCTGGCCCCGGTTCTCATCATGCTGTTGCTCGGCATCATGGAGTTCGGCCGTGCCTACAACGTGCAGGCATCTCTGTCCAGTGCAGCCCGCGAGGGTGTCCGGGTGATGGCTATATCCAATGACAAGACGGCTGCGGGGACTGCAGCCAAAAACGCTGCTGTCTCGCTCAGTCCTGCGCTCACCAACGCGAATATCAGCTTCGGCGGGGACCCTTGTACTCCCGGAGCCCAGATCACGCTGACCATCACCTACACGTTGTCCACCATCACGGGCATTGCGGGCCCGTTTCCGATGACCGGTAAAGGAGTCATGCTGTGCGGCGGTTAGGGCCTCGGCGAAGAACCCAGGACAGCGAACGCGGTGCCGTCAGCGTCATCGTCGCCATCCTGTTGGTGGCGCTTCTCGGCTTTTCTGCGATAGCCGTGGATGTGGGGATGATGTACGCCGAACGGACACAGCTTAGGAACGGGGCCGATGCGGCAGCCCTCGCGGTGGCTCAGAAATGCGCCAAGAACGACGCCGACGCTGAGTGCTCCACTACGTCCCCGCTCGCGCGCAGCCTTGCCAACAGCAACGCCGGTGACGGCTTGAGCAACATCAAGTCCACGGTGCTGGATAAATCCAACCGCACCGTAACGGTCACGGCCGGAGCACAGGAAGCAGGCAAAGCGCCCAACGAAGTCTCGCTCTTCTTTGCCCGTGCCCTCGGCTTTAATACCGCCGAGGTTACGGCTCCCTCAACTGCCCGCTGGGGCAGCCCGGTGGCCGGACGCACCGCGTTTCCGCTCGCGTTCTCCGTCTGCCAGGTCAAGGACTCCATCGGCGGAGCACTCCAACTGCTGCAGGATCACGGCAAGAACCAGAATGCGGACTGCCTGTACGGGCCCTCTGGCGCAGCAGTGGAAGGAGGCTTTGGATGGCTCAACCAGGATCCGGGCGTCTGCGGCGGCACCATCGACCTCGCCATCAACGAAAGTGGAAGCGACCCCGGCAACAACTCCCCCAACAACTGCTCCACCACCCTGCAGAAATGGGCCGATGAAATTACTGCCGGCCGGCACATCACGGTCCTTCTCCCTGTCTACAACGCGGTCACGGGAACAGGTAACGGCGCAATCTACCACCTCATCGCCTTCGCGGCGTTCGACGTCGGAGGCTGGAAATTCAGCGGCAACAGTGGCGCACCAGAAACGTTCCAGAACCAGGCCCCCTATGTCAGCTCGGCACTGACCTGTGACGGCAATTGCCGGGGAATCATCGGAAGCTTCGTCAAGTATGTGTCCCTGGCGGACGGTTACACCCTTGGACCGGTTGACGCTTACGGTGCGCCAATCGTCCGTCTCTCTCAGTAATTCTTCCCGATACACAGGAGCAATCAGTGAAGTCACGCTTGATAGCAGGGTTGGCAGCGGTCCTGCTGGCCGTCGTGGGAGCGATACTGGTTTTTTCCTATGCCCAGGGCGCAGATCAGCGGGCCGTCCAAAACCTTCAGCCGGTCGATGTGTTGGTGGTCAAGCAGCCCATCGCGGCAGGCACTCCCGTGGAGTCCATCAAAGCATCGGTAGCCACAGAGAAGCTGCCAGGCGCGGCCGTCGCAAAGACCGCCTTGGGAACGCTGGACAATTCCGCTGGCAAAGTCAGCGCGGTGGACCTCGTTCCGGGCGAGCAGTTGGTGGCCGAACGCCTCATCGCACCGGAAGCACTGAAGTCCCAGGGATCCTCCAAAGTTCCGGCGGGACTGCAGGAAGTGTCCTTCCAGCTCGAACCGCAACGCGTGATCGGCGGGCGCCTTGCTCCAGGGGATTACGTCGGTGTGTTCATCTCCATGGACAAAGGCGGTATCGAGGCGAAGCCGGCTAACGAAACCACCCAGCTGTCGATCCACAAGGTTCTCGTAACGGCCGTCCAGCGCGCGCCGCAGGCGACCCCAAGTCCACAGCCAACGGCGTCCGGCGGCGCGGGTGGTGCCGATCCCCGGGATTCCGCTCTCCCCACCGGATCGTTGATGCTGACGGTTGCCGTCAGTGATACGGACGCGTCGAAGATCGTCTTCGCCACGGAATTTGCCAAGATCTGGCTCAGCAAGGAGCCCCTCGACGCCAAGGACGGCGGGCCACGCATCATGCAAAGGGGTGACTTGTACAAATGAGCCGCTTTATATTGATCACTCCCGATGTCGACTTCGATCAGCGCCTACGCCAGGCAGTCGCGGGCGGCCTCCACGGCGGGGTCCATACCTTTTTCACCACCGTTCTGCCGGCCGACCCGCACGAACTGTTTGCGCAGCTGGACCAGGAACAACCCGAGGTACTCATCCTTGGCCCGGAGGTTCCCGTTGATGACGCCCTCCGTCTCGCAACAGTGCTGAACGTCCAGCTGCCGGAGCTCAGCGTCGTCCTGGTCAGCGAACCTGATCCGGCCTTCATCCTCCAGGCCATGCGGGCAGGCATCAAGGACATTTTCAGCCCCACAGCCGAGCCCGCCCAGATCCGCGTCCTCCTGGAGCGGGCCTGCCAGTCGTTTGCCACCCGCCACCGGGCACAGGAGCCGAAGCAGACCGATACAAACAAAGGCCTGGTGATCGGCGTCTTTTCGCCTAAAGGCGGAGTCGGCAAAACCACCATTGCAACCAACATAGCCATCGGGCTCGGCAAAATTGCGCCGATGAGCGTGGTGATTGTGGACCTGGACCTTCAGTTCGGTGACGTGGCGTCCGGCCTGTACCTCAATCCTGAGCACACCGTCACTGACGCCGTGTCCACCTCAGCCAGCCAGGACTCCTTGGTCCTGAAGGCCTTCCTGACGGTACATCCGGGGAGCATCTACGCCCTGTGCGCTCCGAAGAGCCCGGTGGAAGCCGACGACATCACGCCGGAACAAATTACCCGCCTTCTGGGACAGCTCGCGGAAGAGTTCCAATATGTCGTCGTGGATACCGCGCCTGGCCTGCCGGAGATCGGGCTTGCTGCCATCGAGCAGTGCACCGACGTCGTCTGGGTCAGCGCCATGGACGTCCCCAGCGTCCGCGGCCTGCGTTCCGGGCTCGACGTCCTCTTCCAACTGGATATTCTTCCCGAGACGCGGCACGTTGTCCTCAACATGGCAGACGCCAAATCGGGGCTAAGCGTCCAGGACGTCGAGTCAACGATCGGAGCCCCCGTGGACATCAGCATCCCCCGCTCGCGCGCTGTGGCTTTTTCCACCAACCGGGGAATACCCGTGCTCCAGGAAGCCAGGAAGGATCCTGCCGTCAAGGGATTGAAACAGCTCGTGGAGCGTTTCAACCCGGTCTGGCGCGCCAAAGCCCAACGAAAGCTGCACCGAAGGGTGGTTGTATAGATGAAACTCTCAGAGCGGATTCACGCTGCGCAAGTGAAAGGCACGCCGCATCCGGCTATTCAGGTGGCGCCGGCATCGCCCGCACAATTCATGACCGACGTCGGTCCGGCCGGTGCAGGGCGGGCGGACGGTAGGCGGGCGTCCGCCCAACAAGAAACCCCCGGCCACCAAACCGGAATCAATGCGGCCGAGGAGCCGGAGGCTGCCAAACCCAAATCGCAGCAGCCTGTAGACGTCTTCGCGGCGCTGAAACAACGGGCGGCGACCGCCCTGTTCGAGCGCATGGGTGCACGGTTCAACGATTCGGCCCTTACGGAGCATGAGCTCCGGTCAAGTGCCCGGGACGAGCTCACGCGCATTATCGACGCCGAGCAGGTGCCGCTTTCGCCGGATGAGCGCACACGGCTCGTTCGCGACGTCGCGGACGACGTCCTGGGCTATGGACCGTTGCAGCGGCTGCTGGACGATCCCGAAGTTACTGAAATCATGGTCAACCGTATGGACCAGATCTACGTTGAACGGAAGGGTCAGCTCACGCTGACCGACTCCCGGTTTAGCTCGGAAGACCATCTGCGGAAGGTCATTGAGCGCATCGTTTCCAAGGTGGGGCGTCGGATCGACGAGTCCTCTCCTCTGGTTGACGCACGGTTGGAGGACGGCTCCCGCGTCAACGCCGTGATTCCACCGCTCGCCGTCGGCGGCTCCTCGTTGACCATCCGTAAGTTCAGCAAGGTTCCCTTGACCGTTCGGAACCTTATTGACTTCGGAACGTTGACTCCGGAGATGGCCGAGCTCCTCAACGCCTGTGTCAAGGCAAAGCTGAACATCATCGTCTCCGGCGGCACCGGAACAGGCAAGACAACGCTGCTCAATGTGCTGTCGTCATTCCTCCCGGCCACGGAGCGGATCGTCACCATCGAGGACGCCGTTGAGCTGCAGATCCAGCAGGAGCACGTGGTCCGGCTGGAAAGCCGCCCACCCAATACCGAGGGGAAGGGCGAGGTGACCATCCGCGAACTTCTCCGGAACTCCCTGCGCATGCGCCCCGACCGCATCGTGGTGGGTGAGGTCCGCGGCGGCGAATCCCTCGACATGCTGCAGGCCATGAATACCGGCCACGACGGTTCGCTGTCGACGGTGCACTCCAATTCGCCCCGTGACGCCGTCGCCCGTCTTGAAACCCTGGTCCTCATGGCTGGCATGGATTTGCCGTTGCGGGCAATACGCGAGCAGATAGCATCCGCCGTGAACCTGATCATCCAGATCTCACGTTTGCGTGACGGCACACGCCGCATTACCCATGTGACCGAGGTCCAAGGCATGGAGGGAGACATCGTCACCCTCCAGGATGCCTTCGTTTTTGATTATTCGGCCGGCGTAGACGCTCATGGGCGCTTCCTGGGCACGCCGATACCTACCGGCATCCGTCCGCGCTTCATCGACCGCTTCGAAGACCTTGGCATCTACGTCTCACCCGGAGTTTTCGCGTCTCCCCTGACGCCAGCCGGAAAGGCGTGAGCCGTCCATGATGCTGACAATCGGAATGACTTTCCTCTGTGCGGCCACCGTCGTGCTCGGCTCGGCGTTGCTCATGCCACGCACACCGGAAGTGCCGTTGGATCGCCGGCGGCCGTTCGAAGTCGACCCACCATCCCAGCTGACACGCTTCGCAGGATCAGCCGTCACCGCGGTTGATCGCTACCTTTCGGGCAGAACCGTGCGTCTGTTTGACCGGGATGCGCTGGAGCGTGCAGGACTTCGCATGAACCGGGCCGAATTCTTCATTCTGGTGATCACCGGCGCCGTCGTGGGCGCCGTCGCCGGGCTCGTCGTCGGCGGGCCGATTCTTGCCGTCTTGTTGGTCATCCTTGCACCGTTCGTCGGACACCTAGTCCTTGGTTTCCTGGCAGGCAAACGGCGGGCCAAGTTTGACCTACAACTCGGCGACACACTCCAGCTGTTGGCCGGCGGGCTCCGTGCAGGCCACAGCATCCTGCGTGCAGTTGATGCTGCGGCCACCGAGTCCCTGAACCCCACCTCCGAGGAGATGCGGCGCGTCATCACGGAAACAAGCCTTGGCCGTGACCTGCTGGACTCCCTGAATGACACCGCAGACCGGATGAAAAACGAGGACTTCATCTGGATAGCCCAGGCCATCCAGATCAACCGCGAAGTAGGCGGCAATCTTGCAGAAGTCCTCGACCAAGTCAATGAAACCATCCGCGAACGCAGTGAAATCAAAGGGCACATCAAATCCCTGGCTGCGGAGGGAAAGTTCTCGGCCTACATCCTGATGGCCATGCCGATCGGGATTGTGGGCATGCTGATGGTGGTTAACCCCAGCTATATGAACGTGATGTTCACCCATCCGCTGGGATGGGGCATGATTGCTGCTTCCGTCGTCCTGATGACCATTGGCGGCCTGTGGATGCGCAAGATCATTGACCTGAAGTTTTGAGCCGGCTGATGAATCCCGTGGTTCTGCTCGCGCTGCTACTGGTCTCGGTGCCGATCGCCTATGTCACCTGGTATTTGCTCTCCGTGGACAGGAAATCCCAGCGGGCTACCAGGGAGCTGTTGACACAGGGCAGCAGCCCCGACGAGAAAGAGCCGAATGAGAATGGTCTCCTTGAGAGGATCGGTTACCGGCTGACACCCGCGGCCTACGTCCGCAAACTCGACAAGCTGTTGTCTCTGGCCGGCCGCCCTGCTTCCCTTCCGCTTGGACGCCTGCTGGCCGCCAAGCCCGCGCTCGGACTGGTGGGTGCCATGCTGGGCTTGTACATCAGCGCTAATGGCACGACGCCGATCATCAAGCTTGTGGGGTTGTTCATCCTGTTGCTGGGCTACTTCATCCCGGATCTGCTGCTCTACAGCAGGGGGCTGGAGCGCCAAAAGGCTATGCAGTTGGAGCTGGCCAACACTCTGGACCAGATGCTCATTTCAGTGGAAGCAGGCCTCGGATTCGAAGGGGCCATGGCCCGTGCCGGCGCAAACGGCAAGGGGCCGCTGGCCGAAGAACTCGTGCGCACGCTGCAGGACATGCAGGTGGGACGAAGCCGCCGCGAGTCGTATCTTGCGCTGGCCGATCGCACCAACATTCCTGAACTGCGCAGCTTCGTCCAGGCGGTGGTCCAGGCCGACACCTACGGCATTGCCATCAGCCGCGTACTACGTGTCCAAGCCAAAGTCATGAGAGTCAAGCGCCGCCAGCGCGCCGAGGAGAAGGCCATGAAGCTCCCCGTCACGATTCTCTTTCCCTTGCTGTTTTTCATCTTCCCGGTGCTGTTTATCGCCATCCTCGGCCCTGCCGTCATCAATGCCATAGTGACTTTCAGCGGCCAATGATAAGAAAGGCATGCCTCGCCCCTCAAGGAGATCTCAAGGTTTCCACAGGATCTGCCGAGGGCAGGCCGTGGGACGGAGTCAGGAAGTAGCCTTAAGCCATGTCCATTCCACGCCCCAGCCCCACGCCGCCAGACAACAGCGATGAGCTGCCGTTGGTAGATCCGGACATCCTTCAAGAGCTGGAAGACGAAGTGGACGGCCCCCGAGTCGCGCATCGTTTTGCCCGTGATTACACCGAAATGTGGGTTCAGCGCTACCGGCGTCTGACCGCTGCAGTGGACCGCCAGGACCGTGCGGACGCACTTGACGCAATCATCAGTCTGAAGACCTCTTCTGCCATGGTTGGCGGACTGCGGCTGGCGCGGCTGGCGGAAGATCTGGAACAAATCATTCGCAGAGGTGACTTTAGTGCCGGACGGGCGCTCGTGACCGCGGTTGCAGACCATGGCGGTCAAACTGTCAAAGAGCTTCAGTTTCTCTACGTCACGACGAACGAATAAATATACGTCGAGCGAAATCTGGCCATATATCGGCTAGCCCAGGTGTTCCAGCTTGCTCGGTGCCAGACGGTAGCCTACGCCTCGAACGGTCTGCAGCCAGCGTGGCGACTCCGGATCTTCGCGCAGCTTGCGGCGAAGGTTGCCGAGGTGCACCTCAACGGCTCGCTCATCGGATTCGCTGATGTACGTATCTTCCTGGTAGTAATCTCCCCTGACTACGCGAACTAGGTCAGCCCTCGTGCGCACGGCCCCTGCTCCGCGCAACAACTCGTGAAGCAGATCGAATTCGCTGCGGGTCAGGCCCAGTGCTGCGCCACCGAGTGCCACAGTACGCGTCTTGTGGTTGAGGGCCAGTCCATTGTGCCGCAGCACCGCATCATCCGTTGGGGCTGCGTGTGGAGCGGACGCTGGACCGGACCACGGCGGCGGCGGCAGCGGCAGCGGCAGCGGCTCAGTGACAGGCTGTTGCCGTGGTCTGCGCATCATCGCCGCCACCCGCGCCCGCAATTCCCGCGGACGGAATGGTTTGGTGAGATAGTCGTCAGCACCGGTCTGGAGAGCCGTCAGCACATCGAGTTCCTCAGTCCGCCCGGTCAGCACGACAATGTATGCGTCGCTGAACTGCCGGATTCGCCGCAGTACCTCGTACCCATCGATGTCGGGGAGGCCCACGTCCAAGGTGATGACGTTGGCCTGTCGATGTCGAACGACTTCGACGCCGTCGTGCCCGTCAACGGCTGAGTAAACCTCGAAGCCTGCCTGACGGAGCACGGCTTCCAGAAGGTTGCGCATATCGGCGTCGTCTTCTATGACTACAGCCACCCCAAGATCGCTCATTGCCACCCCATGTCCAGTGAATTTTCCGCATTCGCCCAGCGCCAATGCCGTATCCACTGCGACAGCATCTACGTTACAAGCCAGAAAGGCGCTTGGCATCACTTTTTGCACGTTGAAATGACCGTTGTCAATTATCATCGCAGCAGGGATAAGTTCCAGAATCCAGGAAAGGCTGAGGCACTGTGCTCGTTGTTGATTCGATCCGCCGTTCGCGGCGCCGGAACGATTCTGGCAGCCGTGTGTCGCAGCTGCAGGCGCATACCCGGTGCCGGACTGAGTACTGCGGGTATGTGTCACGGCACCGGGATGCAGAAAGTCGAGTACACACTACTCGTGACGGGCCAGCGGGCAGCGGATTGAATGGAACACAGCTGAGTCTCGCAGCGTAGTTTCAGGTCTCTGGGGGTGTAACCGCGTGTGTGGTTTCTGTAATGGTGTGTTGTCTTTTCCGCGTCCCGCAATGTTGGTGGGCGTCCGATGAGCGCGGGGATGGGGACGGTGACAATGTTCGCCGGTTCCTTGCCCGGCTTGATTTTGATGTCCTTGGGGCAGGCCATGGTGGTGGTGTGTGTCTGTTTTGACATGGTCCGTGTCCTGTCCGTGCCGAAATCGCATCGCCGCTACGTGGCAAGCACCGTTTTCAGGACGCTGGCGCTACCGTCGATTCTGATCACCGGAGTAAGCGTGCTGATCGACGCAGTTTCCTGGTCTTGGCAGGACGTTGCAATGGGGGTCTTCCTAATGGTGACCCTGATCTTCCGTTGGCATCATGACAAGGACGAGGACAACTGGTGGAAGGGCAAAGGCAAGAAGCTTGCCGGCTGGGCCCGGAGGCAGCTGGGTACGCGGACAGTGGCGGTGCCCGCTGTCGGCTGATTGCCTCAGTTGTTGATCCTGGATTGGACGCCGACTATGCGGTGGCACTGGCATCAGGCCTGGAAACCCTATTTCCGCTTCGCGCGCGTCAGCTGGGCCCTGGCCAGCATCTCGTCATCGGAGGGATATGCCACTTCCTCCAGCACCAGCGGATGTGGCGCCGCCAGCACGGACTTGGCGTCACGCTTCCTGTCCAGTAGCCGCTCGTGCAGCCACTTGGGAGTCTCCACGCCTTCCCCCACGAACAGCGCCGACCCCACCAGGGACCGCACCATGTTGTGGCAGAACGCATCGGCCTGAACGGTGGCCACAATCACGCCGTCCGTGCCGCGCGCAAACTCAAAACGCTGCAGCTCGCGGATGGTGGAGGCCCCCTCCCGCGGCTTGCAGTAGGAGAGGAAGTTCTGCAGCCCCAGCAGCTGTGAGGCGCCCTCGTTGAGCAGGTCAACATCCAGCTCTTCCCTGTGCCACAGGGTCGAATACCGGCCCAGCGGATCCCACAGCGCCGCTCCGTCCGCAATGCGGTAGCTGTAGCGTCGCCACAGTGCGGAGAACCGGGCGTCGAAGCCCTCCGGCGCCAAGGACACCCTGTGCACCTCAACAGCCCCGGTGAGGTCTCCCAGCCCCCTGCTGAGCGCACCCCTGAGCCTGCGGAGCAGCGCCGCTGCAGGATCGAGCTCGGCTCCCCTGTTCAGCCCCAGCCATTCGGTCTCCGTAAGGTCCAGATGCACCACCTGGCCACGGGCATGCACGCCTGCGTCCGTGCGTCCGGCCACAGTTACCCGCACGGGACGCCGGACCAGCAGCGCCAGCGCTGCCTCCAGGACTCCCTGAACGGTCCGCAAATCCGGCTGGATGCCCCACCCGCTGAACGGGCCGCCGTCGTACCCTAGATCCAGGCGGAGACGCAAAAACCCGCCACCCCCTGACAAGGGGGCCGCGGGTTTTTGGTCACACATAAACATGATTCTAGTGCGGCGTCGGAGCCTGATTACTCAGCTTCAACAGCCTGCGCAGCGTCGCCGCCGGCAGGTGCAAAGCCGGCAGCCTCGGCGGACTCAGCAGAGTCGAACCAGACTTCAGCAACCGTGGCGTCGTACCAGCGCGAGCCGGGAACGTGGAACTTCATCGAGTCCTCGTTGCCCTTGACCTCGAAGCCCTCAGGGGCAACGTTGTCGTCGGTAGCAGGCTTGGAGCCGGCGTACTTGGCTTCAGCAGCCTCGGCCTCAGCGGGAGCTTCCTCGGCAACCGGGGCGGCCTTTTCGGCAGCCTTCGTGGCCTCGGCCACAACAGCCTGCTTGGCGGAAACGGGCTCAAGAACCAGTTCGATGACAGCCATGGGAGCGTTGTCGCCCTTGCGGTTGCCGATCTTGGTGATGCGGGTGTAACCGCCGTCGCGGTTCTCCACTGCCTGTGCGATGTCGGTGAACAGCTCGTGGACAATGCCCTTGTTGCTGATCAGACCGAGTACACGACGGCGGGAAGACAGGTCACCGCGCTTGGCGAAAGTCACCAGACGCTCGGCGTACGGCTTCAGCCGCTTGGCCTTGGTCACCGTGGTGGTGATCCGCTTGTGCTCGAACAGTGCGGCTGCCAGGTTCGCGAGCATAAGACGCTCGTGAGCCGCTCCGCCTCCGAGGCGCGGACCCTTAGCGGGTGTAGGCATAATAGTTTCTCCTCATATGGAAGCCAGTGGGCTGCGCACAACGTGGTGCATCCAGCCCGCCAGCCAAGATCTGTTTGTTAGAGTTCGTCGTCGCCGAAAGCGGCGTCGTCCTCTTCAATTGCTGCGGCGCGTGCTGCGAGGTCAAACCCGGGAGGCGAGTCCTTGAGGGACAGGCCCAGTTCAACCAGCTTTGCCTTGACCTCGTCAATGGACTTCGCACCGAAGTTACGGATGTCCATCAGGTCAGCCTCGGAGCGAGCAACGAGTTCACCCACGGTGTGGATGCCCTCACGCTTGAGGCAGTTGTAGGAACGGACGGTGAGGTCCAGATCCTCGATCGGCAGAGCCATGTCAGCTGCCAGGGCAGCATCCGTCGGCGACGGGCCAATCTCGATACCTTCAGCTGCGGTGTTCAGCTCGCGGGCCAGACCGAACAGTTCCACCAGGGTGGTACCTGCCGAAGCAACGGCATCGCGCGGGGCGATGGCCTGCTTGGTCTCGACGTCGACAATCAGCTTGTCGAAGTCAGTGCGCTGCTCAACACGGGTTGCTTCCACGCGGAAAGTGACCTTCAGTACCGGCGAGTAGATCGAGTCGACCGGAATACGGCCGATCTCTGAATCACCGGACTTGTTCTGAGCTGCCGAAACGTAGCCGCGGCCGCGCTCGATGGTCAGTTCGAGCTCGAACTTGCCCTTCGAGTTCAGCGTGGCAATGTGCAGATCCGGGTTGTGGAATTCCACACCGGCCGGCGGAGCGATGTCCGCGGCGGTGACGATTCCGGGGCCCTGCTTGCGCAGGTAAGCAACAACCGGCTCATCGTGCTCGGAGGAGACCGACAGGCTCTTGATGTTCAGGATGATCTCAGTGACATCTTCCTTCACACCCGGAACCGTGGTGAACTCGTGCAGCACACCATCAATCCGGATGCTGGTTACAGCAGCACCGGGGATGGAGGAGAGCAGGGTACGGCGGAGGGAGTTTCCGAGGGTGTAGCCAAAGCCCGGTTCCAGCGGTTCAATGATGAAACGCGAGCGGTTTTCGGAGACGACCTCTTCGGAGAGGGTGGGGCGCTGTGCAATGAGCACTTAGGTTTCCTTTCGGCGAGCATCCGCTATATGACGCAACACAGGTGGTGGAAATTCGGTCTGAAGACTTAACGCGGCCGGGCCTGCCCGGACCATTGAAGGTCCGGGCAAGCTCCTGCCGGCGGAAAGGCTTAGACGCGGCGGCGCTTCGGCGGGCGGCAACCGTTGTGCGCTGCGGGGGTGACGTCCTGGATGGAGCCAACCTCAAGGCCAGCAGCCTGCAGCGAGCGGATTGCGGTCTCTCGTCCGGAACCCGGTCCCTTGACGAAGACGTCAACCTTCTTCATGCCGTGCTCCTGCGCACGCTTTGCAGCAGCTTCGGCAGCCATCTGCGCAGCGAACGGGGTGGACTTACGTGAGCCCTTGAAGCCAACCTCACCGGACGAAGCCCAGGAGATGACAGCACCATTGGGATCCGTGATGGAAACGATGGTGTTGTTAAAGGTGCTCTTGATGTGCGCCTGGCCCAGCGCGATGTTCTTCTTGTCCTTCTTACGCGGCTTGCGAACCGCGCCACGAGTCTTCGGGGGCATTTTTTCTCCTACAGAAAGTTATCGGGGGAAAACCGAGTTAATCCCGGGCTGGGATTAACGGGCCTTCTTCTTGCCGGCGACGGTACGCTTCGGACCCTTGCGGGTACGTGCGTTGGTCTTCGTACGCTGTCCGCGTACGGGCAGGCCCTTGCGGTGACGCAGGCCTTCGTAGCTGCCGATTTCAACCTTGCGGCGGATATCTGCTGCTACTTCGCGGCGAAGGTCACCCTCAACCTTGTAGTTGCCTTCAATGTAGTCACGCAGCTGGACCAGATCGGCATCGCTGAGATCCTTGACGCGGATGTCAGCGCTGATGCCGGTGGCAGCCAGGGTTTCGTGTGCACGGGTCTTGCCCACGCCGTAGATGTAAGTAAGCGCAATTTCCAACCGCTTTTCGCGGGGAATGTCTACGCCAGCGAGACGAGCCATAGTGGCAGTGCTCCTTGAATAAACCGGAGGTCGTAGGCAGTACACCCGCACGTTCAGTGCGGCCCCAGCCTCCGACCGGGGGTTAGCTGTCCGGACTCGTTCTAGCTCAATGTCCCAGATCAGCTTGTGCTGCCTTTATTTACTTGCGTGGGTTAGCAACCCAGGATTTCCCGTGAGGGGAAATTAGCCCTGGCGCTGCTTGTGGCGCGGGTTCTCGCAGATCACCATGACCCGGCCATTACGGCGGATCACTTTGCACTTTTCGCAGATCTGCTTGACGCTCGGCTTGACCTTCATGGCATTCCTTTGCGTGTTGCAGTTGGTCAACTGGACCGGTCCATGGCAATTGCCTCGGCCGGCCAGGTGTTTACTTGTAGCGGTAGACGATACGACCACGAGTGAGGTCGTACGGGCTCAGTTCCACCACTACCCGGTCCTCAGGGAGGATTCGAATGTAGTGCTGGCGCATCTTCCCTGAGATGTGTGCCAGAACGATGTGCTTGTTGGTGAGCTCAACTCGAAACATCGCGTTAGGCAGCGCCTCAGTCACAACGCCCTCGATCTCAATGACCCCGTCCTTCTTGGCCATACCCTCCGCTAACTGTTGTTGCCACAGCCCTCCGGATTGCACCGGGCATGACTGCGAACGTTTTTTTGATTGATTGGCTGGTGCCTCCAGGCCACAAAAGGGCACAACAGGGCAGACAACCAACAGACCACTCTAGTTGGTATTCTCTTCAAGGACAAATTAAAAACACCAATCTACTGAGAACGGTCGCCGACGTCAGTTTCGACCGGTAGGCCGGTGCCGAGCAGATCTCCGCTGCGCTCGTCGATGTCTGCGACTACCAACGTTGGCCAGGTGGTACACCGTCTCAGTTGCGCTGCCTCCACTGCAGCTGCTGCGTGCAACGCTTCGTCGGGTAGGAAATGCACGGTTGTTCCGCTCGTATCGTTGTCGATAGGGACCAGATCGGTCACCGGTACGCCATATTCGTAGCGCTGGGTCCACGCCCCGTTGCTGCGTCGGTTGGTGTGAATGAGCCACTCGCTGAGCGCGGCGACGACGGACATCCCGCGGCGAGCGTGGCCGTCGGGAAGAATTTGGGCGTCGCGCAAGTCAAAGAAGCGGATGTCTCTGGTGGACATGACCGGCTTCTTGATGGGCCGGCCGTCGGCGTCGTAAAGGGTGTCGGTTCCTCGCCCGTTGTCGGCGACAGAGACCGAGCCATCGCCGTGCAGCGTGACGACGCAGCTTCCCGGCGTCGTGCTTTCCGCTTCGTCAACCGCGTAGGCAATAACCTCAAGGATCAGGTGCTGGATGCCGTCCGGAGCGAACACGGCGGGATCGCGGCGGATCTGCGTGAGGTGATCAGCATCCAAAGTGCTTGCCCGGTCGTGTGTAGTGGTCCGCCACGGCGGCGTTGAATCGCGCACCCCCGGGTTTCCCACAAGGTCCTCCTGGCGCTTGTTTATAGTCGTTTATTGATTTCATATCCTTTATAAGTTCCCTGGGGGTCGGCGATCATCAGGGAACTTATATGCGATAAATTCGCCCTTCGGGGTGCTGATACTCACGGCGCTTTCGATCCCGTCCAGGATAGCCAGGCGTACGACGTCGGCCGCCGCACTCTGCAGGGTGATGAGACTGACCTGCCGGGCAGCTTCTGAACTGCGGTCAAGCGCGACGGCGCCCGTTGCCAGAGCGAACACGGTGTCGCCATCGGCGAGGGTGTGGCTCGGATTCAAAGCCCGTGCCAGTCCCGCATGGGCAGCCGAAGCTGTCCGCTTGCACTCGGCAACGTCGAGGACGGCGTTGGTGGCAACAACCACCAGGGTCGTGTTGAGTGGTTGCGGCCCGGCAGGCTCCACCGCTGGAGGATCCGGGTGAATAGGCTTGTCGAAATCAAACGGCATGCCAAGCGCGTTCACCACGGCCACCGCACCCACCACCACACCGTCGTCCAGGGTGGCAGAAGCAGTCCCCACTCCCCCTTTGAACTGTCCTCTGCCGATCAGAGCGCCGGTGCCGGCCCCCACATTGCCGCGTTCGACGTCGGACTTCTCGACCGTTGCGGCAGCGGCCACGGCTGCCTCGTACCCCATGTCCGCGTCCGGGCGGTTGGCGAAGTCGCCACCCCGGCCCAGATCAAAGATCGCGGCCGCCGGCACAATAGGCACCACGCCCCCGGGCACGGCGAATCCCCTGCCGTTCTCCTCGCACCAACGCTGCACCCCGTGAGCGGAGACAAGCCCAAAGGCGCTGCCGCCGGTGAGCACTACGGCATCGACGGTGGACACGAGCGTGGTGGGGTCCAGCGCATCGGTCTCGTGTGTGCCCGGGCCGCCGCCGCGGACGTCAACCGAACCGACAGTGCCCGGCGGAGGCAGGACCACTGTCACTCCACTGAGCCAGCCGTCGTCGGCATTCTGGGCGTGGCCTACGCGGATCCCGGTCACATCTGTAATGGCTCCCATGGCTCCATTGTGCTCCCTCCGCCTCCGCCTCCGGGTTCCAAAACGAACGTTATGCAATACTGCAACCAACACGGCGTTAACGGGCAAGGAAGCCTCGACAAACAATCCTCGGATGAGGGCTTGCGCGGGTTTCTGCCCACCAGCCATGTGGTGAAGTGATTTCTAGATGCCCCCGCCCGCCGGCCAGCCAGGCCAGAATCCGTTAGAGACGCCCATGACCCGACAACTTACCAGCAGGCTGCCCGCCACCCGGGACGGAGGACCTGCCGGAAATCCTGCCCCGGTCCGTCGTAAGCGCTGGTCCGCCAGATCCCGCCGGGATTTTTTCGTTTTCCTGGCACTCGCCCTGCCCAACATCCTCCTGATCTCGGTATTCACGTACATGCCACTGATTAACAACGTGTACTACTCCACACTGAACTGGACGCTCGGCTCGGCGAACGCCACCGTGGTGGGCCTGGAAAACTACGTCACGTTCTTCACCAGCAGGGACGCCTCCAAGGTCCTGGGGACAACGGCTGTGTTCACGGTGGCAACTATGGGCGGTTCCATGCTGCTGGGCCTGCTGCTCGCTCTGGCGCTTAACTCCAAGGTCCGCGGCACCACCTTTGCCCGCTCCGCAGTTTTTGCCCCGTATGTGCTCTCCGGTGTGGGCGTGGGCTTGGTGTGGCTGTTCATCTTTGACCCCGGGTACGGAGTGCTGTCCTGGATTCTCCGCGGCCTCGGCCAACAGAGCCCGCAATGGATCAACGATCCCCAGCTCTCCCTGGTGATGGTGATCATCGTCTACGTCTGGAAGAACCTGGGCTACTGCGCCGTGGTGTACCTGGCCGGGCTGCAGTCACTCCCCCAGGACGTGATGGAAGCGGCCTCGCTGGACGGCGCCAACGGCTTCAAGCGGTTCATGGGCATCTCGCTTCCCCTGCTCTCCCCCACCACGTTCTTCCTGCTGATCACCACCATGATCAGCTCGCTCCAGGCGTTCGACCTCATCCGCATCATGACGCCGCTCGGCAGCGGCACCAGCACACTGATCTACGAGGCCTACCTGCAGGCCTTCGGCGCCTACAACCGCGCCGGCTATTCCGCCGCAATCTCAGTGGTCCTCTTCGCGATCCTGCTGGTCATCACCGTGCTCCAACTCCGCTTCGCTGAGAGGAAGGTGCACTACTCATGAGCCATCTTGCCCCTGCCGGCCTTCCGCCGGAGTTGCCAACGTCCGAGGACGACGAAGCTCCACGCGTGCGCCCGTTCTCCCGCTCGAATCTGGTACAGACAGTTGTTGGCGGCTATGCGCCGCTGATAGTGGCCACGCTGGTGGTTTTCCTGCCGCTGCTCTGGATGGTCCTCAGCTCCTTCAAGCAACCCGGCGAGATCGTCACGCTGGATCTCAAGCTGCTGCCGGAAGCCATGAACCCGGAGAACTACAAGGTGGCCATGACCACCGTCCCGTTCGGCCGGTTCTTCCTCAACAGCACCATCGTCACCGTGGTGGGTGCCAGCATCAAGGTTGTCCTGGCCATCCTCACCGCCTACGCCCTGGTGTTCGTCCGCTTCCCGTTCAGGAACGTCATCTTTGTGCTGATCCTGGTGGCACTGATGGTGCCGGCGCAGGTGTCCATCCTGCCCAATTACATCCTGATCGCGGGCATGGGTGGCAAGAACACCCTGTGGGGAATCATCCTGCCCGGACTGGGGACGGCCTTCGGAACGTTCCTGCTGCGCCAGCACTTCCTCACCCTGCCGGTCTCCATCCTGGAGTCCGCCGAGATCGACGGCGCGGGCCATTGGCGCAGGCTCTGGCAGATCGTGGTTCCTGTGTCCGTCCCCGCAATCGCCACTGTGGCGCTGGTCACCGTGGTCAGCGAATGGAACGAATACATCTGGCCCCTGATCATCACCGACAAGCCGGAAAGCATGACGCTCCCGGTAGGCCTGACGCTCCTGCAGAACTCCGAAGGCAACGGATCCGGCTGGGGAATCCTGATGGCCGGCGCGGTCCTGGTGATCATCCCCATACTCATCATCTTCGCCATGCTCCAGCGTTACATCGTGGCGGGCCTGACCCAGGGCAGTGTCACCGGTTAGCCCCAGGCTAAACCGGCCGCCGTCGTACTGCATCTATTCACGCCCAGGCACCAACCGAAAGGCATCACCATGGCACCGAATCTTGACCGCCGGCTCTTCCTCTCCCTGGCAGGTGCCGGGGCGGGCGCCGCCGCGCTCTCAGCTTGTGGCGGCCCGGCCACAGGAGGCACGGCTTCGTCGGGTGCCGCCACGGACATCGACTTCAGCGGCGTCAAGCCGGCTGCATCCATCGATTTCTGGTCCAACCACCCGGGCAAGTCCCAGGACGTGGAAAAGTCCATCATCGAAAAGTTCCATGCCAAGTTCCCGGACATCAAGGTCAAACTGGTCACGGCCGGTGCCAACTATGAGGAAATCGCGCAGAAATTCCAGACCGCCCAGGCTGCCAAGACCGGCCTGCCCGCGCTGGTGGTGCTCTCCGACGTCTGGTGGTTCCGGTACTACCTGAACGAGAGCATCATCCCGATCGACTCCCTGGTCAAGCAACTGGACGTCAAGCTGGACGATTTCCGCAAGTCCCTGGTTGATGACTACAAGTACGACGGTAAGCAGTGGGCACTCCCCTACGGCCGCTCCACCCCGCTGTTCTACTACAACAAGGACCACTTCGCCGCCGCCGGGCTGCCGGACCGCGCACCCAAGACCTGGCAGGAGTTCGCCGGTTGGGCACCCAAACTCAAGGCCGCTTCCGGCGCCCAGTACGCCTTTATGCACCCGGCCCTGGCCGGCTACGCAGGATGGACCCTGCAGAACAACCTCTGGGGCCAAGGCGGCTCCTGGTCCAAGGAATGGGAGATCACCTGCGATTCGGCCGAGTCAGTGGCCGCCCTCCAGGCCGCCCAGGATTCGGTCTACAAGGATGCCTGGGCCGGTGTCTCATCCAAGGAGTCGGCTGACGATTTCTCCGCCGGCGTGGCGTCGGCCACGCTGTCCTCCACCGGTTCGCTGATCGGCATCCTGAAGTCCGCCACGTTCAACGTTGGCGTCGGCTTCCTGCCGGGCGGTGCCAAAGCGGAGACAGGCGTCTGCCCCACCGGCGGCGCCGGCCTGGGCATCCCCAGTGGCGTCACCAAGGAAGAGCAGCTCGCGGCCGCAACCTTCCTGAAGTTCATGACAGAACCGGAGAACACGGCAGCGTTCTCCGCAGCCACCGGATACATGCCCACGCGCACCTCGGCGGATATGACGGCAGTCCTGGCCAAGACGCCGCAGATCAAGATCGCCGTAGACCAGCTCGCGGTAACACGGGCGCAGGACAACGCCCGGGTGTTCCTGCCCGGTGCCGATCAGGAAATGGCGAAGGCTGCGGCGAGGATCCTCACCCAGCAGGGCGACGTCAAGGCCACCATGACCGAGCTCAAGGCCACGCTGGAGGGCATCTACACCAAGGACGTCAAACCCAAGCTCAAGGCATAGCCCTTCGTCGTACTGCAACGCGGGGTCACCTACGGCCGATGTTTGGCTCCAACATGGGCCGTAGGTGACCCCGCGTTGTTCATTACGGGATCGGGACCGGCACTACGCCCAACGGTGCAAGCCGCGCCGCACCGCCGTCGGGCGTTGAAAGCACCCAGATGCCCTTTTCGTGGACCGCAACTGAGTGCTCCCACTGGCAGGAGCGTTTGCCGTCCGTGGTGACAACAGTCCAGTCATCATCCAGGACAGCGGTTTCAATGCCGCCGCAGACCAGCATGGGTTCGATCGCCAGGCAAAGCCCCGGACGGATCTTGGGGCCGCGGTGGCTGGTGCGGTAGTTCAGCACATCCGGAGCCATGTGCATCTCGGAACCGATGCCATGGCCCACATAGTCTTCCAGGATGCCCAACGGCTTGCCCTGCACAGACGCAACGTAATCGTCCACGGCGGCGCCAATGTCTCCCACGTAATTTCCGGTGCCCAGCGCGGCAATACCATGCCACATGGCGGTCTCCGTGACGTCGGACAGACGCTGGTCCTCCGGATCCGCTGTACCCACGATCACCGTGCGCGCCGAATCCGAATGCCAGCCGTCCACGATCGCGCCGCCGTCGATCGAAATAATGTCGCCGTCCTGCAGGATCCTGCCGCCGGGAATCCCGTGCACCACCTCCTCGTTAACGGAGGTGCAGATGGTGGCAGGGAAGCCGTGGTAGCCCAGGAAGTTGGACTTGGCACCGGCTTCGTTCAGGACGGCGGCGAAGACAACGTCCAGCTGTTTCGTGGTGACGCCCGGGGCGGCCGCAGCGACGGCCGCATCCAGGGCACGGCTCAGGACCAGCCCGGCCTCCTGCATGGTACGCATCTGGGCGTTGGTCTTGTATTCAATACGGGGCTGGCCAAATGCCATCTGCTGGTCCTCTCAACGGTGCCGCCGCTGGCTGGTCCGATTCCGGTTCTCACCGGAGGGGCGGCTAAATGGCTGAGGCTCCTCCCGCTATCCGGGAGGAGCCTCATAGCTCAATACGTGGATCAGGCGGCCTGGGCCGCCTTGATGGCCTGCATAACGCGGTCTGTGACCTCGTCGATGCCGCCGATGCCGTCCACCCGCGTCAGGATTCCGCGCTCGGCATACTTTGCCACCACGGCCTCCGTCTGCTCGTGGTACAGATCAAGGCGGTGGCGGATGACGCCTTCGTTGTCATCGCTGCGGCCGGTTTCCTTGGCGCGGCCAAGGAGGCGGGCAACGAGTTCTTCGTCGTCCGCGGTCAGCTGGAGAACGACGTCCAGCTTCTGGTCGCCCTTCGCGAGGATCTCGTCAAGGTAGTCAACCTGCGCCGTGGTGCGCGGGTAACCGTCCAGCAGAAAGCCGTTCTCGACGTCGTCTTCGCTGAGCCGGTCCCGGACCATCTTGTTGGTCACACTGTCCGGAACGAAGTCACCGGCGTCCATGTACTTCTTCGCTTCAATGCCGAGGGGCGTCTCCCCCTTGACGTTGGCGCGGAAGATATCGCCAGTGGAGATCGCAACAACGCCGAGGCGCTCCGAAATGCGTTCCGCCTGCGTTCCCTTGCCTGAGCCGGGAGGTCCAATAATCAACATTCTCGTCATCGCAAAAGCCCTTCGTAGTGACGTTGCTGTAGCTGCGCATCAATCTGCTTGACGGTTTCCAAGCCAACGCCCACCATGATCAGGATCGACGTGCCGCCGAACGGGAAGTTCTGGTTGGCGTTGATCAGTACAAGTGCCACGAGCGGAATCAATGCCACAAAGCCCAGGTACATGGCGCCGGGCAGGGTGATCCGGGACAGGACGTACTGCAGGTAATCCGCCGTCGGCTTGCCGGCACGGATACCTGGGATAAAGCCGCCGTACTTCTTCATATTGTCCGAGACCTCTTCAGGGTTGAAGGTGATCGCGACATAGAAGTAGGTGAAGAAGACGATCATGGCGAAGTACAGCGCCATGTAGATCGGGTGGTCACCCCGGGTGAGGTTGTTGTTGATCCACTCAACCCACGGTTGCATCTGCTCGCCGGCCTTGGGCTGGTTGAACTGTGAAATCAGCCCCGGCAGGTACAGCATGGAGGAAGCGAAGATCACCGGAATAACGCCGGCCATGTTCACCTTGATGGGAATGTAGGTGCTGGTTCCGCCGACGGTGCGGCGTCCGATCATACGCTTGGCGTACTGCACGGGAATGCGTCGCTGGGACTGTTCAACGAAGACCACCAGCGCAACGGTCAGCAGACCAATAACAATGACCATAAAGAATGTTCCGGGGCCCTGGGATTTCCAAATCGCTCCAAGGGACGTGGGGAATCCCGCCGCGATGGCCGTGAAAATGAGCAGCGACATGCCGTTGCCCACACCCTTTTCGGTGACGAGCTCGCCCATCCACATGATCAGGCCGCTGCCTGCAGTGAGTGTGATGATGATCAGCAGCGTGGTGATGATGCTTGCATCCGGGATGATCGGCAGCTGGCAACCGGGCAGCAACTGACCGGAACGTGCCAGCGACACCAGTGTCGTGGCATTAAGCAGGCCCAGGGCAATGGTGAGGTAGCGGGTGTACTGAGTCAGCTTGGACTGCCCTGAGGCGCCCTCGTCATACAGCTCCTGGAAACGGGGAATGACCACCCGGAGCAGCTGCACAATGATACTGGCCGTGATGTACGGCATGATTCCCAAAGCAAAGATGGAGACCTGCAGCAATGCACCGCCGCTGAACAGGTTGACGAGCTGGTAGATGCCGCCTGAGGTCTGACCGTTTTGCAAGCATTGCTGGACATTCTGGTAGCTCACACCAGGCGAGGGAATGAACGCACCCAAGCGGAAGATTGTGATGATTCCCAGCGTGAACAACAACTTGCGTCGCAGATCAGGCGTGCGAAAGACCCGGCCAAATGCGCTAAGCAAGCGTCCTCCTGAGTTGTAATGAAAGTTGTGTGATGCAGGTCGATAAACCCAACAACAGAGTCTAACGGGTGGATGCGCCCTGCGAATAATCGAAGCGTTCCCGGAAATGGAAAAACTCCCGGTGCACAGGGCCTGAGCCCCGCGCACCGGGAGTTTAGTACAACGGGCGTGGACGCCCCCGTCTAATGGAGATCAATCTCCTAGAGAGCGGTGGTGGTTCCGCCTGCTGCAGCAATCTTTTCGGCAGCGCTGGCCGAGAACGCGTGAACGGTGACGTCAACCTTTACGGTGATGTCGCCGGTGCCAAGCACCTTCACGGGCTGGTTCTTACGAACGGCACCCTTTTCGACCAGGTTCTCCACGGTGACGGCGCCACCTTCCGGGAACAGCTCGTTGAGCTTGTCCAGGTTTACAACCTGGAACTCAACCCGGAACGGGTTCTTGAAGCCGCGCAGCTTCGGCAGGCGCATGTGCAGCGGCAACTGGCCGCCGGCAAAGCCAGCCTTGATCTGATAACGGGCCTTCGTACCCTTGGTACCGCGACCGGCGGTCTTACCCTTGGAACCTTCACCACGACCAACACGGGTCTTGGCGGTCTTGGCACCCGGGGCGGGACGCAGGTGGTGAACCTTCAGTGCGTTCTGCTTCTCAGCAGCGGCGCCCTGTGCCTTTTCGGCGGTGTTCTTCTCTGCCATTTACTTCGCCTCCTCTACCTTTACCAGGTGCGGAACCGTGTTGAGCATTCCAACGGTCACGGCATCGGCGGTGCGGACAACAGTGTGTCCGATCCGCTTCAGGCCGAGGGACCGCAGGGTGTCGCGCTGGTTCTGCTTGCCGCCAATGACGGACTTGGTCTGAGTGATCTCCAACTGGGCGTCGGAGGGAATCAGGTTCTTAGCCATGACTCAGGCACCTGCCTTCTGGTTAAGAAGTGCGCGCACCATTGCCGGCGGGGCAACCTCGTCCAGCGGCAGGCCGCGGCGTGCTGCCACAGCTGCCGGCTCTTCGAGGCGCTTCAGCGCATCAACGGTCGCATGAACGACGTTGATGGCGTTGGAGGAGCCCAGCGATTTGGAGAGGATGTCGTGGATACCCACGCACTCCAAAACGGCGCGGACCGGACCACCGGCGATAACACCGGTACCCGGGGAAGCCGGACGCAGCATTACAACGCCCGCAGCGGCCTCGCCCTGGACACGGTGGGGAATGGTGCTGCCGATGCGGGGTACGCGGAAGAAGGACTTCTTGGCTTCTTCAACGCCCTTCGCGATTGCGGCAGGAACTTCCTTTGCCTTGCCGTAGCCAACGCCGACCATACCGTTGCCGTCACCGACGACGACGAGCGCGGTGAAGCTGAAGCGACGACCACCCTTGACGACCTTGGAAACACGGTTGATGGTAACGACGCGCTCTACGAACTGGCTCTTCTCGGCTTCACGGCCACCATCGCGGCCGCCACGGCCACCACGGTCTCCGCGGCCCTGGCCCTTGTCGCCACGCTCGCCGCGACGAGCGCCACCACGGCGGTCATCGGCGGCTGCGGGCGCAGTGGTCTCAGTTGCCCCGGCAGCTACAGCTTCAGGCGCCTTCTCTTCAGCAGACACAGTGTCCTTTTCCTTGTTTGCTTCCGTCACAGTGACAGCCCACCTTCACGTGCGCCATCAGCGACGGCGGCGATCCGGCCGTGGTACTTGTTACCACCACGGTCGAAGACAACAGCTTCGACGCCGGCAGCCTTCGCACGCTCGGCAACGAGCTCGCCAACGCGCTTGGCCTTGGCAGTCTTGTCTCCGTCGAATGCACGAAGGTCGGCTTCCAATGTGGACGCGCTCGCTACGGTCACGCCCTTGGTGTCGTCGACAACCTGGACGAATACGTGGCGTGCGGAGCGGTTGACGACCAGACGAGGACGTGCAGCCGTTCCGGAGACGCGCTTGCGGATACGAAGCTGGCGACGGCTGCGTGCAGCCGACTTGCTCTTGTTCGTACGCTTCTTGTTAATTGCGATGGCCATGGTTACTTACCAGCCTTTCCGACCTTGCGGCGGATGACTTCGCCGGCGTAGCGAATGCCCTTGCCCTTATAGGGGTCCGGCTTGCGCAGCTTGCGAATGTTGGCAGCAACCTCGCCGACCTGCTGCTTGTTGATACCTGAAACAGAGAGCTTGGTCGGGGTCTCAACTGCAAAGGTGATGCCGACCGGTGCGGAGACATTTACCGGGTGGCTGTAGCCGAGAGCGAACTCAAGGTCGGATCCCTTGGCCTGAACGCGGTAACCAGTACCGACGATTTCAAGCTTCTTCTCGTAGCCCTGAGTAACACCCTGGATCATGTTGGCGATCAGTGTGCGGGTCAGGCCGTGGAGTGAACGGGAGGCGCGCTCATCGTTCGGGCGGGCGACGGTCAGGGTGCCTTCTTCCAGGGAAACCTCGATCGGGCTGGCCACAGTGTGGTTCAGCTCGCCTTTGGTGCCCTTGACGCTGACGACAGAGCCGTCAACCTTGACCTCGACGCCGGCAGGAACGGTGATGGGGAGACGTCCAATACGTGACATTTTTCTCTACCTTTCCCGTTACCAGACGTAGGCGAGGACTTCCCCACCCACGCCCTTCTTGCCGGCTTGCTTGTCGGTCAACAGACCGGAAGAGGTGGACAGGATTGCGACACCCAGGCCACCGAGCACGTGCGGCAGGTTGGTGGACTTTGCGTAAACGCGCAGTCCCGGCTTGGAAATACGGCGAACGCCAGCGATTGAACGCTCGCGGTTCGGACCGAATTTGAGCTCGAGGGTCAGCTTCTTGCCAACCTCTGCGTCTTCTTCTTTCCAGGAGGCAATGTAACCTTCAGCCTTCAGGATGTCGGCAACGCGTGCCTTGAGCTTGCTGTACGGCATAGACACGGAATCGTGGTATGCCGAGTTGGCGTTGCGCAGACGCGTAAGCATGTCTGCGACAGGATCTGTCATTGTCATGTGGGCTCTTGCCCTTCCTCATAACGGTTTCCGCGGTACGCGCTTCCTGGGAAGCTGCACCGCCGGACCTTTTACGTAGCTAGTTTAAGCTTCGGTCTTGAACGGGAAACCAAGCGCCTTGAGCAGCGCGCGGCCTTCGTCATCGGTCTTGGCAGTGGTGACAACCGTGATGTCCATGCCGCGAACGCGGTCGATGGAATCCTGGTCGATCTCGTGGAACATAACCTGCTCGGTCAGACCGAAGGTGTAGTTGCCGTTGCCATCAAACTGCTTGCCACTGAGTCCGCGGAAGTCACGGATACGCGGCAGAGCCAGCGTGACCAGACGGTCCACGAATTCCCACATGCGGTCTCCACGCAGGGTTGCGTGTGCACCGATGGGCATGCCTTCGCGCAGCTTGAACTGTGCGATCGACTTACGGGCCTTGGTTACCTGCGGCTTCTGGCCGGTGATCAGGGTCAGATCGCGGACAGCGCCGTCGATCAGCTTGGAGTCCTTGGCGGCATCTCCAACACCCATGTTCACAACAACCTTGACCAGACGGGGAACCTGGTTAACGTTCTGGTACTTGAATTCCTCGACAAGTGAGGTCTTGATGGAATCCGCGTACTTGGTCTTCAGACGAGGAACGATCTTGCTTGCCGGAGTCTCGAGAGTCTCAGTCATTAGATGTCCTTCCCTGAGCTCTTGGCCACGCGGACACGCACGTCACGCTTCACGCCATCGCGCTCAACGGTCTCGGTGCGGAAACCGACGCGGGTGGGCTTCTTGGTGGACGGGTCAACCAGAGCCACGTTGGAGATGTGGACCGATGCCTCAACGACCTCGATGCCACCGGTCTTGGTGCCGCGCTGCGACTGACCGACCTTCGTGTGCTTGGTTACGCGGTTAATACCTTCAACCAACAAACGGTTGGTCTCCGGGAATACGCGCAGAACCTTGCCCTGCTTGCCACGGTCGCCGCCGCGCTCAGCCTTGGCGCCAGTGATGACCTGAACCAGGTCACCCTTTTTGATCTTAGCCATGGACTAAAGCACCTCCGGAGCCAGAGAAACGATCTTCATGAACTTCTTGTCACGAAGTTCACGACCAACCGGTCCGAAGATGCGGGTACCGCGGGGGTCACCGTCAGCCTTCAGGATCACAGCTGCGTTCTCGTCAAACTTGATATAGGAACCATCCGCACGGCGGCGTTCCTTCTTGGTACGGACGATGACAGCCTTGACTACATCGCCCTTCTTTACGTTGCCGCCCGGGATTGCATCCTTGACGGTAGCGACGATGACGTCGCCAATGCCTGCGTAACGACGGCCAGATCCACCGAGAACACGAATGGTAAGGATTTCCTTAGCACCCGTGTTGTCGGCGACCTTGAGTCGCGACTCCTGCTGAATCACTATTTACTCCTTGCGTCGCGCTGGTTCTCAGACCGAAAATCTTCCTACGGAATGAGCCTTGCGGAACGGTTGATCGGGGTGTCTCTTGACCTGCCTGGATTTTGCCAGACCAGGCCTAAACGCCCGTGCCGAAAACATTTGCTTCCCAGGCGCACATTGACGCGAGGGGGCACTATGCCGTGGCACGATTGTTTACGAGGTTTAATGACGGCGCACGAACGGCGCCATACAAACTCAATATCCTAGCACGGTGTGCTCATCAAACCGAAACGCGGAAGCCCCCGCTCCCAAAGGGAACGGGGGCTTCCGGACAGCGAAGCTGTACGTGCTACTTGGCCTTTTCGAGGATCTCGACCAGACGCCACCGCTTGGTAGCGGACAGCGGCCGGGTCTCGGCGAGGAGAACGAGGTCGCCGATGCCGGCGCTGTTCTCTTCGTCGTGGGCCTTGATCTTCGTGTTGCGGCGGATGACCTTGCCGTACAGAGCGTGCTTGACGCGGTCCTCAACCTGGACAACGATGGTCTTTTCCATCTTGTCCGAGACTACGTAGCCGCGCTTCGTCTTACGGTAACCGCGCTCGTCAGCAACAGCTGCAGCGGAAACAGTTTCCGTCACGTTCTCGTCCTTTTCACTCACTTGGAGTCCTCCTCAGTCTCTGCCTCGGCCGGCTTTTCAGCCTTCTTGGCGTCAGACTTCCTGGACTTCTTTTCTACCTTGGCTTCCACAACCGGTGCGGCAACCTCGGCACGAATGCCCAGCTCGCGCTCACGGAGAACGGTGTAGATGCGTGCGATGTCCTTCTTTACCGCGCGCAGACGACCGTGGTTCTCCAGCTGACCGGTGGCGGACTGGAAACGCAGATTGAACAGCTCTTCCTTGGACTTGCGGAGCTCCTCTACGAGACGCTCGTTGTCGAAACCGTCCAGCTGTACGGTTGCGAGATCCTTAGACCCTACTGACATTTCTATTCACCACCTTCGCGACGCAGAATGCGTGCTTTCAACGGGAGCTTGTGGATTGCCAGGCGGAGTGCCTCGCGTGCTACCGATTCTTCGACGCCGGAGATCTCAAAGAGAACCCGGCCCGGCTTGACGTTTGAGACCCACCATTCCGGAGAACCCTTACCGGAACCCATGCGGGTTTCGGCCGGCTTCTTCGTCAGCGGACGGTCAGGATAGATGTTGATCCAGACCTTGCCGCCACGCTTGATGTGGCGGGTCATCGCAATACGTGCAGATTCGATCTGACGGTTGGTTACGTAGGCCGGGCTCAGAGCCTGGATGCCGTATTCACCGAACGAGACCTTGGTGCCGCCCGTAGCAGCGCCGGAACGACCCGGGTGGTGCTGCTTACGGTGCTTGACTCGACGTGGGATAAGCATTTTAAGCCTGTCCTCCTTCTACTGCCGGTGCAGCTGCCTCAACTGCCGGAGCCTCTGCAGCAACAGGTGCTGCTTCGGCGGCCGGACGGTCGTTACGACGACGGCGGTCTCCACCGCGGTCTGCGCCAGCGGCGCCACCCGGGCGGCCCGGGCGGTCGCTGGCACCACGGCCACGGGACGGAGCAGCAGCTGCCTGCTGAGCCAGTTCCTTGGCTGTGACGTCGCCCTTGTAGATCCAGACCTTCACGCCGATGCGGCCGAAGGTGGTCTTGGCCTCGTAGAAGCCGTAGTCGATGTTCGCACGGAGGGTGTGCAGGGGCACACGGCCTTCGCGGTAGAACTCCGAGCGGGACATCTCTGCGCCGCCCAGTCGACCCGAGCAAGCGATTCGGATGCCCTTGGCACCGGCACGCTGTGCGGACTGCATGGCCTTCTTCATCGCACGGCGGAAAGCCACGCGGGAAGTCAGCTGCTCAGCAACGCCCTGGGCAACAAGCTGAGCTTCCATCTCGGGGTTCTTGACCTCGAGGATGTTCAGCTGAACCTGCTTGCCGGTGAGCTTTTCGAGCTCGCCGCGGATGCGGTCTGCTTCTGCGCCGCGGCGGCCGATAACGATGCCCGGACGTGCCGTGTGGATATCCACGCGGACGCGGTCGCGGGTGCGCTCGATTTCAACCTTGGCGATACCGGCGCGTTCCATGCCAACAGACATGAGTTGGCGGATACGGATGTCTTCGCGGACGAAGTCCTTGTATCGCTGGCCCGGCTTGGTGCTGTCAGCAAACCAGTGCGATACGTGATCGGTGGTGATGCCGAGTCGGAACCCGTGCGGGTTAACTTTCTGTCCCACTTAGCGAGCCTCCTCTTTCTCAGGTGTAGCGACTACCACAGTGATGTGGCTGGTGCGCTTCTTGATCTGAAATGCACGACCCTGGGCACGCGGCTGGAACCGCTTCATGGTCGGGCCTTCATCAACATACATTTCGCTGATGATGAGGTCACTTTCGTCAAACGCAACACCGTCGCGGTCCGCGAGGGACCGGGCGTTGGCGATTGCCGACTGAACTACCTTGAATACCGGCTCCGAAGCTGCCTGTGGGGCAAACTTCAGAATTGCCAGAGCCTCATTCGCTTGCTTACCACGAACAAGGTTGACGACGCGCCGGGCCTTCATAGGCGTTACGCGGATATGACGCGCAATTGCCTTGGCTTCCATTGCTTTCCTTCTCTCGTCTAAGACGTAAGTGCAGGCGCCTAGCGGCGCTTGCCCTTACGGTCGTCCTTAACATGGCCGCGGAATGTCCGCGTGGGAGCGAATTCGCCGAGCTTGTGCCCGACCATCGACTCGGTGACAAACACCGGGATGTGCTTGCGTCCGTCGTGCACGGCGATCGTGTGTCCGAGCATGTCGGGGATGATCATCGAGCGGCGGGACCAGGTCTTAATGACGTTCTTGGTGCCCTTTTCGTTTTCCCTGGCTACCTTAACAAAGAGGTGCTGGTCAACGAAAGGACCTTTTTTCAGGCTGCGTGGCATGTGTCCAGGCTCCTATCGCTTGTTCTTGCCAGTACGACGGCGACGAACAATAAGCTTGTCGCTCTCTTTGTTGGGTCGGCGGGTACGGCCTTCCCGCTTACCGTTCGGGTTGACGGGGTGACGTCCACCGGACGTCTTACCCTCGCCACCACCGTGCGGGTGGTCAACCGGGTTCATGGCGACACCACGGACGGTCGGGCGAACGCCCTTCCACCTCATGCGGCCGGCCTTGCCCCAGTTGATGTTGGACTGCTCAGCGTTGCCGACCTCGCCGACAGTAGCGCGGCAGCGCACGTCAACGTTTCGGATTTCACCGGAAGGCAGTCGCAGCTGGGCGAAACGGCCTTCCTTGGCAACTAGCTGAACAGAAGCGCCGGCAGAACGGCCCATCTTGGCGCCGCCACCCGGTCGCAGTTCAACTGCGTGGATTACGGTACCAACCGGGATGTTGCGCAGGGGCAGGTTGTTGCCAGGCTTGATATCAGCGTTGGCACCTGCCTCCACGAAGTCACCCTGGGAGAGCTTGTTCGGGGCGATGATGTAACGCTTGGTGCCATCAACGTAGTGCAGGAGGGCGATGCGAGCCGTACGGTTCGGATCGTACTCGATCTCGGCAACGCGGGCGTTGACGCCATCTTTGTCGTGACGACGGAAGTCGATCAGACGGTATGCGCGCTTGTGCCCACCGCCCTTGTGACGGGTTGTGATCTTACCGGTGTTGTTACGGCCGCCCTTTTTGGGCAACGGACGTACCAACGACTTTTCCGGAGTCGAACGCGTGATTTCGGTGAAGTCAGCTACGCTCGAGCCACGACGGCCCGGGGTAGTCGGCTTGTACTTACGGATTCCCATAATTTATTTCCTCGTTAAAGTGGTCTCCGCTACGCGAGCGGACCGCCGAAGATGTCGATAGTGCCTTCTTTGAGGGAGACAATCGCACGCTTGGTGTTCTTGCGGGTTCCCCATCCGAATTTGGTGCGCTTGCGCTTACCGGCACGGTTGATGGTGTTGATCGATTCGACCTTGACGGAGAAAATTTTCTCCACGGCCAGCTTGATCTCGGTCTTGTTCGAGCGGGGGTCCACCAGGAAGGTGTACTTTCCCTCATCGATCAGGCCGTAGCTTTTTTCCGATACGACGGGTGCAAGCACGACGTCGCGCGGGTCTTTGATGGTGGCTGCACTCACTTGGCATCCTCCTCGTTCTTTGCTACTGCCCTGTCAGCAACGAATGCTTCGTAGGCAGCCTTGGTGAAGACAACGTCGTCAGAGACGAGTACGTCATAGGTGTTCAGCTGGTCTGCGTACAGAACGTGAACACCGGCGAGGTTGCGCACGGAAAGTGCTGCAACATCGTTGGCGCGCTCGATGACAACCAGCAGGTTCTTGCGCTCGGAAACTCCGCGCAGCGTTGCCAGCGCGTTCTTGACTGACGGCTTGGTGCCCTCCACCAGTTCAGCAACAACGTGGATGCGTCCGTTGCGTGCCCGGTCAGAGAGTGCGCCGCGCAGTGCAGCAGCAATCATCTTCTTGGGGGTGCGCTGGCTGTAGTCACGCGGTGTGGGACCGTGGACTACGCCACCACCGGTCATGTGAGGAGCACGGATTGAACCCTGACGGGCGCGGCCGGTGCCCTTCTGCTTGAACGGCTTGCGACCTGCACCGGAAACCTCGGCGCGGGTCTTGGTCTTGTGGGTACCCTGGCGAGCAGCAGCGAGCTGGGCAACGACGACCTGGTGCAGCAGCGGCACGTTGGTCTGAACGTCGAAGATCTCTGCGGGCAGGTCAACCTTGACAGTGCTAGTCATTGAACTAGGCTCCCTTCACGGCGGTGCGTACGAGTACGACCTGGCCGCGGGCGCCGGGGACGGCACCCTTGATAAGGAGCAGCGACTTCTCGACGTCAACTGCGTGAACCGTGAGGTTCAGCGTGGTGTGACGAACGGCGCCCATGCGGCCGGCCATTTTCATGCCCTTGAAGACGCGGCTCGGGGTGGATGCGCCACCGATAGAACCGGGCTTACGGTGGTTCTTGTGGGCACCGTGCGAGGCAGGAGCGCCGTGGAAGCCGTGACGCTTCATAACACCGGCGAAGCCCTTGCCCTTGGTGGTGCCAATAACGTCGATCTTCTGGCCGGCTTCGAAGAGCTCTACAGAGAGCTCCTGGCCCAGCTCGTAAGAATCAGCATCTGCAGTGCGCAGTTCTACGACGTGGCGGCGAGGCGTGACGCCTGCCTTTTCAAAGTGACCAGCCAGCGGCTTGGTGACCTTGCGGGGATCGATCTGGCCATAGCCGATCTGGACTGCGACATAGCCATCAACTTCTGCGTTACGCAGCTGAGTGATGACGTTCGAGTCAGCCTGGACCACAGTGACGGGGATGAGCTTGTTGTTCTCGTCCCAGACCTGGGTCATGCCGAGCTTCGTGCCCAGCAGTCCCTTTACGTTACGGATTGCGGTCATAGTTTCTCAGCACCTCCCTACAGCTTGATTTCGATGTTCACGTCGGCCGGCAGGTCGAGACGCATCAGCGAATCAACAGCCTTCGGCGTGGGGTCGATGATGTCGATCAGACGCTTGTGCGTGCGCATTTCAAAGTGCTCGCGGCTGTCCTTGTACTTGTGAGGAGAGCGGATTACACAATAAATGTTCTTCTCGGTCGGCAGCGGCACGGGGCCCACTACCGTTGCGCCTGCACGCGTGACCGTCTCAACGATCTTCCGTGCTGATACGTCAATGACCTCGTGATCATATGACTTCAGCCGGATGCGGATTTTTTGTCCCGCCATGTCGCCTGACTCTCTTTCAGTTAGTGCCGCTCTGGTTAGGGCTGCTCTGTTTACTTGCGTGTTGCATGTGGCTGCCGAAGCATTTGAAGTCTGAACTGCCACCCGCCGCACAAGCTGAATCCGGAAAAATCCGGGTTCCTCAACCTGCCGGCGTAACCGGCCCCCGCGGTCGGGCGTGTCGCGCTTTTCACGCGTACAAATCCGCAGTTCCATGGGGAGTGGGTTATGTTTGGTCTTCCACTTGGACCCTGGCACCCGGCATTATCCGGATCGGGACACGAAGAAGCGCTTGAACAACTCATCTAGTATGCCGGAAATAGTCCACAGAAGCGAATCTGGCGGTATCACGGCCGGTCACGTCATTGCCTTCAGCAACCGTCGAATGGATGATAGTGGCATGAGGGTGGAGAATGCTGTTTCAGTGCAGGAGCTCGCCGGCCGCCTCAATCCCGGATTCACCTTAGGGGTCGCATCGGCCGCCTTCCAGATTGAGGGCGCAACCGCTGCAGACGGAAAGGGCCCGTCCGGGTGGGATGCCTTTGCCGAGAAACCCGGCAGTATCATGGACGGGCACTCGCCGGCTGTGGCCTGTGACCACTACAACCGTTACCCCGAAGACATTGCCCTGATGCGGGAACTCGGTGTGGACTCCTACCGCTTTTCGCTGTCTTGGCCCCGGATACAGCCGGACGGCAGGGGACCGTTCAACGCGCAGGGCCTGGGCTTCTATGACCGGCTGATTGATAAGCTGCTCGAAGCCGGCATCTCGCCCATGGCCACCCTGTACCACTGGGATACCCCGCTCCCGCTGGAGCACAGCGGTGGCTGGATGAACCGCTCCACCGCGGAACGCTTCGCCGATTACAGCGCCGCCGCGGCGGCGCGTTTCGGCGACCGGATTGATCAGTGGGTCACGCTCAACGAACCCGTGTCAGTCACCCTTAACGGCTATGGTCTTGGCGTCCATGCCCCCGGCCGCGATCTGTTGTTCGATGCCTTACCTTCCGTGCACCATCAGCTGCTGGCCCATGGCCTTGCGGTTCAGGCCCTGCGGGCGGAGGGTGTTAAGGGAACCATCGGGGTCACGAACCTGCATTCCCCGGTCCGCCCGGCAACCCTCAAATTAACGGACCGCCTGCTGGCCACCGTGTTCGACCTGATGCTCAACCGGGTGTACGCGGATCCGATTCTGCTGGGCCACTACCCCAAACCCCCTTTGATCGCCCGGCCGTGGTTCCGTTCACTGGGTCGTATTTCCGACTCCGATCTGCGCACCATCCATCAGCCTCTGGACTTCTACGGGCTGAATTACTACTACCCGGTGAAGATAGCCACTGGAAGGGGACCGGCCGAAAGCCCGTCCGGACCTGCCGAGGCCATGGCACGGGTCCCGTTCCACCAGGCCGCCTATCCCGAGTACGACACCACGGGCTTTGGCTGGCCCGTGGCCCCGGAGCACATCGGCATACTGTTGCGGGAACTCAAAGACCGCTACGGCGATGCCCTGCCACCGGTCTACATCACCGAGAGCGGTGCCAGCTTTCCCGAGCCTGAGCATGTCTCGGGCCCTATCTCGGACACCAAGCGGATCGACTATATTGCCAGCCACCTGCGCCAGGCGCTGATGGCCACTGCCCCGGGCGGGATCGCCCACGACGTCGAGCTGCTGGGTTACTACGTCTGGACACTGCTGGACAACTTCGAATGGGCCGCCGGCTATTCGCAGCGCTTCGGCCTGGTGCATGTGGATTTTGACACCCTGGAGCGGACCCCTAAGAAGTCCTTCTACTGGTATCAGGCCCTGAGCCGGGCCCGGAAAGCCCTGGCGGAAGAGCCGCCGGCACCGTAGTTACTGCTGATTCTTGTTGGCGCGGTTGATGCGCTTGGCGCGGTCGATCTCGTTACGGAAATGCTTTTTGGCCCAGAAAACGCCAGCAACCACTGCAACGGCCACAACCAGGAAAATAAGCCATCCCATGATGAGCTCCTCTCGTTGGGAGCAACCCTATCAGGGGCGGCGGGACGGCTCCTCCGGCTGCACAGTTGGCTGCACCTCCACCGGTGCCTCATCCGGTTTGCTGCGGTTAAGCCGCCACACCGCAAAGGCGATAAGTCCGACGGCGATCAGCGCCAGGAGCGCGAACGTGTACTGGCGCATAGCCCACATGATGCAGACCACCACGCCCGCGGCACCCCACCAGACAAACATGCGCTCGCCCAAGCCCAGACCAACCACCAGCAGCACGGCCAGCAGCGACAGCACCCAGAGTTGCTGGCTCCCGTTGCCGGCAAAAATTATGCCCAGTCCGCTCAGGGACAGCAGCCCGGCTCCCACCGACATGAGGATCCGGCCGGGCAGTGCATGTCCGGACCCGAAGCGGAGAAGCGCCAGGAGGGCGGCGAGCACCACGTACCACTGCGTGACCCAGAACGGGTCCGGTCCGGCGGCATAAGGCCAGGAACTGAAGCGCTGGCCATCGTGCACGAACAAACCGTCGTCCACGAACAGCACGGCGCGCTGAACGGCTACCGTTATGACAAGGGCACCGAGCTCAGCGGTGACCCGCCGTACCTTGGCGGGCGCTTCGATGTAGCCGATGGCCGCCGTCAGCGCCACCAATGCCGCACCGGACCCGGACGTGGCATGGTGCCACAGGCCAGAGACCGCGGCGAATGCGAACCCGAGCTCTCCTGCACCGGCAAGGGACCAGCGCCTCAACGGATCGTTGAGCAATGGGCCGCTGCGGGTCAGCCGGACCGCGTAGAGACCTGCAGCCGCAACCCCGCATCCGGCCAAGGTTGGCAGATAGTCTCCCCAGACACCGGGGACATCCTGGAACACCTCCACTGCAACAAGGGTGGCACCCACCAGGACGGACGTGGCGGCCAACGGGTAGAGGGCCGGCCAGCCCTCAACATGCGACGCCGTGAAGCAGACCGCCGCGAACACCAGCACTGCCGCTGCAGCGATCCAGTCGGAGGCGGACGCCGACATAACGAATCCGGCCACCGCGAAGGAAGCTGCGGCTGCTAGCCAGAGCCATTGCTCAACGGTGGCCGGCGGCGTGTTCCGCAGCCGCACGGATCGGTGCCGCAGCAGGATTCCCGCAGTAGCTGCCACGAGGGACATGGCCAGCAGCACCAGCGGCACGCCGTCATCGCTCAGGACCGGTGCAGCAAGGAAAACGGATCCCGACTCCCCCGGGCCAAAGCTCAGCAGCGGGCCGAGCGCCACCACACCGAAGAGCGCCGCGTAAACCGCCAGGTAGACGGCGCCACGGGCGGCAAAGAACCGGCTGGCCGCAACAGCGGAAACCAGAAGCAGGACCAGTTCCAGCAGCACCACCCAGCGGCCGCCTTCGTCCGCTTGCAGATCCTGCGGAAAACGGGACTGCCAGAGGTAGCCCAGCGGCAGCAGCATCTGGCCCGCCAGGGTGATCCATACCGCTGCCTGCTGGAAAGGTACTTCCTGAAGCCTCCGGCGCATCAGCCAGCGGATGAGGTGCTGGGCGGCCAGCACCAGAGCGAAGGTCACGGAAACGGCGGTGGCGGATGCCGAGATGTCGTAGCTGAGCACAACGGCCAGTGCGGCCATCAACGCCCGCGCTGCGACGAAATACCATCCCTTGGCGACCCGTTGCCGCACCGCCACCACCATCACCGCACTGAAAACGGCGAAAATCCCCAAGAGAAGTTCGACGTCGAGCAGCTCCCCGTCACTAAAGGCCAGCAACAGAGCCAAGGCAGCCGGCGCAACAGCAGCAGTCCACGTCTTATCCCGAAGAACATACCCTGCAACGGTGGCACACACGGCCGCAACAGCAATAGCGAACGTATTCTGCCATTCGGCGTTGGCCGCAGTGATACTGCCGGTTGCCGCCAGTTGCAGGCCCAGCACAGCGGCCACGTCAGCCATCACCAACCGCGGCGCACGGCCACGGAGGACCGCCATCAAAGGCAACACCAGCTGCACAGCAAGGGCCGTCACCAGCACGGTGGAGGGCAGGAGGTTCTCGTTGCCCAACACCACGGGACCGGCATCGTCGCGTAGCTGCCGGAACGCCGTGAGCACCAGAGCGGTGGCGCCAACCCTGGCAAGCCACCAGTAAGCCCACCGGTGCTGCCGCCCGGGAAGCCGAAGGGCGGTGGCAGCCAGATAGACCGCAACCAGAAGCAGCGCCACGTTACCCATGAGCTGGGAAACACTACCGAAGGCCAGCGGCACGGCGGCGAGGGCCACCACGATGGGGAGTGCCTCGGGAACGGACGGTTGCCACATGGCGGATTCCGCAGAACGCGGCAACAGAAGCCAGCCGATGCCGAGGGCCGTCGGGAGCTGTACCATCAGCCCCACTGCAGCCAGACTTTCACCGGGGGTGGTGTCCGAGAAGGGCAAGACGGAAACCGTCAGGAGACCACCCGCCGCCAACACGGCAAGGCTGATGTTCGGGGCAAGGCTGCGCATGCCAGCCAGCAACAGGCTGGCGGTCACCATCTGCTGGCACACAAGCGCCAGCGCCAGCGCCAGCAGAATCGGAGCTTGTTGGGGCCATCCCGTACCCCAGGCTGCAGCAACCGTCACAGGAACCGCCAGTGTGACGGCAACCCGTGCAGCCAGCACAAACTGCTGCCGCAGCGGTCCGCCTGAAGGAATTGAACGGACAGTCCAGAACGCGGCTGCCAGAGCCAGCATGCCGGCCAGCGGCCAGTACCCTAGCCGCTCGCCGAGCAACCCTGCAAGGGCCAGTCCCGCGGCCGGAGCCCATTCGGCCGCTCCCCCGAGCTTTACCGCCAACACCATTCCTGTAGCGAGGGCCAGCAAAACCGGTACCCACAGCGGCACCTCCGGGAGCTGGTCCAGTGCACCGATGCTGAAAGCGCCCCGGAGCTGGACTGCGACCACCAGCGTCACCGTGGCCAACAACTGGACGCCGAATGTCACCAGGGCGTCAACCGTCCACCGCCCAGGCTCCCCTGACGCCCCTGATGCGTCTGAATTGTTTGGCGGTGTGTGCGAGGCGGGCGGCAGCCAGGCTTCCAGTCGTTCCGTGGTGATGGCAACCCACACAGACTGCCCGGCCAGCAGAACAGCCGCGACAAGGAGGGCGTAGCTCCCCCTGTCCGTGAAATGCCAGATGCCGACGGCGGCCGCCACCGTAAGTGCCAGCCGCGCGGCAAGGAAGTTCAGCAGCCTGTACCGTCCCGCAGGCAGGAATACCATCAGTGAAAAGTAGAACCCGCACATGGCCATGACCAGCGCATACTCGCCCTTGTCCAACAGCAGCGGCACCAACGTCACGGCAACTGCCACCATGGGCACCACAAAAGGGTGCAGGTCCATCAGTGGTTTCACATAGACAGGCGGCATCCACCGCGGACTCATCAGCGCCAGCGCAGTCAGGAGCACGGCAACGCCGATCATCACAACGAAGTACCAGACCAGGGCACCGCCGAGCACGGTAACACCGGACCACGCCGTAGAAATCACAAATGTCAGCGACAGGTATGCCAAAACCTTGCTTTGCAGCCTGACGGCTGCAAGCAAGTAGGCCGCAGTACCGACCAAGGAGGTCACCAGCCATGCGACCGGACCGTTATGGAGGGCAAAGTTGAACATGGCAAGCCCAGTGACAGGGATGAGCGCCAGACCCGTTCCGGCGAACGCGACGGCAGCAGGCCTGAGCCGCGGGGCCCTCGCATGTAGTACAAAGCCGGCCACGTAGAAAAGAGTTGTAATGGCACAGACACCCGCGAAACGCAGGATCACGGGCAAGTTAGTGCCGATAAACAATGCCCCGGCAGCCACCAGAAGCAGGCTGGCGATGTACAGGGTGACGTTGATGTTCTGGCGGTCCCGCTTCACGCGGTGCGCCTGCTGTTCGGCCTCGAGCTCTGCCGGAGTCGGCGGCGGGAGCTGCGGCGGAAACGATCGGGGCAGGATCCCGGCCTGTGCCGGGACCGGGCGCGCGGCCGCAGGTGGTGCTGGTTGTGGAGCCGGCAACCTCACGGGGCCGGCAACGGGAAGCCACGGGTGATCGCCGTGGTTGGTGGTGGCACCGTAATCGGTGGCGGCGTCGTGGTCGGTGGCGGCGCTGGCAACCGACCCTTCCTTCCACGCGGCGCGCGCCGGGAGGGTCTCTTCCGCCCTAAGGGGGGCGGGCTCAGCGGCCCCTACCGGCTGCGGTGTCCCGCTGCGGGCGGCAACGCCTCTGGAGGCCAACGCATCACGCCAGCCTTGGAGATGCCCCGCGCGGTATGCGTTCTGATGCAGCTCCTCCGCTGCCTCTGACAATCGATCCTGAGCAACGGACTGCGCCTGTTTCCGGCCGCTGGAACGGCCGATTCTGTAGCCTATCCCCACCAACAGGAAGGCAGCACCAAGTATCAGGAGCGTTTCCACAGCGTTCCACATCTTGAAACCTTCCCGCTTTGGTGGCTTATCGAGATCCGCATGACCGCCTTATTAATCCAATGAATGGATAAATCATAGCAAAGAACAGCCCCGCTGCAATAGCAGCGGGGCTGTTCCCAAGCTCACGGTCACCGTAAGACGGCGAACCGATCCATGATCAGCAAGTATTACTTGATGATCTTGGTAACGCGTCCTGAACCAACGGTGCGGCCGCCTTCGCGGATTGCGAAGCCGAGGCCCTCTTCCATGGCGATCGGCTGGATCAGCGCGACAGTCATTTCGGTGTTGTCGCCAGGCATAACCATTTCCGTGCCCTCAGGCAGGGTGATGACGCCGGTAACATCCGTGGTGCGGAAGTAGAACTGAGGGCGGTAGTTGGAGTAGAACGGGTTGTGACGCCCGCCTTCGTCCTTGGACAGGATGTAGACGTTAGCCTCGAAGTCGGTGTGCGGGGTAATGGAACCCGGCTTGACGACAACCTGGCCACGCTCTACGTCATCGCGCTTCAGACCGCGGAGCAGGAGGCCACAGTTCTCGCCGGCCCATGCTTCGTCGAGCTGCTTGTGGAACATCTCGATACCGGTGACGGTGGTCTTCTGGACCGGACGGATGCCGACGATCTCAACCTCAGAGTTGATGCCGAGGGTACCGCGCTCGGCGCGACCCGTAACAACGGTGCCACGACCGGTGATGGTGAAGACGTCTTCGATCGGCATCAGGAACGGCTTGTCCTTGTCGCGGATCGGGTCCGGGACATTCTCGTCAACTGCTTCCATGAGGTCTTCGATGGACTTGACCCAAACCGGGTCGCCTTCGAGAGCCTTCAGGCCGGAGACGCGAACAACAGGAGCGTCGTCGCCATCGAAGCCCTGAGCGGAAAGCAGCTCACGAACTTCCATTTCAACGAGGTCCAGCAGCTCTTCGTCATCAACCATGTCCGACTTGTTCAGCGCCACCAGCAGGTAGGGAACGCCAACCTGGCGGGCGAGCAGAACGTGCTCACGGGTCTGAGCCATCGGGCCGTCAGTGGCGGCAACCACGAGGATTGCACCGTCCATCTGTGCAGCACCGGTGATCATGTTCTTGATGTAGTCAGCGTGACCCGGAGCGTCTACGTGTGCGTAGTGGCGCTTCTCGGTCTGGTATTCAACATGCGAGATGTTGATGGTAATGCCGCGCTGACGCTCTTCGGGAGCAGAGTCAATAGACGCGAAGTCGCGCTGCTCGTTGAGAGTCGGGTACTTGTCGTACAGCACCTTGGAAATGGCGGCCGTCAACGTCGTCTTACCGTGGTCAACGTGACCAATGGTACCGATGTTAACGTGCGGCTTAGTCCGCTCGAACTTTGCCTTTGCCACAGGTTCCTCCTAGAACGTTTTCAAATGACTTACCCTTCGACCGCGCTTGTCGCGGCAGAAACTCCAGTAAGTCTACTTGGGGGGCTTTGGATTGGTGAAATTGCAGATTCAGGAACTAATACTAGCGCCTAGAGCCTGTTCGTGCAGATGGCAGGGACCCGGTCTGGACCGTAGCCCGGCCATCTGCACCAGATGAATTCCCGTATCCGGAAACGCACCCGAGTTTTTTGCTGCGAAAGTCGGAAAGACTACTCGCCGCGGTTCTTCTGGATGATCTCGTCGGCAAAAGCCTTCGGGACCTCGGCGTAGCTGTTGAACGTCATGGAGTACACAGCGCGGCCCTGGGTCTTGGAACGCAGGTCGCCGATGTAGCCGAACATGCCGGACAGCGGAACGTGCGCACGGATAACCTTGACCCCTGCTGCGTCTTCCATGGACTGCATCTGGCCACGGCGGGAGTTGAGGTCACCGATTACTTCACCCATGTATTCCTCAGGGGTGCGGACCTCTACATCCATCAGCGGTTCGAGCAGGACAGGGTTCGCCTTGCGTGCGGCTTCCTTGAAAGCCATACGCCCGGCAATCTTGAACGCCATTTCCGAGGAGTCAACATCGTGGTACGCGCCGTCAATCAGCGTGGCCTTGATGCCGACTACCGGGTAGCCAGCCAATACGCCCTCGTTCAGCGCGGACTGGATGCCCTGGTCAACAGACGGGATGTACTCGCGCGGGATACGGCCACCGGTGACCTTGTTCTCGAACTCGTACAGCTCGCCGTCCGCGGTGTCAAGCGGCGCAATGGCGATCTGGATCTTTGCGAACTGACCCGAACCACCGGTCTGCTTCTTGTGGGTGTAGTCGTGACGCTCAACGGTCTTTTTGATCGTTTCGCGGTACGCAACCTGCGGCTTGCCGACGTTTGCCTCGACCTTGAATTCGCGGCGCATGCGGTCCACCAGGATGTCCAGGTGGAGCTCGCCCATGCCGGCGATGATGGTCTGGCCGGTGTCCTCGTTGAGGGAGACTTGGAAGGTCGGGTCCTCAGCGGAGAGCTTCTGGATAGCCAGTGAGAGCTTCTCCTGGTCACCCTTGGTGTTCGGTTCGATGGCCACCGAGATCACGGGCTCCGGGAAGGTCATGGACTCGAGCACAATCTGATTGCTGGAATCACTCAGGGTGTCACCTGTAGTAGTGTCCTTCAATCCGATCGCTGCGTAGATGTGTCCGGCTGAAGCGCCGTCAACAGGGATCTCCTTGTTGGCATGCATCTGGAACAGCTTGCCGATGCGCTCCTTCTTGCCCTTGGTGGTGTTAACCACCTGGGTGCCTGCAGACACGTGACCCGAGTAAACCCGGATAAACGTCAGCTGGCCGAAGAACGGGTGCGTTGCAACCTTGAAAGCCAGAGCCGAGAAGGACTCGTCAATGGTCGGCTTGCGGGTCAGCTCGATTTCCTCGTTGCGGGGATCGTGACCGATCATCGGAGGAACATCATTCGGGGACGGCAGGTAATCGATGACGGCGTCCAGCATCGGCTGCACACCGCGGTTCTTGAACGCAGAGCCACAAAGAACCGGGTAGAGCTCGGAGTTGATCGTCATCTTGCGGATGCCGGCCTTGAGTTCCGCAACGGTGATTTCTTCACCTTCGAGGTACTTCTCCATGAGCTCTTCCGTAGCCTCGGCAACGGTCTCAACGAGCTTCGCGCGGTATTCTTCAGCCTGGGCCTGGAGATCGGCGGGGATCTCCTGGACCTCGTACTTGGCGCCCATGGTGACGTCGCCCTTGGAGTCGCCGGGCCAGACCAGTGCGCGCATCTCCAGGAGATCCACAACACCGATGAAGTCGTTCTCGGAGCCGATGGGCAGCTGGATAACCAGCGGCTTGGCACCGAGGCGGCTGATGATGGTGTCGACCGTGAAGTAGAAATCAGCGCCGAGCTTGTCCATCTTGTTGACAAAGCAGATACGCGGAACGTCGTACTTGTCAGCCTGGCGCCAAACGGTCTCGGACTGCGGCTCAACACCTTCCTTGCCGTCGAAGACGGCAACGGCGCCATCGAGGACGCGCAGTGAGCGCTCTACCTCAACGGTGAAGTCAACGTGGCCCGGGGTGTCAATGATATTGATCTGGTTGTTGTCCCAGAAACAGGTCACGGCGGCAGACGTGATGGTGATGCCGCGTTCCTTTTCCTGTTCCATCCAGTCGGTCGTCGAAGCGCCGTCGTGCGTTTCGCCGATCTTGTGGTTCACACCTGTGTAGAACAGGATGCGCTCGGTGGTGGTGGTCTTGCCGGCATCAATGTGGGCCATGATGCCGATGTTGCGGACCTTGTTAAGGTCGGTAAGCACGTCCTGTGCCACGGTGTCTCCCTTTCGGATGGATTACGCGTTCGCCGCCGGCTCAGTGAGCCGGCGGCGTCCGGGAAGTATTACCAGCGGTAGTGTGCGAAGGCCTTGTTGGACTCGGCCATCTTGTGGGTGTCCTCGCGGCGCTTCACAGCGGCACCGAGACCGTTGGAGGCATCCAGGATTTCGTTCTGGAGGCGCTCGGTCATCGTCTTTTCGCGGCGGGCCTTGGAGTAGCCGACCAGCCAGCGAAGGGCGAGTGCCGTGGAGCGGCCCGGCTTGACCTCAACCGGAACCTGGTAGGTGGCGCCACCGACGCGTCGTGAGCGGACCTCGAGCGAAGGCTTGACGTTCTCCATCGCCTTCTTGAGGGCTGCAACGGGATCGCCGCCGGACTTGGCGCGTGCGCCTTCCAGTGCACCGTAAACGATGCGCTCTGCGGTGGACTTCTTGCCGTCAACCAGAACCTTGTTGATCAGCTGAGTGACCAACGGGGAGCCGTAAACGGGATCTAGTACGAGCGGCCGCTTAGGGGCCGGACCCTTGCGAGGCATATTACTTCTTCTCCATCTTTGCGCCGTAGCGGCTACGGGCCTGCTTACGGTTCTTCACACCCTGGGTATCGAGGGCGCCACGGACGATCTTGTAACGGACACCCGGAAGGTCCTTCACGCGACCGCCGCGAACGAGCACAATGGAGTGCTCCTGCAGGTTGTGGCCTACACCGGGGATGTAGGCAGTGACTTCAACGCCACCGTTAAGGCGCACGCGTGCAACCTTACGCAGAGCCGAGTTCGGCTTCTTCGGGGTGGTGGTGTAGACGCGGGTGCAGACACCGCGGCGCATCGGGCTGCCATTAAGCGCGGGAGCCTTGGTCTTTTTGACCTTAGGCGTGCGGCCCTTGCGGACCAGCTGGTTAATCGTAGGCACTCTCGTGTTCTCCGTTTTATCCGGAGCGGCCGCTTCCAGCCGCTCTCTGTTTACTTTGCCCCGCCGCCCGGGCTTTGAAGAAGTCTCCAGAGCAGCTGAGGCGAAGCCTTAATAGTCGGATCGCATGATTCCGGCATGAGATGACTTGCGTCTTCAAAGGCCCCTAGGCATGCAAAAATGTGGCATACGTTGCACAAGAACCCTGCAAACCGGAAACGTCGCTCAGGTTCAGCTTTTCAGCTGGAACCGGCGCACTCATCCACTGCCACAATAACAATTGGTACTCAGTCTAACATGGACAGCCCGCAAGCCTTAATCGGCACCGGCGGACGCCTTAAACAGCAACGCGGGGTCACTTTGAGCCCAATCCATCGGGTGGATTGGGCCGTAAGTGACCCCGCGATGCTTTACAACCGCTTAGCGGAAGTCGCTGCCCAGATCGTAGTCATCCAGCGGGATGGCGTGGAACTCAGGAGCTCCGTCGCCGCCCAGGGTGTCGTACGAGAAGTCGCTGAATGCACTGGGGCCGGTGAACAGATTGGCCTTCGCTTCTTCAGTGGGCTCCACAGTGACCTCGGTGTAGCGCGGGAGACCCGTGCCGGCCGGGATCAGCTTACCGATGATGACGTTCTCCTTGAGGCCGAGCAGCGGATCGCTCTTGCCTTCCATGGCCGCCTGCGTCAGGACGCGGGTGGTTTCCTGGAAGGAAGCTGCGGACAGCCAGGACTCGGTGGCCAAGGAGGCCTTGGTGATACCCATGAGTTCGGGACGTCCGGAAGCCGGAGTCTTTCCCTCGGATACAACGCGGCGGTTGGCATCTTCGAAGCGGCTGCGTTCCGCCAGCTCACCGGGGAGCAGATCGGATTCACCGGATTCGATGACAGTGACGCGGCGCAGCATCTGGCGGACGATGACCTCAACATGCTTGTCGTGGATACCGATGCCCTGGCTGCGGTAAACGCCCTGCACTTCGTCCACCAGGAACTTCTGTGCAGCACGGGGGCCCATGATGCGCAGAACCTGCTTGGGGTCAACCGGACCGTTGATGAGCTTCTGGCCCACGGTCACGTGCTGGCCGTCTTCAATCAGGAGACGTGAACGGCGCAGGACCGGGTAAGCGATCTCTTCACTGCCGTCATCCGGAGTGATGACCAGGCGCATCTGACGCTCGGACTCTTCGATGGCGATGCGGCCGGCTGCTTCAGCAATCGGTGCGACACCCTTCGGAGTACGGGCTTCGAAAAGCTCCTGGATACGGGGCAGGCCCTGGGTGATGTCTTCGCCACCGCTGGCGGAAACAGCACCACCGGTGTGGAACGTACGCATGGTCAGCTGAGTGCCCGGCTCACCGATGGACTGTGCGGCGATAATGCCCACTGCCTCACCGATGTCGACGGTCTTGCCGGTGGCCAGTGAACGGCCGTAGCACAGTGCACAGGTACCGACGCTGGACTCACAGGTGAGTACGGAGCGGACCTTGACCTCGGTGATGCCGGCTGCGAACAGCTCGGCAATGACGACGTCGCCGCAGTCGGTTCCGCCGGCTGCCAGGACCTTGCCCTTGGAGTCAACGACATCCACGGCCAGGGTACGGGCGTAAGCGCTGTTCTCGACGTTCTCATCCAGGATCAGCTCACCGTTGGCGTCGGCCACCGCGATTGCAGTGACCAGGCCGCGCTCGGTGCCACAGTCCTCTTCACGGACAATGACGTCCTGCGAGACGTCCACCAGACGACGGGTCAGGTAACCCGAGTTGGCGGTACGCAGTGCGGTGTCAGCCAGTCCCTTACGGGCACCGTGCGTGGCGATGAAGTATTCCAGCACCGACAGGCCCTCGCGGTAGGAGGACTTGATAGGACGCGGGATGATCTCGCCCTTGGGGTTGGCCACCAGGCCACGGATACCCGCGATCTGACGGACCTGCATCCAGTTACCACGTGCACCGGAGGACACCATGCGGTTGATGGTGTTCATCGGGGACAGGTTGTCACGCATCGCCTGGGCGATCTCGTTGGTTGCCTTGTTCCAGATCTCGATCAGTTCCTGGCGACGCTCGTCGTCGTCGATCAGGCCCTTGTCGTACTGGCCCTGGATCTTGGCAGCCAATGTCTCGTAACCGGCGAGGATCTTCGGCTTGTCCTTGGGTACCTCGATGTCCGAGATTGCAACGGTGACGCCTGAACGGGTGGCCCAGTAGAAACCGGAGTCCTTCAGGTTATCCAGCGTTGCCGCGGTAACAACCTTCGGGTAGCGCTCTGCGAGGTCGTTGACGATCCGGGACAGTTCGCCCTTGTCGGCAACGGCCTCAACCCAAGGGTAGTCAGCCGGCAGTGTCTCGTTGAAGAGAACCTGGCCGAGGGAGGTCTGGACGAGTGCAATCTGGCCTGGCTCCCAGCCTTCCGGGGCTTCCCAGCCGGTGTAAGGGACAAAGCCCTCAAGCCGGATCTTGACCTGGGAGTTCAGGTGCAGCTCGCGGAGATCGTACGCCATGATGGCTTCCGAAACCGAGGAGAAGATACGGCCTTCGCCAGCTGAACCGACACGCTTGGTGGTCAGGTGGTACAGGCCGATGATCATATCCTGCGAAGGCAGAGTCACCGGGCGGCCGTCAGACGGCTTCAGGATGTTGTTCGAGGAAAGCATCAGGATGCGTGCCTCAGCCTGGGCTTCGGGGCTCAGCGGCAGGTGGACTGCCATCTGGTCGCCGTCGAAGTCGGCGTTGAAGGCGCCACAAACCAGCGGGTGAAGCTGGATTGCCTTGCCTTCAACAAGCTGCGGTTCAAATGCCTGGATGCCGAGACGGTGCAGGGTAGGTGCACGGTTCAGCAGTACCGGGTGTTCTGTGATGATCTCTTCGAGAACATCCCAGACCTGCGGACGGTAACGCTCAACCATGCGCTTGGCCGACTTGATGTTCTGGGCATGGTTGAGGTCAACCAGGCGCTTCATCACGAACGGCTTGAACAGCTCCAGGGCCATCTGCTTGGGCAGGCCACACTGGTGAAGCTTCAGCTGCGGTCCCACCACGATGACCGAACGACCGGAGTAGTCGACGCGCTTGCCGAGAAGGTTCTGACGGAAGCGTCCCTGCTTGCCCTTGAGCATGTCGCTCAGGGACTTCAGCGGACGGTTGCCCGGCCCGGTGACCGGACGGCCACGGCGGCCGTTGTCAAAGAGGCTGTCAACGGCTTCCTGAAGCATGCGCTTCTCGTTGTTGACGATGATCTCCGGAGCACCGAGATCAAGCAGGCGCTTGAGCCGGTTGTTGCGGTTGATCACACGGCGGTAGAGGTCGTTGAGGTCGGAGGTCGCGAAGCGGCCACCGTCCAGCTGGACCATGGGGCGCAGTTCCGGCGGGATTACCGGGACGGCGTCCAGCACCATGCCGAGAGGGCTGTTGTTGGTGGTCAGGAATGCGTTGACAACCTTCAGCCGCTTGAGGGCACGGGTCTTGCGTTGGCCCTTGCCGTTGGCAATGATGTCGCGCAGAAGATCGGACTCAGCCTGCATGTCGAAGTTCTCAAGGCGCTTCTTGATGGCCTCGGCACCCATGGAGCCTTCGAAGTACATTCCGTAGCGGTCACGCAGTTCGCGGTACAGGCCTTCGTCACCCTCAAGGTCAGCGACCTTCAGGTTCTTGAAGCGGTCCCAGACCTGTTCAAGGCGCTCGATCTCGGCATCCGCGCGCTTACGCACGTTTGCCATCTGACGGTCCGCAGAGTCGCGGGCCTTCTTCTTGTCGGCAGCCTTGGCGCCTTCACCCTCCAGGCGTGCGATCTCGTTTTCGAGGTCGCGTGCGATCGTGGCGATGTCGGAGTCGCGGTTGTCGACCAGCTGCTTCTTCTCGATGTCGTGCTCAACCTGGAGGTTGGGCAGTTCTTCGTGACGGCTGTCGGCGTCGACGCTCGTAATCATGTAGGCCGCGAAGTAGATGACCTTTTCAAGGTCCTTGGGTGCCAGGTCCAGGAGGTAGCCCAGACGGGACGGGACACCCTTGAAGTACCAGATGTGCGTGACGGGAGCAGCCAGCTCAATGTGGCCCATACGCTCACGGCGTACCTTTGCGCGGGTGACTTCAACGCCACAACGCTCGCAGATGATGCCCTTGAAGCGCACGCGCTTGTACTTACCGCAGTAGCATTCCCAGTCGCGGGACGGGCCGAAGATCTTCTCGCAGAAGAGGCCGTCCTTCTCAGGCTTGAGCGTGCGGTAGTTGATGGTTTCCGGCTTCTTAACCTCGCCGTAAGACCAGCCACGGATGTCTTCCGCGGTGGCGAGGCCGATCTGCATGAGGCCGAAGGAGGATTCGCTGGACATATGGTCCCTGTTCTCTCTTGTTCTCTAAATTCTGAAGTCTTGGGTTACGGGAAGAGGGAGGAAGCCCGACGGCGGGCGGTGAGGCCTGCCGTCGGACGCCCTGCTAAACCTCTTCTACGGAACTGGGCTCTGCACGAGACAGATCGATGCCCAGTTCTTCCGCAGCCGTGAAGACTGCGTCATCAGAGTCACGCATTTCAATTGTGGTTCCGTCGGTGGAAAGCACTTCCACGTTCAGGCACAGCGACTGCATTTCCTTGATCAAGACCTTGAAGGACTCAGGAACGCCCGGCTCAGGGATGTTCTCGCCCTTGACGATGGCTTCGTAGACCTTCACGCGGCCATGGATGTCATCCGACTTGATGGTGAGGAGTTCCTGGAGCGTGTACGCGGCGCCGTAGGCTTCGAGCGCCCACACTTCCATTTCACCGAAGCGCTGGCCACCGAACTGTGCCTTACCACCCAGCGGCTGCTGCGTGATCATGGAGTACGGGCCCGTGGAGCGCGCGTGGATCTTGTCGTCCACCAAGTGGTGGAGCTTCAGGATGTACATGTAGCCGACCGAGATCGGATCCGGGAACGGCTCCCCGGAGCGGCCGTCAAACAGGCGGGTCTTGCCCGAAGAATTGATCAGGCGTTCGCCGTCGCGGGTCAAGTTGGTGGAGTCCAGCAGCCCGGTGATTTCTTCCTCACGGGCACCGTCGAACACCGGCGTTGCAACAGTGGTCTGGCCACTCTCGCGCGGCAGGTTCGGCAGCTGCTTCATCCACTCGGGCTCGCCTTCGATCTTCCAACCGGTTTTGGCAACCCAGCCGAGGTGCGTTTCCAGCACCTGACCGACGTTCATACGGCCCGGAACACCCAGCGGGTTCAGGACAATATCAACGGGGGTGCCGTCGGCAAGGAAGGGCATGTCCTCGATCGGGAGGATCTTGGAGATAACACCCTTGTTGCCGTGACGGCCTGCGAGCTTGTCGCCGTCGGTGATCTTGCGCTTGGCAGCCACGTAGACGCGGACCAGCTGATTGACGCCCGGGGGCAGTTCGTCGTCGTTGTCGCGGTCGAAGACGCGGACGCCGATGACGGTGCCGGACTCGCCGTGCGGAACCTTCAGAGAGGTGTCGCGCACTTCGCGGGACTTCTCACCGAAGATGGCGCGCAGCAGGCGCTCTTCCGGGGTCAATTCGGTTTCACCCTTCGGGGTGACCTTTCCGACCAGGATGTCGCCGGCTTCAACTTCGGCACCGATGTGGATGATGCCGCGCTCGTCCAGGCCCGCAAGGACTTCCTCAGAGACATTGGGGATGTCACGGGTGATTTCCTCGGCACCAAGCTTGGTGTCGCGGGCATCGATCTCGTGCTCCTCGATGTGGATGGAGGAAAGAACGTCCTCCGCCACAATGCGCTGGGACAGGATGATGGCATCCTCGAAGTTGTGACCTTCCCATGACATGAATGCCACGAGCAGGTTCTTACCGAGGGCGAGCTCGCCCTGGTCCGTTGCCGGGCCGTCAGCGATGATGCCGCCGACCTCCAGGCGCTGGCCTTCGTTCACCAGAACACGGTTGTTGTAGCAGTTGCCCTGGTTGGAGCGGGCGAACTTGTTGATCCGGTAGTTGGTTTCCGTACCGTCATCGTTGAGCATGATGACGAGCTCGGCGGAAACCTCGGTGACCACACCTGCACGCTTGGCGATAACAACGTCACCGGCGTCGACTGCAGCGGCGCGCTCCATCCCGGTACCGACGAACGGTGCCTCGGAACGGACCAGCGGCACAGCCTGGCGCTGCATGTTCGCACCCATGAGTGCACGGTTGGCATCGTCATGCTCAAGGAACGGAATCAGGGCGGTTGCCACGGACACCATCTGACGCGGGGAAACGTCCATGAACTCGACCTCGCCGGCGGGGACCAGCACAGGCTCGCCTCCACCACCGCGGGCACGGACCAGGACGGTCTCTTCAGCGAACTTTTTGTTGGCGTCGAGCGGAGCGTTGGCCTGGGCGATCAGGACCTCTGCTTCGTCGTCGGCCGTCAGGTACTCGACCTCGTCCGAGACAACACCTTCGGAGACAAGACGGTAAGGCGTCTCGATGAAACCGAACGGGTTGATGCGGCCGTAGGATGCCAGTGAACCGATGAGGCCGATGTTGGGGCCTTCAGGGGTTTCAATGGGGCACATACGTCCGTAGTGCGACGGGTGAACGTCACGGACTTCCATGCCTGCGCGGTCACGGGACAGGCCACCCGGGCCCAGGGCAGACAGGCGACGCTTGTGGGTCAGACCCGAAAGCGGGTTGTTCTGGTCCATGAACTGGGACAGCTGGGATGTTCCGAAGAACTCCTTGATAGCTGCAACCACGGGGCGGATGTTGATCAGGGTCTGCGGCGTGATGGCCTCGACGTCCTGGGTGGTCATACGCTCGCGGACAACGCGCTCCATGCGGGACAGGCCGGTGCGGACCTGGTTCTCGATGAGCTCGCCGACGGCGCGGATACGGCGGTTGCCGAAGTGGTCGATGTCATCGATCTCAACGCGCAGCTCGTGGTCCTGGCCGTCACGCTTGCCGGTGAGAGTCTTCTCGCCGGCGTGCAGTGCAACCAGGAACTTGATCATGGCGACGATGTCTTCAACGTGCAGGACCGACGCTTCCTTGTCGCCAAGGGAGCGGTCGATGCCAAGCTTGCGGTTGATCTTGTAACGGCCTACTTTGGCCAGATCGTAGCGCTTGGAATTGAAGTACAGGTTGTCCAGCAGCGACTGGGCAGCCTCGACGGTGGGCGGCTCGCCGGGTCGGAGCTTGCGGTAGATGTCAAGCAAGGCATCTTCGCGGGTCTCGGTGGCGTCCTTCTCCAGCGTTGCACGCATGGAGTCGTACTGGCCGAATTCCTCGAGGATCTGGCCTTCGGTCCAGCCGAGGGCCTTCAGCAGTACCGTGACGGACTGCTTGCGCTTGCGGTCGAGGCGAACGCCAACCTGATCGCGCTTGTCGATCTCGAGTTCGAACCATGCACCGCGGGACGGGATGATCTTGGCCGTGAAGATGTCCTTGTCGCTGGTCTTGTCAGCGGTGCGCTCGAAGTAAGCACCCGGTGAACGGACCAGCTGGGAGACAACAACACGCTCGGTGCCGTTGACGACGAAGGTACCCTTCTCGGTCATCAGCGGGAAGTCACCCATGAACACGGTCTGCTGCTTGATTTCGCCCGTGTTGTTGTTCATGAATTCGGCCTTGACGTACAGCGGTGCCGAGTACGTAGCGTCCCGGTCCTTGCACTCAGCCATGGTGTACTTCGGGTCAGCGAACTCCGGATCGGAGAAACTCAGGGACATGGTGCCCTGGAAGTCCTCGATCGGGGAGATCTCTTCGAAGATGTCGGAAAGACCGGAGCTGGTGGCGACGCTGAGGTCGTTTTCTTCAACGGCCTTAGCTACGCGCGCCTGCCAGCGTTCGTTTCCGACCAGCCAATCAAAGCTGTCCGTCTGCAGGGCAAGAAGATTCGGAACGTCAAGCGGTTCGTGAATCTTTGCGAATGAGAGCCGGCGAGTTGCACCATCGGTGCTTGCCGTATTAGCGGTTTCGTTATTAGAGGTGCTCGAGGCGACCAAGAGGGATCCTTCCACAGACCTTCAGGCGTTTTCAGATCTCCCCCGTTGTGCACCCTGCAGAATGACTCCACAGTGCTACCCATCCGGTTCCGCTATATGACCCGGGACCCAGGCTGTCCATGGTGGTGCACGTTGTTGACGGCACGTTAATGGATCGGCTGCTAGGCAAAGCCCACCGCTATATGAAGGCTGAAGGTAAACAGGGAAGACGCAAATATCCACACTACGGCAAACCAACCCACATGTCTACCCCACATCCGGTTTTATTGCAAGCACTGATTTTTTGGCGTCCAGCCCGGGCTTCGCTCCCCACCCGCCCCCTCACCTCGCAAGCTCGGCCAGGGAACCCGGCGGGCGTGGGCCCAGGCTCAACCACCGGACAGGCAACCACCGGAGGAGACGTCAGAGGCGCAGCGTAACGCCCGCTGCGGTGCATTCGCCTGCGTTGGCGAACACCGCGTCACGCACGGCGTCCTTTGATTCCTGCTCGGGCGCGCCACCTTTATTAACTGCCGACGAGTGATCAATGGCGAGGACCTTGAGCGACGCGAACAGACCCACCAGATTCCCTGTCACAGTGTCTTGGGCGTCGTCCGAGGCAAAATAGATGTCCTCGTAGGCGTTCGAATCGTTCTGGATCGCCTTGTATTCGGCGTAGAGGGAGTTAAACGTCTCGCACGCCGCTTTCACGCCGCCGGCCTGGGGCGCGGCTGACGGGCTGGAAGAGCGCGACGGCGACACGGTGGAAGGTGCGGTGGTGGACGCAGTGGGAGCTGCTGTCGATGTGGTGCTGTCCGGGGCAGAAGTGGCAACGCTGCAGGCGGTGAGTCCGGCGAGGCTGGACATGGCTGCCGCGGCGAGGATTTTCTTCAAGATGCTGCTCCCTGTTTTTGCGTTGCTCTGATGCTTTCGTCTTCGCCTTCCACCCTACTCACCACCGCGACCACGGGCACATCCGGCAGATGGGTAGTTCTCCCCTATGGGCCACGGCCGGCACGAACGGAATCACCGGCGCCCCTTCAGCGTTTGAATGGATAGGTGATTCGGCCCGCGATAGCCTTGGCCTATTACCGTCACAGATCGGAAGAGATATCCATGAGTAACTCCGCAGACAACAACGAAGTTGTCATCCTGGCCGCCTCACGTACACCCCAGGGCCGCCTCAACGGCCAGCTGGCCGGCTTCACCGCCGTTGAACTCGGCGCCCATGCCATCAAGGCAGCGCTGGCTGCCAGCGGGCTGGAAGCCAGCCAGGTGGACGCGGTGGTCATGGGCCAGGTGCTACAGGCCGGAGCGGGACAGAATCCGGCACGCCAGAGTGCCATCGGTGCAGGCATTGGCTGGAACGTCCCCACAGTCACCATCAACAAGGTCTGTTTGTCCGGCCTGACCGCCGTGATCGACGCCGCCCGGATGATCCGCAGCGGCGACGCCGCCGTGGTGGTGGCTGGCGGCCAGGAATCCATGTCCCGGGCTCCCCATATTCTCCCGGGCTCCCGCCAGGGGTGGACGTACGGTGCCATCCAGGCTCTGGACGTGGCCGCCCATGACGGCCTCACGGATGCCTTTGACGGCCAGTCCATGGGACTGTCCACCGAAACCAAGAATCTTACTCTGGGCATCGACCGCACATCCCAGGATGAGGTGGCCGCCAAGTCCCATCAACGTGCCGCGGCAGCCGCCAGCAGCGGAGTGTTCGACGGCGAGATCGCAGCCGTAAGCGTTAAGCAGCGGAAGGGCGACCCGGTGGTTATATCCGCGGATGAAGGCATCCGACCGGAGACCACAGTGGAGTCCTTGGCTGGCCTGAGGGCCGCATTCGTCAGCGACGGCACCATCACGGCAGGAAACTCCTCTCCCCTGTCCGACGGCGCCGCAGCCCTGGTCCTGACCTCGCGAAAGTTCGCGGAAGACAACGGCCTCGAGTATCTGGCTGTCGTGGGGAAACCCGGCCAGGTGGCCGGACCGGACAACTCGTTGCATTCCCAGCCGTCAAATGCCATACGGAGCGCTCTGGACAAGGCAGGCTGGAAAGCTTCAGAGCTGGACTTCATCGAAATCAACGAGGCATTCGGATCCGTGGCGGTGCAGTCGCTCAAGGATCTGGATTACCCGCTGGAAAAGTGCAACATCCACGGCGGGGCAATCGCACTGGGCCACCCGATCGGCGCCTCCGGGGCACGGCTGGCCCTCCACGCGGCACACGAGCTCAAACGGCGTGGCACCGGCAAGGCTGCGGTCTCGCTGTGTGGGGGCGGCGGGCAAGGCGAAGCACTCCTGCTTTACCGGGACTGATCAGACCGTGACCGGGAATTCCGTCGGAGACGCCGGCCGGGACAGGTTCCTTGCCGACGCCGCCCTCGGCCTCGACGTACAGCTCGTGGAACGACTCGCTGCCAACAGCCTGACGGAAGCAGCCCGGATCCTGGGCATCACGCCGGCGGACATCGTCAAGACGCTGGTGGTTAAACACAAGGACGGCAGCTTCCTGTTCGCCCTGATCCCCGGTGACCGCCAAATCTCCTGGCCCAAGCTCAGGAACCTGCTGGGAGTCAACAAGCTGTCCATGCCGCCGGCCGATGTTGCCTTCGCAGCCACGGGCTACGAGCGCGGCACTATCACCCCGTTAGGCAGCACTACTGCTTGGCCGGTCTTTGCGGATCAAAGCGTCTCCGGCCGGCGAATCTCCATGGGCGCCGGCTGGCACGGCTGTAGCGCATTTGTGGACGCCGATGCCCTGACCACGGCGCTCGGAGCCGTGGTGGCGGACATCAGCGATCCGAACTAGCCCTGTACAGCAACGCGGGGTCACTTACGGCCCCATTTCATAGGTGGGATGGGCCGTAAGTGACCCCGCGTTGTTTTAAATGCAGGAAACCCCGCACACCGGAGTGGACGGGGTTTCCCGGAACAAACTGGGCTACTCGATCAGATCGAGAAACGGCAGCTTGAGTTACTTCATGCTAACGCGTGCGCCGGCTTCTTCGAGCTGGGCAACTGCCTTCTCGGCAGCTTCCTTGGTAACGCCTTCGAGAACAGCCTTCGGAGCGCTGTCAACAACGTCCTTTGCTTCCTTGAGGCCCAGGGAAGTGATTGCACGAACTTCCTTGATCACTGCGATCTTCTTGTCGCCCGGGTGTTCCAGGATGACGTCGAATGCCGTCTGCTCTTCTTCTTCTGCAGCAGCGCCGGCAGCGGGACCAGCAACAGCGACCGCAGCAGCGGTAACTTCGAAGGTCTCCTCGAAGAGCTTGACGAACTCAGAGAGCTCGATGATGGTCAGTTCCTTGAAAGCTGCAATGAGCTCTTCGTTGGTGAGCTTCGCCATGGTGTGGCGTCCTTCCTATAGTGGTGATCGGCGGCCTGGGCCTGGCCTTCACACCGGAGTCTTGTTTGAAAGAGAGTTAGTTCTCTTCGGGGGCTGCGGCTTCAGCCGGAGCTTCAGCCTCTACTGCTGCATCTGTTGCGGGAGCGTCAGCCGAAGCTTCCGCTTCTGCGGCCGGGGCTTCTTCAGCGGCGGGTGTTTCGGCTTCTGCCGGGGCACCGTTCTCTTCTTCAAGCTTGAGGCGCAGTGCGTCGATGATGCGTACAGCGGCGGCAGCAGGAGCCTTGAGGATGCCTGCAACCTTGGCGAGCTGCAGCTCGCGGGACTCGAGTGCTGCCAGGGCAACAACTTCGCTGGCGTTCAGTGCCTTGCCCTCGAAGTAACCGGTCTTGATAACCAGCTGCTTGTTGGTCTTGGCAAAATCCGTCAGGCTCTTTGCAGCTGCAACGGCGTCACCCTTGATGAATGCGATTGCAGTGGGGCCGGCAAGCTGGCCGTCGAATGCTTCGACACCGGCTTCCTTGGCTGCAATGGCGGTCAGGGTGTTCTTGACGACCGAGAACTTGGTGTCCTGGCCGAGAGAAACACGCAGCTGCTTGAGCTGTGCAACGGTGAGCCCACGGTATTCGGTCAGGACAGCGGCGTTCGATTCCTTGAAATCGTTAGTGATCTCAGCTACTGCTGAAACCTTTGTAGGCGTTGCCATAACCCTCCTTCCGGGGATAGTGCCGGTATTCCGGGCCCTGCTCAGGTGAGCTAAAACTAAAAACGCCCCGCGCAGATGCACGGGGCTTGGCTCAACACAATCCATGACTGTGGAGCTTTGCTTCGTTCACCTGCGCCGGCCGCCCTATGTTCAGGGGCCTTCGTCCGAAAACCCACGTGATCCCCGCGCAAAACTGCAGAATTGAGTTCTGCGCGAAAGGGTGAATTTCCAACAACCGACGGTCTTTGGTAGTCCAAGCCTACGGGACGATCACCCGGTACTCCAAATCGGGGATCAGCTGACGCTGGGACCCATATCGGGCAGCTCTTTCTGCCAGATACCTGTAACACCCGCCGTGGTGAATCCCAACTGCTGATTGACCGTGAGCAGGTAGCGGTTCTCCGGAGCGTTCCACGTGTAGATAACCCGCGCATCGGGAAACTGCTCGGTGAGACGCTCCATGTTCGCGACCTTGATGAGCAGGCCCAGCTTGTTGCCCCGGTGTTCCTGCAACACCACGGTGTCGTCCTGGAATACGACGTCCGGCCTGGGGGCCAGGACGCTGATGGTGGTCAACCCCACCAGCGTCCCGGTGGGCAGATGCTCCACAGCGGTGACCACTGTCCTCCGCCCCTGCGCAATGGTGGCCTCTTCCGCTTCACGGAGGACTACGCCGTCGAAAACCAGTTCGTCCTCCCCCGCCGCAGAGGGAACCGCGTCTTCGCCGGACTGGTTCTCCAGTTCTGCGACGGCCTCCAGCCACGGCTCGGGGCAGCGGTCTGTCCAGTGATGCAGGCGGTATCTTCCGTTGTTGGCCTGCTCGGCCTCGGCTTCGAGATCCGCCACAAGTTTGCTGTCCAGCGGAAGCGTGCAGGAGCTGAACTGCTCGATATGCTGCAGTTCATAGCCCGTGCTGCGGGCAAATTCGACCTCCCGGCTGGCCAACGGAACAAAGCCTAGACCTGTGCCCGGTACCAGTTGCGCGGCCTCGAACTCGTGAAGGGATGCACCCGGATGGTTGGTGTCCACCAGAATCATTGAGCGTCCCTCGGACCGGGCCAGCTGTTCAGCCGCCTCGAGCAGCTGCCGGCCGACACCCCGGCGCTGGAACTCCGGCAGGATGTCCAGGGTGAACTCAGCGACGTCCAGGTTGTCCGTCAGCGGCAGGGCGATGTCGACGGTGCCGACGATGATTCCGGCCAACTTGGCCACCAGGATCACCTGGCGTTCGTAGGGGTCTGCCAGCTCAAGCAGTTTTTCCAGCGGCGCATAGGCGAGATCGTCGCTTCCCCACGTCTGCATCCGGACTTTCCTCCCCACCTCGACGGCGGCGAGGAAATCAGCAGCGTCTGCTGCGTCGAGGGAGTCGGGGATCCAGAGCTGTTCGATCCGCAATTCGTTATCCATTGCCTGTTTTGCCATAGGGAGAATCATTCCAGCCGTTTCTGCCACTCACCCTCATAGCCTGCGGGCCTGAATCCTAGCGAAGTATTTATCGCCAGCATATGCTGGTTTTCGCTTGCGTTCCATGTAGTGATGGACAGTCCTTCGGGCCAGGACCGCTGTGCGCGCCGGATGTTGGCGATCTTCGTCAGCATGCCCAGCCGGTGTCCGCGATGCCCCGAGTCCACAAAGGTGTCCTCCTGGTTCAGGATCCCCGGCATCATCTGCCGGCGGTTGAGCACTGAGTAGGCCGCCAGCGCCCCGGTTTCCATGTGTAGGGCCCCTGCAACCAGGGATTCGATGCCACCCATGGCCCATGCCCGCTCTTCTTCGCGTACTCTGGCGGCGTCCCAATTCTCTGGCCCCCAGTCCATCCCGGCCATGGGCACGTCTACTGTGATCTTGCCCTTCAGGACAGCGTAGGCGTCAACCAACGCTTCCGGGCAGGCGTCTTTCCACTCCGCCAGCCGGTAGTCCGCGGCGCGCTCCCTGGCTTCCGATTCGAGTGCGTCCAGGTGTTCCGATGGCACTGGGAGTTGCAGCTGGCCGGACGTTTCCACCTGCTCCAGCTGATACCCGGCGCCGAGCGCAAACGCTGTGGCCGCCGCATCCAGCGGCAGCCCGCCGGTGCCTGATTTCGCCATCAGCAGCCCCGCTGCCTCGGCGACACATCCAGCAAGCATGTCCGAGCAGGCATCGAATACTGTCCGGCCCCGGCTGACGGCCAGCTGTTCCACGAATTCCAGAAGCCGGCGGCCTATCCCGTTCCGTCTGTGCGCAGGAACCACCAGAACATCGATGTCGGCGTCCGACAGGTTTTCCTTCAGCGGCAGGATCACCGAACACAGGCCAACCGCCTCACCACCCAGCCGTGCTATGAAAAGGAGCCGTTCTTCGTAGTCGTTGCCCCGCCAGAACTGCAGTCCCTCCTGGACGGTGGCACAACGGTCAAGGTTCCCCCAAACCTCCAGCAGGTGGGCGTCCCGGAGTGCGCAGCAGTCGCGGAAATCGCTGGCGTCGCGTGCCTCACCGGGCCCGCGCACCCCCTGCGGCAGGGCGTCGTCGAGCTTTTCCGGAATTACGACGGCGGTAATCGCCAGCTCTGTCACGGCGGCAGCTCCTGTCCCTCGTCCGCAAGCGTCCTTTCGGAGGCCGGCAGCAGGTGTTGCCACCCGCCGTCGTGGCCGGCCGGACGGATCCCAGCGGTGTTTAGGGTCAACATATGCTCATTTTCCGCCGGATTGAACGTCATTACCCGCTCAACCGCCGGATAATTTTCCAACACACCCGAAGGTTGAGGATCTTCACCAGCATGCCCAGTCGGTGGCCCTGGTGCGAAGCAGCAACCAAAGTGTCGTCCTGCTTGGCCAGCCAAGGCTGCCGGGCCAAAAACATGCAGAACCGAGTGCGCAGCCAGCTCGCCGCTTGGCTTGTGCCGGGCAGCTGCAACCAGCGACTCCTGGCGCATACGCCGCCAGGTGTCCTCGATGTGCCGGACCCTGCCGGCATCCCACGACTCCTCGTCATGGTGAATCCCGCCCGAGAGCGCATACGTACTCATCCCGGACATCAAAAGTGCCAGCCGACCCACGTACTCATCCGGACAGCGGTCCCTCCACTGCAGCAGTTCATAGTGTCCCCGCTTTCGCCAGCGCCTCTGCTTCGCCGGCATCCAGCAGTTCGGGTGCGCGTGCAATGGCCAGCGCGCTGAAACACGCCACCTGCTCAAGGCTGTAGCCGGACCGCACCGCGAAACGGACCTGCCTGGCGTCGGCAGGGAGGCCGCCGGTGCCAGGTTTCAGGAGCCGCTGGCCGTCCGGATCAAAGTCCGCAAGGTGCTCGGTGAAGCTCAGCAACGTGGACCGGCCCTTTTCATTGGCCAACGCCTCGGCGTGCCGGACAAGTGCCTGTCCGATGCCGCGGCCGGAGAAGCTGTTCAGGACATCAACACGGATCAAGGCACCCAGCACGTTTTCCCGGAGTGGAAACCGGATCCAGGACCCGGCGGCCATTCGGCGGCCCACCCGAACAAAAAAACAGCCGCAGCTTCGTGCAGGGGGTGTCCCGCCACGACTCAAGGCGCGCATCCATCGGCGAAGCCCGATCAAGATTCCCCCAGGTTTCCATCACCACGGCATCGGAGAGTGCACCAAATTCGAGAAACTCACCGGCCTCCGCAGCGTCCAGACTGACGGGAAGAGTCAAGGACTCAATGGGGTAGGGCTGCGATGCCCTGCCATTATCGTAGCCAATCAGGCGGCAGCTGGGTGCTGAACTTCCGGCCCGCGTTGAGTTGAAATGCAAAGAACCGCCCGGCACAATGCCGGGCGGTCCTTGTGATGCACGCCGGACTGATCCGGCAGCGGTTTCTGGTGGCTTTAGACCTCGGTCAGAACCTTGGTGACGTTGGGATCAACAGCGATGCCGGGGCCGAACGTCGTGGCCACGGTTGCCTTCTGGATGTAGCGGCCCTTGGAAGCGGACGGCTTCAGGCGAAGCACCTCTTCCAGTGCTGCCGCGTAGTTCTCGGCAAGCTTGAGGGCGTCGAAGGAAACCTTGCCGATGATGAAGTGCAGGTTGGAGTGCTTGTCGACGCGGAAGTCGATCTTGCCACCCTTGATGTCGTTGACAGCCTTGGCGACGTCTGCCGTCACGGTGCCGGTTTTCGGGTTCGGCATCAGGTTACGCGGACCCAGGACCTTGCCCAGGCGGCCAACCTTGCCCATAAGGTCAGGGGTGGCAACGGCTGCGTCGAAGTCGGTCCAGCCAGCTGCGATCTTTTCGATCAAGTCGTCGGAACCAACGAAGTCGGCCCCGGCAGCGATTGCTGCCTCGGCCTTGGCACCTGTTGCGAAAACCAGGACGCGGGCAACCTTACCGGTGCCGTGCGGCAGGATAACGGTGCCGCGGACCATCTGGTCGGCCTTACGAGGGTCAACGCCCAAGCGGAAAGCGACCTCAACGGTTGCGTCGAACTTGGACGGGTTGGTGTCCTTGGCCAGCGTCACTGCTTCGAACGGCGCGTAGAACTTCTCCGCGTCGATCTTGGCGACGGCTGCCTCATATGCTTTGCTGCGCTTTGCCATGCTGCTTATTCTCCTTGTGCAGTTGTGGTCTGCGGACCGCGCTGGGCCCTGCCACAGTCGGTCATCCGGTGTGGATTTCCGACATTCAATGTTTCAGTGGTGCCGGTTTCCCGGCGGTGAAGGAATTAACCCTCGACGGTGATACCCATGGAACGGGCGGTGCCGGCAATGATCTTCGCGGCGCCTTCAAGGCTCGTGGCGTTGAGGTCTTCCATCTTGGTGGTGGCGATCTCGTTGACCTGGGCCTGGCTCAGCTTTGCAACCTTGACGGTGTGCGGGGTGGGTGAGCCCTTGGCGACGCCTGCAGCCTTTTTGATGAGCTCTGCGGCCGGCGGGGTCTTGGTGATGAACGTGAATGAACGGTCTTCGTAAACCGTGATTTCCACGGGGATAACGTTGCCGCGCTGGGCTTCTGTGGCAGCGTTGTACGCTTTGCAGAATTCCATGATGTTGACACCGTGCTGGCCAAGCGCAGGACCGATCGGCGGGGCCGGGTTAGCGGCGCCTGCCTGGATCTGCAGCTTGATGAGGCCGGTGACCTTCTTCTTGGGAGCCAATGTAGGGTCCTTCTCTCAATTGCGTCCTGGGACACAGGAGCGTGCCTCAGGTTTTTGACCGCCATGGCGAGGCGGCCGGCCGCTCCGTAGCTGCTAAGCCGGCAGTTACGGGGCGAATTCTATGTGGATCTGCTAGATCTTTGTGACCTGGTTGAATGCCAGGGTCACGGGGGTCTCGCGCTCGAAGATGGAAACCAGCACCACGAGGGTCTGGGAGTCAACCTTGATTTCAGAGATCGTGGCCGGGAGGGTCTCGAACGGACCTTCCTTGACGATGACGGATTCGCCAACCTCGAAGTCAACATCAATCGGCGCAGCAGCGTGCTTGACGGGCTTGCCTTTCTCGGCCTGCTCTTCTTCGAAGATCGGGGCGAGCATGGAGAAGACCTCGTCAAGGCGCAGCGGAACCGGGTTGTGGGCGTTGCCCACGAAGCCGGTGACACCGGGGGTGTGGCGGACAGCACCCCAGGAAGCGTCTGTCAGGTCCATCCGGACCAGAACATAGCCGGGGATGCGGACGCGGTTGATGACCTTGCGCTGGGCGTTCTTGATCTCCACGACCTCTTCCATGGGAACCTGGATCTCGAAGATATAATCTTCCATGTCCAGGGTCTGGATGCGGGTCTCGAGATTGGCCTTCACGCGGTTTTCGTAACCTGCGTAGGAGTGGATGACGTACCAGTCACCTTCCTGGCGGCGCAGCTTGGCCTTGAATTCATCGGCCGGATCCACCTCTGCGGCAGCAGCCGCAGCTGCGAGTGCATCAGAGTCCTCATCGGCCGGCTCTTCAGAGCCATCGGCGTCAGAATCGTCGGCGTCGACAGCCTGGGCATCGTCGTCCGAAGCGGCATCGGCTGCATCAGCAACCTCCGTGTCGTCTTCAGCGGCGTCTGCGACTGCGGCGTCGGCGTCTGCGGAATCAGGCGCAGCAGACTCAACCTCAGACTCTTCCCCGGCTCCTGCCGCGGCGCCTGCTGTGCTGTCCGTGGACTCTTCCAGCTCAGTCTCGGTTACCTCGAGCTCCTGCTCAGACACTTGGTCTCCTGCTTCCTCATTGCCTAACATGCCTATTTAAATGGCTCAATTCCGCACACTCCGCGGATTCCCTCCGGATACCCGGAGGGACCACGTAGCCTGCGGAGCTACAGCCCTAGCGGTCCTTGGCGCCTGTACCGCCGAAGACCCAGCTCACTCCGGTTCCGAAGGCCAGATCCAGCAGGGTGACGATGACCATCATGATGACCACGAATACCAGCACCACGAGCGTGTAGTTGATCAGTTCCTTGCGGGTTGGTGCGACAACCTTCTTCAGTTCGCCGATTACCTGGCGGATGAAGAGTGCAATTCGAGCGAAGAAGCCTGCATTGGCGGGCTTCTTTGCGGGGCGGCCCTTGGAGCTGCTGGCAGCTGTTTCGGTCACCTGGTCCTCACTCATCTTTGCAATGTCGGATTACCCGGTTCTGATCTGAACCATGGTTGCTGCGCTGGTTCCGGCATTCCGCCGGAACCGCTTGCGCAGGGCAGACAGGACTCGAACCTGCAACCTGCGGTTTTGGAGACCGCTGCGCTACCAATTGCGCCACTACCCTATGGATCGAAAAACCGAATCGGGCCGCACTTCACCCGATCTTCACCGAGGCGCACGCCATCATCGTGTTTTCAACACCGGAGAACCAGTCTACGCAACAACTTCGCGTACGTCGAACCAGCCTCATTCCGGACCACCCTCATTCCGACGAGAACCATGCCCTAACCGGCAGTCACAATTCCACGCGCACACCGCGAACGATCCGCTGAACAGCATAGAGTAGATCACGTCGAATCCCACATTCAGCCTCCGGGCTGCAAGCGAAGAACGGACCCGCCATGTCTGCCGCCCGCGTTTCCAAGCGCATTTCCGCTATTGCCGAATCAGCAACCCTGGCCGTTGATGCCAAGGCGAAGGCGCTGAAGGCGGCTGGCCGGCCTGTGATCGGCTTCGGCGCAGGCGAACCCGACTTCCCCACCCCGGACTACATCGTGCAGGCCGCCATCGAGGCCGCCAGCCAGCCGAAGTACCACCGCTATTCCCCCGCAGCAGGCCTGCCGGAGCTCAAGCAGGCCATTGCGGACAAGACGCTCAGGGATTCAGGTTACAAGGCAGAGGCGTCGCAGGTCCTGGTGACCAACGGCGGCAAGCAGGCGGTGTACAACACCTTCGCCACGCTTCTTGATCCGGGCGACGAAGTCATTGTCCCCACGCCGTTCTGGACCACCTACCCGGAAGCCATCCGGCTGGCCGGCGGCGTGCCGGTGGAGGTCTTTGCCGGTCCGGAGCAGGAGTACCTGGTGACGGTAGAGCAGCTGGAAGCCGCCCTGACGGACCGCACCAAGATCCTGCTTTTTGTCTCGCCCTCCAACCCCACCGGTGCCGTCTACTCGCCGGAACAGGTCAGGGAGATCGGCCAGTGGGCCGCATCCAAGGGCCTGTGGGTTGTTACCGACGAAATCTACGAACACCTGACCTACGACGATGTCCCCTTCACCTCGATCGCCACGGCAGTCCCCGAACTCGGCGACAAAGTGGTCATCCTCAACGGTGTGGCCAAGACCTACGCCATGACCGGATGGCGGGTGGGCTGGATGATCGGCCCGGCGGATGTCATCAAGGCGGCCACGAATTTGCAGTCGCATGCCACCTCGAACGTCTCGAACATTCCCCAGATCGCCGCCCTCGCGGCCGTCTCCGGCCCCCTCACCGCCGTCGACGAGATGAAGGTTGCCTTCGACCGCCGGCGCAAGGCGATCGTCGCCGGCCTGAACGCAATTGACGGCGTGGAATGCCCGACGCCGAAGGGCGCCTTCTACGTCTACGCGGACGTCCGTGCCCTCCTCGGCAAGGAGTTCGAGACGGCGAACGGCACCGCCAGGCCGGAGACTTCCGCCGAGCTGGCAGCCCTCATCCTGGACGAAGTAGAAGTTGCCGTGGTCCCCGGTGAAGCGTTCGGCCCCTCGGGCTACCTCCGGCTGTCATACGCCCTGGGCGACGACGATCTGGCCACCGGTGTGGCCCGGCTCCAGGGTTTCCTCGGCAAGGCCAAGTAAGGGCCCGCCCCCGGCTTTCGCAGCAAGAACACAAACGCTCCCCAGCCTCGGCGGGGAGCGTCTGTGTAGTTAGAGCAGCCTGCGCTCGGCTGCCCATTTGGTCAGTTCGTGGCGGCTGGAAAGCTGGAGCTTCCGCAGCACGGCCGAGACATGGGTCTCCACTGTTTTGATGGAGATGAAAAGCTCCTTGGCCACCTCCTTGTAGCTGTAGCCACGGGCGATCAGCCTCATGACTTCAAGCTCGCGGGCAGAGAGACGGTCCAGTTCGTCGTCGGCGATATCTGCCGGCGCAGTGCCGAAAGCATCCAGGACAAACCCGGCCAGCCGTGGGGAAAAGACTGCGTCTCCGCCGGCAACCCGTAATACGGCGCTGGTGATTTCGGCTCCGGAAGTGGTCTTGGTGACATAGCCGCGGGCACCGGCCCGGATCACCGCCACCACGTCCTCGGCCGCGTCGGAGACACTCAGTGCCAGGAATCGGGTACTGCCCAGCAGTGCCGCGCAACCGGCAATGACCTCACGCCCGCCACCGCCCAGCCCACCCGGCAGATGGACGTCCAGTAACACCACCTCGGGCCGGACCTGCCTGATCACGGCAATGGCTTGTTCCACGGTGCCCGCTTCCCCCGTCACCACAATACGAGGGTCCAGGTCCGCCTTCAGACCGGAACGGAAGATCGCGTGGTCGTCCACAATCACCACACGGACGCTGCCGTCCGGGCCTGCTGATCCGTTGCCGTTGCCGTTGGTGACTGTGCTGCTCATGATCTGCTCTCTCCGTTTTCCGCCTGCGCCGCCGGCAGATGCAGGCGTACCTCCGTGCCGTCCGCACTGCTGATAATGGCTGCCGTTCCGCCGTGCCGTTTCATCCGGCCGATGATGGATTCCCTGACACCCAGGCGGTCCTCGCTAACTGTCTGTGGATCAAATCCGGGACCCCTGTCCTTCACAAAAACGTCCGCCCCGCCGTCGGAAATCTCCAAGTACACCGAAACCGCGCCACCGCCGTGACGCGCTGCGTTCAGCATGGCTTCCCTGCTTGCCTGGACAAGCGCTTCGTGGCGCTCGTCCATGGCGGTGTCGCCTACAGTGACCACGTCCACGGCATGGCCCAGGACCTCCTCCACCTCCGCCGCGGCAGCCTGGATCCTGTCGGAGAGCTGGCCGGCGTCTTTGCCCGGGTCCCGGTAGAGCCAGCCCCGGAGCTCGCGCTCCTGCGCCCTGGCCAGCCGGACGACGTCGTGCTCGTTGGCCGCACGGCGCTGGATGAGGGCAAGGGTCTGCAGCACGGAATCGTGAAGATGGGCAGCGATCTCGGCCCGCTCGGTCTCCCGGACACGGCCGGCGCGCCTCCGTTTCAAGGTCGCGCCAGAACTTCAGGCCCCACGGCAACAGAACCAGCACCACGCCGCCCAGCACAGCGACCGAAGCGAGCAGCGCCAGCCAGGTCTGCTCCCAGGATCCGGATCCGGACACCATCACCAGAACACCGGCCACCACAAGCGCCAGCCCGGCCGCAAGACGTGCCCAGCCGCCGGCCTGATCGGCCCTGGTCTTGTCCACCAGGCCCGCACGCCGTGTTTCATCCAGCTGCATCCACGCGATGGCTGCGCCGCCGAGTATTGCCGCGGCGGGGATCAGCGTGCCCAACGGAACGTCCACTCCGAGCAACTGGGCAATCAGGATGCCGGCCACAAGCAGCAAGCCAGCGCCGAGCAGAATTTCCTTCCCGTAGCGCACTTTCCGGACCCGGAACCAGGTTGCGCCACGGCTAGTCGCGCCGGCAGGGTTCGTCGCGCCAGCCGGGTAGCTTGGGGCAAGTTCAGCTGTGTCTGGAGCGTCTCCCGGGCGCGCAAAACCCGGTGCTGCGGCAGCACCGCCGTCGTACCCTCCCGGTACAGGCGAAAGGGGAGGCGCCTGTTGCGGTGCAACTGGCCGTGATTCAGCGGTCGGCACTGTGCCGACCACGGGTGTGGCGTCGGGCACAACGCTTACTGCCGGGGCGATGGGCGACGCCGGCCTGCGGGCGTTTCGCCTGGCGTTCTCGTCCGCGGTGGGAACCATAATCCACAACCAGCCATAGAACGCCACGCCGGCGCCGCCTGCGAGCGCGGCCAGCACCATACCGATCCGCACCGTCCGGACCGGCCAGCCCAGGTGCGCAGCAAGTCCGGCGCACACACCGGCAATGATGCGGTCGCTGCTGCGGACCAGCGGCGGACGGTATGCGGCGGTTGTCATAAAACAATCCAAACACGGATCAGGGTTCCCCGGAGCTGTTCCAGGCGCCAACCGGGGGTAAGTCAGGGACAGCTCAGGGTATCCCCCAATAGAGGAAGGCACCCTTCAACCGGCAGTATCGAAGTATGAACTCGCAAAACCCCACCCCCGATGACGGGCAGCAGCCCGAAGCACGTCCGGACGCCGAGCCGGCAACCGCGCCTGGCGCCGAGCCCTCGGCCGAATCCGCAACCGAACCGGCTGCCGAGCCCAGTTCCGGCCCGCAGCCAGGGGCCCACACAGAACCGCTAATGCCCCCTCCTCCGTACACACCGGAAGATGGACCTGCGTCGCATGCCCACGGGAAGCAGCCCCGTGGGGCCAGGCCTCCAGGCCAACCGCCGGTCCAGCCGCAGGATTTCTTTGGCTGGATCCGCAGCCACGGAGTCCAACGCGGCCGCGATCGATGGATCGGCGGTGTTTCGAGCGGTCTTGCCCACCGCATGGGCATCGACCCGCTGATTGTCCGCGGCATCTTCATTGTCCTGACGCTATTCGCGGGCGTCGGCGTCCTGCTGTACGGCCTGGCGTGGGCGTTCCTCCCCGAGCCGGACGGACGGATCCACGCTCAGGAGGCAGGCACAGGACGCTGGACAAGCGGCATGACCGGAGCATTGATCACCAGTGTCCTGGGACTCAGCGGTCTGGGCGGAGGTTTCTGGGGATGGGGCAACGGAGGATTCGGCAGCTTCATCTGGACCGCCATTTGGGTAGGCGGTCTGATCTACCTCATCTACTTCCTGATCCAGCGCAACAAGAACCGGAACGGAACCACGCCCATGAACACCCGCCCGCAGACCGGCGGCCCCTCAGCATTCGGCCCCGCAGAATTCAGCGCCGCAGAATTCAGCGCCGCCGCCCCGTTCCCGGCATCGGGAGCCACCACCCACTTTGACACCGCTTGGCCGTCCGGATCTAACGGCCCCTACTCCCCCAATCTGCCCTACGGCGGCACCGGTGGGCCCGGCGGTTACGGGGGCCCCGGCGGTTACGGTGGCCCCGGGGGCCCCGGCAACGCACCGGCGCCTGTCCCGGCTCGCGCACCAAAGCCCCGGAAAATAGGTCCCGGCGCCTCTGCGGTCGCCATCACTGCAGGGATCGCGCTGCTGGTGGGCGGCGGGATAAAGTCCCTCGACGCCGGCAATGTGATCAATCTGGGCAACTCGGCCAACGCCGTTGTGTGGGCCAGCGGTGCCGCAGTACTTGGACTTGGCATCCTGATAGGAGGCCTCAGAGGCAGGACCTCGGGCATCCTCGGGTTCTTCGCGGTGGTGGCCTTGATCATCGGCGGCATCTTCAATGTGATCCCCAACGGTGACCGATTCCGTCTGCACAATGTGGAATGGAATCCAGCCAGTGTGGAGCAGGCTCATGCGGGCTTCGACATCACGGGGGGCCAAGGCACGGTTGACCTGACCAATCTGAACGTGGGCACCCCACTCAGCTCCGACGTCGTGATTCCCTTGGACGTAACCGCCAGCAACGTGACCGTGGTGATACCGGACAACGTCCCGGTAGAAGTCCACGCCGACATGACATTGGGGAACCTCAATGAGGGAAATCAGCGCCGCGGCGGGATCTCCACCCGGCAGAGCAACTACAACATCGACAAGCCCGGCGCCCGGCTGATCGTCGAGATCAACGGCACCATCAGCAACGTCACTATCCGGGAAGGAAACTGACATGAGCAGCTTTGACCACTCACCCGAAACCACACCCCAAACCACGCCAATGCCAGGCTCAACAACGGCCCCGGGTCCAACTGCCCGGGTGGGCACCATCGTGTGGGGCCTTGTGGTCCTGGCGCTGGCCGTCCTGATCGTTATTGCCCAGCTGGGTGTGGTGGCCCTCAACGGAACGTACGTTCTGATCGGTCTGATGATCGGTGCCGGCGCAGCGCTGGTGATCGGCGGACTGCTTTCTGCCCGCAGACGTGACAAAGAACCAACAACAGGGAAGTCTTGACTCATGGATAAGTTCTTCAGCATTATCAGGGGCTTCGGCCTGAAGCGCGGTCCGCAGCGTTGGCTCGGCGGAGTCTTGGGCGGAATCGCAGCCAAGCTCAACGTGGATGTCGCCTTTGTCCGGATTGCGTTCCTGCTGTTCTGTCTCCTCCCCGGCCCTGCCATAGTCTTATACCTTGCCGCCTGGCTTGTCCTCCCGGACCAGAAGAACGCCATTGTCCTCCAGTCCTTCTTGGACAAACGGTCCGCCAACGGTTCCTGAGCGGCTGCGCTGACACGCGGGTTCGGCTGCCTCTGCTGTACGGAGCAGGGGCACTCCCGTTTAATTTCTTGTCCCTCAACACCTTGTCCACCGGCCGGTGGACACCACATTCCACCGGCCGGACCTGTTAGCCGCCGCCCTCAGGGTGGCACGCTGGATTTGGACCGAGCTCGGTTCCCGGAAACGAAAGTGCTGGTCCTGACCACGTACGACGGCGATGCTGACAGCATGCGTGCCGTTGACTCGGGGGCGATCGGCTACCTGCTCAAAGACACTCCGGGCGAGCAGATCATCGCCGCGGTGTTCGCGGCGTCCCGTGGTGAGACCGGACTGGCGCCTCCTGTCGCCCCCATGACCGGACGCGGACCGTGGTGTTGGCCATGGAGCGCGGACTGTTGTAATCATTTGTGTCCTTCCACACACTGACCATTAGAATCTAGGTGAGCTCAGCGTGGCGCTCTGCCTGCATAACTTCAACCAGGATTTGAGCCGAAGAAATGAAAATTGGAATCCTCACCAGCGGCGGCGACTGCCCCGGACTGAACGCCGTCATCCGTGGCGCGGTCCTCAAGGGCATTGCCATTCACGGCCACGAGTTCGTGGGATTCCTGGACGGCTGGCGCGGTGTAGTTGAGGGCGACATCATCGATATCCCCCGCACCCTGGTCCGCGGTATTGCCAAGCAGGGCGGAACCATCCTGGGCACCTCGCGCACCAATCCCTTCGAAAACGGCGGCGGGCCCGAGGTCATCAAGGCTCATTTGGACCGGTTGGGCATTGATGCCATCATCGCCATTGGCGGCGAGGGGACACTTGCCGCGGCCAAGCGCCTCACGGACGCCGGCCTGAAGATCGTCGGCGTGCCCAAGACAGTGGACAACGACCTCGATGCCACGGACTACACCTTCGGCTTTGACACCGCCGTGCAGATTGCCACGGAAGCGATCGACCGCCTCCGCACCACCGGCGAATCGCACCACCGCTGCATGATCGCCGAGGTCATGGGCCGGCATGTGGGCTGGATCGCGCTTCACGCCGGCATGGCTGCCGGAGCGCACGCCATCCTTATTCCGGAACAGAGCGTGAGCATCGAGCAGATCACCGAATGGGTCAACGAGGCGCACGACCGAGGCCGCGCGCCACTGGTGGTGGTGGCCGAGGGATTCGTGCCGGACCACATGGACTCCGCGCACTCCGAGCGTGGCCTGGATACCTTCGGCCGCCCGCGACTGGGTGGTATTGCGGACCAGCTGGCCGTTGAGCTCGAAGCCCGCACGGGGATTGAAACGCGTGCCACCATCCTGGGCCACATCCAGCGCGGCGGCGTGCCGTCCGCGTTCGACCGAGTGCTGGCCACCCGGCTTGGCATGGCCGCGGTGGACTCCGTGGTGGAAGAACGGTGGGGCACCATGGTGGCACTCAAGGGCACTGACATCGAACACGTGGGCTTCGAAGAGGCACTGGGCAAGCTCAAGACCGTCCCGCAGCACCGCTACGACGAAGCCGCCGTACTCTTCGGCTAAACGGATGTCCGCGGGGTGTGGGTCGATAGGCTGGACGCATGACACTTCAGCCCGGTTCGGCAGACATCATCCAGCTCGCGTGGGCCCGGCATTTAGGGCTCGACGACGGCGCGTTCGCCGCCGCCTGGGCCGCCGGCTCCGGCGGTGATGCAGGCGGCGATGCAGATGCCGGCGGCCCGGGCACCTCCGACTCCCGCCACCGGATCACTCGTGCCGATGAGTCGGCGCGGCGCGTGGAGTTCGTCCGGCTTTTCGGAAGTTCCGCGTTGGTGGGGCCGCAATGGGTTCTGGACGCCGCCGTCGGAATTCCGGATTCGGAGCTGGCCCAGCACGTGACCATGCTGACCATCACTCGCTCCCACGGCGGGCACGGCCTGGGAGCGGCTGCCTTGTTCTTCGCGGATGACCTTCCACTGCGCCAGCCCTCGGAGGAGCTGACCGTCTCGCACGGGAATCCTGAGGCAATCGAACTGGAAGGCCTCTGCCCTCCGGATGACGTCAACGAGGTGGGCCTGGCCGACCTCGAAAACCGCTACACGATCATCCAGGTGGAGGAAGGCCGCCGGGTGCCGGTGGCCTGCGGCGCCTACTCGGAATGGGAAGGCATGCTGGCGCACATGGGTGTGCTGGTTGACCCTGAGTGGCGGCGCCGCGGCGTAGGTTCCCTGGCCGCGTCCATCGCCGCCCACGAGGCACTGGCATCTGGCCTTACCCTTCAGTGGCGCGCCGATGTCAGCAACAAGGGTGCGCTGGCCATCGCCCGGAGCCTGGGATTCGTGACCGGAGGGATCCACACCAGCGTGCTGCTCCGCTAGAGATCCGCCAAGTTAGCGGCCCGGCGCAGATGACTCCGCTGCGGCACTGTCCGGGATCGGCACCGGCGCTTCGCCCCAGCCCCGCACCGGCTTGGGCTTGGCAAAGAACAGCGCCACCGCAGCCCCCAGGACAATAACGGCTGCAGGCAGCAGCATTGATTGGCCCATGGCCGTCGAGAATCCCTCATGCAGAGCCTCAGGCAATCGGCCGGAGAACACCAAGGGGCTGGCCTCGCCGGTGGCGCCCGGAGCCTTGGGAAGTTCCTCGGCCAGGCGTGCCTGCATCAGCACGGAGATGGCCGCGCTGCCCAGCACCGCCCCGATCTGCCGGGTCGTGTTGTACACGCCGGAACCCGCACCCGCCTGCCTGGGCGGGAGATTACGTGTTGCTGTTGAGCTCAGCGGTGCCCAGATGCCCGCATTCGCGAAGCCCAGCACAGCGCTCGGCAGCAGGAACAACAGGATGGGTGTGTCCGGGTGCATCAGGGCCGAGTTCCAGAACAAGGCCACGGCCATCAGGACAAGACCGCCGGCGGTAATGTATCTCGGATTGACGCGGTCAATGATTCTACCTACCACCGGCGCCAGCCCACCGGAGATAAGGGCCATCGGGACCATCATCAGGGCCGACTGGGTGGGAGTCATTCCCCGAACCAGCTGGTAGTAGAAAATCAGCGGCAGTCCGAATGACGTCACGGTGAAGCCCACCGTGGTGATGCCGATGTTGGCGAGCGAAAAGTTGCGGTCCCGGAAAAGTCCCAGGGGCAGCAGCGGCTCGCCCTTGTTGAACCGTTGCCAGACCACAAAAGCCACGAGCACCACCAGGCCGGAGATGATCAGGCCCCACACCGAGACGGGGCCTGCAATGATCCCCCATTTGTACGCCTCGCCTTCCTGGATTCCGAAGACGAGCAGGAAGAGGCCGACGGCGCTGAGCACCACTCCGGGGATGTCGAACTTGTGCTGGTGCTTGGCAAGCGATGGCACCAGTCGCCAGGCGAGGACAAATCCCATGATGCCGATGGGCACGTTGATGAAGAAAATCCATTCCCAGCCGAGGCTGTCCACCAGCACACCGCCAAGGATGGGGCCCACCAGGGTGGCCACCCCGGCTGTGGCGCCCCACAAACCCATGGCTGCGCCGCGGCGGTCGGGCGGGAAAATCCTCGTAATCACGGCCATGGTCTGCGGTGTCATCATGGCTGCTCCGAGGCCTTGGAGCACCCGGGCGGTAATGAGTGTCCGGATGTCGCCTGACAGGCCGCACCACAGGGAGGCAAGGGTAAAGACCACAAGGCCGGCGAGGTACAGGTTCTTGGGGCCGAACCGGTCGCCAAGCCTGCCGGTGATCAGCAGCGGCACGGCATAGGCCAGCAAATACGCGCTGGTCACCCAGATCACGGCGTTAACGTCCGCGTCCAGCGCCTTCATGATGCTCGGGTTCGCTACCGACACAATGGTGGTGTCGATCAGGATCATAAAAAAGCCGATCACCAATGACCAGAGAGCCGGCCATGGTTTAGTTACGTTTTCCACAGTGTTCCTTTGAAAGCCGGGCTCTCAAGACCCGGTAACGGCGATTAATCCAGCAGTGCCAGGATGTCCGCGCGTGCGAACATCTCCGCTGCCGCACGGGCAGACGGAGTGCCGGCATCGGGGTCCGCACCGGCATCCAGCAGCACCCGGGCCACCTCGGTGTACCCCTTGAAGACAGCACCGGCAAGCGGCGTCTGCCCGCGGTCGTTGGCCGCGTTGGCGTCGCCGCCGTGGTGGAGCACCAGCTGCACAGTCTCGGCGTGGCCGTGGTAGGCAGCCAGCATCAGGAGTGAATCGCCGGCCGCGTTGGTCATGGCGCCGGGCGCCCCCGCGTTGAGATAGCTGCGGAGCAGGTTGGTCTCGCCGTCGCGGGCAGCCTGGAACAGAGTCTCGGCGAGCGCCAGCGTTTCGTCGTCTGGCGTGTTGTCTTCGGTCATCAGCGTGTACCCCTCAGGAATCCGGTCTGGCGGCCCACCACCTGGCCGGCGTCGGGCGCCACGATTACCTCCTGGGCAGCCGTATACGGTTCGTCGCCGTCCATGACGGTCAGTATTTCATCCGGGGCGACGGAACGCTTGATAACGGCCAAAGCCACGGGCCCCATCTCGTAGTGCTGGGCAACGGAGGTGACCACACCGACCTTGCGCTCCCCCAGCCGGACCTCGCTGCCCACTTCGGGCATGGTGTGCTGCGAGCCGTCCAACTGCAGGAAGACGAGCCGGCGCGGCGGGTGGCCCAGGTTGTGTACGCGGGCCACGGTTTCCTGGCCCTTGTAGCAGCCCTTTGACAGATGGACGGCTGTGCGGAGAAGGTCGAGCTCATGCGGGATGGTTTTGTCATCCGTTTCGGCCCCCAGCCGCGGACGCCAGGCAGCAATCCGCAGCGCCTCGGCGGCCCACACACCGGCAAGCGGGCGGTCACCCAGTGTGGCTTCCAACTCAGCAACGGGGACGAGGTACTCGAACCACGGGCGATCCATTCCCGGATGTGCGTCTTCGCTCACCACTGAGTAGGCATAGCCGCCGGCACCGACATGCGGCCAGGGGTCCTCCCATACCTTCAGGGCAGACCATTCCCGCACGGCCCTGCTGGAGCCAAGAACGGCCCAGTCAGCGGAGACATCCGCAATCTCGACGCGCAGCATGAATTTCATCTTGCCGAGCCACTCAGCAAGAGGCCCCGCCTCGGCGGCCTCAACGATCAGCCAGGTGGTCCCGCCGTCGTCCACTACGCGTGCGTCGAACTCGATGCGCCCCTGGACGCTGAGCAACAGGAGCTCAGTGGATTCACCTGCCGGAAGACTGGTGAGCTGCTGCGAGGAGAGGGTGTTGAGCCAGCTCAGGCGATCGGGGCCGGTGACGGTCACAATTCCGCGATGGGAAAGATCCACGACGGCGGTTCCGGCAGCCAGCGCACGCTGCTCACGCAGCGGCTCGCCGTAATGGGACGCGACGCCGGAATCCGGGCCGCCCGCCTCGACGGCACCCGGGCGCGACAGGAGGGGGCTCTTGATAGTCATATAGGGGGAACATCCTTTGCGTGGTGTGTATTCCGGCGGACAGGCCCGCTCACCGGCCCCCGGCTACCGGCCGAAATCAGCGGTATTCCGGATTTTCGAAGTCAAACCTGGTTCCGGCCTTCCATTCTTCGGGAAGGTTGCCGTAGGCGGGAATTCCGCCGGAGTCCTTAAGCATGCGGGCGAAATGCAACAGATTCCACGTCATGAACGTGGTGTTGCGGTTGGTGAAGTCGCTCTCCGGACCACCGGACCCTTCGTCCAGATAACTCGGCCCCGGACCAACCGGCCCTATCCACCCGGCGTCGGCCTGCGGGGGGATGGTGAACCCGACGTGCTGGAGGCTGTAGAGAACGTTCATGGCGCAGTGCTTGATGCCGTCCTCGTTCCCGGTGATGAGGCAGCCGCCCACTTTCGGATAAAACGCCCACTGCCCTTTCTCATTGAGCTGGCCCGAGTGGGCGTACAGGCGTTCAATGAGCTTTTTGGTCTGGGAGGAATTGTCGCCGAGCCAGATAGGGCCTGCCACCACCACGATGTCGGCCGACTCGACAGCCGGGTACAGCTCCGGCCATTCATCTGCCCTCCAGCCGTGCTCGCGCATATCCGGGTACACACCGCTGGCGATCTCATGATCCACGGTTCGAATCACCGTTGTGCCGACGCCCTGCTTTTCCATGATCAGCCGGCTGATGTTGATCAGGCCGTCAGTGTTGCTGGTTTCCGGCGACTTCTTGAGGGTGCCGTTGAAGAAGACGGCCTTGAGATCGCTGTAGTCCTTGGCTCGCTCAGGATGATTCACTGTGTTGCTCCCTGCATTCGCTGGAGAACGGAGTATTCGGTGAGGCCTAGCTTACTTTCTTAAGGAAGGCTGAAGCATGGGGTCCGAGCCCGTTGCCCGGCGCGGACTTTTCAGCGGCTCCGCCACCGGTGGCAACGTCCCAGCGCCACAGCAGATTACCGTCCACCAGCCCGAAGATCCGGGTGGCCGCACTGTAATCCTTGGAGTGGCTTCCGCGCATCACCATGTCCGTGGTGAGCTGGATCTGGGGGCCCTTGATCTGCCCGTAGTACAGCTCGGAGATGCCGCCGGGGTGGGCGATGGATACGGAAATATCAAAACCGCCGTCACCGTTGCGAAGCGCCTCGACTTCATCGGCGCTCTTCAACGCAGGGACGATGTCGGCAGGTCTCAGGCCAGGCCCGCCGTCGGCGTCCAGCAGTTTTCGCTCTAGCGCCCAAAAACCCGTCTCAACTGTGAGCGGCCGCAGCTGCGTGCCGTCGTCGTCCGTCAACCAGCTTTCAGCGCGGTACTGGAGGTACGGCAGGCCGTTATGCGTGAACGCCATGCGCTGGAAGAAGTGCTCTGAATCCTCGTCGCCGCTGCCGAGCCTCCCGCGGCCTTCCCACTCACCAATGAGCCAGGACAGCGGAACGAGTTCGGAGGTCAGATCCGTGGGAATCTCAATCGGCACAGGACTGCTTACTTCTGGCCCTTGAACAGGCGGTAGACCACAAAGCCGGCGAACCAGGCCATGGAAAGGCTGGCAATGCCGAGCAGGACCAGGAAGACAATCTCAAATGCAAGTACGGACATGATGCCATCCTAACGCTTTAGTAGATGAGTAGTTTATCTATGAAGTAGGCGAGGGAACCCACCGCTGAAACGGGCCCCAGGCCCATGCTCAGGGCTGCAAGGAAGTTGATCGGTCCTCCTCGGAGGGTTACCAGCCGGCGGAAGCTCACCAGGACAGCCCCCACCACCACCCCGAAGACTGCGGCCGGCAGGACCGCGATATCGGAGAAAACAACGCCAGCGAGCGGACCGGCCAGCCCGGCCAGGATGACTCCCAGCGGCGCCACGATCCGGTCCGGCCATTGGATCAGGCCGGCAAGGAGAGCAACCGCAGCGCTGACGCCCGCAACAAGCAGCATTTCCTTGACGCCGTTGAATCGCGCGCCTGCGATCCAGCCTGCTCCCAGACACGAAAGCAACACCCCCACGCAGCAACCAAGGGTGGACTCCAGGCGCTGGGCCTGCCCGGTACCCCGGATCAGCTGCACCACAAATATGGCCATCACACCCAGGGCGATAAAAGCCGGAGTCCAGTTCAGGAAACCCGGCGCCGGAACATAGTAAGCGGCCACGGCAGAGCCTGCACCGGGGAGCCCGATCACGGCCGCAAGGGTCTTTTTTGCGGGAATCCCCAAATAGTGCGGCCAGCCGATACCAACAGCAAGCGCAACAACCACAGCGAGGGCCAGCAGCGCACCAGGCGAGACATAGACGCTGCCAACGATGGCTGCAACGCCGACGAGACCGATCACCCCGACGCTCCAGAACTTCACTGCATGCCCACTGTCCGGAGGCCCGCTTTTTCAAACCCTGCCGTGAAACTCAACTTCGACTCTGCACTCAACTTCGCTGCGTCCTCATCCTGGCGGTGCCCTCGGCGGGCTGCGGTGCCCGCAATGGGCAGTTCCCTCTCGGGCTTCGGTCCCTGACGGTTCAATCCTGCCCTATATGACCCGGATATGTCGTAAAACGGGCCCGCTGCACCCCGCAACCAGTGTCTGTTTAGGGCTGGTTAGGTATACTCAGAACTCAGCTACGCTTCCTGCAACGGGTGCCGGTCAGCATGTTTTGTCGATGTCCCTGACCCAATGCAGGTAGCCAGTACCGGCCGGTGAAAGCCCGGTTCAGACGCCCAAAGATGCGCGGACGGCCCCCTGGAGGAACAATGTCGCACATCCTGCTACTGACGAACAGCACTGGATCATCGGTGGATATTCTGCCTGCCTTGGAGCTTCTCAACCACCGCGTACATATTCTGGCCGCCGAGCCCACGGCCCTCCTCGAGACGGACCCCTGTGACATCGTCCTGCTGGACGCCCGCAAGGACCTGGTGGGGGCACGCTCCCTGACGCAGCTCCTCAAGGCCACGGGACTGAGCGCGCCGCTGGTGCTGATCCTGACCGAAGGCGGCATGGCCGCAGTATCCTCCGCCTGGGCCGTTGATGACATCGTGCTCGATTCCGCGGGCCCCGCGGAAGTAGAGGCCCGCTTCCGGCTGGCCATGGCGAAGGCCGTTGCGGACAAAGAAGACGCCCCTACCGAAATCCGGGCTGCCGGCGTCGTTATCGATGAAGCCAGCTATACCGCCCGGGTCAACGGCGCACCGCTGAATCTCACGTTCAAGGAATTCGAGCTCCTGAAGTACCTGGCCCAGCACCCGGGACGCGTCTTTACCCGCCAGCAGCTGCTCACCGAGGTATGGGGCTACGACTACTACGGCGGCACCCGGACTGTGGATGTCCACGTCCGGCGGCTTCGCGCCAAGCTCGGCGCGGACCACGAAAACCTGATCAGCACCGTACGGAATGTGGGTTACCGGCTCACGCTCGTGCGACAGCAGGAAGACGAGCTCACTGAAGCCTGACGCGGCAAGCGGCCTGATGGAAACAGACTTAAGCAGAACAGCCCCGGACGTTTAAGCCCGGGGCTGTTCTTGATCCGTGGAGCAATCTGTGGAGGACATACGGGTCGAACGTATCGAGGCCACCCCAGTGGTGGATCCCCCTCGCATCCGCATCGGAATGCCGGACGAAATATCGACTATACGTCCCTTGGGGCGCATGCATCAAATCCGGCGCACAATCCGTGCTGGCCGTATAACCTTGCACCATGAGTTCTGCGCATCCGGAAAACTGGCCCATACTCGTTGTCAAAGGCACCGTGGATGAGCGGCTGATGAAGGATATCCGGGCCGTTCTGGTGTCCGCCGAAGAGTCTGACGGCAATCCTTCCTTGTCCGAGCAGACACTTGTGACGCTCCGTGCCGCGGACACCGGCGCCCACTCTCTGCTCACCCTTGCCCTTTATTCACCGGATGAGAAGTCCGATCCGGCCACGGCGCAGGATCTGGCCGGGTTTGCCGTGGTGGTGCAGGAAGCAGACGGCACCGGAGTTCTCGAAATTGCGGTGCACCCCAGTTACCGCAACCAGGGAGTCGCTGACCGTCTGGTGAGCACGCTCAAGACATCCCGCGGCTTTGACGGGCTGAAGGCCTGGTCACACGGCAACCACGAGGCCGCAGCGGATCTCGCAGCCCGGTTCGGTTACGGTCCCGTCCGTGAACTGTGGAAGATGCGGCTCACCACTGCGGCGGCGGAGTTGCCCGACGCCGGCCTCCCGGACGGGGTGGCTCTCCGTGCCTTTGTGCCAGGCCAGGACGAAGACGCCTGGCTTGCGGCCAACCGGGCCGCCTTTGCACATCACCCCGAGCAAGGTGCCATGACACGCGCGGATCTCGAGGCGAGAATGGCCGAGGACTGGTTCGACCCCGCGGGATTCCTGTTGGCGGTGGACAGGTCCGGTCAGATTCTGGGGTTCCACTGGACCAAGGTCCATGCTCGTCATGGCAGCCATCCTGCCGTGGGAGAGGTCTACGTAGTGGGGGTAACGCCGCAATCACAGGGCATGGGCCTGGGCAAGGCGCTCACTGTGGCAGGAATCCGGTACCTTCAGCAGCTGGGCCTGCACGCTGTCATGCTTTACACGGATGCGGACAACATTCCCGCCGTGGCGCTGTACCGGCAACTGGGCTTCACACGGTGGGACGTTGACGTTATGTACGGGCCGTTAACCAAGGGTTAATCCGATCCCCTGACGTTCGGTGCGCCCGGCCTGAAATCTGGGCCTGCGTCCGGATGAATGCTTGTAAGGTTGAAGCTAAATCGCGCCAGCAGCACGCGCCAGCACTCAAGGAGAGACCATGCAACGGGAATCCGCCGGAACAGCCACGTCTGAAGCCAAGGCTGCGCCTGTGCGTGCCCGTTTCGGCTCCTCCGAAGTACCGGCTTCCCGCGCCACCCAGGACCGGATCGACATTCCGGAGTTCGCACCGAATCTGGAGCCCGAAGGCGACATCCGGCCGGACCGTTTCCTGGACCGCGAGCTCAGCTGGCTGTCCTTCAACTCCAGGGTCCTGGAGCTTGCGGAAGACGCCAACCTACACCTCCTGGAACGCGTCGGCTTCCTGTCCATTTTTGCGTCCAACCTTGACGAATTCTTCATGGTCCGGGTGGCCGGCCTGAAACGCCGCATCGCCACGGGCCTGGCTGTTCCATCACCCGCGGGGCTGAGTCCGGTGGAGGTCCTGGAGCAGATCGGCGAGGAGGCACACCGCCTCCAGCAACGCCACGCCCGGGTCTATGCGGAGCAGATCCGGCCGGCCCTCGCCTACGAGCACATCCACCTCATGCATTGGAATGAGCTGGACGATCAGGCCAAAGACCAGCTCAGCATCATGTTTGCGGAGAAGGTTTTCCCCATCCTGACGCCGCTGGCCGTTGATCCCGCCCACCCGTTTCCCTACATTTCCGGGCTGTCCCTGAATCTGGCAGTGGTGGTGCGAAACCCGGTGAGTGACAAGGAACTGTTCGCCCGTGTCAAGGTCCCTGACCAGCTCCCCCGGCTGATCTCTATCGACGGCCCCCGTGCCGGTGCCGTGCCGGGCCGGGTGGCGCGGTTCATTGCGCTGGAGGAGGTCATTGCGGTCCATCTGGACAAGCTCTTCGCCGGCATGGAAGTCCTGGAGCACCACATCTTCCGCGTCACCCGCAATGAGGACCTGGAGGTGGAAGAGGACGACGCCGAGAACCTGCTGCAGGCGCTCGAAAAGGAGCTGCTGCGGCGCCGTTTCGGCCCTCCCGTTCGGCTGGAAGTCACCAACGACATCAACCCCAATATCCGGGCGCTGCTGATACGAGAACTGGGAGTTGAGGAATCCGAGGTCTATTCGGTTCCCGCTCCTTTGGACCTGCGCGGACTTTCGGTCATCGCCGGGATCGACCGTGCCGACCTGCACTACCCCAAGCACGTGCCCCACACCTCGCGCTACCTTAACGAATCCGAGACATCCAAGGCGGCTAACGTCTTCGCGGCCATGCGCCGCAGGGACATACTGCTGCACCACCCCTACGATTCCTTCTCCACATCCGTGCAGGCTTTCCTCGAACAGGCCGCGGCCGACCCCAAGGTCCAGGCCATCAAACAGACCCTGTACCGCACGTCCGGCGATTCCCCGATCGTGGATGCCCTCATCGATGCTGCCGAAGCCGGCAAACAGGTTCTGGCCCTGGTGGAAATCAAGGCACGCTTTGACGAGCAGGCCAACATCTCCTGGGCACGAAAACTCGAACAGGCCGGCGTGCATGTTGTCTACGGCATCGTTGGGCTGAAGACACACTGCAAACTGTCTCTGGTGGTCCGCCAGGAAGTGGACGGACTGCGCCGCTACTGCCACATCGGCACCGGTAACTACCACCCGCGGACGGCCCGCTATTACGAAGACCTTGGCCTGCTGACCGCCAACGAACAGGTGGGTGAAGACCTTTCCAAGCTCTTCAACCAGCTCTCTGGCTATGCCCCGAAATCCACCTTCAAGCGATTGCTGGTTGCCCCTCGTTCCGTGCGCTCAGGCCTGATCGACCGAATCGAGACCGAGATCAGGAATGCCCGCGCCGGAATTGCCGCGAGGGTCCAAATCAAGGTCAACTCCATTGTGGACGAGGCCATCATCGACGCCCTCTACCGGGCTTCCCAGTCAGGTGTGAAGGTGGACGTGATTGTCCGCGGCATCTGTTCGCTGCGTCCGGGCGTTCCGGGGCTGAGTGAGAACATCACCGTCCGCTCAGTGCTGGGCCGCTTCCTGGAGCACTCACGCGTCTTCGCCTTTGCCAACAGCGGGAATCCGGTGGTCTACATCGGTTCGGCGGACATGATGCACCGCAACCTGGACCGCAGGGTTGAGGCCCTCGTTCAGCTGGCCAGCGGCGAGGACACCACGTACGTGCTGGATCTGCTGGACCGGTACATGGACCCGGAAACAGCCAGCTGGCACCTGGACAACGGTGGTGAATGGACCCGTCATCATCTGGCAGAGGATGATAGCAATCTCGATGATATCCAGTCGTGGCTGCTCGCATCCCGCTCCCGTCAGCGTTCGTCGAGCCGGCGCTAGGAAACGCTGCATTGAAGAGCGATTCCCCCGTAAGCGACCAGACCGACCATCCGGGCGAGCCAGTGGCCATTACGGCCGCAGGAGCCTTGCCGTGGCGTGTGAACAAGGACAACCTGGAAGTGCTGCTGATCCATCGGCCCCGGTACGATGACTGGTCCTGGCCAAAGGGCAAGCTCGACGCCGGCGAAACAGTCCCTGAATGCGCGGTCCGCGAGGTTGAGGAAGAGATCGGGCTGACGGCAACTCTTGGGGTCCCGCTCCCGCCCATCCACTACCATGTCTCGGCCGGGCTGAAGGTTGTCCATTACTGGGCGGTGGAAGTCAACGGCAGCCCCTTGCGCCCTGACGGCAAGGAAGTGGACAGCGTGATGTGGTGCGCCCCCGAGAAGGCGGCCAGCCTGCTGAGCAATCCCTCCGACGTCGATCCCTTGAACCATCTGGTTGACGCCCACCACAACAAGGAACTCGCAACATGGCCGCTGGTGATTGTGCGCCATGCCAAGGCGAAGCCTCGATCGTCCTGGAGCAAGGCTGAGGGCGAGCGTCCGCTGGCAGCAACAGGGATCCGGCAGGCGCAGGCCGTCAAGCGCCTGCTGCAGGCCTGGCGGCCGCTTCGCGTGTTGAGCAGCCCCTGGCTCCGGTGCGTCGCCACCATTGCGCCCTATGCCAAAGCCGTGGATGCCAAGGTGAAACTGGCGGATGCGCTGACCGAACACCGGCATGGCCGAAGCCCTCGGAAGACTGCCCAGGTGACTGAGTCCCTTTTTGACAAACAGCGGGCTGTTGCCGTATGCACCCACCGCCCCGCATTGCCTACGGTCCTGGCCCAACTGGCCGTTCACATGAATTCGCAGCTGCGCGCCCTGCTGCCTTCATCGGATCCGTACCTGACGCCCGGTGAAATCATCGTGTGCCAGGTGGCCCACGGCAGCAAGAATAAAATAGTGTCCGTGGAGCAGTTCAAGCCGTTCGACGACTGAACACGCCCCGTTGCTCTATCACTTTTGGTAGCCATTTGCCGGTTTAGGGACGCAAAGTGATAGAGCAACGGGAGAACCGGGCTCCTTTGACGTCCTGAAACAATCTGCTCCGGATCATCGTCACGAACCGGCTGCTGCGGACGGTTGCCACGATTGCGGCCGGCCTCGCTGCCATAGCCGGCAACTTCGCCGCCCGGCCAGGCCCTTTCTCAGGCGCAACGTCACGGATCAATGCAGCCGGGCTTGGGTCCGCATGCGTGCTCCTGCTCATGTGGAGGTGGCAGCCGCCCCGATGGAATCCCGACGCCGGCACGGCACCGTGGTGGCAGTTTGCGGTCCCGCCGGGCGAAGTGGCGCAGCCCCTGCGGAGGTGACTGCCGCCGTCGACCTCTTGGTGCAGGCCGGACGGGACGCCGGTCTAAGCGACGAAACGTTGCTTGATCTGCTCCGCGGCAGACTCCGGGGCCCAGGTCCGTCACAGTAGACTTGTGCCGTGACTATTCCAACGCCCTACGAAGACCTCCTGCGCGACGTCATGGCCAACGGCACGCACAAATCCGACCGTACCGGAACCGGTACCAGCAGTGTTTTCGGACGCCAGCTGCGCTTCGATCTGAGCAGGAGTTTTCCGCTGATCACCACCAAACGGGTGCATTTCAAGTCCGTGGCAGTGGAGCTGCTCTGGTTCCTGCGCGGCGAGAGCAACGTCAAATGGATGCAGGACCAGGGCACGACCATCTGGAACGAGTGGGCAGATGCGGACGGCGAGCTCGGCCCCGTGTACGGCGTCCAGTGGCGCAGCTGGCCCACACCGGATGGCGGCCACATCGACCAGATCTCCGAGCTGATCGAGAACCTGAAAGCCAACCCGGATTCGCGGCGGCACATTGTGTCCGCCTGGAACGTGTCCGAACTCAAGGACATGGCGCTGCCGCCTTGCCACGCGTTCTTCCAGTTTTACGTGGCCGACGGAAAGCTGTCCTGCCAGCTCTATCAGCGCTCTGCCGACATGTTCCTGGGCGTGCCCTTCAACATCGCCTCCTATGCCCTGCTGACCTGCATGATCGCGCAACAGGTGGGCCTGGAGCCCGGCGAGTTCGTCTGGACCGGGGGCGATGTCCACATTTATGACAACCACATGGACCAGGTCCTCAAGCAGCTGGAACGGGAACCTTATGAGTACCCGCAGCTGGAGTTCAGCCGCAAACCCGGCTCGATCTTCGACTACACCCTCGACGATTTCACTGTGGCCGGATATCGCCACCACCCCACGATTAAGGCGCCGATAGCCGTATGAGCACCAACGATCCGTCCGGACCCATGCCCCTGATTTTCACCGAAGAGGTGGCCGCGTCGATGACCGGCATCGGGCTGGTGTGGGCGCAGACCACCGCCGGAGTGATCGGCAAGGACGGCGACATGCCGTGGCACCTGCCGGAAGACATGAAGCATTTCACCAGGCTGACCACCGGCCACCCCGTCATCATGGGACGGAAAACGTGGCTGTCGTTTCCGGCGAAGTACCGCCCCTTGCCCGGGCGCACCAACATTGTGATCACCCGCCAAAACGGCTGGGGGCAGACGGCTGAGGCCGAGGGCGCCCTGGTGGTCGGATCCCTGGACGACGCCTTGCTGGAATCCCAGTTCGCGCCGGGCGGGCAGAAAGTCTGGATCATTGGCGGCGGCGAAATCTTCAGGCAGTCCATGGACATCGCGGATATCGCCATCGTCACGGTGATCGATTCCGAGGCTGAAGGTGACACCTACGCCCCTGAGCTGGGCGACGACTGGAAGTTCGGAACCATAGTGCCCCCGGAAGGCTGGATGACCGCCACCAACGGTACCCGGTACCGGTTCACCATGTGGCGCCGGGCGGAGGGCTAAATGCTGAAGAAGCCGGAAACCCTCTTTGTCCTGGGCTACATGCTTCTGCCGCTACTGGCGCTGCTCTCCGCCATCGTGGGACTGACCATGATTCTGGGCGGCAACAAGATCATGGGCGCCATAGTGCTCGTGGTGATCACGCAGGTATTCGCGTTCGGCGCGGTGTTTGCGCTGCGCAAGCGCAGGACGGTGCTGCTGGAAGAGCACGACGGCGGCCGGTAGCCGTAGTCGGTACTGCACAGCGGCGATGACGTAACCAACAGCGGTGCAGGGCTCCCGAAGCCCTAAGCTGGGCTCATGACACACTCAGTTGGACTGGTCGGTTGGCGTGGCATGGTCGGTTCTGTCCTGATGCAGCGCATGCAGGATGAGGGCGACTTCGCCAACATCAACCCGGTATTTTTCTCCACTTCGAACGCAGGAGGTGCCGCCCCGTCGTTTGCTGCTGGGGCCGGCAAGCTCGAGGACGCGTTCGACGTCGAGACACTGGCGAAGCTGCCGATTATTGTCACGGCCCAGGGCGGTGACTACACCAAGAAGGTTCACGGCGAACTGCGCAGCGCCGGCTGGGACGGCCTCTGGATCGATGCCGCCTCCACCCTGCGCATGAACGAGGACTCCATCATCGTCCTGGACCCCATCAACCGCGACGTCATCGACACAGGCCTGGCCGGCGGCACCAAGGACTTCATCGGCGGCAACTGCACCGTCTCCTGCATGCTGATGGGCCTGGGCGGACTGTTCAAGAACGGCCTGGTGGAATGGGGCACGTCCATGACCTACCAGGCTGCGTCCGGTGGCGGTGCGCGCCACATGCGCGAGCTCCTCAGCCAGTTCGGCACGCTCAACGCCGAGGTCAGCACCGAACTTGACGACCCGGCGTCGGCCATTCTGGACATCGACCGCAAAGTCCTGGCACACCAGCGCACCGACATCGACGCCAGCCATTTCGGTGTCCCGCTGGCTGGCTCCCTGATCCCCTGGATCGACGCGGACCTGGGCAACGGGCAGTCCAAGGAAGAGTGGAAGGCTGGGGTGGAAACGAACAAAATCCTGGGCACCTCCGGCGAAGACCACATCATCATGGACGGCCTGTGCATCAGGATCGGCGCCATGCGATCGCACTCCCAGGCGCTCACGCTCAAGCTCCGCGAAGACCTCTCCGTGGCTGAGATCGAGAAGCTTCTGACCGAGGACAACCAGTGGGCCAAGGTGGTTCCGAACAACAAGGACGCCTCCATGGCTGACCTGACCCCGGTGGCGGCCTCCGGCACGCTCGACATCCCTGTTGGCCGCATCCGCAAGCTGGAAATGGGCCCGCAGTACATCAGCGCCTTCACCGTAGGCGACCAGCTCCTCTGGGGCGCCGCCGAACCGCTGCGCCGGATGCTCAATATCGCCACTGGTACGCTCTAGGCTCCTGCCGCATGAAAGAGCTGGGCCGCACGGCAGGTCCGCAGGCTTCCTTAGCCGGCGAGGAACCGGGTGTAACGCCCGGCCGCCTTCCGGAAACCCGCCGCCGCAGCCGGTCCCAGCGGCTTCGCATCGTCGAACGGAACAGGGACGACGCCGGCAGCCTGGCCGGTGCCTTGCCTCCCCCAGGTGCCGATGATTTGGCCGCCTGACACGATGGTCTTTTTGAACACGCCGTTGTTGCCGGGAACAATTTTCGCGGCATGCTCCGGGGCCAGCACCAGGCTGCGGTCTGCGTAGCCCAGCAGAAATTCGTCGAACCCCGGCAACGCGAGAACAGTGCGCTGGCCGGGGACGGCGTCGTCGAGCAGTTCCGCAGTCTCCGGCGAAAGCCAGTAACTGCAGTCGCCCAAAACCAACTCAACGAGCCGGTCCCGTATGTCCTCAAAGACGTCCCGGACCTCAGTCAGCGGAATCTGCGTCCACCACGAAAAATCCCTGAGAGTGGCGGGCCCATGGCTGCTGAAGTACCGCAGCATAAACTCCGCGATGGCCTCCCGCCGCTCCAGCTTCCACGACACGGGGATCCATTCGTCGAAGGCAACCATGAGCTGCTGATTCCCCGCCATGGGACCCTGCACCAGCCACGCGTATTGGCACAGCGAAGCAAGCAGGTGGATGCCTCGCTGGTTCAGTGTTCCCTGCCCGGCAGCTTCAAAAACGCCAAACAGTTCCTGCCGGGTTGCGGCTCCACCTCCGGAAACCCGGTCGAGAGCGAGGTCACGGCACTTCTCGACGTCCGAGTACGTGATGTCCAGTTCGCGGTGCCTCGTGGTCACGCCCCGCATGAGGCGTTCGTTGGTGACACCCAGCATCCATTGGAGGTCTTCGGGAATGACCAGATGGAGGGTGCCACGCATGGGCCATGAGCGGACCACCTGCCCGGAATCAAGGGCGGCCCTGACGTCGCTCAGCCCGGCTCCGGGCACCCGCACGCCAATGGCCCACATCGCCGCCGCAAGATCCTGTGCCTGCGTGGCCGTCATCCAGCGGACAGCATCGGGAATGGACGCGAATCCGGACCCCAGCAGCCCCTGCGACGCCAGACGCAGCCTGCCCATGATTTTCGGAGTGACCCGGAACCCCGCCGCAGTTGCCATGCCATTCATCCTAGATCCAGTGGCGGTCAATTACTGTCCGCAACTGCCGAGGTGGCGTGCCGTCCTGAACCGGGCCTACAGCTCCACGCCAATAAGCAGCGGCTCCGGGTGCAGTTCAACGCCAAAACGTTCGACGACGCCGCCACGCACCTGGCGCGCTATCGCCACTATGTCCGCTGCGGTGGCTGTGCCGCGATTAGTGATGGCCAGGGTGTGTTTGGTGGACAACGAGGCCCGGCCACCGGACACGCTTCCGGTCTCCAGCCCGAAGCCCTTGCCGAATCCGGCCTGGTCGATAAGCCACGCCGCAGAAAGCTTGACGAGTCCGTCCGTGCCCGCCGGATACTGCGGGGCATCCTCAGGGAGCCCTGCCGCAACGTCCGCGGGAACAATCGGGTTCGTGAAGAAGGAACCCGTGGAATAGGTGTCGCGGTCAGCAGGATCCAAGACCATGCCTTTGGATGCCCGCAACCGGAGAACTTCGCGCCGGACATCGCTGGAGTAGGCGCGCTTGCCCGGCTCCACACCAAGCACCCGTGCCAGCTCGGCGTACCGGATGGGCGCACTCATCCGCCCCAGCGGCAGCTGAAACTCAACCGTGAGCACCACGTAGCGCGGGGAGCCGTTTTCGGTGCTCTGCTTGAGGATGGAGTCCCGGTACCCGAACTTCAGCTCCGAACTGGTGAAAGTCTGTACGGCATTGAGCTCACGGTCCCACGTCCGCACCGCCGCGATGGTCTGGGAAACGTCCGCACCGTAGGCACCCACGTTCTGGACGGGGGTAGCTCCGGTGGCACCGGGAATACCGGACAGGGCTTCAATTCCCGACCACGCATGCCGTACGGCGTGCTCTACAAAGGCATCCCAGTTGTGGCCAGCCTGGACAACCGCCGCAACTCCACCGCAGGAATCCTCGGCATTGACCACAAACCCCTGGGATGCGATCTTCAGTACGGTACCCGGGAACCCGTCGTCGGAAATCAGCAGATTGGATCCGCCGCCGATGATCAGCAGCTGCTCCCCCGCGGAGTCCGCCGTGCGGACGGCATCAATGATCTCAGCCTCCGTCCGGGCCTCGATGTAGGTGCCGGCGGGTCCGCCGACGCCGGCAGTGGTCAGCTCGGAAAGCATTGTCTGGGTCACCCGTCCAGCCTAACCGGCATCAAACCGCATCAAAACCCATCATGCAACCGCTCGATTAGGAAAGCTTCCGGGCCACGGGGGACAGCAGGAAGCTCATCACCAGCATGACCATCACGGCCAGCAGGGAATGCAGGATTCCCACATGCTCGGCCAACAGCCCCAGCAGCGGGGGTCCGCAGAGGAACGCGCCATAGCCGATGGTTGAAACCACGGAGACGCGCGCAGCTGCTTTCCGCGGATCATCGGCAGCCGCCGACATGCCCACCGGGAACCCCAGCGAGGCCCCCAGGCCCCAGACGGCGAGCGCCACATAGGCCAGCCACGGCTCCGGCGCGAAGACGAACAGCCCCAGGCCCAGCACAGCCAACGCCGCGCACCAACGCATCACCGGCACCCTGCCGAACCTGTCCAGCACCAGCGTCCCGGCAAACCGTCCAATGGTCATGAACGTGACAAACAGGCCGTAGCCGGCCGCGCCCGCGGCGTCTGATTGGCCGTGGCCGTCGGCAAGAGCCAGTGCCACCCAGTCGCCCGCGGCGCCTTCGGCGAGCGCCAAGCCAAGCACCAGCAGGCCCAGCAAAAGGGTGCGCTTGTCCCGCCAGGCCTCGGCGATCTTGCGTTTGTTGTCCAGCGGGACTTGGGCCTCGGTGCTTTGCCGGATGATGGGGACCGGCCCCGTGGAGGGATCTTCGAAGTTGTCCGGTTTGAAGGTCCGTTCACGGTCGACGGGCGTGGCATCGGCGCGGAACCAGGCGGCCGCCGTCGTCACGGATACAGCAACCAGCAGCCCTGCCGCAGCGAGATGCCAGAATACCGGAACGGACGCTCCGGCGGCCCAGGCTCCAATCCCGGCACCGGCAACCGTTCCCAGGCTGAAGGCGCCGTGCAGCCGCGGCATGATGTGACGCCGCACGGCGCGCTCCACTGCGGCACCTTCCACGTTGGACGCGGTGTTCCAGCTGGCGGTACCAAGGCCAATCACTGCAAGACCGGCAGCGACAGCCAGCGGGCTGGTCAGCACGGAGGTGCCGAACCCGGCCAGGACCAGTCCGCCACCGACCATGATGCTGCCGATCCGGGTGGTCATTTTCGAGCCGAGCCGCAACACGATCAGCCCGGACGCGGACACCGAGATAAAGGACCCAAGCGTCATGCAGAGCAGCAGGAGGCCGATGTTCCCTGGCGTCAGATCAAGGCCGTCGCGGATGGCCGGAAGCCGGGAGACCCATGAGGAGAAGGCGATGCCGCTTGCGGCGTACGCTGCCACCACTGCGTTACGCCAGTATGTGACCTCAACGGCCTGGACCGTGCCGTTCCGGCTCAAGTCACCTTCACGGACTAAGCCAGCCTGACCAGCGCTTGGGCCTTCATCAGCACCTTCTGGCCGGCCGACACCACGGTGAGGTCCACGCGGGCGGTGCCGGCATCGGCGTCGAGCGCTCCAATGGCGCCGCTGACCTCGATCACGGCACCGGCCTCCGTTGTACCGGTGGTATCTGTCACCGGGACCGGCCTGGTAAAGCGGGTCTGGAAATCGACGACGGCGGCGGGGTCGCCGGCCCAGTCGGTCACCAGCTGCACCGCGGCACCCATGGTGAACATACCGTGCGCAATAACGCCCGGCAGCTCAACGCCGGTGGCGAAGGCCTCATTCCAGTGGATCGGGTTGAAGTCGCCGGAGGCGCCGGCGTACTTGACCAGGTCCTGGCGGGTGACGCTGATGCTGCTGCTGCCGATGTCCTGGCCGACGGCAAGGTCCGCGAAGGCGGGGCGCGTGGATGTAGGGGTCATGATTACTGTCCCTCTCCGCGGACCAGGATGGAAGATTTTGTGGTGGCTACGCTTTCGCGGTCAGCGCCCTCAGTCACGGCAAAGATTTCCGAACGGGTCGTGATCATGGCCCCGCCGCCCATGGCGCGGACGCCGTCAACGTGCAGTTCGGCAACCAGCCGGTCCCCCGCAACAATAGGGCGGTGGTGGGTGAACCGCTGGTCGGCGTGGACCACGCGGGTAAAGTCGATTCCGGAGTCCGGGTCCTCGATCAGCTGGGCGTCCGCCCGCTGCGCCACAATGATCGCGAAAGTGGGCGGAGCTACCAGATCGCGGTGCCCCAGAGCCTTGGCCGCATCCACGTCAAAGTGGGCGGGGTGCGTGGCTTTGACAGCGCGGGCGAACTCGCGAATCTTCTCCCGGCCGACGTCGTACACCTCTGCGGCAGGGTAGCTACGGCCCTGCAGATCCGGATTGATAGTCATGGCCTCAAGCCTATCGCGCAGGGTCGGCATGAAACGCAGCTTACTTTTTGTAGCTCTTCCGGATCTGCTGCCCGCGGGCAACCAGGCCCACCACATGCAGGATGAGGCCCAATCCGATGACCGGCAGCGAAGCCACCATCAGCCCCTGGTTGTGAGTGGTGTTGCCCACCAGATTCAGGATGATGCCGACGGCGATCAGGCCCATCGCGCTGAAGACCAGGACTTTGTAGGACGTGGACGCCGTGGCCCAGAATTCGTTCAGCACCCACCTATTCTAGACGATATGAGTGTGGGCGGCCTATGAGGCTGAGGCCCTCCCATGCTGCTGACTGGCAGGGGCTGACAGCCTATGCTCAGTCCATGAGAAGCCTCATCAGGTGGCTCGCCGCTGTGGCGGTGTTGACGCTGGTGTGCGGTGCTGTGGACGTGTCCCTCCAGCAGCTGGGATGCCAGTCAGCGAATGACCGGCCCGGGGAACTCGTGGCCTTCGCACTCCAGCACCCGGATGTATTGCCCGGACCGCACCTGGACCTGGCGCAGGACGGGCCGCCCTTCGTGAACGTCTATGCAGCGGACGGAACTCCGCTCAGCGGTACCGGTTTCCTCAACGGCGGGCTGGCCCGGCTCCCCCAGGGGGTGCGTGACGACGCCCATACAAACGGCATGGACACGGTGACCTGGCAGCCACAGGAGGGAGTGCGCTATGCGGTGACGGCCCGGTCCGCCGAAGACCGGGTGATGGTGGCGGGGCAATCGCTGAAAGCCACCGAGGTCCGTGCCGGGCGCACCTTGGCCTATCTGGCGGCCGGCTGGCTGGGCTCCGTGCTGGTACTCGCCGCTGCCTTTCTGTTGACCGGAGCATGGAGATTCCGGAACTAGAAAAGGGCTTCCTGCACGCCGGGTATCTCCGATGTGAAGTCCCCCAGCTCGATCAGCCGGGCCTTCAGCAGGCCCAGGTTCACCACAAAGCAGAGCTCCGAGCCCTCCAATATCGCCAGCCCATAGCTCCCGCACAAGGAACCGAGGGCGAACCCGTGGACGCCGCCGGACAGCCCGAGCCTGTACGGGTGCCTCAATTCCGGCCTGCAGAGCTCCGCGGCCTGGGCAGGCCGAACCCACTGTTCGTCAACGGTTTCAAAGCCTTCGACGGCGGTTTGCCCTAGTATTTCCCTGACTTCGCCGGCGAGGCGCCGGTTGAGTCTGTCGAGTTCGGCTCCGGGAAGCGGTCCCGTGAATGAGGCGGCTTTCGCGGCGGAACGGATTTGCTGGGCCAGGCCGGTTTCACGCGTGACCATGTCCTCCAGAACTCGCACCACACGGCCGTCGTCCGCCGCGGCAACGTAGCGCGCAACTACGGTGCCCTGCTCTGCCAGCCTGTTCCACTTCCGAAGGTGCGACGCTGTGCCCACCTTGCTGGCGCCGCTGGCGAACGTGGCCACATACAGCCAATGCGGCTGCATCAGGTAGGACCTCAGCCCGGGCGGGACCCGGCCGCCACGGTGGAAATCGTGGATCAGGCGGGAATCGTCCGCCACAAAACAGCGCTCACACTGGCTGCCCCTCGCAGCCGGAGACTGGTCCTTGCAGGGCACATGGCTGCGCTCGGTGGGGGAAAACACCTTGTGGTGGCCCAGACAGTACCTATCATCTGCGGCCAGCCGGAAGCCGAGCCGGGCACCGGCGCCGAGCGACAACTCCCGGAACCCGCCGGAAAGCCGCTGCAGACGCAGAACCGGGCGGCCGCCGTCGTGATTCACGGAACGCGGCGGCGGACCATCCCAAAAGACCCCGTGGACCAGATAACGGGTATCGGTCACGGGGCCTCCTGAGGTTGTGAGGTTGCTCCTGCGGTGCCTAAAGCGCCGGCTGTACCCCGAAGGCTACCGCGAGCTTCATGATCTTCTCGGCGCGGCCCAGGCGCGGCAGGTCCGAGCCGTCCCGGATCACGCGGCCGTTGGCCTCGAAATCGGACATGAAGTCAGTGGCCCAGGCGACGTCCGACGGTGTGGGGCTGATGACCTCGTTGATGATGCTGGTCTGGTCGATGGCGAGGCAGAGCTTGCCGGTCATGCCCATCATCACGGTCACGCCGGTCTGCTCGCGCAGAATCGGGTGGTTGGTGCCCACGGTGGGTCCGTCGATGGGGCCGGGCAGGTTACCTACACGGCTGGCCACAACCAGCTTGGCCCGCGGATACGCCATGGCTTCCGCCGTGGCCGACATGCCCGTATCGCGGCGGAAATCACCGGAACCGAAGGCAAGCCTGAACACACCCTGGGCCCTGGAGATGTGGTTGGCTTCCTCGATGCCGAGGGCGGATTCCACCAGTGCGATGACGGGAGTTTTGCCGTCCATCCGGTGGAAGCTTTCCGTCACCTGATCGGCGGATTCGGTCTTGGCCAGCACGACACCGAGCAGGCCGGGCGTGCCGCGGAGGCCGGCAAGGTCGTCAGCCCAAAACCGGCTGGTGGCATCGTTGATGCGGACCCAGGCCTTGCCGCCGCCGGCCAGCCAGTTCACCACGTGTCCGCGGGCCTCGTCTTTCTGCGACGGGTCAACGGCGTCCTCAATGTCCAGAATGATCGAGTCCGCACGGGAAACGGCTGACTGGTCAAAGAGTTCGGTTTTCATTGCGTTGACCAGGAGCCAGGAACGGGCGATCTCAGCGGGAATGTTGCGTTCTGGCCGTGCAGTTGGGGCGGCGGTGGTAGAGGTCATGGATCTACCGTATCCGCCCCGCCCCCGCCAAGGCGACGATGACCGGTGCGTGGCAGCGACCAATACGAACAAAACAGCGATTCTAGACCCGGCCGGAGTGTCCCGCCGGTCCCCGGTCATGGAGATTCATGCCACGAAACAGGACGACTCATGACACTCCGTTGCGCCTTGTTTCCGCGGATTTCCGGGGGTTTCGCGTGATGACAGGAAGGCTTTTCATCGCTTCCCGATTGCGCTTACATCGTTCCAACGGCCCACGATCCAGCCAACGAGCCGGCCGGCAGACCGATGGCATCCGCCAGTTCAGCAAACTCTGAAGGAACCCCATGAAACGACCCCTGACCATTCTCAGCGCTGCGGCCGCCGTCGCGGGCGACATTCCGGTGGGCGTGGCCGGCCGGCCGAGCCAGGCAATCCAGGGCGACTCCAGCACGTACTCCGTGGTGGCGCCGCTCTAGGTCCCATTCACGCAGGTAGCTCGCATTTGTGGTTGTTCCGAGCGCTCGGAACGACCACAAATGCGAGCCAGTTGGGTTAGGGGATGTTGCTCCCCCGGGCCGTGACCCACAACCGGTACCACTCGGCCCGGGTCATGGCCACCGCAACATCCGCTGCCCCGGCACACGCGCGGATCCGCTCCGGATGGGCGGTCCCGATCACCGGCGCGACGCCCGCTGGATGGTTCATCAGCCATCCCAGCAGGATGGCCTCGCCGGTGGTCCCCTTGTCGTCCGCCAACTGCGCCACCAGCGCAGCAGTGGCAGTCTCCGCCGCCGTCGGAGTTTCCGACGGCGCCCCGGTGAACACTCCGCGAGCCAAGGAACCATAGGCCTGAAGGGTAATGCCTTCCCGCGCACAGAACTCCAGGGTGCCGTGCGGGAAGCTGTAGTCCACTGATTCCACATGGTTCACCAGGACGGTGCTCTCCAGCCAGGCACGCTTGAGCAGGCTCATCTCGAGCTGGTTTGCGACCACCGGCATCTCAAGGTGATCCTGCAGGGCAGCGATCTGAGCGCCGGACATATTGGACACACCCAGTTGGCGCACCTTGCCTTCGTCGACTAACTGCCCGACGGCGGATGCCACCTCTGCGGGGAGCATCAGCGGATCCGGGCGGTGCAGCATCAGGACGTCAACATGGTCCGTCCGCAACCGTTGGAGGCTACCGTTCACCCGTTCCAGGATGGACTCCCGGCTGAGGTCGTAGTGGGTATCCAGCCCGCGTTCGTTGAGCCTGATCCCGCACTTGGTCTGCAGCCGGATCCGCTCCCGCAATCCGGGTGTGCTTGCGAGGACCTCGCCAAAGACTGCCTCGGACTTGCCCCTGCGGTAAATGTCGGCGTGATCGAACAGCGTGATGCCGATCTCCAGGGCGGCTTCTATGGCGGCGCCGGCCTGGTCCACCTGCGCCGCCCCATATGGCTCATCGGACCAGCTGCCGCCGAGCCCCATGCAGCCGTATATCAGTTCCTGCATCAGCGCAGCCAGGCAGTGGTGCAGGCGGGCAGCTTGCCGTTTTCCAGCGGACCGCTGCTGACCACCACCTCGCCGGCCGGAAGCTCCACTGACTCGTCACCGAAGTTCATGACGGTCTGCCAGCCGCCCGGACGGCTGAAGTGCAGCACGTCGGCGCTGCCGGTCTCATGCCAATCCAGCTGTTCTTCGGTCTGCAGTTCGCGGCGCAGCTTCAGCGCCGCGCGGTAGAGCTCGAGGGTGGAACCCTCGGTGCCGTCCTGCGCCTCGACGGCGTACTTGCTGAACCAGTCCGGCTGCGGCAGGTGCGCCCCGCCGTCGCCGAAACCGAAGGAGGTTCCTTCAACAGACCACGGCAGCGGCACCCGGCAGCCGTCGCGGCCAACTTCCACACCCTTGTTCCGGAAGAACGACGGGTCCTGGCGTTCGGAGTCGGGGATTTGCGCCACTTCCTGGAGGCCCAGTTCCTCCCCCTGGTACAGGTAGGCCGAGCCCGGGACCGCGAGCATCAGCAGCGTGGCTGCACGGGCGCGGCGCTCCCCGAGCTCCACGTCCAGCTCCTCCCTCGCTCCGCCGGCCAGCAGCCAGCCCTTTCCATCCTGGCCCCTGGCGTGCTTCTTGCCCGTGGGGCCCTTGGGCAGGCCGTAGCGCGTGGCATGCCGGACGACGTCGTGGTTGGAGAAAACCCAGGTGGACGAGGCTCCGGTGGCCTTGGCCTCTGCCAGGTTGCGGGTAATGATTTCGCGGAAGTCCCCGGCGTCGAAGTCGGCTTGGAGCAGGTCGAAGTTGAACGCCTGGCCCAGGCCTTCGGGGCTCGCGTAGCGGGCGCGGCGGGTTTCGTGCACCCAGGCCTCGGCCACGGCGGTGCGTGGCGGGTTGTACTCGTTGAAGACTTCACGCCACTCGGCGTAGATCCCGTGGACTTCGTCACGGTCCCAGAACGGGTGCGAGCCGTCGTCGAAGCCGTCTGTACCGGTGTTTGCCGCGCTCAGCTCAGGCTTCGAGAGCAGCGGTTCGGTGAGGTCTTTTGTCAGGGCGTGGGCGACGTCGACCCGGAAGCCGTCCACGCCGCGGTCGGACCAGAAACGCAGGGTCTTGAGGAAGTCGTCGCGGATTTCACGGTTGGCCCAGTTCAGATCCGGCTGCTCCTTGGCGAAGATGTGCATATACCACTGGCCGGGGGTGCCGTCCGGTTCGGTGATGCGCTCCCAGGCGGGCCCGCCGAAGACAGAGTCCCAGTCCGACGGCGGGAACTCACCGTTCGCACCCTTGCCGTCACGGAAGATGTAGCGCTCGCGTGCGGCGGAGCTTTTCGGTGCGGCGAGAGCTTCCTGGAACCATTCGTGCCGGTTGGAAGAGTGGTTGGGGACGATGTCCGCGATCAGCTTGATGCCGGCGGTGTGCAGGGCCGCCGCCATCTCGTCGAAGTCGGCCAGGGTGCCCAGCTTCGGGTCCACATCGCGGTAATCGTCGACGTCGTATCCGCCGTCGGCGAGCGCTGACGGGTAAAACGGGCTCAGCCAGACGGCGTCGATCCCCAGGGATTTCAGGTACGGCACCTTGGCCGTGATGCCCTTGATGTCGCCCAGGCCGTCGCCGTTCGAGTCGGAAAAGCTCCGCGGGTAGATCTGGTAGACCGAGGCCTGGCGCCACCAGTTCGGATCGGCTGCGAGGTTTGCATCGGACAGGGTTGCCAGCGTGGCGGTGGTGGACAAAAGGAAGTTCCTTCGGGAGTCGGGCGGGGGCTGCTTGTGTGGGCGGGGCTGTAGCCGCGGCTGGGACTGCCGGAATCGGCCGGACTGTTTTGGCCAGAGTATGCATGTGCCGGCCATGTTTCGGTCCGAGTATATTTAGATAGTATCTAAATATACTCACTCGAATATTATGGGCCGGGCTCAACAGGAGGTCAAGGACTGATGCCGGAAGCAGGCGCCGCAACCCCGCAGATGCTGCGGCGGGTCAATGCGCGCGCAGTTCTTAAGGCCATCCGCAGCATTGACGTGGCCACCGGCACCGAGCTGATGGCCCGCACCGGCCTCACCCGGGCCACGGTCATCGCCGTCTGCGAGGACCTGATCCGCCGTGGCTGGATCCTGGAACGTGACCCCTTACAGGACTCCGCCCCCCGGCAAGGCAGGCCTGCCAGGCGCTTTGAGTTGAACTCCCGCGCAGGATTCGTCATGGGCATGGACATAGGCGCCGCCACCGTCACCGCCGCAGTGGCCGATCTCCGGGGCAACGTTGTTGGCCGGTCCAGCCTCCCCTTCCGCACCACAGACATTCCTGCATCAGAGCGAATCAGCACAGTGGACCGTGCCGCTGGCCTGGCCCTGCATGCGGCGGGAGCCACCCCCGGCATAGTCCTGGCCCTAGGGGCTGGCATTGCGGCACCCGTGGACCGTGACGGCAAGGTGCTGGCGGCCCAGCATTTCTGGAGCCTGTTCGACGTCGGCCTGCGGGCGGCACTGAAAGACCTCCATGGGTGGACGGTACTCCTGGAAAACGACGCAAATCTGGCCGCGCTTGGTGAGTGTTGGCGCGGATCCGGGTCCGGGGTTGATGATCTGGTGGTTCTCCTGGCCAGCGAAAGGCTGGGGGCCGGGATCATCGAATCCGGGCGACTTCTGCACGGCAGCAGAGGGGCCGCCGGGGAAATGGGCTACCTGGACCTGCTGGAGGGTGTGGGCTCCGCCGACGGCATCGCCAAACTCGCGCGTGAATGGTTCGCGGCCGCAGCCGTACCGGCACCGGGTCCAGCACGGGGCAGGCCCGCTGCCGCATCCCGGGCTCCGTTGACCGCGCGGCAGGTTTTCGACGCAGCGGCGCGCGGCGACCGGACCGCCGTCGTAATTCTTGACCGGTTGTCCGAGAGGATGGCGCGGATCATTGCCTCGCTCGCGAGCCTGGTCAATCCGGAGCAGGTGGTGATCGGCGGGGCGGTGGCCGAATCCGCCGCCGCCTTGCTGCCACGCATCATTGAGCTGCTGCCGCGTTTCACCGCCACCCCGCCACGGGTGACCGCCTCCCCGCTGGGCGACGCAATTGTCACCGCGGGGGCCATCCGGCACGCCCTGGACTACGTCGAAGCAAACTCCCTGGACCTGGTTCTGCCTACTCCGTACTCCGGCATGATCACTACGGCATGATCATGGTGCGAAGGTCCAGCTGCCGCAGCACCCGGTCAGCAACCTCCGGATCCATATCCGGTTCGTTGCGGGCGGATACTACCTCCTGGCGCGCGGCGTCCAGTGCGATGGTCTGCACGGCAATGGCCAGCCCGCGCCCGCGTTTTCGCTTCTCTGCCACGCTCTCGTTACGGAGGCTGCCGTCCAGGAGCTCCGCATGCAGCCGCGCCATTTTCTCTTTCACCAGCACCACTTTCTCGGGCGGCAGTTCCTTCATCATCTCATTGTCCCTGAGCGCGGCCACCGCGGAAGCCTGAGCACGCCTGGCCAGAACCAGGGCGGTATCGCGTTCTTCGGAACCGCCCTGGGACGCCTTCAGGACGCGCATCAACCAGGGCAGCCTCAGGCCCGGAAGCACCAGGGTGGCCAGCAGCTGGTCGCGCTCCGGGAAAGGCGCGCCGTCCGCCAGTGTGAGCGGAAGAGCCAGTGCCAGCGCCAACGTGGCAAGGCCACGCGTCCCGCACCAGGTCAGGATCAGCACTTCCTTGAACGACGTGGGCTGCAACAGGTTCTGCCGCTTCCGCGCCGACACAGCCAGAAGCCCCATCCAGCCGAAGCGCACCGCAATCACCAGAACGTAGACCACCACAGCCGTGCCGACCATTCCGAGGATGTCTGAGCCTTCATCATGGATGACATGCCGGATCTCCAGCCCCACCAAGCCGAAGGCTAGCCCCGTGACCAGCAGCTCCACCACGTCCCAGAACGCCGTCCGGGTAACACGCTCCGCGGCGTCCTGCGGGCGTGAATGCCGCTGCATCTCAAGGGCAGTAACCACGACGGCGATCACCCCGGACGCGAGGACTTCCTCCGCCAGGATATAGCAGGCGAACGGCACCACCAGGGTAACGGCACGGCGTGCCACCCTAGACGTCATCAGACGGGTGATAAGCGACGTGACCCACCCCATGACTATGCCAACCACCCACGGCGACTGCCGCGCCGATGACAAAGTTGAGAACGACGTCGGACCCGATTTTGGTGCCGGACACCGTTGCCGCCACGGCAGCCAGAAAGATGACGATGGCCGCGGCGTCGTTGAAAAGGCCCTCACTTTGGAGCACGGTGATCAGGCGGCGGGGCATGTGGACGCGGCCCGCCACTGATTCCACGGCCACCGGATCCGGGGCGCCACCATGGCACCCAGCGCAATGGCCGCAGGGATGCCGATGCCGGGAATCATCAGCCACGCAGCACCGGCGACGACGGCGGTGGAGATCACCACAAGCGCCACCGCCGTCATGATGAGTGTCCGCCACCGGACCCGGAACACCGCCCGTGAACTCCGCTGGGCGGTCGCGAAAAGGAGCGGGGGCAGGAAGATCGGCAGGATCAGCTCAGGGGAAATATCCAGGTCCGCGAATCCCGGGATGAACGTCAACGCCGCGGCCAGGATAAGCGTCAGGACCGGGTAAGGCTGCCGCAGCCTGTCCCCCAGGCCAACAGCCACCCCGGTGGCAAGCAGCAGTCCTATGATGAGTGCCACCTGATCCATGTGCCCGCTTTCCCCGGAGTGCGGCGCCCGTGGCAATCCTTGATGGATGTGCGGGCCGGCGCGCTCTATTTCAGCGGTTCAAGAGCGGCCGCTGCCGGAAGCGTGCCGTCCCGGAACTCGATGGTGTGCCCTGCGGTTCCGGGCAGATCCAGCACAGCCGCGGCAACAATGGCCGTGTTGGTCCGGGACGTCTGGTTGCCGGCGGAGGTGCCGGCGGGATCAACGTCGATCCGACCCGTTCCCGGACCGTCCGTCAGCGCGCTGGGGCCGAGGATGGTCCAGCTGAGATTGGTGTTCCGCAAGTACGTGTCCGCCGCTGCCTTGGCCTCGGCGTAGGCAAAGAAGCTGTTGTCCGCCGGCACTCCATGGTCCGGCCCGGCGCCGAGATAAGAGACCATGACATAGCGTACGACGCCGGCCTCCGCCGCAGCGTCCATTGAACGGATCGCGGCGTCCCGGTCCACCGCATAGGTGCGCTCCGGGGTGCCTCCCCCGGCGCCGGCCGACCAGACCACGGCGTCGTGGCCGCGAAGAGCGGTGGCGATTTCCGCCGTCGTCGAATTTTCAACGTCCAGGACCGACGGCGTTGCGCCGGTTGCTGTGACGTCGTCACTGTGCCCCGGGTTCCGGATGAAGGACGTGACGTTGTGGCCCTCCGCTGCGAGGATCGTGGACAGGTGCAGGGCCACTTTTCCGTGGCCGCCGATGATTGCGATGCGGGTCATGCACCCATTGTGTCCCACCGCAGACGAACTGGCGCGCACCAGAGGCCGTTCCGGGCGCTGTAAGCGACACGTGCTGCCAGTCACTTGGGAGGACGGGTGCTTGACGGGGCCGGCGCGCACAAAAAAGGACCCCGCAGGAGTTACCTGCGGGGTCCAGTTCTGTAGCGGCGGGGAGGCTCGAGGTCTGTTTCGTCACCGAAGGCCGGGCGGGACAGGTCCGCGGTCTCGCTGGCACGGGCGGAAAGCATAGGCCGATTTCTGCATACGGGAAGCACTGGCTAGTTGCGTTGGCTGTACCAGGGGTCAACGGGAATGACGCCCTCTGCCCGCCCGGCTTCTTCGACGAGCCGGCCATACAGTTTGACGGGGCGCAGAACGAGTCTTCGGTCGTTGATCCGTACACTGGGAAAATCGGCCGCGAGCCTGATGAAGAGCTGCTCAAGATGGTTCAACGACCTGGTTCCAACAATCAGGATGACGTTGCTGGCGCTGGCCACGGCCGCACAGAAACGCGTCTCCGGCCACGCACCGACAATCTTGCCGAAGGTTTGTACCTGCGCGTCCGGTACGTCCAGCAGCAGAAGCGAGGACGTGGGGAATCCGAACAGAGGACGGGCTACATCACAGCGGAAGGTGATCTCGCCGGAACGGAGAAGGAGACTGATCCTGCGCCGTATGGCGTAGGCGGAAACGCCGAGTTCCGCTGAAAGGTCTTCATAACTTCGTCTTCCATCTTTGCCCAGGGCCAGGAACAACGGACGGTCATCCAGACTGAGGTGAGGGATCCCGGTCCGGAGCGGGTCCCGGACCAGCTTCATGACGCCCGTTTGCCGGGAAGAAATAATTCCCTGACGCCAGACGACACCACCGAACATGCTGCCGAAAACGTTGGTCCGGACCCGGAGAACACCCTCTTCCAGAGGAAGATCATGGAGCAGCGTGTGAGCGATCGAGGCAGTGTCCGGAGCTAAAATTATGCAATACACCTGGAAGTCTCCGGTGGTCACACCGACAGTAATCACGTCAGGCCGTTCGGCCAGTCGTCGCGCGACGGCGAGTTCCTGAGAGGGGGAACATCGCACCTCGATAAATGCACCCAACGAGCTCTGCGGACTCAGAGCAATGGTGGACCAGGCCAGGCCGCTCTCCACCAGCTTCTGGTAGCGGCGCGAAAGCGTGAGCGCGGAAGAATCCAGGACCCGGGCAACCGTAGCCCAGGAAGCGCGCGAATTTATCTGAAGCGCGTCAACAAGTTCGGCATCGACTTCGTCCGGAACAGGCGAATCCAGAGGGTCCGGGATCTTCACATCATCTCCTAAACCTTCAAAAGTTCTTGGATATTTGTTGAAAAGTTTCATTTCCGGGCCATCTCCCGAATCGGACCTAGCCTACTCGCATAGCGTTCGTGATCTCGAACACACCTTTCGCAAAGGGAAACCCGTGTCATCCACCCATTCAACTGAGTCACCCACAGTGCTCAGCCAGCTAGCTGAGGCCGCGGTTTACCGCAAAATCAGCCTGCGTCTGCTGCCGTTTCTTCTCCTGCTCTACACGTTCGCCTATCTCGACAGAGTGAACATCGGCTTCGCAAAGCTCCACATGTCGGCGGATATTGGCCTCAGTGAGGCCGCGTATGGTTTGGGCGCCGGCCTGTTCTTCCTGGGCTACGCCCTCTTCGAAGTGCCCAGCAACCTCCTGCTGGTAAAAATCGGAATCAAGAAGACCATCATGCGCATCCTGTGTCTGTGGGGGTTGACCGCAGCAGCCATGGCCTTTGTCCAGAACGAGACAGCCTTTTATGTCCTGCGTCTGCTGCTGGGAGTCTTTGAAGCGGGATTCGCTCCCGGAATCATTTTCTATCTCACGTACTGGTACTCGACCAAGCGCATGGCCGGGGCCATGGGTATCTACATGCTGGCGGGCCCCATCGGATCCATGGTTGGGGGACCCTTCTCAGCCTTCATCATGGAATCATTCCAGGGTGTCGGCGGCCTTGCCGGCTGGCAGTGGATGTTCCTGATCCAAGGCCTGCCGTGCCTTGTCCTGGCTTTCTTCGTCTGGAGGTACCTGGACGATTCGCCCAGGCAGGCAAAATGGCTGACCCAGACAGAGAAGGACATCCTGGAACGCAGTATTGCTGCCAGCAATACTGAAGACACCGCGGGCGGCAAGCAAGGAACACATAGCTTCCGCGCAGTCCTTCGTGATCCCAAAGTGTACGCATTCTCCTTTGCGTATTTCGCACTGATCAGCGGGATCTATGCCATCAGTTTTTGGCTGCCGACCATCCTCAAGGACAACGGCGTCAACAACATCGTTCAGGTCGGATGGCTGACAGCCATCCCCTACGCGGTAACCATCATCGCCATGGTCATGATCGGACGAAGTTCAGACAAGACGCGGGAACGGAAATGGCATGCCGTGGCTCCAGCTGTGCTTGCCGCTGCGGGACTGCTGACCGCAGCGTTCACGTCATCCATTTTCGGGGTGTCATTCGTCGGCATGATCATTGCCACGGCGTGTCTCTGGGGTGCATATACCGTCTTCTGGGCCTTGCCGGCTGCTCATCTGAAGGGATCCGCGGCTGCTGGCGGAATCGCCCTGATCAACAGCATCGGCCTGCTGGGCGGTTTCATCAGTCCTTTCATCATCGGCATCATCAAGGACGCCACGGGAAGCACCCGGTACGGGCTCGTCTTCATCGTTGTCCTGGTCCTCGCCGGCGCTGCCGTTCTCTTCCGGACGCTGTCGGGCAAGAAGCTCCCCGCTCCGACGCCTGCCACAGAAAGAATCGACGCCTTGTGAAAATCCTGGTTGCCGGTCTCCTCCACGAGACCAACACGTTTGCACCGACACCTGCTCGCTACGAAAACTTCGTCAACGGCGAAGGCTTCCCCAGCATGCGCCGCGGGGCGCATCTGTTCGACCTCGCGACGGTCAACATCCCGATCGGAGGATTCCTGCAAGCCATGGAGTGCTCCGGGCACGAACTCGTCCCCGTCATCTGGGCGGCGGCCTCGCCGTCCGGACCTGTGGAATCCGAGGCGTTTGAGCGGATCGTCGGAGAGATAACGACCGCCTGCGCAACGGAACATCCTGATGCCGTCTACCTCGACCTGCATGGAGCAATGGTGACCGACGAGTACGACGACGGCGACGGCGAAATCACCAGGCGCATCAGGAGCATGGTTGGGCCAAACATCCCGATTGTCATTAGCCTGGACCTCCACGCCAACCTCAGCGACGAAATGTTTGAGATGGCCGACGCCATGGTGGCCTACCGGACCTATCCACACGTGGACATGGCTGAGACCGGACGCAGGGCGGCCGAAATGCTCACCGCCCTTTTCAATGGCGACAAGCTCCACTGCCAGTGGCGGCGCATCCCGTTTCTGATCCCGATAAACACCGGGTGCACACTGCTCGACCCGGCCCGCGAGCTCTACCAGAGCCTCGATGAACCGGGCGCCGCCGCCGCGGTGCTTAGCATCGCGGCCGGTTTTCCCGCAGCCGACATCGAATGCTGCTCCCCCGTGGTTTTCGGCTACGGCGAAGACGCGGATCACGTATTAGGACTCGTTGAAGAACTCGAAGCTGCAGTCAACCGGGCAGAGCCGGACTTCTTCCAGACTCTCCTGACACCCGAGCAGGCCGTAACGCAGGCTGTCACCCTGGCCGAAGGCAAGGGCCGGCCGGTCGTTATTGCAGACACGCAGGACAATCCGGGTGCCGGCGGCAATGCGACGACCACCGGAATGCTCAGAGCGCTCCTGGATGCCGACGCAAGAAAATCGGTGCTGGCCGCCATGGCCGATGCAGGCATCTCGGCAGCGGCCCACGAGGCCGGTGAAGGGGCCCACATCACGGTCACCTTCCCCGGCTCCACGTCCCAGGGGGATTTCCCCCTGGCCGGGGACTTTGAAGTCGTCACCCTCTCCGACGGCCATATCCGGTTTGATGGTCCCATGATGAACGGCAACGAACTCGAACTTGGCCCGACGGCCGTTCTTCGATGGGGCAATGTTCAAGTGATAGTAACGTCACGCAAGGCCCAGATCATGGACCGTAATCAGCTCCGAATGGCCGGAATAATTCCTGAAGACCAGCACGTCCTCGTCCTCAAGAGCTCAGTCCACTTCCGCGCGGACTTTCAGCCCATCGCCGAGGACGTTCTTGTCGCCTGCGCACCGGGACCCATGGCGGCCGTACCGGCCACATTGCCCTGGACGAACCTCCGGGCAGGGACTCGGCTGGGTCCATTAGGGCCTGAATTCATTCATCAGTTGACCACGAAGTCCGTCTAGGTTCGCCAACCCGAACCACGCTTATGCTGAAGACCCTTTTCCTCAACCACAGTCTCCTGTTGGACACCCCTCGTGCCCTCTCACAGGACCAACCAGCGGCGCCCGAAAGGGCTACTTCCAGAATTGCGAGGACTACGTGAACACAGCAATCCCCGATGAGATCGTCACCCCGGAAATCATGATTGATATCGATGTGCTCGACCGGAACATCGAACGGATGGCCGCAAGCCTGCGCAACCGTGGGCTCAAGCTGCGCCCGCACGCGAAGACCCACAAAACGCATGAAATTGCGTCTAAACAACTTGCTGCCGGTGCGGTCGGCTTGACCGTCGCCACCATCGGGGAGGCTGAAGTCTTCGTCGAGGGAGGTGCCAGCGATATCTTCATCGCTTACCCGCTCTGGGTAGACACCCATCATGCAGATCGTCTACGTCAGCTGGCAACAGTGGCCACGATCGCCGTCGGAATAGACTCCGTGGAGGGCGCCACCGCAATGGGACGAAGCCTCGGCGCCGATGCCGGAAGCATCAGCGTGCTCATCGAGGTCGACAGCGGACACCACCGCAGTGGGGTCCTGCCGGGGGAAGTCAGCCTCGTTGCCCGCGCGGCCGCCGTTTCGGGATTGAATATAGCCGGCGTTTTCACGTTCCCTGGACACAGCTATACGCCGGGCATGCCGCTAGCTGCCGCGAATAATGAGAACGAGGCGCTGAGTCTCGCAGCAGCGGAGCTGGCCTCTGCGGGGTTCGACGTCAAGGAAATCAGCGGTGGCTCAACCCCCACGGCACTTCTCGAGGGTGAAACTGTTGCCACAGAGCTCCGCCCGGGCGTTTACATCTTCGGGGACGCACAACAGCTCGAACTCGAACGGTGCGCTTGGGATGAGATCGCCTTGACCGTCGCAACAACGGTCGTTAGTCGCCATGAAGCACGCTCCGGCAATGTCCGGCGCATAGTTGTCGACGCCGGCAGCAAGATCCTGGGCAGCGACCGCCCAGGATGGGCGACCGGATACGGCCGACTTGCTGACTACCCGGATGCGCGCATCACCGCACTGTCCGAACACCACGCCACCATCGAATGGCCCGAAAACACCGACCTCCCCATGCTGGGGCAGCGGCTGAGGGTCATACCCAACCACGTGTGCCTGGCAATGAATCTCGTTGATGAAGTCACGGTGGTTCAAGACGGCTCGCTGGTGGACCGGTGGTCGGTGGCAGCACGCGGCAGGAACAGCTAAACGACGGGTACGGCTAATGCCGCCAGATGAACTGTCAAAGACCCATGGCATTGTGTTTGACGCAGAGGACTGCCGATCTGTCGAGAAATCTCTTCGGCAGAGAAAAGCCCCTAGAATCTCGCGGATTCCAGGGGTTTTTCTTGGTAGCGGTGGGGAGGCTCGATCTCCCGACCTCACGATTATGAGTCGTGCGCTCTAACCAACTGAGCTACACCGCCATAAATGAGAAAAAACCCGCGCCAAGCCGGTCAAAAACCGCCTTGACACAGGCTCTCATTCAGAGCCCCCCACCGGAATCGATCCGGTGACCTCGTTCTTACCAAGAACGCGCTCTACCACTGAGCTAGGGGGGCAACGAGTAAATACTTTACCGGAAGAACCGCCCTCCAACAAATCGACCTCCGGGTGGCCTTAAGGGCACCGAAATAGTTGCGACGGCGCCCTTTTTATGACCTCCGAAAAGCCCGGAAAGCTACGGCAGGCGCAGCACCTGTCCCGGGTAAATCAGGTCCGGATTCGGCACGATATCCGCGTTTACAGCGATGAGAGCACTAAGGTCAACGCCGAACTGTACGGCGATGCCGCTCAAGGTGTCGCCCGGCTCCACAACCACCTCGGTGACGCGTGCGGCCTGGGCTGCAGCGGCTTGCTGCGCGGCTGCGTCAGCAGCAGCTTCCTGTGCGGCGGCGTCGGCTGCGGCCTGCTGCTGGGCAGCGGTGTCGGCGGAAGCCTGCTGCTGGGCGGCCGCTTCGGCCGCTGCCGCGTCAGCTGACGCCTTCGCTGCGGCGGCTGCCCCGGATGCGGCTGCCTCGAATGCTGCTGTGTCCGTGTTCGTCGCCAGGCCGGCATCTGCCGGGGATTCGTTCCCTGCCTCAACGCCTGCCTGCTTCTCGGCGTTCTGCACCGTCGGCTGCTCGGTCTGCTCCGTCTTCTGCTCCGCTGCGGCCTTGTGCTGGTCCTTCGCGGCAAAGCCAAGGTTCTTCTTCAAATCGTCAAGGAATCCCATGGGACGTGCCTTTCAGGAAGTCTGTTGCGGCCGGCTCCCAGCAAGGGGAAGTTCCGCAGCTACGCCGTCCGTAGCCCCTTGATCGTAATGCGGCCCGCAGGGGGTTCCAAGTCATTGCCTGCCCTGCCCGCCGGAATTTCACGAAACCGCCTGCAACATTTCACCTGCCGCCCGGCCTAACCCGGCTTAAACATAGATGGGCCGGCTCGAAAGCCGGCCCATCTAATCAGAAGTTACCATTTGCCCTTGCGGTTGAAGTCGCGGTGTCCGCCTTCATTGCCATGACGCGGCTTGCGGGCACCGTCGCCGTGACCGCCAAAGCGTGAGTCGGTGGCCTGGCCGCGGTCGGCGCCGCTTGCTGCCGGACGCTCACTGCCCGCACTGCGCTGTTCCGTGCGATCGCTGTAGGAGCGTCCGCCGCGGTCAGCCGCGGAGCGCTCGCCGCCACCGGCGTAACCGCCGCGCTCGCCGTCCGGCTTGCGGAATTCCTTCTTGAACCCGCCGTTGCCCTTGAAGTTGCCACCGCGGTCTCCACCGCCGGAGTAGCCGCCGCGGTCGCCGCCACGGCTTCCACCGGAGTAGCTGCCGCGATCACCGGACGGCTTGCGGCCGTTGTCCAGCTCAAGGTGAATCAGCTCGCCGCCGATCCGGGTGCGGGACAGTGCACGCAGCTGATCAGCACTGAGATCCGCCGGAAGCTCCACAAGGGAGTGGTCCGAGCGGATGTCGATGCCGCCGATCTGCGCGGAGGAGATGCCGCCTTCGTTGGCAATGGCACCCACGATGGAACCCGGCATAACGCGCTGACGGCGTCCGACGGCGATCCGGTAGGTGGCGTTGCCCTCGGTCAGGCTGCGGGTGGGGCCGCGTGAGCCGAAGCCGTCGTTGGAGCGTTCGCGCTTCTGGTATTCGGGAGCGGACGGCAGTTCCTTGACAAGGAGCGGCTGGCCACCCTGGGCCATAACGGCCAGCGCCGCGGCGATCTCCGAGGCGGGAACGTTGTGCTCTTCCTCGTAGGAGGAGATGAGGTCGCGGAATGCCGAAACGTCCTGGGACTCCAGCGTTTCCGTGATCTTCTCGGCGAACTTGCCCAGACGCAGCGTGTTGACGGTTTCGGCCGTGGGCAGGTGCATCTGCTCCACCGGCTGGCGCGTTGCCTTCTCAATGGAACGCAGCAGGTACTTCTCACGCGGCGTCATGAACAGGATCGCGTCGCCGGAGCGGCCGGCACGGCCCGTACGGCCGATGCGGTGGACGTAGGATTCGGTGTCGTGCGGGATGTCGTAGTTGATGACGTGGCTGATGCGCTCCACGTCAAGGCCACGGGCCGCCACGTCGGTGGCAACCAGAATGTCGATACGGCCTTCCTTCAGCGCGTCAACAGTGCGCTCACGCTGCTGCTGCGGGATGTCGCCGTTGATGGCGGCAGCCTGGAATCCGCGGGACTTCAGCTTGTCGGCCAGATCTTCGGTGGCCATCTTGGTGCGCACGAACGCAATGACGCCGTCGAACTCTTCAACCTCAAGGATGCGGGTCAGGGCATCAAGCTTGTGCGGACCCATGACCTGCAGGTAGCGCTGCTTGGTGTTGGCGCCGGTAGTGGTCTTGGACTTCACGGAGATTTCGGCCGGGTTGTTCAGGTACTGCTTGGACATACGGCGGATCTGGCTGGGCATCGTGGCCGAGAACAGTGCAACCTGGCGGCCTTCCGGGGTCTGCTGGAAGATCTGCTCAACGTCTTCAGCGAAGCCCATCCGCAGCATCTCGTCGGCCTCGTCCAGCACAAGGTACTGGAGTTCGGACAGATCAAGTGAGCCCTTGGAGATGTGGTCGATGACACGGCCGGGGGTACCCACGACAACCTGGGCGCCGCGGCGCAGGCCGGCGAGCTGGGGGCCGTAGGCGGAGCCACCGTAGACAGGGAGGACGGTGAAGTCGGCCATGTGCTTGGCGTAGGAGGTGAAGGCCTCGGCAACCTGGAGGGCGAGCTCACGGGTGGGAGCCAGCACCAGGGCCTGCGTCTTGCGGGATGGGCCATTCAGATCGTGAAGCTCAGCCAGACGGGACAGCGCCGGTACTGCGAAAGCTGCAGTCTTACCGGTTCCGGTCTGTGCCAGGCCCACAACGTCGCGGCCTTCGAGCAGCGGCGGGATGGTGGCGGCCTGAATGGGTGTCGGCTTTTCGTAGCCAACATCCAGCAGGGCAGCCAGAACGCGGCCGTCAAGGCCAAAGTCCGTAAAGCGGACGCCTTCAGCCTCGGTGTCGTCTTCGCCCTTGGAAGAATCCGCCTTGGGCGCTTCTTCCTTGGGTGCCTCGGCGGCAGCCGGAGCCTCTTCCTTGGGTGCCTCAGCGGCAGCCGGAGCCTCGCTCTGGGCAGCCGATTCAGCAGGGGCCTCGGAAGCGGCTACGGTGGGGGCGGACTGAGCTGCCGGGGCAGCGGTCTCGGAAGTCTCGACGTCGATCACGGTGACTTCGGCGTTTGCCGATTCGATGGAGTCGTTCAGATTTTCGGGCATAGGGAATTTTCCTCATCCATAGGGGGCCAGGCGGCACAACCCGAGGTGAGCGGGGCCGCAGTACATGTGCCGTGGTGCCGGGCGTTCTTTGCCCGGCCGGTCACTTAGAAGCCCGGCGCTTTCGCAATCCCGTGGCAGGACTTCCCGCTGCAACTCTTGGCTGCTATCCCAGCAGTCTGTACAGCGTTTTCTTTAGCCGGCTCTCCCTATGAAAATGCCCGTATCACAATAGCGGGCTCCAACACTTGCCAGTCCTGCCTCAAGAATTGGGCAGGAATAAGGGATTTCCGGAGTGGGGGATGTTTCAAGTGTAGGGCAAAGATTGGCCCTTGGGTAACAGAACTGTCGACGGCGGCGGTGAGCTTGCGCACACAGCCAGCCTTTTGTCAGCGCCCGAGGCTGCGCAGCAACCGATCGAACGAGTCGTGAAACTCCGGCTGGAGCCGGATCTCGCCGTCGGCCTCGGCGTCCCGGAGTGCCTCCATGGACTCCACGTCCGGCTCACGGAACCACTTGCCGACGGTGACGCCGTGAGTGGGGACAAACAGCCGGTGGATGTGGTCCCCCGCTTGGATGCTTCCGGTCCTGACGACCCTGAGATACGTGCCGACCCGGCCCTCCGCGGTGAAACGCTTGACCCACAGGTGTTCCTCCATCCGGCGCTGGAACGTTGCGCAGGGTATGCGGGGAGACGTTACCTCCACTTCGACGTCCAGTCCGATTTTCCATCGCTCACCGATCACGGCGTCCGTGGTCCCAATGCCCGTCACACGGAGGTTCTCGCCAAATATACCCGGCGGCATTTCGCGCTGCAGCTCCGCCGCCCAGTAGTCGGCATCGGCCTGGGAGTAGGCGTAGATGGCCTGGTCCTCGCCGCCGTGGTGGATCCGGCTGGCCTGGATGTCGCCATGGAGCCCCAGCTTGTGGACCTTGACCGGTCCTTCCACTGGGCGTTTATCTATGGCGGTCACGCCGACGCTCCCTTCATCGCTGAGGAGCTGGTGTACGCGGCAGACTGCAAGCAGGGATGCGGTGTCCATGGAACCAGTCTAGGTTCCAGGGCAGCCCAGAGCGCCCGTTCTCAAACATGGGTAGTTGTGCCCCTGTTTTTGTTCGCCGCCGATGCAGGCAGCGGCTAGGCTGATTTCAGGATTTTCACTCCACGCGCAGATGCACGCACTGCAGGACTATGGACCATCGAGGGGCACACCATGGACTCGGAACAGGACCCGGAGCAGCACCCGAAAAAACGCCCGGCGAAGAACAGCGACAAAGACAAAACCGCCAAGTCCGATTTCACCCCGCCGCCCGTCGATGGAGGGAACGGTCAGCTTCCCCCCTGGCAAGTACCGAAGCCCGGGCTCCGGCCTGAGCTCTTGAACCAGTCCGGCTCTCCTGACCAGCAGCCGCCGGTGACCGACCCGTTCGCCAGGGACCGGGAGCGCGAGCTGAACTCCGCGGCGGCGCGCAAGAAGCGTTCACAGCGCCGCACCGTCGTCGTCGGTCTTGGCGTGACAGCGCTGCTGGCCGGGACCATTACGGCCGTGGTGGCGAGCAACCAGGACGAGGCCGACTACGCCCAGGTGTGTTTCAACGACGAAACCGGCGAGCGCGTGGATGACACCCAGTGCAACAGTTCAGCCGGTCGCAGCGGCGCCCTCTACGCGTGGTATTTCTACTCCCGCGGCTCCAATGTGCCGGCAGTGGGCCAGAACCGCTCGGCCTACCCCAGCTACACCACAACGGTTCCGAGCGGGGCCAAGGCATCCACCGGATACAGCACCACGGGCGGCACTGTCAGCAGGGGCGGCTTTGGCAGCAGCTCCAAAGGCGGAAGCACAGGAGGCTAGGCATGAAGCGTTTGTTATCCGAGCGCAGGCCGGACTGGAAGCAGAAGATCGAAGAGCAGGGCCTGGTGTTTTCCACCACCACCATGCCTGACGGCAAGAAGATCGAGTACTGGAACGAATCCGCTTACTACGAATTCACCATGGACGAAGTGGAAAACCTCGAGGAGACCGCCGAGGAAATGCACCGGATGTGCCTCCATGCGGCAAAGTTCCTGGCCACGGGTGCCATGGGTGAAATCGGGATCGGGCAGCAGGCCCTTGACCTTGCGGGGGAATCGCTGCTCGCCGCGGACATGGACATCTATGGTCGCTTCGACTTTGTCTACGACGGACAGGGTGGGCCGGCCAAAATGCTGGAGTACAACGCCGACACCCCCACCGGGCTGATCGAAGCCGCCGTGGCCCAATGGTTCTGGCTGCAGGACGTCTTCCCGGAAAAAGACCAGTGGAACGGCATCCATGAAGCCCTCATCCGGCAGTGGAAAAAAATGCAGTACCGCACCGGCATGAGCACGCTGCACATCGCCCACTCCGAAGCCGAAGAATCAGGTGAGGACTGGATGACGGCCGCCTACATGCGTGATGTCGCAGGCCAGGCAGGCTGGACCACCATCGGCATCAACATGTCCGACATCGGCTGGGACCCTAACCTGAATCGTTTTGTGGACCTGGACAATTTCATGATCAGCACCATGTTCAAGCTCTACCCGTGGGAGCTGATGATGAAGGAGCCGTTCGGCCACCGGCTGCTCCAGCGTGCGCACAATCCGCGCTGGGTGGAGCCTGCCTGGAAGATGCTGCTCTCCAACAAGGCCCTCCTGGCTGCACTCTGGCACCTCTACCCGGACCACCCCAATCTCCTTCCGGCCTACCTCAACGAGCCCGGGCCACTGAAGGAATGGGTGGCCAAGCCGCTCCACGGCCGCGAAGGCGACAACATCAGGATCCACGCCCCAGGCCTCAACCTGGAACAGCCCGGCGGCTACGGCCGCGAAGGCTGGTGCTACCAGCAGTACCACTCACTGCCCAGTTTCGACGGCAACCATCCGGTCCTTGGCCTGTGGGTGGTGGACGGCGAGTCCGTGGGCTGCGGCATCCGTGAATCCGACGGCCCCATCACGGACTACTTCTGCCGCTTTGTGCCGAACATCATCGACGCTCCGGCTCCCCTTTCCATCAACGCCCACTCTAAGAGTGCCAACTCCAGCAAGGCAGGAATCGCCCTATGAGCACCGAGACAACCACCGGCGGCACCGGGAGCCCCGCCGGCGGAACAGTTCCGGCCAAGGGGCTCCGCGCCGGGATCCTGGACCTCGGCGACTCCGTGATGCTGGGGCTGGCCTCCACCGCCCCCGTTTATTCGCTGGCTGCCACCCTCGGCCTGATTGTCGCGGTGAACGGGAGCTACACGCCGCTGATCCTGCTGCTGGGCTTTGTTCCGGTGCTCTTCATCGCCTATGCCTTCCGTGAGCTCAACAGCGCCATGCCGGATTGCGGCACCACGTTCACCTGGGCACGCCGCGCATTTGGCCCGTGGGCGGGCTGGCTGGGCGGCTGGGGTGTCGCCCTGGCCGGCATTGTGGTACTGGCAAACCTGGCCCAGGTGGCCGGCGAGTATCTCTGGCTGCTGATCGGTGACGGTTCCCTGGCTGCGGACAAGGTCCTGGTGACCGTTACCGGCGTCGTATTTATCGTCTTTATGACCCTGGTGAACTATCGCGGCATCCGGCTGGGCGAGCATGTCCAGCGCGTGCTGACCTACGTGCAGTACATAGCCCTGGGGATTTTTGCGGCGGCCATCATTGTCCGTATTGCGGGCGGGGTCGCGGAAGACACCACAAGCATCCAGGCCTTCGACATCGAGTGGTTCAATCCGGCGGGTGCTTTTGCGGACCCGGGCGCCGTGGTGCATGGCGCCCTTCTGGCGCTGTTCATCTACTGGGGCTGGGACACCTGCCTGGCCGTCAATGAGGAAACTGAAAACCCCTCGGTCACACCAGGCCGTGGAGCCATCATCTCGGCCTTTGTGCTGGTGGCCATCTACGTTTCGGTGGCGCTGCTGGTGATGATGTATGCCACCGTCGGTAAGGACGGAATCGGTCTGGGCAATAAGGCAAACCAGGCGGATGTCTTCCTTGCCATGAAGGATGTGGTGCTGGGCCCGTGGGGCTGGCTGATCGTCGTCGCCGTTCTGGCCTCCGTGCTGTCCTCCACCCAGACCACCATCCTGCCGACAGCCCGGGGCACCCTGTCGATGGGCGTCCACGGAGCCTTGCCGGCCAGATTCGGCGAAGTGCACAAGCGCAACCAGACGCCCGGCTTCTCCACCCAGGTCATGGGCGCCGCCGCGATTGTGTACTACGTGGTGATGAGCTTCCTCAGCGAGAACCTGCTGTCCGACTCCATCAGCGCCATCAGCCTGTTCATCGCGTTCTACTACGCCCTGACCGGCTTCGCGTGTGCCTGGTACTTCCGCGGGACATTCCGCGGTTCGGCCCGCAGCCTGTGGTTCCGCGGCATCCTCCCGCTGCTGGGCGCTCTGATGCTGACTGCCGCGTTCTTCATCTCCGCGGTGCAGATGTGGGATCCGGCGTATGGGGACACCCAGATCTTCGGCGTCGGCGGGGCTTTTGTCAGCGGCGTGGTGCTGCTGGCTCTGGGCGTGGTGCTGGCGGTCGTGTGCCGGTTCCTTCCGTCCACCCGGGGCTACTTTCTGGGAGCGCATCGCGTCACCACCGGCCCGTAAGATGCTGGCATGAGCAACGTTGCCCGCACCGCCGCTGACCGTTCCGATACTGATCCTTCCGATGTTCTGGCCCTTGATTCCCTGCTGACCCCGGACGAGCTGGAACTGCGTGAGCGGATCCGCGATTTCACCGACCAGCAGATCCGGCCGGAGATCGCGCGCTGGTACGAGGACGGTGTTTTTCCACTGGATCTCGCCCCGCAGCTCGGTGAGCTGGGTGTCCTGGGCATGAACCTGGAAGGGTACGGCTGCCCTGGCCGGACGGCCGTCGAATACGGCCTGGCCGCGATGGAGCTGGAGGCCGGTGATTCCGGGATCCGCACCTTTGTCTCGGTCCAGGGCTCGCTGGCCATGACCGCCATCCACACCTGGGGCTCGGAGGAACAGAAGGAGCAATGGCTCCCCCGGATGGCTGCCGGCGAACTGATCGGATGCTTCGCCCTGACCGAGCCCACGGCAGGCTCGGACCCCTCCTCCATGACCACTTTTGCCCGGCAGGACGGCGCAGCTGGCCGCATTGGTGATGATTCCGGCTGGGTGCTGGACGGCGCCAAACGCTGGATCGGTCTCGCCTCCGTTGCGGACGTGATGGTGGTCTGGGCTATGACCGACGACGGCGTGCGCGGCTTTCTGGTGCCGGCCGGCACCGCAGGGGTCACCGCCACGCCGATCGGCGGGAAGCTGTCCATGCGGGCGTCCATCCAATGCGATGTGACGTTCGACGGCGTCCGGCTGGGTCCGGAGGCCCTGCTCCCGGGTGCGCGAGGACTCCGCGGCCCGTTTTCCTGCCTCAACGAGGCCCGCTACGGAATCGCCTGGGGCGCCATGGGCGCTGCCCGGGACTCCTACCAGGCCGCATTGGCCTACTCGCAGGAACGGCTGCAGTTCGGTAAACCGCTGGCCGGCTATCAGCTGACCCAGGAGAAACTGGTGAACATGCTGCTGGAAATCCAGAAGGGGACCATGCTGGCCCTGCATCTGGGCAGGCTCAAGGACGCGGGGAAGCTGCGCCCGGAGCAGATCTCGCTGGCCAAGCTTAACAACGTGCGCGAGGCCATTGCGATCGCCCGCGAGGCCCGCACCATCCTGGGCGGCAACGGCATCACCCTGGACTATTCACCGCTGCGGCACGCCGCCAATCTGGAGTCCGTGCGGACCTACGAGGGGACGGACGAGGTCCACACCCTGATTCTGGGCCAGCACATCACCGGGATAGCGGCCTTCCGCTAGTCCCGACCTTTTTCTTGCGCCGAGGTGAGACTTCGCGCCGATGTTCATCATCCACACGGGCGCGAAGTCTCACCTCGGCGGCGGGCGTGCGTACAGGCCAGCGGACAGCTAAGCCGAGAAGCCGCCGTCGGATTTGATCAGCTGCCCCGAAATCCAGCGTCCGGCCGGAGAGAGCAGGAATTCCACCGTCCCGGCAACGTCCGCCGGCGTCCCGAGCCGGCCGCCGGGCTGACGCCGTGATAGGTCCTCCCGCAGTTGCCGGTCCATCCAGCCAGTATCCACGGGTCCCGGGTTGAGCACATTGCAGCTGATACCCAGCGGGCCCAGCTCCCGGGCGGGGCCATAACGATCCTGTCCAGTGCACCCTTGGACGCGCCGTACGGCAGGTTGAACGCTGTGTGGTCGCTGGTCAGCGCAACGATTGCGCCGCCGTCGTGCTCTGCCTGCCGCGCGAAGGCGGCTATCAGCTGCCAGCTGGCCCGGGTGTTGACCGCGAAGTGCCGCTCGAAACTCTCAAGCGTTGTGTCCATGATGCCGGAGTCCACTGATTCGGCGTGATTGAGCACCATGCCGTGTAAACGGCCGGAATGCTCAGCAACCGCTGCCATCAGGCGCTCCACTGCCAGCGGGTCCTGGAAATCGGCCGGTAGGGTGCGGACCCGGACGCCGGTGCCCTCCAGCTCCGCGGCGAGGATGCCGACGTCGTCCGGCTGGATCCCCCATGGCATCCGAGCGTCGTAATCGTGCCAATAGCTCAGCACCAAGTCCCAGCCGCTGACAGCAAGGCTCCGGGCAATCCCGGCACCGATTCCGGCCAGCCGGCCAACACCGGTAACAAGGGCCGTTCTGCGTCCGGTGTGGCCGGGCAATGAGGGACTCATGCGGAACAGCCTGGTGGCGCCGGTCGGGGCAAGGAATCAGCTGTGGACGGCCTGCACCGCGCGCCCGGGTTCAAAAGCGCCCGTGAGAGAGCCCTTCCGGAGGGCCACCAGCCAACAGATCATCATGGCCAGTGCACAAAACACTCCCGCGCTGGATGCCATGAGCCACAGCCCGGGCGTTTGAACATCCAGGTTCTCCGCACCCAGTGCCAGGCCGATGGTCTTGGGCGAGAAGAAGAATACGACGGCGGACACCGCCAGGACTGCGCCCATGGCCAGCCGTAGGGCACGGTGCCGGCCGGGGGTTTCCCGGAGCGTCCAGGCGAAGGCCGGCAGCACTGCCGCCATCCACACCCAGTGATGAGACCAGGACACCGGGCTGATCAGCAGCATGGTGAGTGCCGTCGTCGAAATCGCCACCACGCGGGCGCCTTGCTCGCTGGCCGTTTTGATGAGAATGGCGGCGAGCGCCACCACCAGTGCGCCCAGCACCAGCCACAGCAGGGTGACTGCCGTCCCGGGTACTCCGAAGTGCAGGAGTGCGCCTTTCATCGACAGATTGTCCACATAGCCGGCGCCGCCTATCCTCGATGTGTCAGGCAGGATCTCCAGCCAGAACTGAAGTGATTCAGCGGGACGGAGGAGCCAGCCGATCAGCACGGTTGCGGCAAATCCTGCCCCCATATTCAGCAGCCCGCGCCAGTCCTTACGCATGAGGAAGTACAGGCCAAACACCAGCGGGGTCAGTTTGATGCCGGCGGCGATCCCCACCAGGAAACCGCAGCCGGGAAAGCCGCGTTGCCAGCGCTCGTTCCGGGCGAGCAGATCCGCGGTCATCAGACCCATCAGCAGGATATTGATCTGGCCGAAGGCCAGGGTTTCGCGCCATGGCCCCAGCATCAGCATGGCCAGGAGTACTGCGGCGGCGGCCCAACCGGTACGGCGGGTCCGGAAGGTGCTGCGCCAGTCCTGTTTCGATTTCCAGTACCGCACGGCCAGCGCCGCTAGCCAAGCCCCGACTGCAACCCCCGCAAGGTTGAACAAGTTCAGGGCCAGCTGCTCCGGAATCTTCGCCAGAAGGCTGAAGATCAATGCCGCGAAGGGCGGATAGGTGAACGGCAGTCCGGGCCCTCCGGCCCACTCGACGCTGCGCCCGTATAGCTCCGACGGCGCCTCGCCCGCCTGGTTGAGGATCTTCCCGCCGTGCCAGTACACACTGAAATCCAGGCCCTGCGAAGCCCACCCGGAGAAAAGGAACCAGAGCGGCAGGGCAACCGCCGCCACCGGCAGCCAGGCCATGACCCGCTGCCGCAGCGGAGTGCCTCCGCGTTTGCTTTCTGCAACCCTGAATTCGACGTCGGACAGCGCCATCCGGTATCCCCCAATTTTCCGTTTCTGCCGCAAAGTCCCCCTGACCTTCCATGAAGGGTCAGAGGGACCAGGGCCCCATCACTACATACTACATATGCAACGGTGCCCGGCTAGGCTGGCTGGGAAGACTTCCGCAACCGAAAGGACTCCCGCGCATGCGAACACCAGCCGCAGCTGCCCCTCCTGCCAAGGCCAAGGGCCACAGCCTGGCCATTACCAACGCCCACGTGGTCCCGATTGAAGGCGAACCGTTTGACGGCACCGTTCTGGTAACGGACGGCAAGATCGCCGGGGCCGGGCCGAACATCCGGATCCCTGCCGGAACGGAGGTTGTGGACGCAGGCGGCCAGTGGCTGCTGCCCGGGTTTATCGATGCCCACGTCCATCTGGGGATGCACCCCGAAGGCGAAGTCAGCGCGACTTCGGATGTCAACGAAATGACGGATCCCATCATGGCCGCGGTCCGCGCGATTGACGCCGTGGATCCGTTCGATCCCGGCTTTGACGATGCCCTGGCCGGCGGAATCACCACGGTCAACGTCAACCCGGGCTCCGGGAACCCGATAGGCGGCCTCGCCGTAGCCCTGCACACCCACGGCCGGTATATCGAGGAAATGGTCCTGCGCTCCCCCAGCGGCCTGAAATCGGCTCTCGGCGAGAACCCCAAGCGCAACTATGGCGAAAAGAAACAGACGCCCTCCACCCGGCTCGGTACGGCCATGGTCATCAGGAAGGCGTTCATCGACGCCCGGAACTACATGGCGAAAAACGATAAAAATGCGATCGATCCGCGGATGGAAGCGCTTGCGATGGTGCTCCGCCGCGAGATCCCCTGGCGCCAGCACTGCCACCGCGCGGACGACATTGCCACGGCGCTCAGGCTGGCTGACGAGTTCGGCTACGAGCTGGTCCTGGACCACGGCACGGAGGCCCATGTGCTGGGCGACATCCTCGCCGAGCGCGGGATTCCGGTGTTGATCGGACCGCTGTTCACTACCAAATCCAAGGTGGAACTGCGGGGACGCTCACTGCAGAATCCCGGCAAACTGGCAGCGGCCGGCGTCGAGATCTCCATCATCACGGACCATCCCGTCATCCCTATCCACTTCCTGGTCCACCAGTGCACCCTGGCCATCAAGGAGGGACTGGACCGGGAAACCGCCCTCAAAGCAATCACCATCAACCCTGCCAAAGTCCTCGGCCTGGCCGACCGCGTGGGCTCGCTGACAAAGGGCAAGGACGCCGATCTGGTGCTATGGAGCGGCGATCCGCTGGATGTTATGCAGCGGGCGCTGAAAGTATGGATCGGCGGCAAGCCCGTTTACCACTACGACGCAGAAGCCCGACAGGGAGTGGTGGCCGCCCGGGCATAAGTTCGCTGAGGTGAGAGTTCGCGCCCGTATTTACCCTGCCAACGGGCGCGAAGTCTCACTTCGACCGAACTGCTCCGGGGAAGGGGCCCTGCGTAGCAGCACCGGAGGCCTGGCTACTCCGGCAGGAGGACGAGATCCAGGTAGCCGCGCAGGCACCCCGCCATGTCAATGCTGTCGGGTGCCAGCAGCCACTGCGTCTGGATTCCGTCCCACAGCGCCACCAATGAGGCCGCTGCCCGTTCCGGATCGACGCCGGGCCTCAGCCGCCCCTCCTCCGCCAGCCTCGTGAAACGAAGAGTGTAACTCCGCCGGAGAGCCTCGAAGCGCGCGGTGAAGAACCCGCGTCCCGGATGATCCTCCGTGACGGATTCCGCACACAGCACGGTGTACAGCTCAATGACGCCGGGAATGTTTTCGTTGAAGCGGGCCTGGCGGATGACTGCGTCGACGAGTGTTTCCTCCGGATCGGGCGGCGTCACCCCGTCTCCAGTGATCGAGTCCCTCCAATTGAGCACGGCAAGCAGAAGGTCTCGTTTCGACGGGAAGTAATGCAGCAGACTCGTCTGGCTCATCCCGACACGGTCGGCGACTTCCTGCAGCGAGCCGCCCCGGTAGCCGCGCGCCGCAAAAACTTCGTGGGCCGCCGCGACGATGGTCCGGCGGCGTTCCGTCGACTTCGCATAAGGGCCGCGCTGCCCGCCGCCGCTCACCTCTTTTGTGGTCATGGCAAGTCAGTGTACAGGCGATTCCGGGTCGTGAACTTGAAATTCGAGTACTCGCTCGAAGTTTATGTTAGCCTCTTGCCACACGGCTCTCCGGACCGCGCGGACGTCCGGCCCCGTCCGTACATCAACCCGACACAACGAGGTGAAGGCACATGACTCGATTCACACGAAGACCATTGCTGCGGACTGGTCTCGGTACAGCCGCGATCGCAGCCCTCACCGGCTGGACGACGCCAGGCACAACTTCGCCAACATCGTCACCTGGAGCTACACCGGCTACAACATGCTCATCATCGTGGCCCGGTTCAAGGCGATCCCGGTCAAACTGTATAAGGCGGAGTGGGCGCCCTGATCGCCACCTACCTCGCCGCAGCCGGTGGCTACGCGCTGGCCAAATACGAATTACGAGGCCGGAACCTGGTCTTCGGAACCATTCTCGGCGGAGTGCTGGTCCCGGTACGGCAACCGCGCTTCCGCTCTTCCTGCTGTTCAGCCAGCCCGGCTTCGCGAACACCTACTGGAGTGCCCTGTTGCCGTCGCTGGTCTCGCCGTTCGGCCTGTTCCTCTGCCCCATTTACTCGCAGGCAACCGTGGATACCTCGCTCATCGAAGCCGCCAGATTGGACGGCGCCAGCGAACTGCGGATCTTCCACACGATCGGGCTGCGCGTGCTGACACCTGCGCTGGTAACTGTCTTCCTCTTCCAGCTGGTTGGAATCCGGAACAACTATTTCCTGCCGCTTGTGATGCTCTCCGATTCCGGGCCCTATCCGATTACGCTCGGGTTGAACAACTGGTTGAGCCAGGTTGACCGTTTGCCCGAATTCTATGAACTAACAACCGGCGGGGTACTGCTGCCGATCATCCCCCTCAGCATCGCCATGGTTGTCCTGCAGCGGTTCTGGCGCGGCGGACTTACAGAAGGAGCAGTCAAATAATGACCAACTACCCGGCTTCCGCGGACACCGCCGACGTCTCCTATCTCATCGACCGCGGTCCCGGCTCCGGCCGGAGAGTGCCTGCGCGTTCGTGGCTTCACAGCGATGCCCCCAGCACATCGCTCAACGGAAACTGGCAGTTCAGGCTGTTGCCCGGCGCACCGGGTACCCCGGGTGGCCGCGGAGCGCTTCCGGCCGGCGAGGCCGTCGAAGGCTTCGCGGACGAGTCGTTCGATGATTCTTCGTGGGACAGGATCGCTGTCCCGGCGCACTGGGTGCTGGAGGGCGATGGGCGCTATGGCCGGCCGATCTACACCAACGTGCAGTACCCCTTCCCCACGGATGCGCCCAACGTTCCCGATGAGAATCCGACTGGTGACTACCGGCGGACCTTTGAGCTGCCTGAATCATGGCCGGACGCATCATTGACAGTGCTGAGGTTCGACGGCGTCGAGTCGCGGTACAAGGTGTGGGTCAACGGGATCCTCATCGGCGTCGGGGTTGGCAGCCGGCTGGCCCAGGAGTTCGACGTCACGGATGCCGTGCGGCCGGGCTCCAATGTGCTGGCGGTGCGCGTGCACCAATGGTCGGCATCCAGCTACCTCGAAGACCAGGACCAGTGGTGGCTGCCCGGCATCTTCCGCGATGTGACCCTTCAGGCACGGCCGGTAGGCGGAATCGACGATGTCTGGCTTCGAACCGCCTTCAGTGGCATGGGTGACTCCGGCGCAGGCACGATCGACCCCGAGATCACGGCAAACGACGGCGCCTACCCGGTCACGCTCTCCGTCCCGGAGCTCGGAGTCGACGTCACCTGGAACTCCGAAGCGGACGTTGCCCCTGTCCTGATCGACGCCGTCGTGCCATGGTCCGCAGAGATCCCCCGGCTCTACGACGCCACCGTATCCAGTGACGCCGAGACCATCTCGCTCCGGCTGGGTTTCCGCACCGTGGAGATCGACGGCGACCGCTTCCTGGTGAACGGGCGGCGGGTGGTGTTCCACGGAATGAACCGGCACGAGACCCATCCCGACCGCGGCCGTGTCTTCGACGAGGAATTCGCCCGCGCCGATCTGGTGCTCATGAAGCAGTTCAACGTCAATGCGATCCGGACCAGTCACTATCCGCCGCATCCGCGGTTGCTGGATCTGGCCGATGAACTGGGCTTCTGGGTGGTGCTGGAGTGCGACCTCGAGACGCACGGTTTCGAGGCACATGATTGGGCCGGCAACCCCAGTGACGACCCGGCCTGGCGCCAGGCCTTCCTTGACCGCATGGAGCGCACGATTGAGCGGGACAAGAACCACCCGTCCATCGTGATGTGGTCCCTCGGGAACGAGGCCGGAACCGGCTCCAACCTTGCGGCCATGGCCGCCTGGGCGCACGCCCGTGATGCCGGGCGGCCGGTGCACTATGAGGGTGACTACGCCGGCGCCTATACGGACGTCTACTCACGGATGTACTCCTCGGTGCCTGAAACGGCGGCTATCGGTCGCGATGATTCCGGCTCCCTGCTGCTGGGCTGCTCGGCCGCCGAGTCGGCACGCCAGCGCACCAAGCCCTTCATCCTCTGCGAGTATGTGCACGCCATGGGAAACGGCCCCGGTGCGATCGACCAGTACGAGGACCTTGTGGACCGCTACCCGCGGCTTCATGGTGGCTTCGTCTGGGAATGGCGCGACCACGGCATCCGCACGCACACAGCCGACGGAACAGAATTCTTCGCGTATGGTGGCGATTTCAACGAGGTGGTCCACGACGGCAATTTCGTCATGGATGGCATGGTCCTCTCCGATTCCACGCCGGCCCCTGGCCTCTTCGAGTACAAACAGATCGTGGCGCCCATCCGGCTTCGCTTCGGAAGTGCCGGCAGTACCGGCAGCACCGGCAGCGACTCCAGCGGCGGTGACGGCGCGGCCGGCCTCGGGAAGTTCCTCACCGTCTCCAACCTGCGCCATTCAGCGGACGCTTCCGATATCGTGTTCCGGTGGCGGGCCGAAGTGGACGGTGAGGCGAGCGAGTCAGGCGAGCTGGCCGTCGTGGGCGCTGCGGGCGAGGCGCTTGTCGCGGGAGAATCCGTACGGGTCCGGCTGCCGGCATTCACCAGCGCAGCACGCGGTGAAACCTGGCTCACGGTTGAGGCCGTGCTGCGCACGGACACCGCCTGGGCGTCTGCCGGGCACGTGATATCAACGGCCCAGCTGGACCTATCGCTAGCGGCAACACCGGTACCGCGCCCCGCGGCCTCCGCCAACAGCTCCGTAACCAGCTCAGTCGCGTCCGGAACCGCTGCGACAGGCACACTGACGCTCGGGGCCGCTGTGTTCGAGGAGGGCCGGCTCGTGTCGCTGGCCGGTGTGTCCGCAGCAGGGCCCCGCCTTGAGCTCTGGCGCGCCCCGACGGACAACGACGGCGGCGCGGGCCGCGGCAGCTATGACCTCGGGGACCCGTGGCTTAACAACGGAAATGGCGTGCCGGCGCCGTCGTCGGCCGCGGTGTGGCGCCAGGCCGGCCTGGACCGTCTCACCGCCCGCGTGGAAAAGGTCTCGGCGAACGACGGCGGTGTCCTGGTCCGGACGCGTTATGCCCCGGCCGACAGCCGGGCCTCGGTCACGGTGGACGAGCAGTGGCAGTTCCTGAAGGGCGAGCTGTGGCTGCGGCTGGACATCATCCCGAGCTCAGGTTGGGACATGGTGTGGCCGCGTGTCGGCGTGCGCTTCGATCTGCCGGGATCCGTTGACGGCGCCTCCTGGTTTGGTGCCGGACCCCGGGAATCGTATCCGGACAGCATGCGCTCGGCGTTCATCGGGCAGTATTCGGCAGGAATCGAGGAACTCACGGTGGCCTACGCGAAACCGCAGGAGAGCGGGCATCGCAGTGCAGTGCGTTCCCTCCAACTGGACAACGCAGGCGCGCCGTGGCTGCAGATCGACACCGAGGCGGATGCCCGCGGGCGCCGGCCCGGCTTCACGCTGGCGCGTCACACGGCACAGCAGGTAAGCGGGGCGGGCCATCCACATGAACTGCCCGCGAGCCAGAACAGCTACCTCTACCTCGATGCGGCACAGCACGGCCTGGGTTCGCGGGCTTGTGGCCCGGATGTGTGGCCGGACTTCGCGCTCCGCCCGGACGCCCGCACTCTGACGATGCGGGTCTCGGCGGCCCGCACCTAGCCTCGCCGAGGTGAGACTTCGCGCCCATGTGGCTCGCCAACATGGGCGCGACGTCTTACCTCGACGGAACTGACACAAGAACCGGTTCCCGGACGCTTCTGTCCTTGCGGATGGTGGCACTGATGACGGCCGCGATGGTGCACATGGCAGCGGCCCCGAACCAGGCGTACGTGTACTGGCCGGTGGCGTCCCGGATGGCTCCGGCGCCCAGAGCGGCAGCCGCCGCTCCAAGCTGGTGGGCAGCGAAGACCCAGCCGAACACCACGCTGCCGTCCGCGCCGAACGTCTTGCGGCAGATGGCTGCCGTGGGCGGCACGGTGGCCACCCAGTCCAGCCCGTAGATCACCACAAAAACAAGCATGCTGGGCTGGACCGTGGCGCTTAGCAGCAGCGGCAGGACCAGCAGGCCGATGCCGCGGAACTGGTAGTAGACCGCCAGCAGGATCCGTGGGTTGAAGCGGTCGGTAAGCCAGCCTGATGCGATGGTTCCCAGGATGTCGAAGATTCCGACGACGGCAAGCAGCCCCGCCGCCGTGGTCTCCGCCATGCCGTGATCGTGGGCCGAGGGGATGAAGTGGGTGCCGATCAGCCCGTTGGTGGTGGCACCGCAGATGGCGAACCCGGCAACAAGCGCCCAGAAGGTGCGTACCCTGCTGGCCCGCTTGAGGACCTGCAGCGCACGGATGGCCGCGTTCGGCGAGTCTCCGGAAGGTGAGTTTCCCGCGACGGCCCGTCCCGCCGTCGTCGGCTCCTCGTCGCCGGCCGCGGGCTCCACATCACCGTAGGGCAACACCCCGACGTCGGCCGGTGAGTTCTTGATGAACTTCAGGACCAGCGGGACTACTGCCAGGGCACCGGCGGCGATCAGGAGCGAGGCCTGCCGCCAGCCGGGATCCTGGGCGAGCATGGCGATCAGGGGCAGGAACACCAGCTGGCCCGCGGCGCTTCCGGCGGTCAGGATACCGATCACCAGGCCGCGGTTTTTGGAAAACCAGGTGTTCGCGATGGTGGCGGCAAACACAAGAGCCATGGACCCCGTCCCGAGGCCGATCAGCAGCCCCCAGGTGAGCAGGATCTGCCAGGACTCGTTGACGAACACGGTCAGGGCGCTTCCGGCACCGATCAGCACCAGTGCCACGGACGTCACCGCACGGATGCCGAAACGCTCCATCAGGGCCGCGGCGAACGGTGCCGTGAGGCCAAAAAGGACAAGGTTGATACTCACGGCGGCGGAGAGGACCGTGGTGGACCAGCCGAACTCCTGCTGCAGCGGCACCATCAGCACGCCGGGTGCGGCCCGGAAGCCGGCGGCACCAACCAAGGCCAGGAAGGCCACCGCTGCCACGATCCACGCCGGGTGCAGCTTCCGGCGCGGGGTCTTTCCGGCAGGCAGCTCAATGGCGTCGGGGGCAGTCATACGGGGAGCTCCGTTTCGAGGGTGGGGGCCTGTATTGCTTGGGGGACGGCGGGGGCGACGGCGAGCGGCACCGGGTGATCGCTGCGTTTGAGGCTGTGCCAGCTGGTGTTGGCCGCGGTGAGCCTCTCGCCGCAGTGGCTGCAGGTGTCCGCGGAGGACGTGGGCAGGCCGCAGTCCGTGTGGATGACACGCATGTGGGAGACCTCGTTGGGCGCATCGAGATGCTTCTCGGCCCAGATGATAATGGCATTGAGCACCGGCAAGGAATCCTCGCCCTTCGGGGTCAGGACGTATTCCTGACGTGTACGTCCGCCGTCCAGGTACGGACGCTGGGCGAGCAGTCCGGCGTCGAGCAGCCAGCCCAGCCGCTTGCTCAGGACGTTGTCCGCCACCTCCAGCCGCTTGCGGATGGCATCGAAACGACCGTTGCCGAAGAAGACCTCACGAAGCACCAAGCTCCCCCAGGGATCACCGAGGACATCGAGGCCACGGGCCAGGCTGCAGGTCCGCGCGGACCAGTCTGATCGTAAAGGCATGGCATGAGACTAGCTGACTTCTCTAAGGAAAGCTAGCTTCCGTCCAGTGCGCCCCGAGGGGGAAAGCAGCATGACGGCGTCCGGATTGGGGAGGCGCCGCCGCCGTCGGGCTTGCATTGTGCCTGGCGTCAGGCGTCGGGACCTGCTGTCAGGAAGTTGTGCAGCTCATAGGAGGTCACCACAGGATGGGCAATCCCGAGCTCGGCGGTGACGGGGCCGAGCCCACGAGCGGAGGCCACATCAGGCGGCTTTCCGCAGTTCACCACCGGTTCATGCGGGGTGCCTATGATCGTCTGGTCAACTCTGGCCCATGAAAGGCAATCCCCAACATGTCAACGCGTGACCCTCAAACGGTGAATCGTTCAACCGCTGGAATTTCACGGCGCGGTTTCCTCGGCACCGCTGCTGCAGCCACCGCACTCGCAGCCACCGGATCATTGCTCCCGCCATCGGTCCAGGCCGCCATGGCCCAGCCCGTCCCGCCGGGAACCCTGCAGTCCATCAAGCACGTCATCGTTCTTATGCAGGAGAACCGTTCATTCGATCATTACTTCGGCTCGCTACGCGGCGTCCGCGGCTACGGGGACAAGTCCGTGACCCGGCTGCCCAACGGCAAGTCGATGTTCGAGCAGCCCCGGGCCACAGGCGAAAGCGTCCTCCCGTTCTCCCTCCGCAAAGCCGCCGAACTCGCCGGCCGCCCTGGCTCGGACATCCAATACCTGAACGCCCTGGACCACTCCTTTTCAGGGACAACCGCTGCCTGGAACAAAGGCTGGTGTGACAAGTGGGTACCGGCCAAGAGCCCTCCACTATGACGTTCTATGAGCGTCAGGATATCCCCCTGCAGTACGAGCTGGCGGACACCTTCACCATTTGCGATGCCTACCACTGCTCCGTCAATGGCTCCACCGACCCCAACCGTAATTACCTCTGGACCGGTACCACCGGCACGGAGCCCGGCAGCACCAAGCGCGCCGTCAGCAATGCCGCCTATGACTATGGCCATGGCGGATATGACTGGACCACGTACCCGGAGCGGCTGGAACAGGCCGGCGTCTCGTGGCAGATCTACCAGGACTGGGACAATTTCGGGGACAACGCCGTGGAGTACTTCCAGAGCTTCAAGGTGATCGGCCACAAGATGCTTGCAGGCGTGGACGGGAAGCTGCGCACCACCGAGGAGTTCTACGACCAGCTTGCCGGCAAGACGCCCGCGGACAGGGAGATCCTCCTCGCCCAGCTGGAACAAGGCCGTGAGCGGCTGACGGACGCAGAGAAGTCGCTATTCGACAAAGCCATGAAGCGCGGTGGCCCAAACACACTGCTGGAGCGCCTCGGAGCCGACATCAGCGCCGGAACCTTGCCGCAGGTCAGCTGGCTGGTTCCCTCCGCCGCCGATTCGGAGCACCCCAGCGCCTCCACTCCGGTGGGCAGCGCCAACTTCGTCTACCGGCTGCTGGACATGGTGGCGAGCAACCCGGACACCTGGAACAGCACGGCCATCTTCCTGAACTTCGATGAGAACGACGGCTACTTTGACCACGTCCCGCCGCCCGTCCAGCCACGCCCGGCCACCGGCGAGTCCAGCGACTGGACCACGGCACTGCCCGTCGGACTGGGCCCGCGCGTTCCCATGACAGTGGTCTCGCCGTGGACCATCGGCGGCTACGTCAGCTCGGAAGTCTTCGACCACACCTCGGTGATCCGCTTCCTGGAACGCTGGACCGGCGTCGAGGAGCCCAACATCTCGCCGTGGCGCCGTGCCGTGTGCGGTGACCTGACCGGAGTTTTCAATTTCGGCGCTGCCGGCACACCTCCCGTGCTGGACCAGCCGGGACCGGTGCCGGCCAGGATCAGCCGTTGGAAGCCGAACCCGCCCGCCGTGCAGGTGGCACCGGTCCAGGAATCCGGCACACGCCCGGCACGCCCCCTGCCCTACCGGCCCCGGGCCTCCGGACTGGTCACGGGGAACAGCATCGCACTGTCCCTGGGCAACAACGGCGCCCAGTCCACGCATTTCACGGTGTATGGATTCGCCGGTGAGGTCACCGAACCGCAGCACTTTGACGTGATAGGCCACCGAGACGTCGAGATTCCGGTCTCCGGGGACAGCTTCGACCTGATCATCACCGGCCCCAACCGCTACCAGTACGAGCTGAAGGGTTCGACGGCGGGGCCCGCCTCCGGCGTCGACGTTTCCGTCAACGGCAGTCGCGGCAAGAAGGATGTGGAGCTCGAGCTGCGCAACAACGGAAGCGAAACCGTCACGCTGCTGCTGGCCTCGCTGCAGTACACGGACGCGGGCGACAACGTGGTCCTGAAGGCAGGGCACAGCAAGAAGATCGGCTGGGCAACGTTCGAGGGCTGGTATGACGTCGAGATCACCTCGCCTGGCGATGCCTCGTTCCGTCGCCGCCTGACCGGCCGCGAAGAAGACGGCAAGCCCGGTATCTCCGGCTAGGACTGCCCACCCGAAACGATGGTTCCCTGCAGGAACGATGTCGCCCGACGTCGAACCGGCAGGGAACCATCGTTTCGGGCCACATCGTTTCGGGCTACGCGCCGCCCGGAACGACCCCGGCCCGTGACGGCCGGTAGGCAAGCGCCCAGTACACCAGCAAGGCAATGCCGCACAGCACACCGAGGCTGGCAGCCATCAGTTGCCACTGGGTCTGCGGATCCTTGCCCCACTCATGCGCGCCGGCCATGACGGCCAGGTACTTGGGGGTGAGGTAGAACGACACCACGGAAACAGCCACGATGATCCAGCCCGCCAGCCGCATCTTTCCGGCGCGGGATGGCACCCGGTGCATCGCGAAAGCCATGGAAGGCAGCGCCACGGCCATCCAGACCCAGTGGTGCGACCACGAAACCGGGCTGATGAGCAGCATCAGCACGGCGGTGGCCGAAACGGCAACGAAGTTCTCATCTGCCGCGACGGCCCACTTGATGACCATCGCCGCCACCGCGACCAGCGCCAGGGACAGGACCAGCCACAGGATGCTGGCCAGGCCGGAATCCGGCAGGCCCAGGTGCAGCAGCAGGCCCTTGACAGAGAGATTGTCCATATAGGCCGGACCACCGATCCGCCCGGTATCCGGAAGAATCTGGGTCCAGAATGTCAGGGATGCGGTGGGCAGCAACACCCAGGCAAACGCGATGGAGCCGAAGAAGCCCGCTGCCATCCATCCGAGTGCCCTGAAGTCGCGGCGCACGAGGAAGTACAGCCCGAAGGCGAGTGGCGTGAGTTTGATTCCCGCGGCCAGGCCGATCAGCAGCCCTGCGGGCCAGCGGATCTCCCCGGCTCGTGACTTGCCGTACAAGGCGAAGTCGGCCAGGATCAGGCCCATCAGGATGATGTTGATCTGCCCGAAGTCGAACGTGTCCCGCCAGGGTCCCAGCAGCAGGATGGCCGCGGTCCCGGCGGGCGCCACGGACCGGAAACGCCAGTCTCCGAAGGCAGCGCGCCAGCCGCGCAACCCGAAGTAGTGCCGCGTGAGCCAGGCGGCCACCACGGCGGCCCCAGCGATCGCCGTCGTAATAAAAATGAGGCCGCTGGCCCCGACGGGGAGGATCGCCAGCACGGCAAAGAGCAGCGCGGCAAAGGGCGGGTAGGTAAACGGCAGCCCGTCGCGCGGTGCGTACAGCTCATTGACGCCGGGCTCACCGGTCTCCAGCACACGGCTGCCGCCGTAGTAGTAGACCTCGAAGTCGTTCATCAGCGGGATGTACGCGGAGTAGAGCACCACCAGTGCGGCGACGACGGCGAGTGCAGCGGCCGCCGTTGCGAGCCAGCCGCGGGTGGTTGTGGAAAACGCCGGAATCGGTGGTGTCACTGGATGAACGTGAAGGCGTGTTCGAGGTCCGCGATCAGATCCTCAACGTCCTCGATACCGCAGGAGAGCCGGATCAGGTTAACGGGGACTGCCAGCTCGGTGCCCTTGACGGAAGCGTGGGTCATCTCGGAGGGGTAGTTCATGAGGGATTCGATACCGCCCAAAGACTCAGCGAGCGTGAACACGGACGTGGATTCGGCGACTTTGCGGGCCGCAGCCTCGCCGCCCTTGAACTGCACCGAGATCATGCCGCCGAACTTCTTCATCTGCTTCTTCGCGAGCTCGTGGCCCGGGTGGGATGGAAGGCCCGGGTACAGCACCGTCTCGACTTCGGGGCGCTGCAACAGCCATTCGGCCACGGCCTGGGCGTTGTCGCTGTGGCGGTCCATGCGGACGCCGAGGGTCTTCAGGCCGCGGGTGGTAAGGAAGGCGTCCATCGGCCCGGACACGGCACCGACGGCGAACTGCACGAAGCCGATTTTCTCTGCCAGTTCGGCGTCGTTGACTACCACCGCGCCGCCGACGACGTCGGAGTGCCCGCCGATGTACTTCGTGGTGGAGTGGACCACTACGTCGGCGCCCAGGACGAGGGGATTCTGCAGGTAGGGCGACGCGAAGGTGTTGTCTACCACCAGGAGTGCTCCGGCGTCGTGCGCGACCTTGGCGAGGGCCTCGATGTCGGTGATCTTCATCATCGGGTTGGACGGGGTCTCCACCCAGACAAGGCGCGTTGTGCCCCCGCCTGATCCGCCCGCGGCAACGGCAGCGGCGGTGGCGTCGAGATCGGACATGTCCACCGCGGTGTTGCCGATACCCCACTCGCCCAGGACGCGGCTGATGAGGCGGTAGGTGCCGCCATAGGCGTCGTTGCCGAGGACGATGTGGTCGCCGGGCCGGGTGAGGGCGCGGATGAGGGAGTCCTCGGCGGCCAGGCCTGAGCTGAAGGAATACGCGTGGCTGCCGCCTTCCAGGGCCGCCAGCTGTTCCTGCAGCGCATCCCGGGTGGGGTTGGTGCCGCGGCCGTATTCGTAGCCGTCGCGCAAACCGCCGATTCCGTCCTGGGCGTAGGTCGAGCTGAAGTGGACCGGCGGCACCACGGCCCCGGTGCGCGGCTCGAAAGCCTGGCCGGCGTGGACTGCGCGGGTGTTGAACCCCTGGGTTTCAGTTGAATTGACACTGCCAGAAACAGACATTGAAGATCCTTTTGATTGCGGAAGCGGAGGGCGCTAGGTGCGGAGGGCCCTAGTTGCTGAGGTAGGCGAGGAGATCGTGGCGGGTGAGGATGCCCACAGGGGCGCCGACGAACGTCACCATAACGGTGTCGACATCGGAGAGCAGTTCGCGGGCCGCCGAAATGGTTTCCAGGGATCCGATCACGGGCAGTTTCTCGCCCATGTGCTCGGAGATCTTGTCCGTTAGCTTGGCCTCGCCCCGGAACAGCTTGGAAGTCAGGCTTCGCTCATCGACGGCGCCGAGCACCTCCCCCATGACCACCGGCGGCTCCTGGGAAAGCACCGGGATGTGGCTGACGCCGTACTCGTTCATGATGTTGATGACATCGCGGACGGTCTCGTTGGGGTGGATGTGGACCAGGTCCGGCAGCTCGCCTGTCTTGGACTTGATGACCTCTCCCACCGAGGCTTCTTCGCCGCCGGAGAGGAAGCCGTAGGAGCGCATCCACTGGTCGTTGAAGATCTTGGCGAGGTAACCGCGGCCGGAGTCCGGCAGGATGACCACCACCACGGCATCCTCCGGAAGATCCTTGGCCGTCTGCAGCGCCGCCACCACGGCCATGCCCGAAGATCCGCCTACCAGCAGGCCTTCCTCGCGGGCCAGCCGCCGAGTCATGGCGAAGGACTCTGCGTCGCTGACGGCGATGACCGCGTCCGGCACGGACTTGTCGTAGTTGGCGGGCCACATGTCCTCGCCCACGCCTTCAACAAAGTACGGCCGTCCGGTGCCGCCCGAGTACACAGAACCCGCGGGGTCTGCCCCGATGATCCGCACCCGTCCGCCGTCGGACTCCTGACGGTCAGCGGAAACCTCCTTCAGGTACCGGCCGGTGCCGGTGATGGTCCCGCCGGTGCCGGCGCCGATCACGCAGTGCGTGACCCTGCCATCCGTGTCCTTCCAGATTTCCGGGCCCGTTGATTCGTAATGGCTGCCGGGGGCGGCCGGGTTGGAGAACTGATCCGGCTTGTAGGCTCCCGGTATCTCGGTGACCAGACGGTCCGAGACACTGTAGTAGCTCTGCGGACTGTCGGGTGCGACGGAACTGGGCGTCACCACCACTTCGGCTCCGTAGGCCTGAAGGACCGCTCGCTTGTCCTCGCCCACCTTATCCGGCACCACAAAGATGCATTTGTAGCCTTTTTGCTGGGCCACCAGGGCCAGGCCGACGCCGGTATTCCCTGAGGTGGGTTCAACGATGGTTCCGCCCGGCAGCAGTTTGCCGTCGCGTTCGGCTTCCTCGATCATCTTCGCCGCGATGCGGTCCTTGATGGAGCCGCCGGGGTTCAGGTATTCAAGCTTCACCAGGATGGTGGCTTTGATGCCATCAGTCACGTGGTTGAGCTTGATGAGCGGGGTATTGCCGATGAGGTCCAGGACGGACTGGGCGTACTTCATAGGTACAAAGTTACCGTCTTAGCCCGGAAGGGATGGTCCTGACGGCCATGGGTGCGAAGATTATGCGGTGATGCACCTTCGCTGGCCGAAGAACCAAAGGAGTTACCTGCTCCCAGGCTGCATGATGCTGGCCGGGACACTGTGCCTGGTCTCCGGATTTCTGCCGTGGCCAGCGTTTCTGAAACTTGCCGGCCGGACTATTCCCGTCCTCTCCTTTGTGGTTGCCATGACGCTGGTGACCGAGCTGGTGGACGACGCCGGGCTCTTCCGTGTGGTGACCGGCCGCATTGCTTCCCTGGGCCGGGGACGCGTTTTTCTGCTGTGGCTCCTCGTGATCGCCCTCGCCACGGTTTCCACCGTGTTCCTGTCGCTGGACACCACCGCTGTGCTGGTCACTCCGGTGGTGGTGCTGCTGGCGGTACATGCCAAGATTCCACCGCTGCCGTTCGCCCTGACCACAGTTTGGCTGGCAAACACTGCCTCACTCCTCCTGCCTGTCTCCAACCTGACAAATCTGCTGGCCCAGGACCGGCTTGCCCTGAGACCGATGGAGTTCGCCGTGCTGCTGTGGGCACCCGCCCTGGTAGGGGTATTGGTGCCGGTTGTGCTGCTGTGGCTGGCGTTCCGGAAGAATCTTCGCGGCCGGTATGGGCCGCAGCCTGCCCATCATGTGCGGGACAGGCCGTTGCTTTATGTGTCGGGAGGAACGGTGGTGGTGCTGCTCCCGGCGCTGGTGTCCGGAATTCCCGTCGCTTTTCCCGCTATGGCCGCTGCACTGTTCCTGTTGGTCGTATTCCTATGGCGCCGCCCTTCGACGTTGCGCTGGTCCATGGTCCCCTGGCGTCCGCTCATGCTGGCTTCAGGACTCTTTCCGCTGATGGAGGCTCTTCACAGCCACGGGCTCGCACAGGTGCTGACCCCTGTTGCGGGCTCCGGCGACGGCTTGGGGGATCTGCTTCGGCTGGCAGCTCTCGGTGCAGGCGCCGCCAACGCCGCCAACAATCTTCCGGCTTATCTCGCGATGGAGCCCGTGGCCGGCTCACCGGTGCGGCTGGCGGCCCTGCTGGTCGGGGTGAATCTGGGGCCCTTGGTTTCGCCGTGGGCTTCCCTCGCCACGTTGTTGTGGCATGAGCGGCTGCAGACGCTGAACCTGCGTGTGCGCTGGGGCGGCTTTGCCGTGGCCGGTCTTGCTGCCGTGGTGCTGACGCTGCCGCTGGCTGTGCTGGCTCTGTGGCTCAGCAACGGAATGCCCTGAGCCCGGAATGACCTGACGCCCGCACCTTCGTCCCGGTTCAGCAGAATGCTGGCCAAGGCAGCCGCGGGCGGGAAAGCTGGACTTGTGCCGCAACATCTTCCTTGAAAGGACCTACGCCATGGACTGGACCCTCGAAGTAGTAGTTCTGCCGGTGAGTGATATTGACCCGGCCATCGGGTTCTACCGCGACAAGGTTGGCTTCAACCTGGACCACAACACTGTGAACGAGCACATGCACGTGGTCCAGTTGACGCCGCCCGGCTCCGGCTGCTCGATTGTGATCGGGGACCTTCCTTCGCAGAATGAAATGGCGCCCGGCTCAATGCGGGGGCTGCAGCTGGTGATCTCGGATGCGCGCGCCGCGCGTGAGGAATTGCTCAGCCGAGGGGTGGAGGCAAGCGAAATCACCGTTTTTGACGAACGCGACGGCGGCACGTTCTTCGGTTTCAGCGACCCGGACGGCAACACCTGGGCCGTGCAGGAGCTGAAAGTCCGCGCGGACAAACCCTTGATTCCTGTGGAGGCACGCGGCCGCTTCGGTTCGGACTAGAGAACCCGCCCCGCGCCGGACACAGGCGCCCTAGCTTCCTGCTGAGGTGTCGTTCTGCCACAGGCCCAGGGTGTTGCCCTCCGTGTCCTTGAAGTAGGCAAAGAAGCCCATTCCGCGAACGGCAACCTTGGCTTTGGCCACAGAGCCGCCCGCAGACTCAATCTGTGCCAGTGCAGCGTCGATGTCCTCAACATCCACCGTGATGATGGGGGTTTTCAGTTCCTCCGTGCGCGGGAACAGCGCGCCGTTGATGGCCCCGGGCGCACTGGGCATGCCGGTCTCCCCATCCGATGGGGTGGTGATGGCGATCGTGTAGTCCATCTCCGGCATGGCAGTGAGCGTCCAGCCGAACGCACCCTGGTAGAAACTATTGGCCCGCTCCTGATTGTCCGCGGGGATTTCGAAATGCACTACTCCGGCCATTGAGCTCTCCTTAAAGTTCTGACGGTGTGGCGCGGGCCACACCATGGAGTCTAGTCCCGCGGTACGCCCCCGGTAAGGGCCCCGGTGAGGCCCCGGTGAGGCCCCGGAAACGGTGACCAGCCAATCATGCGACCATGAATGAATGACCATCACTGAAGCTCCAGCCTCCGTTGCCGCGGCTGCTGACGCTTCGCTGCACTGGGACCCCAGGACCACTTATTCGCTGTCCCAGACCCTTGGCATTTTGATGCGCGGTAATTCCGATCCCTCGATCAGCGTGCGCGCCGATGGTTTCTGGCTCGCATTTACGACGCCGGACGGCCCCGCATCGCTGCAGCTTTCGGTTTCCGGGGCGGGCTGCGCCGTGGATGCCCTGGCTTGGGGGCCGGGCGCTGAAGCGGCGATTGCCGGCGTACCGGCGCTGCTGGGTGCACGCGATGACTGGTCAGCCTTTGATGAGCCGGCATTCCATGCAACGCTTCCCCGGCTCGTGGCCGAGGCCCGACGCCGGAACCCCGCCGTCCGTCTGCCGTCCACGGGCCGGGTGGTTGACTCACTCGTTCCCACCATCCTGGAGCAGAAAGTCACGGTCATCGAGGCCCGGCGCGGATACCGGTATCTGATGTACCGCCACGGCACTCCGGCCCCGGGTGCTGGGACCGCGGCGCCTGCCGGCCTCCTGGTTCAACCCACGCCTGAGCAGTGGCTCCGCATCCCGTCCTGGGAATGGCACCAGGCCGGGGTGGGACCACAACGCTCGGCAACCGTCATGCGGGTGCTGCGCTCCGCCGCCGCGCTTGAACGCCTGGCAGGAATTCCGGCAGCAGAAGCTGCGATGAAGATGCAGACCCTGTCCGGCATCGGCGTCTGGACCGCGGCAGAGGTAGTGCAGCGAACGCACGGCTGCCCGGATTCGATCGCCGTGGGCGACTACCATCTGGCGTCATACGTGGGCTACGCACTCACCGGCAAAAAGACCGACGACGCCGGTATGCTCGCCCTGCTGGAACCATGGCGCGGGCACCGGCAACGGGTAGTCCGGCTGATGGGACTCAGCGGTTTCCGCAAACCCGCCTTCGGTCCCCGAATGACTATCCAGGACCACCGCCAGCACTGACCTCCCCTCCTTCAAGCAACGCGGGGTCACCTACGGCCCATCTCGGCGCCTGACATGGGCCGTAAGTGACCCCGCGTTGGGTTAAGCGGAGCGTCGTTTGGCTCGCTTGATCCTCACGATGACGTTTTCGAATCCTTCGTCGAGGTCATCGGCGTTGACTTTGAAATAGGACCAGCCTGCGTTGACGAACGATTCATCGCGTCGGTTGTCGCGGGACTGCTGTTCGCGCGTGCGGTGATGGGCGCCGTCGTATTGGATGGCAATCCGGAATCGCCGGTAGCCCAGATCGGCGGCCGGCGACCATCGGTCCTGCGGATCGAGCCTGAGCTGCAGATCAGGCTCGGGCAGGTGGGCGTCGCGCATCGCCAGCCGCAGGAACGATTCCGGGAAGGAGTCCGCTCCAACACGCATTTCTTCGAGAGCGAGCCGGGCCTTTTCAACTCCCTTCACATTGGGATGCTGACGGATCAGCAGGCGAAGTCCGTCCTTGTATGCGTGTGGTTGGGACCTGAATTCCAGCCTGGGCCGGGGGATTCGGATCAGTTGGTCCCCCATTGCGATCAGATATTTCAGAGGCAGCTCCCTGGCGAGATCCAGCCACGTCCGCGGCGGTGCCGATACCGGGATGCCGTCGATTTCGATCACCTCGCCGGGGATTACATGGACGCGGTGGCCGGTTATGCCCCCACGCCTGACTCTCGGAAGGTGGTGAGGTTTGCTGAGGTGAACCGTCGATTCCAAATCCATCCAGGGTGGCAGCCCGAGGTCAGTCAGCGCAGCGGCAGTCTGGTGCGACACCCATGCCTCGGGCGCGTGGCGGCTGCAAGCACCCGGGCACGGTCGGCGATCTCCAGCCTTCTACCAGCGGGCAGGTAAATCAGACGGCCGCCGTCGGATAAATCATTTGCGCGGAGCCTCTTGGGAGGGACGCCGAGCGCCCGTGACTCAGCGTGCGAAAACGGAACCAGTCGGATGCTCGGCGGGAGCGGGGTGAGACGGACCATGTGGACTATTCTGTGCAGAATATTCCACCGGTTCGGAGTTATCCACAGCCCCGAATGTGGAGCAGGCAACGCGGGGTCACTTACGGCCCATCTTGGCGCCCGACATGGGCCGTATGTGACCCCGCGTTGCTTTGTCGGGGACGCTAGTGTTCCGTGTTAATGGTTTGTTTGCGTTTCATCTTGCCCAGGAGATAGTCCGCTGATTTGGTCCAGGTGAATGGTTTGGCGTCCTGGTTGTAGTTCTCGATGTAGCGTTCCATGGTTTGTTCCAGCTCTTTCACCGAGCTGAACGCACCGCGTTTGAGGCACTGGCGGGTGATGATCCCGAAGAAGATCTCCACCATGTTCAGCCAGGAACAGCTGGTTGGGGTGAAGTGCAGGCGCACGCGCGGGTTTTTGGCCAGCCAGTCCTTCACGTTCTGATGCTTATGCGTCGCGTAATTGTCGCAGATGACATGCAGTTCAACCCCGGGGTGGGCGTCGGCGACCCGGCCCAGGAAATCGACGAACTCGATGTTGGTGTGCTTTGGGTAGAAGGCGTTCGCGCTGAGTTTGCCGGTGAGGACCTCCAGGGCGGCGAACAAGGTGGTGGTGCCGTTGCGTTTGTAGTCGTGGGTCTGCTGCAGCGGGTGCGTCGAGGACAACGGCTGATCCGGGCCGGTGCGGGACAGCGCCTGGATTTGGGTTTTCTCATCGATGCTCACGACCACCGCGTTTCCGGCGGGGACATGTACAGGCCCACCACGTCCCGGAGCTTGAACTCCAGGGCGGGATCAGTGGAGAACTTGAACGTCTCGATCCGGTGAGGCTGGATTTTCCAACGGCGCCAGATGCGGGCCACCGAGGAAAAGGAGACTCCGTGGCGTTCGGCCATGATGCGGGCGGACCAGTGCGAGATCCCAAGCTCGGCCGGCGGCTTCCCGTCGTTGGTCAGGGTGTCCGCGATCAGGGCAAGCTCGTCGATCTCCCGCTCCCGTCCCGGGCGCTGGACATCGGACAGGGCCTCGATCCCGCCCTCGGCATAGCGGTTGCGCCACTTCAAAACCGTGGGTGCCGAAAACCCGGTGATCTTCTCGATCTGGATATTCGGCATCCCGTCGGCAGCCAACAAAACCGTGCGCGCCCGCAACGCCAATGTCGCGGAGGAAGAATTCCCACGAGTCAACGCCTCCAAGAACCCCCGGTCCCCGTCACGCAATTCCAAAGCCCTTGCCAGATAAACCATGGATCAAGTCTGACAAAAAACCATACCCAAAGGAATCAACGACACGCTACACTAGAGGCCCAGCCTGGCCACTGCTTCCTGGCGCATTTCCACCTTCCGGACCTTGCCGGACACCGTCATCGGGAAGCTGTCGCGCACCTCCACGTAGCGAGGGATTTTGTAGTGCGCCAGCTTGCCCCGGCAGAACTCGGCAATGCCTTCCGTATCCAGCGGTTCGGCTCCGGGCTTGAGGATGATGCAGGCCATCAGCTCCTCGCCGTATCTGGCATCCGGGACGCCGATCACCTGCACGTCCTGGATGGACGGGTGCCCGTACAGGAACTCCTCGATCTCGCGCGGATAGACGTTCTCGCCGCCGCGGATCACCATGTCCTTCATCCGCCCCTCGATCACCACGTACCCGCCCTCATCCATACGTGCGAGGTCACCGGTGTGCATCCAGCCCTCCGCATCGATGGCCTCGGCTGTTTTGTCCGGCTGATCCCAATATCCCTGCATCACGGCATAGCCACGCGTGCAGAGCTCGCCGATCTCGCCTCGCACCAGCACCTCCCCGGTGCCCGGATCCACCACCTGGCTTTCCAGCTGCGGCATGGTCCGGCCCACCGTCTCGGTACGCTGGGCGAGGGTGTCGCTGCTGAGCGTCATGGTGGACACCGGCGAGGTCTCCGTCATGCCGTAACAGATGGCCACATCAAACATGTTCATCTCCGAGATCACCCGGTTCATCACCTCGATGGGGCACAGCGAGCCTGCCATGACGCCGGTGCGCAGCGTGGAGAGGTCATACGAGGCGAAGTCCGGCAGGGCGAGTTCGGCTATGAACATGGTGGGCACGCCGTACAGCGACGTCCCGCCGAAATCCTGCACGGCTTCCAGCGCAGAGGCCGGAGTGAAGCCCCGCCCGGGAATGATGGTGGCGGCCCCATGGCTCAGCGCGTTGAGGTTGCCGATCACCATGCCGAAGCAGTGGTAGAACGGCACCGGAATCACCACCCGGTCGTGCTCCGTGTAACCCAGCAGCTCGCCGATGGAGTAGCCGTTGTTCAGGATGTTGTGATGCGTCAGCGTGGCGCCCTTGGGGAACCCCGTGGTGCCGGAGGTGTACTGCAGATTGATGGGCTCATGCGGGTCCAGTTCGGCCATCCGCGCCTTCAGGCCGGAATGCCCGACGTCGTCAGCCCGCTTGAGCAGCTCGGCGTAAGTCCGCTCCTCATCGCTTTGGGCGACGCCGGCGTCGAGCTCCTTCGAACCGGCGTCCGGCAGGAACACCAGCTCACGGAGTTCCGGACACTCAGCGAGCGCCTGGCGGGCCATTCCCACATAGTCGCTGTTTTTGTCCGACGGTGCCGTCACCAGCATCCGCATCCCGTTCTGCTTGACCACGAACTCAAGCTCGTGGGTGCGGTACGCCGGATTTACGTTGACCAGGATGGCGCCGATTTTGGCTGTGGCGTACTGGAGGATGGTCCACTCAGCGCAGTTGGGGCTCCAGATGCCGATCCTCTCCCCCGTGGCCACTCCCAAGGCGAGGAGCGAGCGCGCCAGGCGGTCGACGTCGTCGTTCAGTTTGGTGTAACTCCAGCGGCGGGCGTCAGCGCCGGGAACAGCGGCCGCCTCAATCAACGCATCGTGGAAGGGAAATTGTGCCACCACCCGCTCAAAGTTCTCGCCAATGGTTTCCTCGAGCAGCGGGACGTCAGTGTCCCCGGCTGTATAAGCGCGCATGATGGCACGCTACCAACTCGCCAGCGGCAATAGAAGCGCAACAGAAGGGTGTCCGGCGGAAACAGAGCCAGCAGGGGTGCGGCGCCCGGTATTGTGAAATCCATGAGTGCACCCATTGACCTGCTGGCCACGTTCATCCCCAACGACGGCGAATTCTTCCGCGTGAAGCTCGCCCTCGAAATCGCCATCGACGAGGTGGTGAACGAGCCCGGCTGCATCCGCTACGAGCTCACCGAGGCAACTGAGGAGAAGCTGATGCTGACCGAGCAGTGGTCTTCAGAGGAAGACCTGGCCAGGCATTCCAAGGGCACGGCCGTCCAGGACCTGAACGAGTCCTTGAGCGCACTTCTGGCCGAACCGGTGAAGCTCGAGCGGGTCTGAGGATTCCCTCTTTAGACAAACAACGCGGGGTCACTTACAGCCCATCAACCACTGGTTAATGGGCCGTAAGTGACCCCGCGTTGCTGCTGGAGGAGAGTTAGGCCTCCGGGAGTTGGGTGCCGTCCTGCTTGTTTGCGGACGCTGCGGCCTCGGCCTGCGAGCGCGCCACGTGGGCGTGGACTTCTTCCATGTCCAGGGCCTTCACGGCGTCGATGACCTGCTCCAGCTGCTGGGCGTTGAGAGCACCCGGCTGGGAGAACACCAGCACCTTTTCGCGGAACGCCATCAGGGTGGGGATCGAGGTAATGCCGGCCTCCGCGGCGAGCTGTTGCTCAGCCTCGGTATCCACCTTCGCGAAGACAACATCCTGGTGTTTCTCGGAGACGGCCGAGTAGGTGGGGGCGAATTGACGGCACGGGCCACACCACGCAGCCCAGAAGTCCACCAGAACAATGTCGTTGCCCTCGATGGTAGTTGCGAACTGTTCACCTGATATGTCAACTGTAGCCATGGTTCCACGGTACGCGAGCGCACCCTGGAAGTCCCGCCCGGAGGCTGTTTGTTCGCTCCACGCGTGAGTGGGAATAAGCGAACGACGGCGGGCAGCCCCGGCAGGAGGCCGCCCGCCCGTGCCACCCACCAGGCCGTGCGGCATCGTTTACTTGTACCGGGCGCGGGCCTACGCTGTTCTCCATGAGCCGCGAAGCGGGGAATAAGCGCACGCGCCTGCCAGTGCGCAAGGGCACCTCAGCCATCACCGTCACCGGGCTGACCAAGAAATTCGGGAACCGGGAGGTGCTGCACGGCATCGGCTTCGAGGTAGAGCGCGGATCTGTATTCGGCGTGATCGGGCCCAATGGAGCCGGGAAGACCACCACCATGCGGTGCCTGCTGGACATCATCCGACCCACCTCCGGTTCGTCCCGGGTGTTGGGTGAGGATCCCCGGACGGCAGGGCCCGAGCTACGTCGCAGGATTGGCTACCTGCCGGGCGAGCTGTTTCTGGAAGGCCGGATCAGCGGACGCAAGCTCCTCTCCCACTACGTGGCGATCAGCGGTCCCGTGAAGCGAGGCCGGATCGATGCGCTGGCAGAACGGCTGGACCTGGATCTGGACCGCCACACCCGCAAGCTCTCCAAAGGCAACAAGCAGAAGCTGGGCCTGGTGCAGGCTTTTATGCACGATCCCGAGCTCCTGGTCCTCGATGAGCCCACCAGCGGCCTGGACCCGCTGGTGCAGCAGGAGTTCCATGCAATGGTCCGTGAAGCAGCTGAGCAGGGCCAGACGGTGTTCCTGAGTTCGCATGTGCTCAGCGAGATCCAGCAGGCGGCGGACACCGTGGCCATTTTGCGCGACGGCCAGTTAGTCACGGTCGCCTCCGTGGACGAACTCCGTGAAAGCGCGGTGCGGCATCTGCGCTTGAGCGCCACCGGAATTGACCCGCACGACGCCGGTGCGCTGCTCAGCCGGGTACCCGGCATCGGGCATCTTGAGGTGCTGGTGACGGACGGCGTTGTCGAGCTTTCGGCCACGCTGGAAGGTGCCATCCAGCCGCTGATTCAGACACTGGCCTCGCTGCACCTGACAGATCTGGTGCTGGAGGAGCCGGATCTGGAGGAATCGGTGCTGAAGATGTACGGCACCCTCGGCGGTAAGGGCGGCCGGCAGTGAGCAAGTCACTCCCCCTTTTCCGCAGGGCGCTTGTGGATTCCTGGCGTTCCACGGCGGCTTGGGCTGCTGGTCTCGCCGCCGCCATCTTCCTGTATTTGCCGCTGTACCCGTCCATTGGCGGCAGCGCGCAGATGCAGGACATGATCAATGCCCTGCCGCCGGAAATGACCAAGGCACTTAACTACGACCAGATCGCCACCGGTCCCGGCTATACCCAAGGCACCCTCTTCGGGCTGATCGGTTTCCTGCTGATGACCATCGCATCTGTGGCGTGGGGCGCTGCCGCCGTAGGCGGAGACGAGGAATCTGGTCAGCTGGAGCTGACGCTCGCCCACGACGTTACCCGAGTCCAGGTGGTGCTGGAACGGGCGCTGGCGCTGCTGCTGCGAGTGGTCCTGCTGGCCGCCGTCGTGTTTGTCCTGGTGCGGCTACTGAACGATTCCGCCCAGCTCGGGATTACACCCGAATACCTGTTCGGCGCGTCGGTATTGTTCGCGGGACTGGCGCTGCTCAGCGGAACGGCGGCCCTGTTTGCGGGGGCCCTGTCCGGCCGGCGTACCTATGGCCTGGCTGCCGGCGCCGCCGTCGGCGTGCTGGGTTATGTGTTCAACGCCGTGGGCCGTCAGAGTGCGGAGGTCGAGTGGCTCCTTAAGCTGAGTCCCTACCATTGGGCGTACGGCAACTCGCCGGTGGCCAACGGTGCCGACTGGGCCGCCGCCGGATGGCTGTGGGGCACCTCGGCAGCGCTGGTGGCACTGAGCGCCGTAACTCTGCACCGGCGCGACGTCGGCGCGTAGTTTGGCTTTTGTCCTCGCCGTGCGGGGACCGGCTAGGCCCAGCCGTGCGGGGCCGGCCGTCGGGCACCCGGCAACGCGTTCGTCTCGCGCCACTCGTGGATCCACTCAGGCAGCTCCAGGTCGGCAGGCGGTTCGCCGAATTCGCGCAGGATCTCCTCCTGGCTGACCGGCTTACCCCGGCTGACCAACCGGGTGGCAATGTAGGCGCGTGCGTAGATTTCGCCGTCCACCACCATCCGCTGCTCAAAATAGATGGCTTTGGCATCCAGCCCGATGATCTTGGACTCGATGGTGTACCGCTGCCACAGTTGCAGGGATTTCCGGAAGGCGATGGTCTCGCCGGCGGCCACCGGACTCCAGCCGCTCCCGCGCATCTTTTTCCAGACGCCGCTGCGAACCATGAGGTCGAAGCGGCCCAGATCCATCAGCGAGAAGTACATGCCGTTGTTGACGTGCATGGCGATGTCGATGTCCGTGGGGAGGACCCGCAGGGGTAGGGATGACGTGTCCCAGATGCTCAGGGGCGAGCGCCGGGCCGAGGTGAACAGCATCATGAGGGTGCGCAGAAGCAGGTGCATAAAGCAATATTACCCATGAGTAACTTGAAGTGGAAGCCGCCCCCGCCTGGGCATCCGCTGCTGTTCCCAACGTTGTGGCTGCGTTCACCGGCAGTTCATTCCCTCCCAGCACAATGTCACAAATACAACGTCAGCGGCGAGCAAGGAGTCCGTGTGAGTACAACCGAAACCGTTGCAGCACCAAGCGGCCTTTGGCCCGAGCTGCCCCTCAACCAGGAGCTGATCCTTGCAGACAGCAGGGGCCGCCGGATCGTGGGGACCCTGGACGGCATGACAGAGGACCGCAGCACCATCTGGGTTCAGCTGCTCGGCGGACTTGGCCGGCGCCTCGTGCACCATCAGGACGGGTACTGGCTGGAAAACGCCCGCTCCTGAGACCACGGGCGGGCTGAACCCGCAAGCGGCGGGCTGAACCCGCAAGCGGCGGTCCGCCCGGCGCTCGGCCTAGCTGTATTAGCCCGCCCGAACATTGACCGTACCGTCGGCGAGGCACCCCGAGCCGAGCCCGCTGCACTGTCCCGTGCCTGCCCTCATCCGGCAGCCCTGCCCGTTAACAAGTACCGGCCACGCAATACGGGGGCCCGGGCGCTCCGCAGGTCTCGACCGCGAGGAAACAAGTGTTCTTCCTGGGCAACCGAGTACGACCGCCGAGCGTGCAAGTATTCCCTGGACAAGAGTCAGGTAACGCCTACTCGTGCGGAATGTATCCCACAATTCATAAACTCGATATTCCTAGGGCCGACAAATGATTAGTCATCTGTCGTATTCGTCTCATGTTTATGTGCAGTGCACCTCGTAATTAGCATACTGAGTGCTGCCCCGTGCCTGCCCATCACCGCCCTGGGCCTTCCCTCCGGTCGACCCTCAGCACCGATATCCGGGGGATACCGATGGATCAGCAGGATTACACGAGCCCTGAAAAGGGCGGAAGCCTCTCTTTCACTTCCGGTGCCAAAAGCCGTCCGATCGCCAACAAATTCAAGGCCGTCCTGATCGCAGGTACGGTGCTCGCTGCCGTCGCTGCCACTGCTGTCATCACGACGGTGGACCACTCCGTCGCTGCAATGACGACGCAGGTCTCCCAGTCCCCGTCCGCCACTGCGACCAACCCGGCGCCTGCCGTCGCGGCCGAGGTCGCGGCTGAACCCGAGGCCAGCCAGCCGGAGGTACCTGTTGCGGCAGCCCCGGCAAATAATCCTCCCCAGCCAGCGCCTGCCGGGGCACCGCGGGCACCGGCGCCCGCCGAAGGTGCGGTGCCTGCCTCAAACTCCTACACGGTGGCCGCAGGGGACACCGTGGCTTCAATCGCTGCGCGCTTCGGCCTCGACACAAACGCCGTGCTGACTGCGAACGGACTCGGGGCCTACACTGTCATCTTCCCCGGCCAGACACTGAAGCTGACAGGGCCGGCCGTCGAGATCCAGCCCGCCGCGCCTACCTCCGCGGTACCTGCTCCGGCCGCTGCGGTACCCGCCGCCGAGGCAGCCACACCGTATGTGCGCACTATCTACGTGGCGGGCGCCGGAGGCCAGGCCTTGGTGGACAGCTGCATCGGGCCCATTCACTTCACGCCGAATGACGGCTACTCACTGTTCATCACCGAGCACGACTTCTGCGGAGGGTGGGCGCGATTCTCGGGTATCGGCGTCGGCGAGACCGTGAGCATTCCCGGTTACGGAACGTACATCGTGACCGGCCGCGGACAGGTCCCCAACCCCGGCACCACCAACAATGTCGCCGCCTTGTTCGGCGGCTTCCCCAGGGCGATCCTGCAGACCTGTATCCCGGGCACCAGCCAGATGCTCCTGATCGCATTGAACTAGACAAATCGTAACCGTTGAGATCGCTTGTGCGCCGCGGCCGCCGGCGCGCAGACACGAAAAAGCCTCCGAAACCTGGTGGTTTCGGAGGCTTTTCCAAGGGTGGCAGATGAGGGATTCGAACCCCCGTAGGCGTTGCCAGCTGATTTACAGTCAGCCCCCTTTGGCCGCTCGGGTAATCTGCCGAACTTCATAAGAAGATCACTCGCGGCTTCCTTCGAAGAACGTCTGTTTCCATCCGTTCCGCTTCCAGTAACCGCGGGCAAGACAACTTTACAGAACTTCTGCCTAAGAATCGAATCGGGGCAAGAACTCGTCAAAAAGCCCGGAAAATCAGGCTTCTCCGAGGATCCGGCCGGCCAGTTTTGCTTCAAACCCGGCCGCTTGATCCTCCGTGATCTGGTTCAGGTGCACGGCTCGGAGCAGATCCGAGTGCACACCGTCCATCCGCGAGGAGGCATCGGCGACAGGGCTGAGGATGATGGAGGCGGCCATCGCGGCCGCGGCAACTGATGTGGCGGCGGCAGTGGTCTTGGTGACATAACGGACGGCCTTGCGGTGCATATGCTTTTCCCTTTCGGAGCGGCTTACCAACTGCTACAACTTTGGCCGCCCAAACTTCGTTCCCGCCATGCGTCCGCTATGAGTGAACTGTGAAAGCCGTGACAGCTTCACATCCGGCCCATCCGTACTAGTCTGGAATGCAGACATCCCCGCCCTGTCCGGGCGAAGACCCATCAGCATAAGGAGAGTCATGGCAGGCGAATCCACATTCGACGTCGTAAGCAAAGTAGACAAGCAGGAAGTTGCCAACGCGCTGAACCAGGCGCAGAAGGAACTCGTCCAGCGCTACGACTTTAAGGGCGTTGGCGCCGAGGTTGATTTCAGCGGCGAGAATATCCTCATGAAGGCAAACTCGGAAGAGCGTGTCCTGGCCGTTCTGGACGTCCTGCAGTCCAAGATGATCCGGCGCGGCATCTCACTGAAGTCCCTGGACACCGGCGAGCCCTATGCGTCAGGGAAGGAATTCCGTCTGGAGACCACCATCAAAGAGGGCATCGCCCAGGACCTGGCCAAGAAGATCAACAAGCTCATCCGCGACGAAGGCCCCAAGTCCGTCAAGTCCCAGATCCAGGGCGACGAACTCCGCGTGACCTCCAAATCCCGCGACGACCTCCAGGACACCATGGCGCTCCTGAAGAACTTCGACGAAGCCGACCTCCAGTTTGTGAACTTCCGCAGCTAGATTTCGACGAACAAACGGTCTCTCGACCCGGGAAAGGGCTGGCGACACTGGAATTCCAGAGTCGCCGGCCCTTTTTTGCGTCGCCAGGCATAACGCGCCTCGCCGGGCATAACGCGCCTCGCCAGGATGGAACGCACGACGGCGGCGCTCAGCTGAGCGGCCGGCCCGCCATCCGCTCCAGGCGGGCAATGCGTTCCTTCATGGGCGGGTGCGTGGCGAACAGTTTGGTCATGACGCCGCCCCGGAACGGATTGGCGATCATGAGGTGCGAGGTGTTGACCAGCTGCTGTTCCTGCGGCAGCGGCACCATCCGGACGCCCTGCTCAATCTTTCGCAGTGCTGAGGCGAGTGCCAGCGGATCACCGGTGAGCTCCGAACCGTCCTCGTCGGCGTCGTACTCCCTGGTGCGGGAGATGGCCAGCTGGATCAGCGAGGCCGCAAAGGGTGCCAGCAGTGCCATGGCCAGCATGCCGATGGGGTTGGAATTGCGGCGGTCGCCGCCAAAGAACAGCAGCATCTGGCCCACCGAGGTGATTACACCGGCCACGGCAGCGGCAACAGAGGACGTCAGGATGTCGCGGTTGTAGACGTGGATCAGCTCGTGCCCCAAGACGCCGCGGAGCTCCCGCGTATCCAGCAGCTGCAGGATTCCCTGCGTGCAGCACACGGCGGCGTTCTTGGGATTGCGTCCAGTGGCGAAAGCGTTCGGTGCCATGGTGGGTGACACATAGATCCGCGGCATGGGCTGGTTGGCGCGGACCGAGAGCTCCCGCACAATCTGGTGCAGTTGCGGCGCCTCGGACTCGGTCACGGGGTAGGCCTGCATGGAGCCGATGGCGATTTTGTCGCTGTTCCAGTAACCGTACGCGGTGGTGCCCACTCCGATCAGCGCCATGATCCAGATGGGTGCGGCGCTGCGGGTGCTGACACCGATCAGGCCTCCCAAGCCCAGGAGAACCGCCCAGAGGACACCGAAAAGCGCTGTGGTCTTCAACCCGTTGTAATGCTTGTGCACCGTGCCTCCAAGAGAAGTTGCCCCGCAGGGACCAATTGCGGAACCTGTTACGGAACCGGATTCGGGGCGTCGTACGTCAGGAACCCGGACTGCCAGCGGGAAACCAGCCATGCCACCGCGATGCAGAGCCCGCCTCCCAAGAGCAGAACCCAGCCCTCACTCAGCAGTTTAGTGCCGCCACCGGCCAGCATGTCCCCTACCTTGGGACCGCCCGGCCAGCACCACCAGGGTGAGCTGGCTTCCCTCGTTGGAGACGGCCGATCCCAGCCAGAGCCGGCGGAATGCCGGGCTTTTACGCAGCGGAGTCATGCCGGCCAGACGTTTTGCCACCACGTCACTCTAGCGGCGCCCGCAGACAGTATTGGGTGCCGGAGGCCGGGGCGCCCCGGTAGCCGGAACCCCGTACCGCTTGGTATCCTCGGGCGGGGGAAGGGGTGAGCACATGGGATTGTCCAGACGGCTTCTTTTCGCTTCTGCCCTGTGGGAAGTGGCACGGCCGCGCACGGCCCTGACCGCAGGCCACCTCCTGATCCGGCTGAGCAACCCGGCCACGGCCTTCGATCACCGTTCGGCTGCTGACTGGCTGCTCTGCCACAATGCGGCACGGCAGGCACTCGTTGAGGTGCTTGGGGTCCGGAGCCTGACCATGGTTTTTGCGCATCAATGGCACCCGCTCGGAGCGGCCATCGGCGAGCCTGAAGCCGAGTCCTCCACACCCACTTTCCACCTGTTCGGGCGCTGGGACGGTGAATCGATCGCCCCGGGCGCCCAGCTCCGGCTGCCCGCCCAGCGCCGGCTTCCGGTCCCGCCCGAGGATCTCAGGAAGTACGACGGCGGTCTGCGCCGGGAACTGCGACGCGCCGCTGACGCCGCCCTCACCCCAACACCGGACACCCCTGCACCTGATACCCCAGCACAGGACACCGCAGCACCTGACACGGCGTCCCGCTCCGCTCTGTTTCCCGGAGTCCGCAGTGGGGCACCCGGAAATCCAGCCGGTCCGCACCACATGGTGCTGACCCCGGAAAGGCGGATTGGCGCCATCTCAGAGGTGATGCCGCTGGAGCTGCTGGCGCTGGCAGCCGCAATCCAGAACCTGGCAGGCCAGCCCAGCGTCCGCGGCCTCAGCTGTGTGGTGCCGGACTCTGGCGCTAAAGGTGGCGCGGAAGGTGGCGGCAGGCTCGAAGTGCATGCACTGGGACGCTCGGCAGGCGAGGACCTCAATCCATTGGAATTTTTGCTTCGTTCACCGGAAATTAATGCAGCCTTATTGTGAAGTAGTCACAATAAGTGCTTCAATGGAGTCATGACGGAACATCGCGGCGGCCAGGAAGCATGGGCTGCCGCCCTGCGCGCCCACGGCCGCCGGGTGACCAAACAGCGGCTGGCGGTGCTGGCCGCCGTCGAACATCATCCGCATTCTCCGGCAGAAAGCATCCTTGCCGCTGCGCGTGCGGAACTTCCCGAGCTGACTGCCCAGTCCGTCTACGTAGTGCTCGGCGATCTCACCGATCTCCAGATGCTGCGGCGCTTCGAGCCGCCTCACTCCCCCGCACTGTACGAAACCAGGGTGGGCGACAACCACCACCACGCCATCTGCATCAGCTGCGGCCGGGTTGAGGACGTGGATTGCGCCGTGGGACATGCGCCCTGCCTGACCCCGCACTGGGATAAGAACTCAAAACCAATGACCATCCAGATTGCAGACGTGATGTACCAGGGCGTCTGCCAGGACTGTCAGCGGACCCAAAACTTCCTGCCGAACGTAACTAACAAGTAATCAAGAAATAGGAGAAAGATGACTGCGAACATCTCTGCGCCCATCTCGACTACCCAGTCGGGCGCCCCCGTCCCTTCCGACGCACACGCACAGTCCGTCGGTGCTGACGGTGCCATCATTCTGACCGACCACTACCTGGTGGAAAAGCTCGCCCAGTTCAACCGCGAGCGTGTGCCGGAGCGCGTGGTCCACGCCAAGGGCGGCGGCGCTTTCGGTACCTTCAAGACTTCCGCGGATGTTTCGAAGTACACCAAGGCAGCCCTCTTCCAGCCCGGCGTCGAGACGGACATGCTGATCCGTTTCTCCTCCGTTGCCGGCGAAGCGGGTTCCCCGGACACCTGGCGTGACCCCCGCGGCTTCGCCATCAAGTTCTACACCTCCGAAGGCAACTACGACCTCGTCGGCAACAACACCCCGGTGTTCTTCATCCGCGACGGCATCAAGTTCCCGGACTTCATCCACTCCCAGAAGCGCCTCCCGGGCACCCATCTGCGCGATGCCGACATGCAGTGGGACTTCTGGACGCTGTCCCCCGAATCCGCACACCAGGTCACCTGGCTCATGGGCGACCGCGGCCTGCCGGCATCCTGGCGCGAAATGCAGGGCTATGGCTCTCACACCTACCAGTGGATCAACGCCGAGGGTGAGCGATTCTGGGTCAAGTACCATTTCCGCTCCAACCAGGGCGTCCAGAGCATGAGCGGTGACCAGGCAGAAGAGCTGGCCGGCTCCGACGCCGACTTCTACATCCGCGATCTCCAGGAAAACATTGCCACCGGCAACCTTCCCTCCTGGGAACTGCACGTCCAGGTCATGCCTTACGAGGATGCCAAGACCTACCGCTTCAACCCGTTCGACCTCACCAAGGTGTGGCCGCACTCTGACTACCCGCTGATCCACGTGGGCACCATGGAGCTGAACAAGAACCCGGAGAACTACTTCTCGCAGATCGAGCAGGCCACGTTTGCGCCGTCGAACTTCGTGCCGGGCATCGCCGCTTCGCCGGACAAGATGCTGCAGGCCCGCATCTTCTCCTACGCGGACGCACACCGCTACCGCGTGGGCACCAACCATGCCCAGATCCCGGTGAACCAGCCCATCAACCAGGTCAACAACTACAGCCAGGACGGCGCCGGGCGTTTCCATTTCAACGCCCCGTCCGTTCCGGTCTACGCACCGAACTCCTTCGGTGGCCCGGCTGCTGTTGAGCCGGCTGTTGCGGGCGGAGGCTGGGAGAACGACGGCGAGCTGACGCTCTCTGCGCACTCCCTGCACGCTGAGGACGGCGACTTCGTCCAGGCCGGCACCCTGTACCGCGAGGTGTTCGACGACGGCGCCAAGGCCCGTCTGCTGGACACCATCAGTGGCGCCGTGGGCGGCGTGAAGAACGCCGGCATCAAGGAACGCGCCATCCAGTACTGGACCAATGTGGATTCCGAGCTCGGCGCCAAGCTGCGCGCCAACCTCGGTGCAGCCTCAACGGACTCCGACGCCGAAGCAGCCAATAAAATCGGCTGATTTGTTTTTCTGACGGCGGTCCTTCCGGGACACCGCAGCACCCCGTCACGGTTCTCCGTGGCGGGGTGCTCTTGTTTTCCACATAACGGTTCGGCGCTCTGGCCTACGCGGGCCTTGCCTCCCTATGATCGCTGCATGGACACATTCCGCGGCATCCCCTCCGCTGCCATCGGTTTTTACGCGCAGCTGGAGAACAACAACAACCGGGCCTGGTGGCTGGAACACAGGTCCACCTACGACGAGTCCGTCAAGGAACCGCTGATTGCCTTGCTGGACGATCTTGAGCCGCGGTTCGGCCCCGGCAAGATCTTCCGTCCCAACCGCGATATCCGGTTTTCGCAAGACAAGTCACCCTACAAAACCGCCCAGGGTGCATTTGCCTCGTTCCAGGAAGGCATGGGTTACTACCTCCAGCTCAGCGCCGATGGCCTGCTGGTGGGCGGCGGCTGCCATTCGCATTCACCGGCGCAGCTGGGGCGCTACCGGAACTCTGTAGACGCCGCGGGTACAGGCGAGTCCCTGCAGCGGATTGTGCACGCCATCACCGCAGCCGGATTCGCAGTGGAGGGCGAAAAACTTAAGACCGTACCCCGGGGCTTCGCCCGGGATCATCCGCGGGCCGAACTCCTGAAGCACAAATCACTATCCGCCAGCGTTACCCTGGGCCAGCCGGACTGGCTGTCAACGGCATCCGCCGCGCAGGAGATTGCACTGCTGTGGGAGGAGCTTCGTCCGCTCGTGGACTGGGTGGGCAGGCATGCCGCACCCTGAGGTGACGCATGGCAGGTCATGATCAGAGGTGTTGGCCGTCCGTGAGAAGCCGGTGGTCAAGATTTTCGAAGAAGACCGTTAGCATCAGCTCGAAGGCCATGGTGGCTTCTTCGGGCTGGTTCATCACCACAAAGTCGAACTGGAGGCCGTAGAACGTGGAGGTGAACAGGCGGGCGTCGGTATCCGCGAACTCTTCGCGTATACCCTGCACCACCAGCCAATCCCTGGCCTTTTCGTGCAGCATCCGGAAGTGCTCCTGCGAGGTTCCCCGGGGTGCGGCGGCAACGATGTCCTGGGCGGTGGCCTCAAACTCGAGCCGGGCGAGATGGCGGTTGCGCTGGGCCATGGTCCATTGCCAGGACTCCAGCAGGAACGACTTCCAGGCTTCCCTGTCGATGTCCCGGACGTCGGTGTTGCGCATGCTGTCCAGCCTGGACTCGATGGAGCGGATGATCTCGTTCACCAGCTGCTCGCGGTTACCGAAGTGGTACACCAGCACATAACTGCTGATGCCCAGACCGTCCGCCAGGCTCCGGAAGGTCAGTTCGGCCAGCGTTTTGTCCATGAGGTAATCCAGAATCGCGGACAGCAGTTCTGCCTTGCGTTCCGGTTTTGCTGGGCGACCCATGCCTACATCTTATTCGGCCCGGCGGTCAGATCTTGGCGAGGACTTCCTCGTCGGCCCCGGCCCCGTTGACGGCAACCCGCGCTTCGGCGAATTTCTCGTTGAGCCGGGAGTGGCGCTGACCGTAGGCGAAGTAGATGACCAGGCCGATCACTAGCCAGATGGCAAAGAAGATCCACGTCTGCACTGCCAGGTTGGTCATCAGGTACAGGCAAAGCGCCGCGGAAACCACAGGCAGCACCTTGCCGAACGGCACCCGGAACGCCGGCTTGAGATCCGGACGCTTCTTCCGCAGCACCAGGATGCCCAGGCTCACCATGACAAACGCCGACAGCGTACCGATGTTGATCATTTCTTCCAGGAGGTCTACTTCGGTCAGGCCGGCCACCAGCGCTACGGCGGCGCCGCAGATGATCTGCAGGCGCACCGGCGTCGAACGTTTGTCGCTGGTCTTGGACAGCGATCGCGGCAGCAGTCCGTCGCGGCTCATCGCAAGGACCACCCGGGCGAGGCCCATCAGCAGCACCATAATCACCGTGGTGAGGCCGATCAGCGAACCGAAGGCGATGATCTTGGCGGCGTCAGTGTTGCCCACAGCTTCGAAGGCTGTTGTCAGGGTGGGATTCTTGGCCTGTGCCAGCTCGGTGTAGGACACCATGCCCGTCAGGGCAAGGGACACCAGAATGTACAACACGGTAACCACGGCCAGACCACCGAAGATTCCGCGGGGAAGGGTCTTCTGCGGGTTTTTGACCTCCTCCGCCGAGGTAGCAACAACGTCGAAGCCGATGAACGCGAAAAAGACCAGGGCCGCACCGGCGAACACGCCCAGCGTGCCGTACTGCGCCGGGACTGCACCCGTGAGGAAACCGAAGAAGGACTGCTTCAGTACATCGGCGGACCCGCCCGCTGCGGCCGGTTCCGAGGCCGGCACAAACGGACTGTAGTTTTCGAACTTCACATAGGTGAAGCCCACAATGATGACAAAGAGCACCACGGCGACCTTTATCAGGGTGAAAACGTTGCCAACGCGGGCCGAGAGCTTCGTTCCAAGTACCAGCAGCATGGTAAAAACTGCAACGATCAGAAGCGCACCCCAGTAGACCTCGACGCCGCCAAGGGACACAGACGCAGGAACGTCAAGGCCTGTCAGTGCAAAAACCTTGCTGAGGTAGATTCCCCAGTACTTGGCGATCACAGCCGCAGCCGTGAACAGCTCCAAAATGAGGTTCCAGCCAATGATCCAGGCCAGGACCTCCCCCATGGTGGCGTAAGTGAAGACGTACGCGGAGCCGGCAACAGGGATAGCCGTGGCGAACTCGGCGTAGCACATGATCGCCAGTGCGCAGGTGACTGCGGCGACGGCAAAGGAAACGGTCACGGCAGGGCCGGCGAAGTTGGCGGCGGCTTTGGCTCCGACGGAGAAGATACCCGCGCCGACAGCAACGGCGACGCCCATGATCATCAGGTCCCAGCTGCTGAGCGACCGCTTCAGCCTGCGTCCGGGTTCATCGGCGTCGGCCATTGACTGCTCGATTGATTTGGTCCGGAGAAGGTTCATAAGTAGTTCCACAATCCTGATTGCGTGTTGGAAACAGACTTATCAACAGTAATGTCCATCCAGTGGACGGTACTAATTGTCCCGCATACTGAGACGCCCTCCGGGCTGGTGTCAGTCCGGAGGGCGTCTCAGCAGGTCCTACAGGGGTCAGACCGGCCAGTCCATCAGGGTGGAACGGATCAGGAAACGTTTGCCTTCCGGCGCCTCCACCGAAAAGCCGCTGCCCCTCCCGGGAACAACATCCACGGTCAGGTGGGTGTGGCTCCAGTAGCTGAACTGTTCCCTGGACATCCAAAACTCGACGGGCTGGGGTTCCACTCCATCAGCGATGTCGAACAGCCCAAGGAGAACGTCTGCGTCTGCGGTGATGAACTCCCCCGCCGGATAGCACATGGGCGAGGAACCGTCGCAGCAGCCGCCCGACTGGTGGAACATCAGGGGCCCGTGCTGGATCCACAGTTTCCTGAGCAGCTCCACGGCCTCGGCGGTGAGCGCCACCCGGGAGATCTCCTCCCCGGGCAGCGTCACTGCGGCATCAAGCCTCGCCTGTGGCATCAGTACTTGATGACGACGCGGCCGTCGATCTTGCCGTGCTTCATCTCGTCAAGAACGGCGTTGACTTCGGAGAGCTCCCGGGTCGAGACGGTGGGGTGGATCTTGCCCTCCGCGTAGAACTCGAGGGCTTCCTCAAGGTCCTGCCGCGTTCCCACGATGGAACCGCGGACCGTCAGGCCCTTGAGCACGATCTCGAAGATCGGCGCCGGGAAGTCGCCCGGCGGGAGCCCGTTGAACACGATGGTTCCGCCGCGGCGGGCCATGCCGATCGCCTGGCCGAATGCCGACGGGTGCACGGCCGTGACCAGCACGCCGTGGGAGCCGCCGGTTTCCCGCTGGATGACCTCCACGGGGTCCTCGTGCAGGGCGTTGACGGTCAGCTCCGCACCGTGCTTCTTCGCCAAGGCGAGCTTGTCGTCGGCGATGTCCACCGCGGCGACCCGCAGGCCCATGGCAACCGCGTACTGGACCGCGATGTGCCCGAGCCCGCCGATGCCGGAAATGGTGACCCACTGGCCTGGCCTGGCCTCGGTCATCTTCAGGCCCTTGTAGACGGTGACACCGGCGCAAAGCACCGGGGCGACCTCCACGGGATCCGAACCGGCAGGAATACGGGCCGCGAAGCGGGTGTCCACCAGCATGTACTCCCCGAAGGAGCCGTCAACGCTGTACCCGGCATTCTGCTGTGCTTCGCACAACGTTTCCCAGCCGGTCCGGCAGTACTGGCAGTCGCCGCAGGCGGACCAGAGCCAGGCATTGCCCACGAGGTCCCCGACAGCAAGGTCGGTGACGCCTTCGCCAAGGGCAACCACTTCGCCCACGCCCTCGTGGCCGGGGACGAACGGCGGTGACGGCTTGACCGGCCAGTCGCCCTCGGCCGCGTGGAGGTCGGTGTGACAGACACCGGTGGTGATCACCTTCACCAGGGCCTCACCGCGGCCCGGGGTGGGAATGGGAAGGGCCTGGATCTGAAGGTCCTTGCCGAATTCGGTTACTACGGCTGCGTGCATTGTCGTCATCATTGGCGAAATCCTTGCGTCGTTGGTGCCTGGTACTGCGGAAAATGCGTGGTGGTGCTCCAGGATCGGCTTAGAAGAAGCCGAGCTTGTTTTCGTTGTAGCTGACCAGGAGGTTCTTGGTCTGCTGGTAGTGGTCCAGCATCATGGAGTGGTTTTCACGTCCGATGCCGGAGGACTTGTACCCGCCGAACGCGGCGCCGGCCGGGTAGGCGTGGTAGTTGTTGACCCAGACGCGGCCGGCCTGGATCTCGCGGCCGGCACGGTAGGCCACGTTGCCGTTGCGGGACCAGACACCGGCGCCGAGGCCGTAGAGGGTGTCGTTGGCGATTTCCATGGCGTCGTTATAGTCGGTGAAGCGGGCCACGGAGACCACGGGACCGAAGATTTCCTCCTGGAAGATCCGCATCTTGTTGTGGCCTTCGAAGACGGTGGGTTGGACGTAGTAGCCCCCGGCCAGGTCACCCTCAAGCTGGGCGCGGGCACCGCCGGTAAGTACCTTGGCGCCTTCCTGCTTGCCGATGTCGATGTAGGAGAGGATCTTTTCCAGCTGGTCGTTGGAGGCCTGGGCCCCTAGCTGGGTTTCGGTGTCCAGAGGGTTGCCCTGGATGATCTTTTCCACGCGGGCGACGGCGTCGGCCATGAAGGAATCGTAGATGTCTTCCTGGACCAGGGCGCGGGACGGGCAGGTGCAGACTTCGCCCTGGTTGAAGGCGAAGAGCGCGAAGCCTTCCTGCGCCTTGTCGTAGAACGCGTCGTCGGAGTCGGCAACGTCGTTGAAGAAGATGTTGGGGCTCTTGCCGCCGAGCTCCAGCGTGACCGGAATGAGGTTCTGGCTGGCGTACTGGCTGATCAGCCGGCCGGTGGACGTCTCGCCGGTGAAGGCGATCTTGCGGATCCGCGGGCTGGAGGCCAGGGGCTTTCCGGCTTCCACGCCGAAGCCGTTGACCACGTTGAGGACGCCAGCAGGGAGGATGTCGCCGATGAGCTCCATCAGCACCAGGATGGATGCCGGCGTCTGCTCTGCGGGTTTGAGCACCACGGCGTTGCCCGCGGCAAGGGCGGGGGCCAGCTTCCAGACCGCCATCAGGATGGGGAAGTTCCAAGGGATGATCTGACCCACCACACCGAGGGGCTCGTGGTAGTGGTACGCGGTGGTGTCGTCGTCGAGCTGGGACAGCCGGCCCTCCTGGGCACGGACGGCGCTGGCAAAGTAGCGGAAGTGGTCGGCGGCCAGCGGGATGTCCGCGTTGAGCGTTTCGCGGATCGGTTTGCCGTTGTCCCACGATTCAGCGACGGCCAGGAGCTCCAGGTTCTCGTCGATCCGGTCGGCGATCCTGTTCAGGATGGCGGCGCGCTCGGCCACGGAGGTCTTGCCCCAGGAGGGGGCGATCTTGTGGGCGGCATCGAGCGCCAGTTCGATGTCCTCAGCCGTGCCGCGGGCAACTTCGCAGAAGGCCTTGCCGGTGACGGGGGTGATGTTTTCGAAGTACTGGCCCTTGACGGGTGCCACCCATTCGCCGCCGATCCAGTTCTCATAGCGGTCCTTGAAAGTGACCTTCGAACCCGCGGTACCGGGCTGTGCATAGACAGTCATTGCTAGCTCCTTTGCTGTGCAAATCGGTGACCGCACGATGGTTGCGGAAGCCGTTGCACTCAGCGTAGGTGCGGGAAGGTTGCAGCCAGGTTGCAACCATGTGAGTCAGCTCACGTTCCATGTCCTGACGGGCGGCCTTGCGACGACTACCGCGCAGCTACTGCAGCTGCTTGGATGCCGGCTTCAGGTCGCCCGGATCGTTGAACTGGGCAGCCCGCGCCCTATCAGCGGCTCAAGCTTCTTGGCAACCTCGGCAACGTTTCCGTCAAGGCCCCGGTTGAATTCCCCGATGGTGGCTGGCACAGTGCTTCCTTCCGTCGTCGCTGCGGTGAGTCGTCGCTGTGGTGAGTTACAGTGCGGCGCCGCGGGCTTCACGCGCCAAGTTCGGCTTCCAGCCGTTCCAGATCGGCGACGACGGCGGCCCGCTTGGGCGAGCGCGCCGGCAGCAGTTTCAACGCCACAGTCCGGACCCCGACGTCGTCCCTGGCCTCGGGGAGTTCCGCATACTTCAGCAGGGACTCTGCGCTGCCGTCCGTCAGGACGGCTTCCCGCATCAGCGAGGAGACCCGATCCCGGAGTTCCACGATGCCGGGCGCTTCCGAACGCGGCAGCACCGCCCCGCGGTAGATCTCCAGGGCGATCCGGTGGGCACCGCGCTGCAGGCAGCTCAGCACCTGGCCCGTGTCCGGGACCAGATCCATGGTCAGTCTGTACGGGCGGGATGCCGGCACGGCAGCGGGGTTCAGCTGCCGGAGGACTTTGCGCAGGCGCACCATTTCGGCCCGCAGCGTCATGCTGGAACCGTCGCCGGGGTAGATCAACACCGTGAGTTGCTCGGCCGTGAGTCCGTCCGGGTGGGTACTGAGCAGCGCCAGGATTTCGCTGTGCCTTGCGGACAAAGGGACTGTGCGGCCCTCGATGCTCAGGAGCGCCTGGTCCCGGCCCAGCAGCTGGAGGCTGTTGCGGTACAGGCGGCTTTCCGAAGCGGATCCTGACCTGGCCGCGGAACCGGCACTCCGCCGTCGGTCCGGTAGCCGCAGCTGGGCAGCCGCCAGCTGGAGCCGCTCCACGCGCAGCTGCGCCTGCGCCGCAGCGACTGTCGCCTCCACGAGGGACAAAGTGTGCGGGGCCACCGCGGACGCGGTACCCGTAATGTCCACAACGCCCAGCAACGCACCGGAATCCGGGTCATGGAACGGGACAGCCGTACAGCTCCATGGGTGGACGGAGCGTTTGTAGTGTTCGGCCCCGGAGATCTGGAGGCCGCGCCCCAGTGCCAGAGCGGTGCCGGGGGCGCTGGTGCCCACCGTGGCTTCAGACCAGTCGGCGCCCGGCACGAACATCATGCCTTCGGCACGGCGCTGCATGACGGGGTCGCCCTCCACCCAAAGGAGCCGTCCCACCTCATCGCCCACGGCCACGAGCAGCCCGCTGTCATGGCTGGGCTGAATCAGCAGTTTGTGAATGACCGGCATGATGGCCGCGAGCGGATGCTGGCGCCGGTATTCCTCAAGCTCTTCCCGGTCCATGGCCAGGGGCGCTTCGGGGTTGTCCGGGTTGGCATGAAGCTGAACTGAACGCCGCCACGACTCCCGGATCAGGCGCCGCAGTCCTGGAATTTCCTGGGCCCCGTGGAGATCCCGGTCTTCCAGCTGGCTGTCCAGCTGCTCATGGCCTGCCAGGGCACGCCGCTGGACAAGCTCCGCGGCTTCTCTTCCAAGGACCGCCGGGTGGATCACGTTCTTCATTGAACTCCCAGGTGCCGGATTGTTCCGGGCGCAGCGATTAACCACAGCTGCCCCGTGCCGCCCAGTCTAACGACGTCCCCGGAACTCCGCCAGAGGCGGACTTAGCCGCGGGAGATGCCGGTCATTTCTTCGCGCGGCACAACCTTGATGCGTTCGCGCACAACACCGGTGCCGGCCTGTGCTTCAGACCATGCCTCACCTAGGGCTGCTTCATGCGCATTGAGCTTGTTCCAGCCTTCCCAGGTGGTGTATTCGATGCCGCGCTCGTCCAGCAGATGAATGATGGCCTGTGGGTCCGGGTTCTGCGCCGGCGGCAGGGTCAGCCGGTCCTCCAGCAGGAATCCGATGGTTTCCAGGGCATCGCCTTTGGTGTGGCCGATCAGGCCCACGGGTCCGCGCTTGATCCAGCCGGTGGCGTAGATGCCGGGTACCGGATTGCCTTCCGCGTCCAGAACGCGGCCGCCTTCATTGGGAATGACGCCACGCTCGGGATCGTATTCGAGTTCGTCCAACGGGGAGCCGTGGTAGCCGATGGCACGGTACACGGCCTGGACGGGGTAGTTGATGAATTCCCCCGTGCCCTTGACGTTGCCGGTGCCGTCCAGCTGCATGCGTTCAAACCTGATGCCGGCCACCCTGCGGGACGCAGACGGGTTGCCCGCGTCGGAGGTTTCGTCGCTGTAGATTTCCACCGGACTGTGCAGGAAGTGCAGGTGGAGGCGGCGGGAGGACGGCTCCTCGGCTTCGGCGTGCTCTTCCACCAGCCAGTTGGTCATGGTGTTCACCATGGTCTTGATCTGGTTGTTGCTGCGGATGGCCTCATCGGAGGCTTCATCGAACTCGAAATCCTCCGGGTACAGCACGATGTCCACGTCCTGGGCATGGCTCAGTTCGCGCAGCTCCAGCGGCGTGAACTTCACCTGCGCGGGTCCGCGGCGGCCAAAGACGTGCACGTCCGTGACGGGGGAGTTCTTCAGACCGTTGTACACGTTGTCCGGGATCTCAGTGGTCAGCAGCTCGTCCGCGTGCTTGACCAGCATGCGCGCCACATCCAGGGCTACATTTCCGTTGCCGATCACCGCGATTTCCTTGGCGTCCAGCGGCCAGTCGCGGGGGACGTCGGGATGGCCGTCGTACCAGGATACAAAGTCCGCGCCGCCGAAGGATCCATCCAGTTCGACTCCGGGGAGGTTGAGGTCTGCATCCTTGATGGCGCCGGTGGAGAAGATCACAGCGTCGTAGAAAGCCCGGAAGTCATGGAGCGTCAGGTCCCGGCCATAGGTGACGTTGCCCAGGAAGCGGATATCGCCGCGGTCCAGGACCTTGTGCAGCGCGTTCACGATTCCCTTGATGCGGGGATGGTCAGGAGCCACGCCGTAGCGGATGAGTCCGTACGGCGCCGGATATGCCTCGAAGAGGTCAATGCTGACCTCGAAGTCGCCGCCCTTGACCTCGTTGGATTTGGTCAGGATGTCCGCAGCGTAGACACCGGCCGGTCCGGCGCCCACAATGGCAACGCGAAGAGGACGTTTGGGGGTGGTTTCGGCTGAGTTGGACACCGGGAGCCCTTCTGGAACGTGGAGAGTGCGCCGGATGAGTCAGCGCACAGTTCCTTATTCTAAATGTCCGGGCCCGGAACAGCCGCCGATCATGGCCGGAGTCACATAAAACGCCCGGCGAACACCCGCTGGTACAGCAATATGTCCGACCCCTGCATCAGCTGCACCGGCAGCGACTGGATCCGACTCCTGGGCTGCCGGTCCAACGGGGCAGCAAACGTACCAAAACTCGGCGGTAACGTCAGGAAACTCCTGCCCTTACCTCCGCAGCGGCGCACGATCGGCCACGGGATCTTCCTGCTCAGGGCAACATCACACCGGCGGGGCTGGAATAGCCACCCCAGCGGTGGTGTTATTGATCTTGTGCCTACCCCCGACGGATCCTTAACCTCAGCTGCCGCAGCTGTGTCAGGTGCCCCCGCACCGGCCCGCCCCTCGCCCGGCAAACCTCAGACTCTCAAAGCAGTGGACCAGGAGTCGACGGCGGGCATCATGTTCGGAATCGGCGCCTATGGGCTGTGGGGGCTGCTCCCCCTGTACTTCTTTGCGCTGCAGCCCGCCGGAGCCGTCGAAATCGTGGCCAACCGCGTGGTGTGGTCACTGCTGTTCTGCACGCTGCTGATCACCTTGACCCGGTCCTGGCGGGTGCTCGGGGCTGCGTTCAGGGACCGCTCTGTTTTTGGCACGCTGTCCCTCGCTGCCGGGCTCATTGCCGTGAACTGGCTGACCTACACCTATGGCGTGACCACCGGCCAGGCAGTTGAGGCCTCGCTGGGGTACTTCATCAACCCGCTGGTTTCCGTCTTGCTCGGTGTGTTTGTCCTGAAGGAGACACTCCGTCCGCTGCAGTGGGCCGCCGTCGGAATCGGTTTTGTCGCGGTGGTGGTGCTCACCATTTCCTATGGCAAGCTGCCGTGGATCGCACTGACACTGGCGTTCAGTTTCGGACTCTACGGCTTCGTCAAGAAGCGCGTGGGCCCGAAGGTTGACGCCGTTTCGAGCCTCATGGTGGAGACCGTTGTGCTGGCCCCGCTGGCCGCCGCAACCATGATTTTCCTCGCCCTCAGCGGCACAGCCACCCTGGCGGCCAACGGCTCATCACATTTCTGGCTCCTGGTGGCCTCGGGAGTCATCACTGCCGTGCCGCTGCTGTTCTTCGGCGCCTCAGCCCGCAGGCTGCCCATGACCACCATCGGCCTTCTCCAGTACTTCGCCCCGCTGCTGCAGTTCATCGTGGCACTCGCAGTTTTCCGGGAAGCCATGACCACGGACCGCTGGATCGGTTTCAGTATTGTCTGGCTGGCGCTCCTGGTCCTCACCGCGGACATGCTCCGGAACGCCCGGAAGAACTCGCTTGCCCGGAAGCTGGCCAAACGCAGCAAGCGGGCAACTGCAGTCTGAAGACGCTGACCTGGAAGAATGAGGTGCGGCGGCTCAGGTCTCCGGCATCGAGTCCACTCGCACGTAATCGCGCGGTACAACCACCATGGGCACCGGCAGGGCCCGCAGCATCTTGTTGGCGGTGCTGCCGATAAACAGCCTGTTCTTCTCGGCCAGGCGTGATGAGCCGATGATCATGATTTCGCCGTCGTCCCATTCGAGGTCGTCAATCGCTTCCTCGAAGGTCCGCCCGTGCGCCACTGCCACCGAGACCTGATGGCCTTCGGGCAGCCGGTGCGCGGCTTCTGACAGGACAGTGTTGGCATGGATATGCGCGGCGTTAATTGCCTCGCCGCTGTCCCCTTCGCCGTCGAGTTCCAGCAGCGAGACCAGGCGCAGCGGGACGCCGCGGCGGTTGGCGGCACCGATGGCGGTATCGATAGCGGCGTCGGCACCGCCCCGCTGCCCCACAGCCAGGGTCAGCCGTGAAATGGGGTCCGTGCGGCGGTAACCGCGGGGAGCCAACGCCACCGGCACGGGAGAAGCATGGAGGAGGGCGTTGGCCACACTGCCCACACTGTACCGCTTGAAGAGGCCGTTGTTGGCGGCGCCCACCACAATCAGCCCGGCCTTGCTTTCAACAGCGACATCGATGAGGCCCGCAGCAAAGGAGTGGGCGTTGCGGACGTGGAACTCGACGCCGATGTCTTCCGGAACGAGGGCCAGGCCCTTCCGCCGAGCTGTCAGGACTTCCTGTTCGGCCGCGCTGACCCCACTGCCCTCGGGGTTTGACGCGACGTGGGGCGAGTGCCGGTCCACCACGTAGATGAGGTCCAGGTGTGCGCCCTGGGCCCCGGCCATGGCTGAGGCCAGAGCGACGGCATCCGCGCCTCGTTCGTTGGGTGTGTAGCCAACTACATATCGCATGTAAGACCCCTCTTTGGGCTTGATGCAGAAGCCGGCGCTGCCAGGGCTTCCCGGGCAGCGCCGGCCGGTCTGCGTTGGTCCAGTGGTATTTGTACAGTGGTAGGGATGACTCTACCCGCGCAAACACAGACCGGAAGGGCCAGCCGAAAACGGTTAGGCGTTGCCCCTGATGGCCGCGGCAAGCACGTCGAGGCCGTCGTTGAGCAGCTCGTCGCCGATGACCAGCGGGGGCAGCAGCCGGATGACATTGCCGTAGGTTCCGCACGTGAGGATGATGACACCCTCCTTGAGGCACGCAGCGGCTACGGCCTTGGTGAGCTCGGCATCCGGTTCGTTGGTCCCGGCCTTGACCAGCTCAATGGCCAGCATGGCGCCGCGGCCACGGATGTCGCCGATCACGGAGACCTCCTGTGCCAAGGTGCGCAGGCGCGCTACGGCAATTTCCTCGATGTGGCGGGCCCGGGCGTTGAGGTCATATTCCTCCATGGAGCCGATTGCGGCTAGCGCTGCAGCACAGGCCACCGGGTTGCCGCCGTAGGTGCCGCCCAAGCCGCCGGGGTGGACGGCGTCGAGCAGTTCCGCACGTCCGGTGATCGCGGACAGCGGCATGCCGCCGGCGATGCCCTTGGCCATGGTGATGATGTCCGGGACAACACCCTCGTGGTTGACCGCGAACCATTCGCCGGTGCGGCAGAAGCCGGACTGGACCTCGTCGGCGATGAACACAACACCCTTGTCCTTGGCCCATTCGGCCAGTGCCGGCAGGAAACCGTCGGCCGGGACGATGAAGCCGCCCTCGCCCTGGATGGGTTCGATGATGATCGCGGCAACCTGGTCGCCGCCGATCTGCTTCTCGATCATGGTGATGGCGCGTTTGGCAGCCTCGGCGCCGGTGATTGCCGGGTTTTCCTCACGGAACGGGTAGCTCATGGGCATGCGGTAGACCTCGGGCGCAAACGGGCCGAAGTTGGTCTTGTACGGCATGGCCTTCGCGGTCAGCGCCATGGTCAGGTTGGTGCGGCCGTGGTAGGCGTGGTCAAAAGCGACGACGGCGTCACGGCCGGTGGCCAGGCGGGCCACCTTGACGGCGTTTTCCACCGCTTCGGCGCCGGAGTTGAACAGCACCGTTCGCTTCTCGTGGTCGCCGGGGGTGAGGCGGTTCAGCAGCTCGGCGACGGCCACATAGCCTTCGTACGGGGTGACCATAAAACAGGTGTGGGTGAAGTGCTCCACGGCTTCCTTCACGGCGCCGACGACGGCGGGATCTGACGCGCCGACGCTGGTCACCGCGATGCCTGAACCCAGGTCAATGAAGGAGTTGCCGTCGACGTCGTGGATGATGCCGCCGTCGGCGTCGGCAACAAACACCGGAACGCTGGAGGCAACGCCGGCAGCGACAACAGCCTTGCGGCGCTCGGTCAGAGCCACGGATTTGGGACCCGGGAAGTCCGCCTGGACTCGGCGTTTCTGCTCGAGACGGTAGGTTATTTCATTCGCGGTTGTAGTCATGGGACTGCCTTTCTGGATCTGTGACCGGTCTGGGTCTGGACAAGCTCGACCACCGGGAGGGACGGGGTTCTATGCGTGGGGGTTATGCATCTGAGTTACGCGACTGAGTTAGTTAGGCGTCAAGCGCGCTCATCACGTGCTTGATGCGCGTGTAGTCCTCGACGCCGTACATCGAGAGGTCCTTGCCATAGCCCGACTGCTTGAAGCCGCCGTGCGGCATCTCCGCGGCGAGCAGGATGTGGGTGTTGATCCAGACGGCCCCGAAGTCCAGATCGCGGCTCACGCGCATGGCCGTGCCGTGGTCCGTGGTCCAGACGCTGGACGCGAGGGCGTATTCGACGTCGTTGGCCAGTTCCACGGCCTCTTCCTCGGTGCTGAACTTCTGCACGGTGATGACCGGGCCGAAGGTTTCCTGCTGGACCACGCTGTCTGTCTGTTTCGCTCCGGTGATGATGGTGGCCTCAAAGAAGAAGCCCTTGTCCCCGGCCCGACGGCCGCCGGTTTCGATGTGGCAGTTTTCCGGCAGCGACTCCACAACGGCGTTGACGGCGTTGAAGTGGTTGACGTTGTTCAGCGGACCGAAGTAGTTGTCTTCATCGTTCTGCGAGCCGGTGTGCAGGGTCTTGGTGTGTTCCACCATGGCTGCCACGACGTCGTCGTGCACTTCGTCCTGGACCAGCACCCGGGTGATGGCGGTGCAGTCCTGGCCGGCGTTGAAGAACGCGAACTCGGCAATGGCCGCTGCGCTCTTTTTGATGTCGGCGTCCTTGAACACGATGGCCGGGGCCTTGCCTCCGAGCTCCAGGTGGGCGCGCTTGAGCCCTTTGGCGGCCCCGGACGCGACGGCGATGCCGGCCCGGACGGAGCCGGTGATGGAGACCAGGCCGGGCACTTTGTGCTCCACCATGAGCGCACCGGTTGCACCGGTGCCCAGGACAACGTTCAGAACGCCGGCCGGGAAGATGTCCTTGGCCAGCTTCGCCAGGACCAGGGTGGATTCCGGGGTGGTGTCCGAAGGCTTGAGGACCACGGTATTGCCGGCGGCCAGGGCCGGGCCGATCTTCCAGATGGCCATCAGGAACGGGTAGTTCCACGGGGCCACCTGCGCCACAACGCCGATCGGCTCGCGGCGTACGTAGGAAGTGTGACCCTCGAAGTACTCGCCGGCAGACTTGCCTTCAAGGATGCGGGCGGCACCGGCGAAGAACCGCAGCTGATCGGCGCCGGCGGCCACTTCCTCGGAGGCGATGAGGCTCCGGACCTGGCCGGTGTTGCGGTGCTGGGCCTCGACGAGCTCATCGCTGTTCGCTTCCACTGCATCGGCAAGCTTGAGCAGCATCAGCTGCCGCTGGGCAGGAGTGGTGTGCTTCCAGCTCCTGAACGCATCCTTGGCGGCGGTCATGGCGGAGTCGATGTCCGCTTCAACGGAAATGGGCGACGTGGCCACCACTTCACCGTTGGTGGGATTCACGATGTCAAGCAGTCCGGTACCGGCGGGGGTGACGAACTCGCCGTTGATGAAGTTCTGCAAGGTTTGAACCACGGTGTACAACCTCTTTCCTGCGCACCTGTGAGGCGCGGGCATTGGTGATGCGACTGGTTCGAGCCTATGCCAGCGCAAAGGTGCAGGGAATAGCCACCTGCACACCCTTGGCCGAAATGTTTAGTGCGGTTGTCCAGCCCGGGCTATTCTGTGGACATGGCAATCTCCCTCGCCGCCCTGTTGGCTGTGCACTCCCTCCAGCTGAAGAAATCAGGCCTGGCCGAGACCACCTGGCACCAGGACATCCATTGGGTTGCTGTCACCGAGCAGGAGGATCCGCAGCGTTTCCTGAACGGCGGAGAGCTGGTACTCACCACCGGAATGCGGCTACGCAGTGCGCCCGAGCAGCGGCGGTTTGTCCGTCAGGTCCAGCGTGCGGGGGCCGTGGGAATCGGCTTCGGTGTGGGACTCACCCACGACGCCGTTCCGCCGGCCTTGATCGCCGAAGCCAACCGCTGGGGCCTGCCGGTGGTGGAAGTCCCCTACGAGACCCCGTTCATCGCCATCGGCAAACTCGTGGCCGATGCGCAGTCGGCTGACCACTACTCCAAGCTGGAACGCCTTATTGCCGGCCACCAGGTCCTGGCCCGTGCGCTTCTGACCGGCGGCGGGCTGGCCGAACTCCTCAAGCACCTCGGCGGCATGCTGCGCACTGAAATTGTCCTGACGCAGTTCACGGCGCAGCTCTTCAACAGCGGCACCGATGCCCCCACAGCGGATACCTGGGCGTCCTACCCCATTCCCACCGGCCGCCGGGATGCGTGCACGCTGTGGGCCAAACAGCCTTTCGAGGATTCCGGCATTGTGGGCTACGCCCAGAACCTCATCAGTGTTGAACTCAACAACATGGTCAAACAGCGCCAGGCGCAGCGCGCCCTGTGCGGCCAGGTGCTGGAAGACGTGATCCACGGGACCCTGGAGCCCAGTGAGGCATCGCGTAGGCTCGCCGGCATCGGCGTCAACAGCACCCGGAAAAACGTAGTCCTGCTTGCCGTGTCCCCAGCGCACCACAAGCAGCTGGCGAGTACGTCGGTCCCGCGGCCGCTGGAGAACGCCGTGGCCGCCGTGGCCGGGAAGGACCTTATGGTGGTGATCAACGACGACGGCGGCAGCGCCGCTGCGCTGGCACGGAACCTGAGCGATCACCTGGCTGAGGCAGGAATCCACGCAACCATCGGCATCGGCGGAGCGTACACCAAGCCGAACGGGCTGCGCTGGAGCTACTTTGAAGCACGCGATGCCGCCGGCCATGGCCTCCCCGTCAATGAGCCCGAGCGCCTGAGCCTGACATCGCTGCTGCTGGCCAGCGAAGACGTACCGCTGGCGGACATGGCGAACGAATGCCTCGATCCGCTGAGGACGTTTGACCGCACCCATGGCGCCGAGCTGATGACCACGCTGGAAAGTTATCTGAACAACAATGGCTCAGTGGCCGCCGTCGCTGAGGACCTGACACTGCACCGGAACACCGTCCGCTACCGGCTGGCCCAGATCACCGAGATGACGGGTTATGACCCGTCCGTCACGGCCGACCGCGTGCAGCTCTGGCTGGCCCTTGCCGTTTACAGGCTGGGCACGAGGCGCCCGGGCTGACTCCTCCGCCGAAGAGCAACGCGGGGTCACTTACGGCCCATTCCGGCTGCTCAATTGGGCCGTAAGTGACCCCGCCTTGCCGGAGACCCGCGTTGCCGGAGATCTTCACCACAGAATTCCAGCCATCAAACGTCTAACGTCTAATGTTTAAGCATGGCAATCAGCACGCAAGGAATACCGGAAACCCCCGCAACACCCTCTCCCGGCCCGGGAGCACGCCGTCGGCCGGTGGTAATCGTCGCGGGGATCGTTGCCGTGGTGCTCATTGGCCTGAACCTCCGCGCCGGCATCACCAGCGCCGCTGCGCTATTCCACGACCTTCAGCAGGTGCTCGGATATGGCCCGGTGGTGGCCTCGGTCCTGCCCACCATCCCCCTGCTGTGCTTCGCCTTTGCCGGGCTGGGGACGTCGTGGCTGGCGCGCCGGATCGGTGTCGAGAAGGCCATCCTGGTGGCGCTGATCCTGCTCGCCGCCGGCCTGCTCATCCGGGCGGTGCCCACCACAGGAGCGCTGCTGGCCGGAACCGTGGTGGCCATGTCCGGTCTCGCCGTCTGCAACGTGGCCATGCCGTCGTTTATCCGCGAACACTACGCCGCGAAGACCCCCCTGATGACGGGGCTGTACACCTTCACCATGTCAGGCGGCGCAACGCTGGCGGCCGCGGCCAGCGTCCCGCTGGCCCAGCAACTGGGCTCGCCGTCGCTTGGCCTCGCCTTCTGGGGAATCCTGGGCGTCGCGGCCCTTCTGGGCTTCCTGCCCGTGGTGCTCCATACCCACCGGAACTTCACCCGGAATAGCTCTGCCCGGGTGCCCATGCTGCCTTTGCTGCGGACCCGGCTGGGCTTCCTGATCACCACCACCTTCACGTTCCAGGGCTTCCTCGCTTATGGCGTGATGAGCTGGTTCGCCTATGTCCTGACGAGCGAGGGCCTGAGCGCGGCCGAAAGCGGGCTGCAGTTCGGCCTGATGCAGTTTGTCTCCGTCGCCGCCGGCATGCTGCTGCTGGCTCTTGGATCCCGCAGGGGGATGCTTCGCCCGGCGATGTATATCGCCAGCGGCTCCACGATTGCAGGCATTGCGGCCCTGATGTTTCTCCCCACCACATTTGCTGCCGTTTCTGCCGTGCTCTCGGGCGTAGGGCTGGGCATCTTCCCGCTCGTACTGATGATCATCAGCCGCAGCGGCCGCTCGACGGCCGAAACCACCGCCCTGTCCACGATTGCGCAGTCGCTGGGCTACCTGTTCGCTGCCTTGGGGCCGTTCGGCGTCGGAATCCTGCACAGTGCCACCGGCACCTGGACCCTGCCATTGGGGCTGCTGATGTTGGCGGGCGCGGCCCTGATGGTGTCCTGCCACCTGCTGACAAGTAAACACACGCGGCTCACCGCCGGCCCGAGGAGCGTCGCATGAGCCTCACGCCCTCCAACCGGCCGGCGCTTGCCGAAGAAGTCACGGCCAAGCTGCGCCAGATGATCCACTCCGGGGAATGGCTGCTGCAGCACAAGATTCCCTCAGAACCCGAGCTGATGGCGGGGCTCGGCGTCTCGCGCGGCACACTGCGCGAAGCCATCAAAGCGCTGGCCCACAGCGGAATGCTGGAAGTCCGGCGCGGTGACGGCACCTATGTGCGGGCCACCAGCGAGATCTCCGGAACTGCCAAGCGCCTGTACCGGGAACACACCCAGGCCCACATTATTGAGGTCCGGGTGGGTTTGGACACCCAGGCTGCCCGGCTGTCCGCGCGCCACGCCACGCCGATGGACGTTGCCGCGATGCGGGAGCTCCTCAAGACCCGCCGCGACGCATGGAACTCCGCTGACTACCCGGGCTGGGCGCTGGCGGACTGGGAGTTCCACGAACTCGTGGCCCAGGCCTCCTGCAATCCCCTGCTGCACGAGCTATATGCCAGCTTTGGCGGGGTTTTCCATAACGACCTGCTCCGGCAGCAGCTCAAGTCCGGGTTCGATGGCCTCCCGCACGAGGGACACGGAGAACTGGTGGACGCCATCGAGGCCGGCGACGCGGAAGCAGCCGTCGCCAGCGTCAACCGCAACCTGAACTCCTGCGCCGAGTGGGCCTAAACGCCTGAGCTAATCCCGTTGCTCTATCACCTTTGGTCCCTATAACAGAGGTTTGGATACCAAGAGTGATAGAGCAAGCAGGAAGGGACGGGCTCAGACGTTCGCAGCCACACCGTCGCGGGCGATGCCGACCATGTCCTCGCGGGGCACCACCTTGATGCGCTCACGCTTGACCTCGACGCCGTGGGATCCACCGGCCGTGGTGGCCCCGGCGCCCAGGGCGAGTTCGTGCGCGTCCAGTGCCAGCCAGCCTTCCCAGCTGGTGTACTGCACGCCACGGCTTTCAAGAAGTTCGACGACGGCGCTGGCCGCGGGTGCCGCAGCAACCGGCAGGTTTTCGCGGTCTTCCAGGAGGTGAGTCACGGTTTCCAGGGCGTCGCCCTTGGTGTGGCCGATCAGGCCCACGGGGCCGCGCTTGATCCAGCCGGTGGCGTAAATGCCCGGCACGTGCGTTCCGGCGGCGTCAAGCACACGGCCGCCGTCGTTCGGGACAACACCCTTCTTGTGGTCGAACTCGACCTCCGGCAGGGCGGAACCAAAGTACCCGATGGAGCGGTACACGGCCTGGACCGGGTAGTCCACGAACTCTCCGGTGCCTCGGGCCTTGCCCGTGCCGTCCAGCTCGGTGCGCTCAAACTTGATGCCGGCGACGCGGCCGGGAGTCTCGGCGTCGTCGTACACCTCAACGGGACTGTGCAGGAAGTGCAGGTGCAGGCGTCGGGAGGCCGTGAGCTCGGAGAGGTCCTCGGGCTGCTCGGCGATCCAGTTGGCGAGCGTGCCCACCATGGTTTTGATCTGGTTGTTGCTCTGGATCTGGCGGTCGGATTCCTCGTCGAACTCGAAGTCCTCCGCATACAGGATGATGTCCACGTCCTTGGAGTGGGACAGCTCGCGCAGCTCCAGCGGCGTGAACTTCACCTGGGCCGGACCCCGGCGGCCGAACACATGCACGTCGGTGACCGGCGAGGACTTCAGGCCGGCGTAGACGTTGTCCGGGATTTCGGAGACCAGGAGGTGATCGGCGTGCTTGGAGAGCATGCGCGCCACGTCCAGGGCCACGTTGCCGTTGCCGATCACCGCGACTTCCTTGGCGTCCAGCGGCCATTCGCGCGAAACATCCGGGTGGCCGTCGTACCAGGAGACGAAGTCCGCGCCGCCGTAGGAAGCCTCGAGCTCGATGCCCGGGATGTTCAGGTCCGCGTCCTTGATGGCTCCGGTGGCGAAGACGACGGCGTCGTAGTGGGTGCGGAGATCCTCGATGGAGAGGTCCGTGCCGTAGTCCACATTGCCGAAGAACCTGATGTCTCCCCGGTCCAGGACCTTGTGCAGGGCGTTGACGATGCCCTTGATGCGCGGGTGGTCCGGGGCGACCCCGTAGCGGATCAGGCCGTAGGGCGCCGGGTAGCGGTCGAAGAGGTCGATGCTGACGGTCAGCTCGCCGCTCTTGACGGCCTCGCTCTTCGTCAGAATGTCGGCTGCGTAAACTCCGGCCGGGCCGGAGCCCACAACGGCCACTCGCAGCGGACGTTCGGCAGTTCCTACGGTGGTGCTAGTTGACACGGCTGTGTTCCTTTGTTCTGTCACGGTCTTCAGGGGCTACGGGGTGAGGACTGGGGTGTTCGGGGCGGGGACGCGGGGGCTGTTCGGGGCGGTGGTGCTGTAGTCCGCAATCTTGAAGTGCGACGGCGCAAACGGGCTGACGCGGACAACGTCACCGATCACAATCACCGCAGGATTCGCGACGCCGGTGGCCTCGGCCTGGTCAGCAATGGAACCGAGGGTGCCGATGGTCACGCGCTGATTCGGCAGGTAGCCGTTCTCAACAATACCCACCGGAGTGCCCAGGGGCAGACCCGCGCCGGCCAGTGCCGCCGCTGACTGGCGGAGCTGGGAAACACCCATCAGCAGCACCACGGTATGGTCCGGACGGGCCGGAACCTCGGACAATTCCTCGTGGCCGGTGACCACGCTGAAACCCTTGGCCAGCCCGCGGTGCGTCACCGGAATGCCGGCAGCCGCAGGGACGGAAATTGCCGACGTCACGCCGGAGACCACTTCAACCTCGACGCCGTGCTGCCGGCAGTATTCGGCTTCCTCGCCGCCGCGGCCCAGGACGTAGGGGTCGCCGCCCTTGAGCCGGACCACGCGGTTTCCGGCGAGCGCCTCAGCGACCAGGATCCGGTTAATTTCGGCTTGCGGAACAGGGTGGTGGCCGGGGGTCTTGCCCACTTCGATGATGCGGACGTCCGGCGCGAGTTCGTTCAGGAGCCCGCGGGGGCCGAGGCGGTCGGCCACCACGACATCGGCCTGGCCGAGCAGACGGCGGCCGCGGACGGTGATGAGGCCGGTATCGCCGGGACCTCCGCCGACCAGGGCTACGGAACCGTTGGCCGAGCCTGCCGAGGCTCCGGACTTCCGGCGGCGGCGAAGCGGGAGGTCGCCCGTTTCCAACGCTGTGGCCACGGCGTCGCGCAGGGCCATGGCGCGGCGCGGGTCTCCGCCGGCGTTGACGGCGATCTGCACGTCATCCACCACGGCGACGGCGGGCGTCCAGGCAGCGGAAGCTTCGTGATCGGAGGCGTTGACGCACCAGACGCGCTGCGCTTCGGCGTCGGCCGCCACCTGGCTGTCCACAGCAGGAGTGCCGGTGGCGGTCTGAACGAACCAGACGCCGTCGACGTCGGAAGAAACGTAAGCGCGGCGCTCCCAAGTGAGGAGGCCGGCGTCGGCCAGTTCAGTAAGAGCGGCGGAGGCAACAGGTGCCACAACGGTGACGCGGGCACCGGCGTCGAGCAGCCCTTTGGCGCGGCGCGTGGCGACGGGTCCGCCGCCCACCACCAGCACGGGGCGGCCCAGCAGGCGCAGTGCCGTGGGGTAAATGTCCTGAATTGCCATAAATCGACGATAGGGCCGCGTCACATACCGGAACAACGGCGCGGAAACACCAGTTCACGTAAGGTAACGCTGCGTCACATTGAGCCCCCCGGCAGGCAGAGCCCTTGCCCCTCTGGCCCCTACTTCACAGCGATAAGTTCTATCAGCTTGATGTCGGGGTCTTTGGCGAGCATGGCCGGGCCGTTTTCAGCAAGGGCTGCCGGAATGGCCCCGTTGAGGTGGGCCTGCCGGTCTTCCTCGGTGTCAAAAGTGTCGAAAATGCCGAAGGTGCTTTCGCTGACACGGAAGGCGTACCAGGTCTGGGTGCCTGGCTCGTTGCTCACTATCTCGCGGGCCCCGTTGAGGAAGTCCCAAACCTCCTGTTCCTTCCCCGGTTTGGCTTCGACCAGTGCCAGCAGTCCGAATTTGGGCGCCATGGACATCTCCTCAATTCTCGTCGGAATCGGCCATGCCGGCCTATTCGCGAGTATAGGCAGGTGTCACCACGCGGACAAGAGTTCGGTGGAGGTTCCGCGCGGCCGTGGGGCACCTCGACGGGGAATCCGGCTGCCGGGCCGCGGAATGCCGGCGTGTCCGTGCCAAAGTGCCCCCTCCGGGCAGGGTGGGGCGGGCAGGTGGGGTGGAGCTGGGGTACGGGTTAGGCCGAAGAACAGTCTAGGCCCGAGGGTCGCCCGCCAACCCGGCTAGGTAGAGGCCGCGCGCCGCGATCAGCCGCTCCAGGTACCGGCGCAGCACCAACTTCTCAGCGAGCCGCCCCAGGACGCCGAACGGTGCCGTGAACGCCACCCGGTCCGTCATGATGCTGCCGGCGTCCGTGGCTTCGAACTCGTGGACATGGCGGAAGGATTTGAAGGGGCCCTTGACCTGCGCATCCACAAAGCGCTCGGGGAACTGCAGGGACGTCACCCGGCTGGTCATGGTCAACGGCACTCCAAAGTGCCGGGCCCGCCATGTCACGTCCTGCCCCTCGCCGATCAGCCCCGACGTCACTCCGTCAACGGCCCGCTCCCCCGAGCTGTCCATGGAATCCACGTGCGCGTCGATGCTGCGGGCGAGGTCGAAGAGCCGCTCCCGGGGTATGGCTGATTCAGTGCGGCACACGAAGCTGACGGTCATGCCGTCAGTCTGCCAGACCAGCGGCGCGGGCTTCGGCAGGCCGCGCGGGCCGGGCAGTCCGGTCGCGTTGCAGGCCTAGCCAAGCGGAAGAAACGGCAGAGCCCGACGGCGGGAATCGCCGTCGGGCTCTGAAGCCGGGTTTTGGTGCGGTTGTCGTTTGGGCCAGGACTGGCCCGCCGCCTAGCGGGTGCTGCCTGACAACAGGCCACGGCGCTGGAGCAGGCGTTTTTCCACCGGCGCGAAGAACAGCAGCTCGATGGCGATGCCGACGGCGAGGATCAGCAGGATTGCTGACATCACGGTTGTCATGTCTGCAAGGTCGCGGCCCTGGTTCAGCATGGATCCAAGCCCGAAGCCGATGGTCCCGCCCACCGCGATGATTTCCGCGGCCATCAGCGAGCGCCAGGAGAAGGCCCAGCCCTGCTTGAGACCGCTGAGGTATCCCGGAAGCGCTGCAGGCAGAACAATCTGCAGCGCCATCTGGAACCGGTTGGCACCCAGCACCGTTCCCACCCGTCGGTACTGTGGCGGGATCTGGTCCACACCGGAGATGAGCCCGTTGATGATGGAGGGTATGGCGCCCATAAACACCACGAAGTACACGGTGGCGTCAGTGAGGCCGAACCAGATGATTGCCGCAGGCACCCAGGCCACGGACGGCAGGACCTGCAGGCCGGAAATCAGCGGACCAAAAGCCCGGCGCAACGGAGCCACCTGCGCCAGCAGAAGTCCGATGGGTGTGGCGATGGCAACGCTGATCAGGAAACCCACAAGACCACGCTGCAGTGAAGTCCATACTGCTTCCTGGAGCTTGCCTTCGCCCCAAAGGATCCCGAACTGGCCCAGAACATCCAACGGCCCGGGAACCAGATCGCGGCGCTTAAAGCCCAGCGATACGTAAAGTTGCCAGATGATGAGAAGGACCACGACGGCGGCCACGGGCAGCAGGACTCGGCTCCAGTCGATCCGGGCCTTGCGGACGGAGTCCGACTGCAGCGAATCGAGTCCGGATTCGAGTTCGCGCAGGTCTTCAGTGCCAGTGGACGAACGGGTAAGGGCTGCGGTGACGTGGCGGGTATCTGCGTCCGGTGCGGAGTCAGTGGAAAGGCTATTTGGCATGGCGGCGGATCTCCTCTCGCAGCCGGGCTGTGATGACCCCGGTCAGCTGTCCGGCAAGCCCGGCGTCGGTTCGGTGTTCCTCGGAAACATTCCATTCCTGGACCACGCGGCCCGGTCTGGAGGACAGCAGCAGTACCCGCTGGCCCAGCCTGACGGCTTCGCGGACGTTGTGTGTCACGAAAACGATGGTGCGGCCGGTTTCCTTCCAGATGCGTTCCAGCTCATCGTGGAGGAGGTCGCGGGTGATGGCGTCCAGTGCGGCAAACGGCTCATCCATGAGGAGCAGCTGGCGGTCCTGTGCCAGAGAGCGGGCCAGGGCCACTCGCTGGCGCATACCGCCGGAGAGCTCGTGCGGACGCTTGTCCCCTGCTTCAGCGAGGTGCACCAGATCCAGCAGTTCGTCCGCCTTCACCCGGCGCTCGGCCTTGCCGACGCCGCGGAGCTTCAGCGCCAACTCAATATTTTCCCTTGCGGTCAGCCACGGGAAAAGGGCGGCGTCCTGGAACATGAATGCGGCGCCGTCGCTGGGGACTTCAAGAGCGCCCGCCGTCGGAGCCTCCAGTCCCGCCATGATGTTCAGCAGGGTGGACTTGCCGCAGCCGGAAGCACCGAGCAAGGCGACGAACTCGCCCTGCTCGATGCTGGCATTGACGTCGTCCAGCACCGGGGCGCCGTCGCCGAAGCGTTTGCCCAGGTTTTCCAGTACGACTGGCATGGTCCCGTCCTTAATTTGATGATCTGGAGCGTTGAAGATTCTGGCGCGTGATGATCTCTGGCCAGAGGCGGTGCCTTCGAAGGCCTAGTCCTTGCCCAGCCCCGCGGCGGAGGTCTTCTGGCCCGTGACGGAGTTCAATGCCGTGAGGTCGAAGATGCCGTTGATGTCGGCCTGTTTGGTGGTGCCGGAGTCCACGCCGTCCTGCAGCAGCTTCTTGTAGGTTCCGGCCAGCGGGTCCACGGTGAACTTGATGTTCTGCAGGGAGCGATCGATGACGTCGGGCTTCAGCTGGGCCCCGGAAGATTCCTTGAGCGCGGCGTTCAGCGCCGTGGCTTTCTCGGCCGCAGGTGTGTCGTTGAGCCACGCCACGGAGTCAGCATGTCCCTTGAGCAGGGCCTTGACCGTGTCCGGGTGCTCTGCGGCGAATTTCTTGTTCACGATCAGGATAGTGGTGGTGAATTCGCCCTTGTCCCAGAGGTCCTTCTCATCCACCAGGACCTTCGCGCCGGCCTGGAGCACCAGGCGCGAGGCCCACGGCTCAGGCAACCACGCGCCGTCGAGCTTTCCGTCCTGGAACAGCTTCAGGGTCTGAGCATTTTCAGTGGGGTTGATGGCCACATCGCCGCTGCCGTCTGTGTTGGTCTTGTAGCCCTGCTTGCCCAGCCAGGCGCGGAGCGCCACGTCCTGGGTGCCGCCGAGCTGCGGTGACGCGAGTGTCTTGCCCTTGAGATCGGCCGCGGACGTGATTTCTGGCTTGACCACCAGCTGCGCTCCGCCGGCGGCTGCGCCGGCGATGATGCTGATGGATTCTCCCTGGCTCTTGACAAAGGAATTGATGGCCGGGTTGGGGCCGATATAGGTGGCATCGATGGCGCCGGCGTTCAGCGCCTCGATGGCGGCGGGGCCGGCGTTGAACACCTGGGTGCTGAGCTTGGTGTCGCCCAATGACTTGGAGATGAGGCCCTTGCTAACCCCCACCAGCGCCGGGGCATGGGTGATGTTGCCGAAGTAGCCGAGCTTCAGTTCAGCGGCGGGTGTGCCGGATGGCGCCGCGGCTGAAGGCGCTTCGTCCTTGCGGTTGACCGTGGAGGCCACGGCTGCGCCTGCACCTATCAGCAGGACCAGGCCGATGGCCAGGCTGATCTCCAGGGTGCGCTTGCGTTTGGGCATCGCAGCTTCGCCCGCGACGATACGGGTGGTGCCGGCTGGGGATTTTGGGGCTTCAGGGCTGGATGACATGGGAAGAATCCTGTTCTTGAATGTGGGAAGCGGCAGGGCGGGTGTTCAGCTCCTGCGACATCGCCCGCGGCGGGGATTACCTGTGGAGGCGCCGCGGAACCATTCCGTTGTAGTCATGGATTCACCATAGGGAGTGTCATAAACCCGGATCAATGCGCCGGAAACCCGGGGTCATGCGGGTTCATGCAGCGTCATATTCGGGTATATAAAAAGCCGAGCCGGGATCCGGGCGGGCGCCCGCCGTCGGGATTGCGGTTCCGGAACCTAGCGACGGGTCATCAAGTATGCTGCCCAGCCCCGCGGCCAAGTCCGGAGACCGCTTTCACCCGCGATCTTCCGGACATCGAAGTGATCAGAGAACGTCGCTTCAATGTAACCGGGTGCCAAGGTCAGGTTGCCCACGGGGATGATCCTTTGCGCCAGCCTCTCCCAAGGGCGGATTTCCCATTCGAAATTCCACATGAGGAACTTGGCACGGTCACCGGCCAGCGGGATCACCTGTTCGAGGTAGGCGGCGCGCTGCGGTGCGGTGAGGTCGTCAAAGGTTCCGTAATCCACGAGGACGTCAAACGGTCCATGGACTTCTCGGAGGGCAGTGAGATCGTCGACGAGGAACCGGACCCCGACTCCGGCAAGCCGGGCCTTCTCCTTGGCCTTCGCGATCGCCGCAGGAGCGAAGTCCACCGCGGTGACGTCGAAACCGTGCCTGGCCAGGAAAATGGCGTTGTCACCCTCCCCGCAGCCCAGATCAACCGTGCGGCCGGGCGTGAGCAGGCCCTTCTCAACCAGATTGACGAGTTCTTGGCGGGCGGCTCCCACCCACGGTGGCGTTCCGTATTTGTACCACGTGTTGTACACCAGTCTCATGGGGTGCTCCCTGGACGGCTCGACCGCGTTCATTTCGGCGTCCGAAGCCTATGTTAGGAGTGTCTTCCGTAGACAGAGCTGCGTCAAGGAGTCCTGCGCGGGCGGTGCGGGCCCGCCCGCGAACTCGTGACGGCAGAAGCCGGGCCGGTCAGATCGAGTAGCGTTCGTCCTCGTGGTCACCGGGGTGGTCCTTGACCAGGCCTGCGGCGAGCGTGTTGCCATCCAGCGGATCGATCACCAGGAACGCGCCGGTGCGGCGGTGGTGCAGGTAGTTCTCCAGCGGCAACGCGGCGGCGAGGCGCAGCTGGGCGTGGCCGATGTCGTTGAGTTCCAGGCTCGATGCCGGCTCCAGCTTGAACGAGGCCAGATCAAGCTTGCCGGAGACGTTCCGGACCAGCGCCTGGACTGTGCGGGTACCGTGCTTGATGAGTACCTTGGCGCCCTCGTGGAGGGGTTTGGGCGAGAGCCAGCACAGCGCTGCGTAGAGGTCGGCTGAGCTTTCCCGCACCGTTCCTGCTGCAGCGATGGTGTCACCGCGGGCCACATCAAATTCGTCAGCCAGGCGGATTGCAACGGATTGCGGCGCGGCGGCTTCCTCCAACGACACCCCGGCAAAATCGATGCCCGTCACCGTGGTGGTGCGCGGATCCTGCCCGGGTGTGAGGACCGTAACGGCATCCCCCACTCTCACGGATCCTTCGGTGATTTGCCCTGCATAGGCGCGGTAATCGCGGTATTTCTCCACGTCCAGTCCGCCGTCAATGGCATCCGGGGCCAGCGCCCCCTGCGGACGGATGACCAGCTGCACCGGAAAACGGAAGCTCTCGAGTTCAATGTCCATTTCGTCTGCCGCCGGCAGGGATTCGAGCACTTCGAGGAGCGCCGGCCCCTCATACCAAGGGGTGCGGGCGGAGCGGTCCACCACGTTGTCGCCGTCGAGCGCGGACACCGGAATCACCCGGAGATCGCTGATCGCTTCTTTGCCGGCTTCAGCAGATCCCAGCTCCAGCGAGCCGATCCCCAGTTCACGGGCAACCTGCTGCACATCGGCCTGGATCTCCCGGAAAACCGACTCGCTGAAGTCCACCAGGTCGATCTTGTTTACCGCCACAATCACGTGCGGTACGCGCAGCAGCTGCAGCACGGAGAGGTGCCGGCGGGTCTGCTCCAGGACACCCTTGCGGGCGTCAATGAGTACGACGACGGCATCCGCAGTGGACGCGCCGGTCACTGTGTTCTTGGTGTACTGCACGTGCCCGGGGCAGTCAGCCAGGATAAAGCTGCGGCGGTCCGTGGCGAAGTAGCGGTAGGCGACGTCGATGGTGATGCCTTGCTCCCGCTCGGCACGGAGGCCGTCGGTCAGGAGGGCCAGGTCGATCGCCTGGGTGCCCGTGGCACCTGCGCCGCCGAAGCCGCGGTCCGCAGAGGTGCGGGCAACGGCGTCGAGCTGGTCCGCCAGGATCGCCTTGGAGTCGTGAAGGAGGCGGCCCACCAGGGTGGACTTGCCGTCGTCGACCGATCCCGCGGTGGCGAAGCGGAAGAGCGTGGCGGGAAGGGCGGCGGCCAGTTCGGCATCCGCGATGGCGGAATCCTGGAGTGAGGTTTCGGTGCTCATTTTAGAAGTAACCATCTTTCTTGCGGTCTTCCATGGCGGCCTCGGAGATGCGGTCATCTGCACGGGTGGCGCCACGTTCGGTGATGGTGGAGGCGGCAACTTCGATCACAACGTCGTGCACTGTGGCGGCAGCCGATTCAACGGCGCCGGTGCAGGACATGTCGCCCACGGTCCGGTAGCGGACCGTTTTGATGATGACTTCCTCATCGGGGCGCGGCTGCGACACCTCTCCCACGGCACGCCACATGCCGTCGCGGGCAAAGACCTCGCGGTTGTGGGCGTAGTACAGGCCCGGCAGCTCGATGTTCTCGCGCTCGATGTAGCGCCAGATGTCCAGCTCGGTCCAGTTGCTGATGGGGAAGGCGCGGACATGCTGTCCCACGGTGTGGCGGCCGTTGTACAGGTTCCACAGCTCGGGGCGCTGGTTGCGCGGATCCCACTGGCCGAATTCGTCACGCAGACTCAGGATGCGCTCCTTGGCGCGGGCCTTGTCCTCGTCGCGGCGGCCGCCGCCGAATACGGCGTCGAACTTGTTGCGCTGGATGGCGTCCAGCAACGGGACGGTCTGCAGCGGATTGCGTGTGCCGTCGGCGCGTTCGGCCAGCTCGCCGCTGTCAATGAATTCCTGCACGGAGCCGACGACGAGCTTGAGGCCCAGCCGCTCCACGGTGCGGTCCCGGAACTCGATGACCTCGGGGAAGTTGTGGCCGGTGTCCACGTGCAGCACCGGGAAGGGCACCTTACCCGGCCAGAACGCCTTGGTGGCCAGGTGCAGCATCACCACGGAGTCCTTGCCGCCGGAGAACAGCAGCGCAGGCTTCTCGAACTCGGCCACCACTTCGCGGATGATATGGATTGCTTCGGACTCCAGGGTATCCAGGCTGGACAGTCTGGCTACTGCTTCTCCACGCGGCTCATCTAGATCCAGCACAGACAGCTCCAGGTCCTCGTTGGTGATTTGGGCGCTCATACGTGTAGTCCGCATTCTGTTTTGTCGGATCCTGCCCAGCGTCCGGCGCGGGGGTCGTCGCCGGGTGCCACTTTGCGGGTGCAGGGCTGGCAGCCAATGGACGGGTAGCCCTGTGAAAGCAGCGGGTTGACGGGCAGGAGGTTGTCATCGGAGTACTGGACCAGCTGGTCGAAGCTCCAGGCCGCCACCGGGTTGACCTTGACCAGGCCGTTGGTTTCGTCCCACGTCACCAGGGGCGTGTTGGTGCGCGTGGGGGCTTCGTCGCGGCGCACTCCGGTGAACCAGACTTCGTAGCCGGCGAGGGTGCGGCGGAGCGGGGCCACCTTGCGGAGCGCGCAGCACTGGGCGGCGTCGCGGGCAAAGAGATCCTTGCCCAGGAGCCTGTCCTGCTGCTCCACGGTGTTCTCCGGAAGCACATCCACTACGTTCACGCGGAGGTTTGCCGCCACTTCGTCCCGTGTGGCGTGTGTTTCCGGGAAGTGGTAGCCGGTCTCCAGGAACAGGACGTCGACGCCGGGAAGCTGGTCCGCGACGAGCGCCGGCAGGACGGCGTCGGCCATGGAGCAGGCGACCGCCGCCGCGGGCAGTTCGAAGTTGCGCGCCACCCAGGCGATCACGTCGCGGGCCGGGGCGTCCCAGCCGAGCTCGGCGGCGCCGGACTCGGCCAAGGTTTTGAGCTCGTCATGGGTACGGAGGACGGTGCTCATTGCAGGTCCCCTTCCTCGGCCGCGTGGGCCCATTCGGCGAAGGTCTGGCCCTCGGCGCCCTCGGCAACGAACTTGCGGACGATCCGTTCCACGTAGTCCGGCAGATCCGAAACATAAACCTTGAGGCCGCGGACGGTACGTCCGAGGCCCGCCTCTTCGCGGTCTGAAGAAGCCAGCCCGCCGCCCAGGTGGACCTGGAAACCGGGGGTGGGATCGCCGTCGGGCGTTGGCAGCATCATGCCCTTGAGCCCGATGTCCGCGGTCTGGATGCGGGCGCAGGAGTTGGGGCAGCCGTTAATGTGGAGGGAGAGAGCGTGCGGCAGCTGGCCGGAGGCCGTCAGGTCAGCCAGGCGGCGTTCCAGCTCGGCCACGGCGGTGGCCGCAGTGACCTTGGTTTCCACGATGGCCAGCTTGCAGTATTCGATGCCGGTGCAGGCGATGGTGCCGCGCCGGAAGACTGACGGACGGGCGGACAGACCCAGTGCGTCCAGCTCGGCAACCAGCGGCTCTACCTGGTCTTTTGGCACATCAAGGATGACGAGCTTCTGGTGCGGCGTGGTGCGCAGGCGCTCCGAGCCACGGGCTTCCAGCGTGTCAGCGAGCTTCACCAGCTGCGCGCCGGAGAGCCGGCCCGCAAGAGGCGTGACGCCGATGAAGAACTTGCCGTCCTTCTGTTCGTGGATGCCGATGTGATCGCCCGGGGTGGTGGGCTTCGGAGCGGCCGGGCCGTCCGCGAGCTTGTAGCCGAGGTATTCGTCTTCAAGGATCTGGCGGAACTTCACCGGGCCCCAGTCGGCCATCAGGAACTTCAGGCGGGCCTTCGTGCGCATGCGGCGGTAGCCGTAGTCACGGAAGATGCTGGTGACTCCGAGCCATACTTCAGCGGCTTCCTCCGGAGTGACAAAAGTGCCGAGCCGCTTGGCCAGCATGGGGTTGGTGGACAGTGCCCCGCCCACCCAGAGGTCGTAACCCACACCCAGCTCGGGGTGGACAACGCCCACCAGTGCGAAGTCGTTGATCTCGTGCACCACATCCTGGCTGGGGTGGCCGGTGATGGCGGTTTTGTACTTGCGCGGCAGGTTGGAGAGGATCGGGTTTCCGATGAAGCGCTCAGCCAGTTCGGCGATGAGCGGGGTGGGATCGATGAGCTCGTCCTTGGCAATGCCGGCCACCGGGGAACCCAGGATGACGCGCGGAACGTCGCCGCAGGCCTCGGTGGTGGACAGCCCGCAGGCTTCCAGGCGGCGCCAGATTTCCGGCACATCTTCAACCCGGATCCAGTGCAGCTGGATGTTCTGGCGGTCGGTGAGGTCCGCAGAATCGCGGCCGAACTCCACCGAGATGTCGCCGATCACGCGCAGCTGCTCGGTGGTGAGGGCACCGCCGTCGATCCTTACACGCAGCATGAAGTACTTGTCTTCGAGCTCGTGCGGCTCAAGCGTGGCGGTCTTGCCGCCGTCGATCCCGGGCTTGCGCTGGGTGTAAAGGCCCCACCAGCGGAAGCGGCCGTGCAGGTCCTGACCCGGGATGGAGTCGAAGCCCTCCTTGGAATAGACGGACTCGATACGCTCGCGGACGTTGAGGCCGTCGTCTTCCTGTTTCCAGGTTTCGTTGGCGTTCAACGGCGTGGTGCCGTCCACCTTCCACTGGCCGTGCGGCTTGGCCGCCGGGCGGGAAGAAGCGGTTCGTGCCGGTCGCTGGGAAGCGGCAGTGTCCGCGGACGCTCCGGCTAGAGCTGTATCAGTCATGCATCGACTGTAGGGCTCACCGGAAAGTCGTCACAAAGGTGCCGGAAACGCTAAGTCACCTAGGGAAACATTTCGTCATGAAGAGCGGTCAGGCTGGATCGCTGGGCTGGCACCCCCAGCGTGGCCAACGCCATTGCCTCGGGGCTGCCGCAGCAGTGTGGGACAGTCCGCCAACGCGGATCTACACGCAGACGCCCCTCTCGGACGGCTGGCGCTACGAAGGCGGGCACCTGGTCGCCAACGGATTGACGGTATCCCGGAACGGATCAACATCGTCGGGATACTCAAGGAACTCAAGCAATACATCGGCAACGCCAAGAGCTACTACAACTTCGAAACAGCCGTCAGGGAGAAAGCCCTCGAGGTCCCGCCGCCGAGAATTGATGTGAAGATCAACCTGGTCCGCGGGCCCGGGGTCAAGACGCCTGCGAAGATCCGGGTGGGGGCTTGGGCCGACGGCAAACAGTTCATTGATCGAGACTTCGAGAACATCGTGGGAAGAGGTCAGGCAGTGGCAAAGCAGCACATGGAAGTGGATACTTTCCAGGAGACACGGGACCAGGAACGCATCATCGCCGAAGGACTCTGGGCCATCCGGCCCCAGGACCGGGCATGGGACAGCATCACCCACGTCCGGAATGAAAAAGGCGGTGTTAGTTCCTCTAATCGCGAAAATCTATCGCGGTGATGACGTGGAACGTTCCTTTACCTCTAGGGAGGTAAAGGAGGCTGCTGATAAGTTGCGGGAGGTGATGTATCAGCCCGGCAAGGGCGCGTGGCTGTCGATGACTCTCACGGTCACCCCGGCCGGGGACGGCTGGGAAACCACCCACAACTACACCGAGAAACCCGTCTGGGAACTCGGCCAACACTGTGGTGACGACTACGCCCAGGAACTCTACGTCTTCCCCCCGGGACGGGGAACACATCCCGGACTAGTTCTAATAAGAACTCAAAGACGCCACCTGGCAAGCACCCAAGGACTGAACCGACGCACCACCGCACGGACTATCTTCGCGGATGACCTCGGCGGGTGGCTGTCATCACGCACCGGCACCCAGCACCGCGTCGTAACGCTCCAACGCGATTTCGGCGAGCACAGGCGAGGGCAGCAACGGCTCCGTAACGAGGTCAGCCCCGGCCTTGGCCAGCTGGTCGTGGAAGAACCCCGGCGCCAGCAGGTAGGAAGCGATGACCACGCGCCCCGCGCCGCTGCTTTCAGCGGCGCTACTGGCCACCCCACCAGCCGCAACTTCCGCACGCAAGGCGGCAACGGCGTCGGGCACCGAAGGCTTGGCCGAGGCACCATAGGCGGGCACAATCCGGTTGGGCCGCAAGGCACGCAGCTGCTCCGCGAGCGCCTCCACGTTGAGGGAGGCAGTAGGGTCCGATGACCCGGCGGCGGCGAGGATCACGGCGTCGGACTCGGTCACGCCAGCCTCACGCAGGCGCTGGTCAAGCAACGCCGCCAGGCGCGGATCAGGTCCCAACGGCGCAGCCGCCAGGGTGTCCGGGCGGCTGCGGACGGCCCGCGTAATATCCACCTTGACGTGGTACCCCACACTCAGCAGGAGCGGCACCACCACGGCAGACTCCCCCGCCGCTACGGCAGTCACAACGTCCGGCAGCCCGGGCTGCTGCACGTCGACGTAGGCCTCGCGGACCTCGAGTCCCGGACGCAATGCGGCAATTCCGTCGCGCAGGGCGTTGACCTCGGCGGCTCCCTGTGTGCTGGACGTCCCATGGGCACAGGCGATCATGATCGGGCTATTCATAGTGGCTAGCGTAACGTTGGAGCCGCATTGTCCGCCCCTTGAAATCGACCGGAACGCCCCATGACCTTCCCTTTTGACATCGCCTTGGTGTGGCTGGATCTGGCCGGCGTCTTCTTCTTCGCGGTGTCCGGATCCCTCCTGGCGGCCCGGAAACAATTCGACATCATCGGCTCCGTCCTCCTCGCCTCCGTGGTCAGCCTGGGCGGCGGTGTCATCCGGGACATCATTCTCAACAGCGGCCCGCCCGCCGCCTTCACCAACCCCGCGTACCTTGCGCCCCCGGTGCTTGCGGCCTTCCTGGTGTACTTCCTGTTTTCCAGCGTCCAGCGCTATACCTCCCTCCTTATACTGTTCGACGCCGGCGGGCTGGCGCTCTTTTGCATCACTGGAACGCTCAAGGCGCTGTCCGCCGGGATGAACCCGATCGCCGCGATCCTGCTGGGCGTTACGACGGCGGTGGGTGGCGGCCTGCTCCGCGACATCACGGCCAATGAGGTGCCGCAGCTGTTCGACCCCAAGGACCTCTATGCGCTGCCCGCATTCACCGGTGCTTCGCTGACCACGGTGCTGTGGATTTCCGGGACATTCAACGCGGTGACTGCCTGTGCCGTTGCCGGCGTGGTGTTTGCTTTCCGGGTGGTTGCATGGCGCCGTTCCTGGCACGTTCCGCTGGCGGTTCGCGGCTGGCACCGGCTCGGGCTGGACGGCTCGGGCGGCGGCAGGGATTAGCTAGGATATAGAGCATGACTGACATGTTCCTCGAGAAGTTCCGCGCGCTTGTTCCGAAGTATCTCGAAGACGAATGGCAGGAAGAGGACGGGCTGCCCGCAGCCGACCTGGATTTGGCCCTCGCGGAGCATCAGTTCACGGTCCCGCTGGTGCTCAAGGAGTTCTACCTGGCCGTCGGCGGCTGCGAGGATCTCATGGAGGCCTACCACTACTTCTGGGACCCCGAGGAACTCGAAGTTGACGACGAAGGCTTCCTGATGTTCCTTGAGGACCAGGAAGAGCAGTTCACCTGGGGATTTCGCGTGGGCGACCTCACTGTCCCGGACCCCATCGTGTGGCGCCGCAACAACGTCCGCGGCCAGTGGAAGAACGAGGAAGGCACCTTCTCCGAGTTCGTCTTTGACATGTTTGAGTGGGCGTTCAACGACGAAGAGGACTAAGGTCTGTGCTTCTGATTTCTGAGCTGCGGAGTTTCCCCACCTTTGAGAGGCCCCACCGGCGTGTTGGTGCGAATCGCTGGTGATGTGGCGGCTGTCGAGTCCAAAGCTGGGGAAACCCGGCGCCTGCGCGTCAGCGGACCATCCTGCCCCGCAGCACTTGCCACACTTCACCGATGATTTTCTGCTGGTTGTACACCACATCCTGATACCCGTACCTCAGCACTGCGTAGCCATCGAGAGTGCTGGCATTGTTCCGGCGCCGGTCCTTCCTCACTTGCCGGGCTTCCAGATGGGAAGCGCCGTCGAGCTCCACGATCAGGAATCCTTCCAGCAGGAAGTCCACTATCCCGATTCCTGGCAGATCCACCTGCGTTTCGGTGTGGATTCCCTGGCGCCGGAACAGCAACCGGGCCACCACTTCAATGGGCGAATCCGCTGTGCCGTCGACGAGGTCCAACACCTTACGCGCTCCCCCGTTCCTGTTCCCCGGCAGCCGTTGCCGCAGATAGTCCAGAGTGGTAGTTCCCTGCAGCACCGCGCTCTCCACCACGATGGCCGCCTCGACTTCCGGCAGGCACCGGAGGGAATGGAGCAGCGTATCCGTCAGTCCCGCGACAGGCAGCGGGAACAACGGCGGCACAAGGCTTTCGCGGTGGATCACTACCCCGGCCGCCGAACCGTGCTTGCAGAGTAGATGCAGTTTCTTCGGTTCGTGGAGGCACCAGAGTCCATGGTGGGCGGCCGCCGAGGCGCAGCTCAGCAGCCCGTTAGCCAGGACAGCCGCCACCATGTTCGGGGCTGCTTCCGGCAAAGCCACCACTCCATGACGCAATCGCTTGATCTCCCCCGCAGTCACTGCGTTTCGGATGGCACGCTCTGTGCAGCCCGCCTTCAACAGTGCGGAGGTGCGAGCCACCGAGCCGGCGTATTTCAAATAAGAAGCGAGGTCCATAAGTCCAGCACAGCCGCCGCGGGCGCCCCCGGCCACTCGTCAATCCGGTTATGTGGACAACTTCGAGCGCTGATTTCCCCCACTTTTCACGGTCGACGACGGCGGGTCGCGGCGGCTCGCCGGGAATCAGGCGCCGTGGTCACCAAAGGTGGGGAAAGCCCGACGCGCCCTGTACGTCCAACTCGAAGGGCGGTCGACGACGGCCGGCCGGGCCCTGAATCACCCGCGGCGAAGTTGTGACACGCCGAGTAACAGCGAATTTGAACCGCATGACACATTTGTCATATACTCATTACGGATCCACCAAACGCCTCCGGTGGATCTGATGCGAACGGAGAAATGGCCCCGGTTCGACGCAACGTATGACTAGTATCGTTGCAGAGAACCGGGGCCATTGCGCTTAAACGGGGTGAGGCCGCTCGAAGCACCCACCAGCGAAGCAGTCGGTCAGCTGGCCCGGTCCACCACGGCCAGCGCGAAGTTGCTCAGCGAAGCCTTCACCACACCCTCGGGCAAGGGGGCCAGGGCAGCGATCGCTTCATCAGCCCAGGCCCGGGCCACAACCCAGGACTCGGCTGTCACGGCGTGCTCACGGAGCCCTGCAACGGCAGCCGCCAAGGCTGAGTCCGAGGTGAGGTCGCCGTCGATCAGTTTGAGAAGTTCGACGGCGGACTGGTCACCCGCCGCTGCGGCATTGCGCAGCAGCAGCACGGGGAGCGTGGGCACACCCTCGCGCAGGTCGGTTCCGGGGGATTTGCCGGACTTGACCTTGATGCCGGTGACATCGATGACGTCGTCAGCGAGCTGGAATGCCACACCAACTTTTTCGCCGTATTCAACGAGCAGCTCTTCATAGGCGGAATCCGCGCCGGCAAAAATCGCGCCGAGTTGGCCGGAGGCGGCCACCAGGGAGCCCGTCTTGTCCGCGATGACGGAGAGGTAGTGCTCTATGGGATCCTCGTCCGGGCGCGGCCCCACGGTCTCGTGCAGCTGACCCAGGCACAGGCGCTCAAAGGTACGGGCCTGGATGCCCAGGGCGCGGGAACCGAGCTCGGATACCAGGATGGAGGCCCGGGCAAAAATGAGGTCGCCGGTGAGGACAGCCACGGAGTTGCCCCACACCTCGTGGGCTGTCGGCGCCCCGCGGCGGAAGGGAGCGGAGTCCATCACGTCGTCATGGTAGAGCGTGGCAAGGTGCGTCAGCTCCACCACCACCGCCGCCTGCACCACTGCGGGCAAGGAGGCATCGCCCAGGTGCGCGCACAAAAGCGTCAGCAGGGGACGGATGCGCTTGCCGCCGGCTTCCACGAGGTGACGTGACGTTGCGTCAGCCAGCGGATCGGAGTTGGCAATGGCTTCGCGGAGCTTTTTTTCCACCCGCGCCAGGTTGTTGGTGATTGCGGGGCCCAGCTCCGGGTCCCCCGCAATGGCAGCAAATCCGGCCGGCAGCTGGAGGCCCGTGGCGATTGCTGTGGTGTTGAGGTTGGGCTCGTTCGAGTCCGGCAGGCCGTGTCCGGCGTGCGTCCAGCTGTGGTCTGCGGAGTTGGTCACGGGTTAACCCTAGCTTTGTTTTCGGAGTCCGCCGATTTGGAGCCGGACGCGGAGGTTGATGGCATATTGGACGTCGGCGGAGCCAGCTTTTCGAGAACCCGGATTACCCGGTCCTCGAAGCCCTTGGCGGCCGGATCCGTCAGATTGGCAAGCAGCCGGACCACAAAACGCATCAGCACCGGCAGAGGCATCCCGGTCCGCAGAGCGAGCTTCATCACGGCAGGCTTGCCGATCAGCGCGGCAAATGCCCGCCCCAGCGTGAAGTGCGATCCCCACTGCCCGCGCACGTAGTCCGCGTACCCCGAAAGGTGCGCATCGGCGTCGTGGGCGGCTGACGCACCGGAACGCAAGCCAGCGGAGCGCCCAGATGAAGTAGCGTCAATAATGAACTCGGCCGCGAATCGCGCGGACTCCATCGCGTAGGAGATGCCTTCACCGTTGAAGGGGGACACCATGCCACCGGCATCGCCAAGCAGCATCAGGCCCGGCGAGTAGTGCGGTGTGCGGTTGAAGCCCATGGGCAGGGCGGCACCGCGGATCTCCCCCACCTGGTTTTCGGGCGTGAAGCCCCACTCGGCGGGCATGCCGGCGGTCCATTCGCGCAGGACCTGTTTGTAGTCCAGCTTGCCGAATTCCTTGGAGGAGTTCAGGATGCCCAGGCCCACATTGGAGGTGCCGTCGCCCACGCCGAACACCCAGCCGTAGCCGGGCAGGAGCTTGCCGCCACGTCCCGGAAGTTCCAGCCAGCCTTCCATCCAGTCGTCGTTGTGGCGCGGCGAGGTGAAGTAGGTGCGGACGGCGACGCCTAGCGGGCGGTCATCCCGCTTTTGGATGCCGAGCGACACCGCGGTGCGGGACGAGTTGCCGTCCGCGGCGAGCACGACGTCGGCGTGGAAGTCGCGCGTCTCCCCCGTCTTGCGTCCGGACTCGTCAAGAAGGGCGGCGCGGACGCCTGCCACCCGGCCGTCTTCCGAACGGAGTGCTTCGGTGACGCTGTGGCGTTCAAGCACAACGGCGCCGGCGGAGTGGGCATGCCGCGCCAGTTCCTCGTCAAATCCGAGCCGGGTCCGGATCAGTCCGTACTGCGGAAAGTCCGAAACTTCGGGCCACGGCAGCTCGATGCTGCGGCCGCCGGCAATCAGGCGCAACCCTTTGTTCCGGCGCCAGCCATCCGTTTCCCGGTGCGGCATTCCCAGCTTCTGGATTTCGCGGACTGCGCGGGGCGTCAGTCCGTCGCCACAGACCTTCTCACGCGGGAAGCTGGTCTTTTCAAGCACAGTGACGTCGATACCGGCTTGCGCCAGGTAGTACGCGGCGGTGGACCCTGCCGGCCCTGCTCCGACGATGAGTACCTTCACAGCGCTAGCGTGGCGTGCGGGTAACGTTGCGGCGCAGTTTGGCGACCGGGCCCGTGTGCGCGGCCATGGCGGCAGCAGCGCCGTCGGGCGTTGACTCCAGCGGCTTGTGGGCGCGGTGGACTGCCACAATGCCGCCGCTGAGGTTCCGGTACGTGACCTTTTCCCAACCGGATTCGTGCAGCCAGGCAGCCAGGTGGTCCTGATCCGGCCAGGCACGGATGGACTCCGCCAGGTACACGTAGGCGTCCGGGTTGGAGGAGACTTTGACCGCGATGGCAGGCAACGCGCGCATGAGGTACTCGGTGTACATGGTGCGCCAGAGCGGCACGACGGGCTGCGAGAACTCGGCGATGACCAGCTTGCCGCCCGGTTTGGTGACGCGCAGCATCTCAGCCAGGGCCTTGCGTGGCTCGTTGACGTTCCGCAGGCCAAAGGAAATGGTGGTGGCATCAAAAGTGTTGTCCGCGAACGGCAGGTTGGTGGCGTCTCCGGCGATGAAATCGATGTCCGGGCGGCGGCGTTTGCCCACCTTGAGCATGCCGAGCGAGAAATCGCAGGCAATGACATCGATTCCCGCATCGGCATACGGCTCGCTGGATGTACCGGTCCCTGCGGCGAGATCCAGCACCCGCTGACCGGGCAACATGCCCATGGCTTCCACCACGACCCGGCGCCAGCGGCGCGTCTGTCCCATGGACAGAACATCGTTGACGACGTCGTATTTGGGGGCGACGTCGTCAAACATCGTGGCTACTTCGTCCGGACGCTTATCCAAGGATGCTCGGTTCACCATGCAATTATCTCAGACAAATCTAAGAAGCACTTTCGACGAACCTGTACTGCGGTCCGCTGCAACGGCGAACGCCTCCGCACCCGCACTGGCTGAACGCCGGACTGGCCGGCCGGCCAGAGCCTGAAGTCATGCCACGCGGGAGTACTGTTGTTTCATCATGACGAGCACGTTCCGCACCTTGACAGTCCCTCTGGATGGAAAATCATCTCCCGGGGGGCTGCCGTCGTTTCTGGTCCGGGACGATGTCCTCTGCTGGACGCGCCGCGAAGCCGGCCTGGTGGGCTTCGGTGAGCTGGCCCGCTTCACCGCCGCGGGCCCGGAGCGATTCCTCGAGGCCGATATCTGGTGGCGGCACCTGGTCATCGAAGCTGATATCACTGACTCAGTCGGGGTGCCCGGCACCGGTCCGGTGGCCTTCGGCTCGTTCGCCTTTTCCAAAGTTTCCGCGCACCGGTCACGGCTGATTGTTCCCGAGATCGTGGTGGGCGTCCGCGACGGGCGGGCCTGGCTCACCCAGTTAACGTTCGACGACGGCGACCTCACGGAAGCGGGCGCCCTCGCCGCGCTCGAACGCTGGCTGGACGTACCCGCTGGCGATGCCCCCGAAGCCGGCGCACCCGCTGAGGCGGGTGCCGACGTCGGACATTCGGTGCCCCAGGCGAGCGCAGCGACACTGCAGACCGGGTCGTTAAGCGAAGCGGACTGGATGGACGCAGTGGAGTCCGGGGTCGCGGAAATCCGCACCGGCAAGCTGCAAAAGCTGGTGCTGGCACGGGACATCGTTGCCACTGTGCCGGACGGCGTCAACGCGGCAGCTGTGCTGCGGGAACTCGCGGTGCGGTACCGCGAATGCTGGACGTATGGCGTGGACGGACTGGTGGGCGCCACCCCGGAAATGCTGATCCAGGTGGAAGGCCGCACTGCCCAGGCGCGGGTGCTGGCCGGGACGCTGGACCGTCGTGATGCTGCCGGCGAATCCGGCCTGCCCATGGACTACGCCGAACGCGTGCTGGCCGGATCCGAGAAGCAGCGTCACGAACACGAGATCGCCATCCAGTCCCTGACCACACAGCTGGCCCCGTTTTCCGAGGCCATGAACGCGCACAGCGAGCCGTTCATCCTGGAGCTTCCAAACGTGTGGCACCTTGCTTCCGATGTGAAGGCCGAGCTGGCGGACATCGAGGGGCATGTCCCCACGTGCCTCGCGCTGATCAACGCGCTGCACCCCACTGCGGCTGTCTGCGGCACGCCCACGCTGGTTGCCGGCGCGCTGATCCGCAAACTGGAGCATCTGGACCGCGGCCCCTACGCCGGGCCGGTGGGCTGGCTCGATGCCGCGGGCAATGGCGAGTGGGGCATTGCCCTGCGTGGAGCGGTGATTGAATCGCCGGACACCGTGCGGCTCTACGCGGGCTGCGGGATCGTGGAAGGCTCGCATCCTGAAGCTGAACTGGCCGAGACCTGGGCCAAATTCCGGCCGATGCTCGAATCGCTGGGCATCAAAAGCTAGCTCCGTGGGTCAGGGAGAATCCGGGATTTGAGACACTCTCCGCCGCGGACGTCTTGCAATTAACCTTGGAATAGTTATCCAATAGTAAAACTAAGTTTTCTGTGATGCACATCTCCTATTCGGCGTTACACTATAAACCGTCTTAGTCATGCATACCCCCTGCAACAAAAGGTAAGAAACTATGCAGCTCAAGTCCATCCCCACGGCAAAGCTGGCCGTCAAGGCAGCCGCAATCCTCGCCGTCGGAGCCCTGACACTCACTGCCTGTGGCGGCAGCCCCACACCCGCAGCCTCAGAGAGTGGCGTGAAGCTCATCAGCTCCGGCAAGTTCACGGTCTGCTCGGACATCCCTTACGAGCCCTTCGAATTCCAGAAGGACGGCAAGAACGTCGGCTTCGACATGGACATTGCTGCCGAGGTAGCCAAGGATCTGAAGGCCGAACTCAGTGTGGTTGACAGCTCCTTTGAAGCAATCGAGACCGGCACAGCACTGACCCAGTGCGATGTTTCCATCTCCTCCATCTCCATCACTGACACCCGCAAGTCCGTGATGGACTTCTCTTCCCCGTACATGGATGACGACCTCACCCTGGTGGCCACAGCGGCTTCCGGCATCACGGACATCAAAAGCGCCAAGGGCAAAAAGGTGGGCGTTCAGCAGGCCACCACCGGCGCCAAGTACGCCGCGGACAACGGCATCGACGCGCAGCAGTTCGAGGACTCCGGACTTCTGGTCCAGGCTCTGCAGGCCGGCACTGTCGACGCTGCCCTGGGTAACCAGTCCGTCCTGGCCTACGCCATCAAGGACGACTCCAAGATGAAGCGTGTGGAAAACTACGCCACGGGCGAGAAGCTCGGCATCTCGATCAAAAAGGGCAACACCGCCATGGCCGATCAGATCAACTCCACGCTCAAGCGACTGACCGACGACGGCACCTTGAAGAAGTTCCAGACCACCTGGTTCGGCGAAGCCACCAAGTAGCCAACTCCGGCCTCGGACCAACCCAGCCCTGAGACCTACCCGGTTGAGGCCCCGTCACGATCTGTCAAGCAGCTCGCTGTAAAGCAGCACGTACGGGGCCTCAACTGCGCAAAACGAATGTGAGTACTCCATGGCAATGACCGCACGTCAAAGAGCCAAAGTCAGCCTCTACGTCCAAGCCGGAATCTTCGTTGTGGCAGTCGCCGCACTGATTCTGGCCACGGACTGGAAAACCGTAAGTAACAGCGTCTTCAACTTCGGCAAGATCGGCCCGATGTTCCCGGGCATCATTCTAGTGGGGCTGAAGAACACCCTCATCTACACCGCACTGGCGTTCGTCGTGGGTCTGTCCGGCGGCCTGTTGCTGGCCCTGATGAAGCTGTCCTCCTTCCCGCTGTACCGCTGGATCGCCACCGGTTACATCGAATTCTTCCGCGGCGTTCCCGCGCTGTTGGTGTTCATCGCCTTCGGCTACGGCGTGCCCCTGGCCTTCGGCGTCTCCTGGGACGTCAATATCGTGGTTATGGTGTCCCTGGGCATCGTGGCCTCCGCCTACATCGCTGAAACGCTGCGCGCCGGCCTGCAGGCCGTGCCGAAGGGCCAAATGGAAGCAGCCCGCTCCCTGGGCATGCCCATGTGGCGGGCCATGATCTCCATTGTGATCCCGCAGGCGTTCAAGATCGTGTTGCCGCCGCTCACCAATGAGGTCATCCTGCTGACGAAGGACTCCTCGCTGATCTATGTGCTGGGTCTCACCGCCTCGCAGTACGAGCTCACCAAGTTCGGGCGCGACGGCATCTCCAGTCTCGGCGCGGGCCTCACACCGCTCCTGGTGGCCGGCGCTTTCTACCTGGTCATCACCATCCCGCTGAGCCTCTTGGCCCGGAAGTTCGAAAGCCGCTCAGCGCGGACGAAGCGATAGGCAGGACAGTCATGAACGACGCCGTACAAAATACTCGACCCAACAGCGGGGGTCTGCAGGCCGCAGGGGTTTCCATCAAGGACCTCCGCAAGTCCTACGGCTCCAATGAGGTCCTCAAGGGCATCAGCCTTGAAGTGAAACCCGGTGAGGTTGTCTGCCTGATCGGCCCGTCCGGCTCCGGCAAGTCCACACTTCTGCGCTGCGTTAACCTGCTGGAGCAGCCCAATGAGGGAACCATCCACGTGGGCGGCTTCGAAGCCACGGACCTTGATGTGGACATCGACAAGATGCGCCGCAAGGTGGGCATGGTGTTCCAGCAGTTCAACCTGTTCCCGCACCTGGATGCGCTGCGGAACTGCACCATCGCGCAGACCAAGGTGCTCAAACGTACCCAGGCCGAGGCGGACAAAGTGGCCCAGGCCAACCTTGAGCGCGTGGGGCTGGGACACCTAGCTGACCGCTTCCCGGACCAGCTCTCCGGCGGCCAGCAGCAGCGTGTGGCCATCGCCCGTGCGCTCAGCATGGACCCCGAACTGATGCTGTTCGACGAGCCAACTTCAGCGCTGGACCCGGAGACGGTGGGCGATGTCCTGTCCGTCATGCGGAACCTGGCCAGGGAGGGCATGACCATGCTGGTGGTCACCCACGAGATGGGCTTCGCCCGCGAAGTGGCAGACCGCGTGGTGTTCATGGACGGCGGAATCGTGGTGGAGGAGGGCGTGGCCGAGCAGGTGGTCAGCGCCCCCACCCAGAGCCGCACCAAGGAATTCCTCAAGCGCGTGCTGGACCCGACGCACATCGACATCGCCGAGTAGTCGCCGGCGACGCGCTGGGCGCCCTGCGCTACGTGCCCTGCGCTGCGCAAATGCCCTGGCGCTACTGGAATTCCGGTAGCCCCAGGGCATTTGCGCGTGATGGTGCAGTTTCCGTGTCGCTCACAGCGCAGAACGGGCACGACGGCGGGGCACACCAGCCGCCGCCAGCTTCCGTTCCAACCGTCCGGGCTCCATCAGATCGGCCCACACCCAGCGGACAACGCCGCTCCCTACGGCACGGATCCGGTCTTCGCGGAACTTTTCATCCACGACGGCCTGCGAGGCGGTGCGGCCATTGAGATATTCCGGTTTCAGGTACTTGTCCACGCCATCGAACTCGCCGGCAACTCTTACGCCGGCCCAGTAGAAGTCCGTGTAACCCGCGAGTCCGGAAGCGTCGCACACCTCGAACTGGAGCACCGGTGCCTGGAAGCCGGCAACATGCATTTGCGCCCGGCTGTATGACTCGCCGGCTGACCCGGACTGCGGATCCGCGAACTCAACTGCGGCCATGATCCTGCGGGCCGCAGCTGCCGTGTAGTTGCCCTCGATTCCGGCCCGCAGCGCGTCCTTGGTGAATGCGGAGAAGCCAAGCCGGCTGTCCGTTCTGAGCACATGGTCAAGCGGAACAATGGCCTCGACAAAGGGTGTGAAGGCAGCCAGATCCAGGACGGTGCGCAGCCTGCCCGTCACCAGCAGTCCGTCGCGCCGATGGACTGTCACTCCCCTGGGATCAGCGAAGTGGCGGGTGACACCAGCGCGGGACCGGCCGCCGTCGCTCTTCAGAGTCAGTGCATGAACTGCCTGGCGTTGGCCGATGGTGGGAATCCCCCACACAGTGGCGGCTGAGTGCCACGCGAAAACCGTTGGAGCCACGAAGGTTTCGGCGGCCGCGTTGACGCAGACCCTGTACTGCTCCCATGACTTCAATGACTTCCACGCAGCACCGTCGACGTACACCCCCTGCCGAACGCGGAACAGCACGCCGGATCTGGACAGTTTGGCGAGGTCCTTGGCCGTGACGCCCTGCTGCACGCTCTCGCGGGTAAGGATGAGCCTGGGTAATTCCGTCATGGATCGACGATCGCAGGCCGGGCCGGGCCGCGGCAGTGCCTGCCCCGGCTATGTGGATAACGTCTGCGGACAAGCTGGCGACGCGCCTTCCGCCTGCCGACGCGCAAAATGGCTGACGATGCGGGTATTCGCGAGTCGCCAGGTAATTTGCGAGTCGTCAGGTAATTCGCAGGGTCGCCAGGTAATTCGCGGGTCGTCAGGACGGGCGCACATCGAGGGACGGAAAGAGCATCGAGGGACCGGGTCAGGAGCGGAGCACTCCTGCTGCGGCTGCGCTGACTGCGGCCTTGATCCGGGAGTGCAGTTCGCGGAGCCCGTGCCGGTCCGTGCGCACCTCGATGATGCTGCGGCCAACGAACGGCGTGCTGAGCGCTTCGGCGAGTCCCGCCGTTGTGCTTACGGAGCAATGTTCGACGCCGTACGCAGCGGCGAGTGCCGCGATGTCCACTGTGTGAGGGGTGCCGAAGAGCCGCTCGACCGCGTTTCCGTAGCCGCCTGCCTCCTGGACAGCTCCGTGTTCCAAGAGGTTGAAGATGGCCCCGCCGGCATCGTTCAGGACCACAATCCGCAACTGCGGCTCCGATTCGCCGGCGCCAAGGAGGAGCCCGCCGGCGTCGTGCAGGAAGGTGACGTCGCCCAGGAGCAGCGTGGTCTCCTGAAGCCCGCCGAGCGCAATTCCGGTGGCCGTGGAGATGGTGCCGTCGATCCCCGACAGGCCGCGGTTGGCGAAAACTGTTGCCTGCGGCTCGGACCTGGGCTGACCCGCGAGGTCAACGTCGCGGATGCCGTTGGAGGAACCCAGCACCAGCTGCCCGAGCGAATGCTCCCACACCGCTGCCCCTACGGCCGGCCCGGTAGCTGCCGCTGAACCGGAAAGTATTCCGTCCAGGGCATGTTGGGCAGCCGAGCCCGCCAGCAGCCAGGCGTCCAGCCACGCCGAGGTACCCCGGCCGGAGAAATCTGCGAGGTCAGCGAGGTTTTCCAGCGGAAGTTCGGTGCGGCGGCCTGGCTCGTACCAGGCTACGGGCACGGGCTGATACAGGGCAGAAGGAACGTCTGCGCGGGCCAGCAAGGCGGAGACCGGCCGGGACAGCGTGGGCCGCCCGAACACCACCACGCGCTCGATCGGCTGGGCCGAATCAGCACCGAAGTGCTCCAGAAGCAACCGATAGGGACCCACGGCATTCGGCCCGAACCGGGCGTTGGACGATGGCTCAGCCAAGAGAGGCAAGCCATGAGCGCAGGCAAATGCCTCGGCGACCGGCCCGGCGCCGTGCCCGGCCAGGACCACAGTGCGCCGCTCGGCCAACGCAACCGCCGCAACCGGAAGCGTCACGGATTCCGGGGCATGCCCGATCCGGTACGTTTCGCGTCCGGTCGAGTCAGGCAGCCGCGGCCCCGCCTCCGGTACCAGCGGATCGCGGAACGCAAGGTTGAGCTGCACGGGTCCGGGGGCAAGATCCGAAAACGCACCGGTTGCCGCTGACAGGGCCGTTTCCACAGCGCGCTTGGGGTTTTCACCGGCGGGGACGTCCGTGGCAAAGCGAACGTGCTCGCCAAAGAGGTCCAGCTGGATGGTTGTCTGGTTCGCGCCCGTGCCGCGCAGCTCCTCGGGGCGGTCCGCGGAAATGACCACCAGCGGAACGGCGGCGTGGTTGGCTTCCATCACGGCAGGCAGCAGATTCCCGGCCGCCGTCCCGGACGTTGTCAGCACGGCAACGGGCGCGCCGGTGGAGAGGGCAAGGCCCAGGGCCGTGAAAGCCGCCGAGCGTTCATCGATCCGTACCAGCAGCTCCACCCGCCCGGCGGCCTCGGCTTCGGCCAGTGCGTAGGCCATCGGGGCTGAGCGCGAGCCCGGTGAGACCACCACGCAGTGCACACCACCGCTGGCCAGGGAATCCACGGCAACCCGGGCCGCTTCCATCGAATTCAGGGCGGGCGCCGGTTCGGCGGGAGTTTCGGGCGCGTTCTCGGAAGTCACCGAACCAGTCTGCCACCAACCCCGAGCGGCTACATGTTCTCCGGGGTCCCGATACCCAGCAGCTCCAGGCCTCCGGACAGACGGGCCAGCACCAGCGCGCACAGTGCAAGCCGCGATTCCCGCACGGAATCGGCCGCCTTGAGCACCGGGCACTGGTCGTAGAAGGTGGTGAACAGCTGCGCGAGCTCGAACAGGTAGGCACACAGCCGGTGCGGTTCCAGCACCTCGCCCACCTTCTGCAGCGTTGCATCGTATTCCAGGAGATGGAGGGCAAGTGCGCGTTCGGCAGCTTCGACGACGGCGATCGCCACTGCCGCCCCAGGAGCCGCTGCCGCAGGAACACCAGCCTCGCCGTCAACCGGTGCTTTCCTCAGGATGGAGCGGATCCGCGCCGCGGCGTATTGCACATAGGGTCCGGTGTTGCCACTGAGGGCGAGCATGCGGTCGAAGTCGAAGACGTACTCGGTGTCATGCCCCACGGAAAGGTCCGCGTACTTGACGGCTCCGATGCCCACTTGCCGTGCGGTTATGGCCCGTTCCTCGTCGCTAAGTTCCGGCCGGCCGGCCTCGATCACAGCCCGCGCCCGGTCCACTGCCTCCTCAAGCAGCGCCATCAGCCGGACGGGGCTGCCAGAGCGTGACTTGAGGATTTTGCCGTCCTCGCCCAGCACATTTCCGATCTGCACGTGTGTAGCCTGCACTGAGTCCGGCAGCCAGCCGGCGTCGCGTGCTGTTGCCATCACCATGCGCAGGTGCACGTTCTGCGGCGCGCCCACTACGTACAGGATGCGGTCCGCGTGCAGCTCGTTCACGCGGTAGCGGATGGTGGCGAGGTCCGTGGTTCCGTAGCCGTAGCCGCCGTCGGACTTGCGGATGATGAGCGGCAGCGGCTGGTCCTCGCGGCCGGTAAACCCTGCCGGGAAAGTGCACAGGGCCCCCTCACTTACCCGCGCGATGCCGCGCTCCTCCAGTTCCTGGCACAGCTGTGCTAGATGGGGATCGTAGGAGCTTTCGCCGGCAATATCAGCATCGCCCAGGCTGACCCCCAGCGTGTTGTAGATGGCGTTGAAGTAGAGTTTCGACTGCGCCACCAGCCGCCGCCACACAACAAGCGTCGCCTCGTCGGCGGACTGCAGCGACACCACGCGGAGGCGGGCACGCGTGGCGAACCCTGCAGCGGCGCCGTCGGAAGCGTCGAACTTTGCCCGGGCCGCCTGGTAGAACGCACTGGGATCGTCCACCAGCAATGCCGCTTCCGCCGAGTCCTCACCGACCTCCAGCCAATGCTCGATCAGCATGCCGAACGGGGTCCCCCAGTCGCCGATGTGGTTTTGCCGGATCACGGTGTGGCCCAGCGCCTCCAGCACGCGTACCAGGCAGTCGCCCACCACCGTGGTGCGCAGGTGCCCCACATGCATTTCCTTGGCAACGTTCGGGGACGAATAGTCGACGACGACGCGCTGCGCTGCCGCTCCCGGCGCACCTTCCGCCGTAAGCAACTCCGGCGTCGTCGGCTGTGCGTTCAGCAGCTCTTCGATCCAGGTGCCGTCGAAGGTGAGGTTGATGAAACCGGGTCCGGAGATCTCCACGGCGGTACAGATGCCGTCCAGATCCAGTGCTTCCACGATTTTCGCGGCGGTGTCCCGGGGCGGCAGGCCCACCCTTTTGGCAAGGGCCATGGCGGCGTTGATCTGGATATCGGCGAACTGCGATGGCCGGATCACGGGATCGGTTGACCCGAAGTCCTGGCCGAATGCTTGGGCAATGGCTGCCTGGACTCTGGGGACGACGATCTGGGCCGGGTTATTCACACAGCCCAAATTATCAGGCCCTCCCCTTCAAACGCTCCCTCAGCCTTCGCGGCACCTCAGCAAACGCTCCCGCACCTCTCGCCGCGTGAACGGAAAGAAGTGCGGGAGCGTTGGGAGGTGGAGCGGCTACGCGTCGGTGCGGAACACCTGGACGATCGCCGGGCGGGGCGCGCGCACCTGGCCGGCGGCCGGCGTCGAACCGGCCGCAACATAGTCCGGGAAGAAGGAGTGCTGGTCCGCGAAGGAACCTTCCTCGCCCGGGTGCTGCACGGCAACAAAGACAGTGCGCTCTTCATCGTGGACGATCGGGCCACAGGTCTCGGCGTCGCGGGGAACGGCGAGGAATTGCTCCACACGGCCGCGCTCTGCGCCTTCAAGTGTGACCTTGAAGAGACCGTCCGCGTAGCCGATGGAGGAGGGCGCGCCGTCGGTGGCGATCCACATGTTGCCCGCGGAGTCGAAGGCAACGTTGTCCGGGCAGGAGATCGGCGAGACCTTATCCACCGGGAAACCGGAGAAGTAGGTGGAGCTGTTCTTGGCCGGATCGCCGCACACCATCAGAAGCGTCCAGTTGAACTCCGTGGAGGTCTGGTCGCCGGTTTCGGTGATTTCCACGATGTGGCCGTCACAGTTGAGCGCACGGGGGTTGACCTCGGTGGCGCCTTCCTTGCCGGGCTTGCCGCGGTCCGAGTTGTTGGTGCAGACCACATAGACCTTGCCGGAGTCCAGGCTCGGCTGCACGTCTTCGCAGCGGTCCATCTTGGTGGGGCCAACCTTGTCGGCGGCCAGGCGGGTGTACACCAGCACCTCTTCGAGGCTCATGCCGGCCACGGCTGACTGACCGTCAACCACCAGGGGCAGCCATTCGCCGGAACCGTCGAAAGCGCCATCGGAAGGAAGTTTGCCCGTGCCGTCGATCTCAGCTGCCGGAGAGTCGCCGGTGAACTTGGCGACGTAGAGGTTGCCTTCGGACAGCAGCGTCATGTTGTGCGCGCGGTCCGCTGCGGAGGACCCGGAGCGGTACTTGGCCTTGGAGACAAACTTGTAGAGGTAGTCAAAGCGTTCGTCATCGCCCATGTACGCCACCACGTGCCCGGACTCGGCCACGATCACGTTGGCGCCCTCGTGCTTGAAGCGGCCCAGTGCGGAGTGCTTCTTCGGTGTGGAGGCGGGATCGAAGGGATCCACTTCCACGATCCAGCCGAAGCGGTTCGTTTCATTGGTGTGGCCGGCATTGCGGGTGTCGAAGCGCGGCTCGTCCAGCTCCCACTTGCGTGCCGTCGGCTTGCTGGTGATGCCGTAGCGCTTGTCGCCGGCGCTGGTGCCGCCACCCACGAAGTAGCCGTTGAAGTTCTCCTCACCGGAGAGGATGGTCCCCCAGGGGGTGGTTCCGCCGGAGCAGTTGCCCAGTGTTCCCTTGATCCAGCGGCCAGCGGGATCGTCGATGGTCTTGACCAGGTCCGAGCCGGCTGCGGCGCCCGTGAGCTCGTAGGTGGTGTCGCTCAGGAACCGGCGGTTCAGCGGTGCACCCTGGATATAGCCCCACGGCTTGGTTTTGTTCTTGCGCTCCAGCTCAACAACGGTGAGCCCATGAGCTGCACGGCTGATTGCCCGGGCTTCCGCGGCAGGGAGAGCAGCCGGGAACATGATGTTCTCGTTGGTGTACTCGTGGTTGGTGAACAGGACGGCACGGCGGTCCTTGGAATCCGGGACGGGCAGGATATCCGTGTAGTCGTTGTTGTAACCGAACTGCTGGGCCTGCGCGGCGGCAGTCTGATTGTTCAGATCAAAATCCGGTGCGCCGGTGAAGAGCGGGTCGCCCCAGCGGATGATCGGCTGCCACGTGAATCCCTCCGGCACGGTCAAGGCGTCGACGGCGGCACCAACCGGCGCGATGGCCGTGAACTTCAGCTTTGACTTTCCGGCCGCACCCCCGGCTGCCTTGGCTGCCGCGGAGAGTCCCGGACCGCCGTCGGCAACGGCCGTTTCAGCCGAGCCGAGGCTGCCGCCGAAAACGACGGCGAGCGCCCCGGCAGCACCGAAGCCCAGGGCCGCGCGGCGGGACATGGAGGCCGAGGCGATGTCGCGGAAGTAGCTGTTGGAGCTGGTGTTGCAGACGGCGCCCGAGCAGGCGTTGTCGCACTTCAGCGCACAGGTGACGGCGCTGCGCTTGCCCTTGGTGTGCCCGAGCATAGGCAGCAGAGTCAGCTTGCGTCCGGTTGTATCAGGCATGGGAGACCTTCCAGGAGTGAGTTTGTGGCCCGCCCACCCTGTCAGCCGGAATCTACGCCCCGTGGTCATGCGGGTGAAGATCAGGTGAATTTAAACCATTTGGTGGAGAGAACAGTGGTTCAACCACCCAGGGCAAGCACCGCATGCACGCGGCGCAGCCGGTCCAGCCACCAGTCCCGGCGCCCAGGCGGCGCGGCGTGTTGCTCCAGCAGCCCGGCGTCGGCGGCAACATCACGCAAGCGTATGGCGCCGTCGTCGGCCACGAGCGGATCCCGGATGACGTCCGCCGCGAGCAGTGACACCGTCCCCAGCCCGCAGGCATACGGCAGCTCCGGCAGGGCAGCTGCGAGGGCCAGTCCCGCGCGGATCCCCACCGAGGTGTCCAGGGCGGAACTTACCACTGCGGGCAGCCCGGCCCGGGCCACGATGTCCAGCGCGCGCCGTACTCCCCCGAGCGGCGCCACCTTGACCACGATCAGGTCCGCGGCGCCGGCTCGGGCCACCTTGAGCGGATCGTCTTCCTTGCGCACACTTTCATCGGCCGCGATCAGTACGGGTGTGCCGGCCGCACTCAGTTGCCTGCGCACCTCGGCGAGACCGGCGATGTCCGGCACCGGCTGCTCCGCGTATTCAAGCCCGACGCCGGCCAGCATGGTGAGTGCCTCCACCGCCTGCCGGACGTCCCAGCCGCCATTGGCGTCCACCCGGATGGCGGCATCCGGCAGCGCCGCGCGCACCGCCGTGACCCGGGCGGCGTCGTCGGCGAGTGTCTGCCCATGCTCGGCGACTTTGACCTTGACCGCATCGACGCGGCCGAAGCGGGCCAGGATCTCGGGAACCCGGCCTGCGCCTACGGCAGGGACCGTCGCATTGACCGGGATGATGTCCCGCAGCGGCTCCGGGAACCCGTACCAGCCGGCCTCAATGGCAGCGGACAACCAGCGTGAGGACTCGGCATCGCCATATTCGGGGAACGGACAGAACTCACCCCAGCCGAGGGGCCCCTGGAGCAGCAGGGCTTCGCGCTCCATGATGCCGCGGAACTTCACCCGCATGGGCAGGCGGACAACGTGGGCTCCGGCCAGCAGTTCATCCAGGGAAGGGATCTGTTGGTGCTGGGCTGGGGCGTCGGCGGGCATGATGTCACTGTACCGGCACCCGCAATGCGAGCCGCCAGCCCATCGCGAGCCCCCGTTGAAGAAGGGTATCCACGTTCGCAGGGTGGCGGAATGTTCGACGACGGCGCCCCCTCCGGCCCAGCCGACGCAATCCATGTCCTCCTCTTGACACATATACATATGGGTATATGATTTTTCCATGGCACGAGCAGCAACCACGGCGGACACGTTCAACGCCATAGCAGAACCCCGGCGTCGTCAGATCCTGGATGTCCTGGCCCAGGGCGAACGCCCCGTCAACGAGCTCGTGGACCTGCTGGGGCTGGCCCAGCCCCACGTATCCCGGCACCTGCGCGTGCTCCGGGAAGTGGGAGCCGTCCAGGTGCGTGAGGACGGCAGGCTGCGGCTGTACCGCCTCCATGCGCCGGCACTGAAACCTATCTTCGACTGGGTAGCGGACTACGAGCATTTCTGGTCCGAGCGGTTCGAACTGATGGATGAAGTATTGGAAGACCTGAAACAGCAGGAAACGGATCAGAAGGAGCAGTGACATGGCAGAAACAACCAGCGGGACTGTGGAAGTAACCCTTCCCGCCGACAATGAAATCCTGGTGACCAGGACGTTCGATGCGCCCAAGCACCTCGTTTACAGGGCCTGGACCACGCCCGAGCTGGTCCGGCGCTGGTGGGGCGGGCGCCGCGGCCACGTGACCGTAGCGGAGATCGACCTCCGGGCGGGTGGTGACTGGCGCTACGTCCTGGTGGCCGACGGCGGCTTCGAGGTGGCCTTTCATGGCCAGTATCGCGAGATCATCCCCAATGAGCGGATCGTCGCCACCGAGATCTACGAAATGCCTGGCGAGGAGCCCATGGCCGATGCCGACGCGCCGGTGAACACCATCACGTTCACGGAGCAGGGCGGGCGAACCCAACTCCGCATGCTGACGCGGACCAGCAGCAAGGAGCTGCGGGACGTCATTGCCGGTTCCGGCATGGAAGTGGGAATGCGGGAGCAGTTCGAGATTCTGGATGAGATCACGGCCGAACTGCGCTGACTCGCTTTCGGCAGGCAACTCTCAGAAATTTATGTCAGTCTGGGAAGGATGACTTTTCAGCGAGAGCACCACAGGCAACGCCGGACCGGTCAGGAGTCCCGTGCCGCAGCAGGCACGGGCTTTCTGTTTGGCTTCACCACGGTGGCCTGCATCACGGGCTTTGTCGCCACCTACTACTACTTTGTCCGGACCACCACCGGACAGTTCATTGACGAATCCGCATTGGTGGAGTCCATGGCCGTCCATGGCCCGGCAGGGAAAGCCGCCACGGAATTCCTGGACTGGCTGCCCACCATCTCACTTGTGGTGGCCGCCGTCGTGGTTCTGTTTGTCACGGTGATACGGCGGCGCTGGGCTGCTGCGGGCATTGCCGTGGCGGCGTGTGTGGGCGCGAATGTGGCCACCCAGGTCCTCAAGGACCTGCTTCCCGCCCGCCCCTACCGCGGTGTGGAGACGCTCGAGCTCAACTCGCTGCCGTCCGGGCACACCACGCTTGCGGCGTCGGCGGCCGCCGCTGTGTTCCTCATGGCGTCGCCGCGCTGGCGTCCCTTGGCAGGCTTTGTGGGCGGCACCTTCGCCATCGCCTCCGGCATGTCCACGCTGGTGAACCAGTGGCACCGGCCGGCCGATGTTGTGGCTGCGTTTCTGTTGGTGGGCGTTTTTATGATTCCCGCCGGTTGGCTGATCATCCGTACGGGCGGCGCCTGGAACGTCTGGGAGGGCTTTGGCCGGCACTGGGGTTCGTCACGGCTTTGGATTGCGCTGCCGGTGGTGCTGGGACTGGGATCGGCCGTGGTGGCTGTGATTTCACTCGCCCGAATAGCCCCGGGCCTGGAACAGCAGGACAGCACCACCAGCTATTTCTGGGCCGGCATCTCGCTCATCGTGATTGCCGGGTATCTGGCCACTGTGGCCACCACCGCACTGTTCGCCTACGCAGCACGACGCCGGGACGCGCCACGGCGCTGACCGCCTATCAGTAGTTCCGGCGGTGTTTGATCCGGGGAAGCGCGACGGCGAACACGGCCGCCGCGGCAAAGCCCAGTACGCCGGTGGCCGAGACCCCAGCGCCCAGCGACGCCAGTGCCGTCACACCGGAGAGCAGGACGGGCCCGCCGGTGGATCCGGCGTCCGCGATGAACCGCCACAGGCCCAGGAACTGGCCGCGTCCGCGGTCCGGTGAGAAGTCGGCCCCCAGTGTCATGATCAGTCCGGAGCTGATGCCGTTGCCGAAGCCGATCAGCAGGGCGGCGAGCAGGAGTCCGGTGAAGCTGGCGGAGATCGGGATCAGCAAGAGCGCGGTTCCCATGATCAGCGTGGAGGGGACGGCCACCCATTGCCTGCCTTTGCGGTCCATAAGTTTGCCGGCCGGGTAGAACACCAGCATGTCGATTGCGCCGGACAGCCCGTAGATCAGCGAGGCCTGGGTGGCGTCCATGCCCAGGTGGTCGGCCCATAGCGGGATCACTACCTGCCGGGAGGCGCGAAGGGCACTGAGGAGCATGATGCCTGCACCGGCGGTGAGGAACACCCCTGCGTGGGAAACCGCCATGCCGCGAAGTGTGGGTTCCGGCCCGGCCGCTCCCCCGGCCGCACCCGGAGCGGCCACCAGATCAGGGATGGTGACGGACAGTACAGCGGCCGCGGCCATGGCCACCACGCCCACCCAGTAGGCGCCGCCGATGCCCGCGAATTGCATCACGGCGGCTCCCAGGAACGGCCCGATGAAGATGCCGATCCTGCTCACCCCGCCCAGCGTGGAGAGTGCCCGTGCACGGAATTCCACCGGCACCGCCTCGGTAAGGTACTTCTGCCGGGCCAGGCTGAAGACGCTTGCGGCCATGCCGACGACCACCATCGCCACGGCGAGCAGCCAGAGTCCGTGCGGAATCACCGACGATAGCCCGGCGCCCACCAGCGCCAACGCACCAGCCGCGGCGGCTCCGACGATGGACCAGCGTTCGCCGAATTTAAGGGTGATCAGGGATGCAGGCAGGTTGAAGAACCACGAGCCCAGCCCGATCAGCGTGACGATCAGCGCGGCGACGGCCACCGAGGCACCGAGACCCCGGGCGGACAGCGCAACGACGGGAAGGATGGCTCCTTCACCGATACAGAACAGCAGGGCCGGGCCGAAGGCTGGAACGGCGATGCTGCGGAGGCTGAACAGTGGGGGGCTGTCTGGCGAAGTCATCAGTTTTATCCTAGGGCCCAGCCGTTGGAGGTCTTGTGCCTCCCGCGCTGGCATCCGCCCCATCCCGGATTTTTCCTCACTCAAAGTCTTGACTGAAAATTCAGTCAGGATTAGGGTTGAGTCACATAGCACAATGATGTGCATCACGAAAGGCTGATCATGATCAGTACGAATTCGCAGCAAGAGGCGCGGGACGTCGTTGCCGCGCCGGAACAGCGGGACCGCTTCGGCCGCATAGAGGAAGCCGGGATCGAGTTCATCCCGGACGAACAACGCACGTCCCGCCCGTGGAATCTTTTCACCGTCTTCTTCGGCGGCAACTTCGCTTTTTCCGTCATCGTCTTTGGCTGGCTCCCCATCACCTTCGGCCTGGACTTCGTCGGTGCAGCCACAGCCAGCCTGACCGGACTCCTGATCGGCACGGCGCTCATCGGCCCGCTGTCGCTCCTTGGTCCGCGCACGGGAACCAACAACACCGTCTCCAGCGCAGCCCATTTCGGCACCCGCGGGCGCCTGATCGGTTCAGGGCTTACCCTGCTCTTCGCCCTCGCCTACGCCGCCATTGCGGTCTGGACCTCGGGAGACGCCCTTATTGCAGCCGCCGAACGGCTGCTGGGGGTGCCGGTCAATGAGGTCACGCTGGCCATTGGCTACGCCGTGATCTCCATTGAGATCGTGCTGGTGGCGCTCTTCGGCCACGGCACCGTGGTAGCCATGCAGCGGTTTGTCGCCCCGGTGGTCGGCGTGCTGCTGCTGGTGGGGGTCTTCGCCTTCGCCCCGACGTTCGATCCCACCACCGTTCACGCCGAGTACCTCCTCGGGGACTTCTGGCCCACCTGGCTCCTCTCCGTCGTTATCTCCGTGGGAGGCCCCCTCTCCTACGCCCCCACTCTGGGCGACTACAGCCGCCGCATTTCCAGGACCCGGTTTTCGGACCGCTCCGTGGTGGTGTCGGCCAGCCTGGGCGTGTTCCTGGGCCTGTTCGTCACCGCGCTCTTCGGTGCCTTCACGGCTTCCGCCATCCCGGAGCTGGGCGGTTCTTACGTCGCAGACCTCGTGACGTCGTCGCCGGCCTGGTACCTCCTGCCCATCCTCGTCATCGCATTGGCGGGCGGCCTCGGCCAGGGCGTGCTGAACCTCTATGCCAGCGGCCTGGATCTCGAAGCCCTCTTCCCGAGGCTCCGGCGCATCCACACCACCCTCATCACGTCGGTGATCGCCGTCGGGCTCCTCTACCTGGGCGTCTTTGTCTTCAACGCCGTGGATTCCATCACCGCCATGACACTGGTGCTCAACGGGCTCGCCGGGCCCTGGGTGGCCATCAATGTCCTGGGCTTCCTCGTTGCCCGCCGCGGCAAATACCATGCCGCGGACCTGCAGCTCTTCCGGGCCAGCGGTCCGCGCGGACGCTACTGGTTCACCAACGGCTGGAACCTCCGGGCTGTCATCCCCTGGGCCATCGGCTCGGTATTCGGTGTCCTGGCCACGGACACGTCCCTGTACACGGGCCCGTTCTCCCAGCTGGCCGGCGGAATCGATCTGAGCTTCGTCGGCTCCACCGTCATCGGAGCCGCCGGCTACCTGCTGGCACTCCGGTTCTGGCCCGAACCGCCGGCCGTCACGGCCGAGGCCTCACCGGAGAGAGGTGAGCACGTATTACTGTCAAACCATGAGTGAAAAACTAGCTAAGATCCTCACCGCCGCCACCACCTGCATCGCCAGGAACGGGGTCCGGGGAATGCGGGTCAATGATGTGGCAGCAGAGGCAGGCGTTTCGCCGGGGCTCCTGTACTACCACTTCACGGACCGGGCGGGCCTGCTTGCCGCAACGCTTGACCACATCAACAAGCAGGTCAGCAAGGACGACGCCGTCCTCTCCGCCGACGCCGGCGACCGCACCCGCCGCTTCCGGCACCTTCTCCTGGATGAAATCAGGGACAACGCCGACGTCCGCAGGAATTCGGTGGCCTGGAACGAACTCCGCGCCTGCTCCATCTTCGAAAAAGAACTGGCAGAACCACTGTCCAGGACCACCGCGGAATGGAACCGGGAGATCGCCCAGGCCATCGTGGACGCCAACGGCAACACCAGCGACGACGAAGCCGCGGTAACGGCGGAAATCCTCACCAGCCTGGTGGAAGGCATCTCCGGCCGCTGGCTCAGCGGCTTTATCACCGCGGACCACGCGCGCTCACTGCTGACGACGGCGATTGACTCGCTCACCGCGGTGGCGCCAGCCAGCACGGATCACGCGGCGCAGGGTCTCAGCAAATGAACCACCATCCCGTTTTGAACCACCTTTTGACCGACACGATTCCGGCAGAATTCCACTGTCATGCCAGGGCCCCCGGGCCCCGTTAGGAAGCAACACCATGGACATCATTGCCAACACAGACGTACCCGTCTCCTTCGCCAGGAACCAGGAAACACGGAGCCCGGAAAGCAGCCGCCAACCCCTCCGTGTGGCACTTGTCCAGCACCGGTGGCGCGAGAACGCCACCGAGCTCAAGAACGTGCTCACCCAGGCCATCGGCCAAGGCGCCCGCGCCGGTGCCCGGTCCGTGTTCCTCCCGGAACTGACGCTGTCGAAGTACCCGGCCAACGTCCGGGCAGGCAGCAACCCCGCCAAGGACGCCGAGGACCTGCTCAACGGCCCCACGTTTGACTTCGCGGCGAGCGCGGCCCGGCAGCACAACGTGACCGTCCACGCCTCGCTGTACGAGCGTGCTGACGGCCCCGACGGCCTGGGGTTTAACACCGCCATCATGGTCTCGCCCCAGGGCGAACTGCTGGCACGGACCCGCAAGACCCACATCCCCGTGAGCGCCGGATACTACGAGGACACGTATTTCCGGGCCGGGCCGGCCGAAGACGCCTACCCCGTGTACCGTCCCGCGGAACTGGGCGGCGCCGCCGTCGGGCTCCCCACCTGCTGGGACGAATGGTTCCCGGAGGTCGCGCGCCTCTATTCCCTGGCCGGGGCTGAAATCCTGGTCTACCCCACCGCCATCGGCTCGGAGCCGACGTTTCCGGGCTTCGACCACCAGCCGCTCTGGCAGCACGTGATCGTGGGCCACGGCATCAGCAACGGCACGTTTATGGTGGTCCCCAACCGGACTGGAGACGAAGGCGACATCAACTTCTACGGCTCCTCGTTCATCTCCGATCCCTACGGCCGCGTGCTGGTCCAGGCTCCCCGGGACAAGGAAGCGGTGCTCGTGGCCGATCTGGACCTGGACCAGCGCAAGGACTGGCTGGACCTGTTTCCGTTCCTGACCACGCGCCGGCCCGATTCCTACGCGGAGCTGACCGCCGATGTCTCTGCTGACCGGCCGTACGGCGCCACGTCGGCGAAGCAGTCGGCAGGCCAGCCGTGACGTGGAGGATGCCCAGCGAAACCGAGCCCCAGGAGCGGGTGTGGATGGCATTTCCGCCGGAGCATTCGTCCCTGGGCACCACAGCAGAAGACACGCACCAGGCCCGCGCGGCGTGGGCCAGCGTCGCCCACGCCGTGTCCGGGTTCGAGCCTGTCACCATGGTGGTGGATCCTGCGGACCTGACGGCGGCGCGGAAGTACCTTTCGTCCGGGATTGAGCTGGTTGAGGCGCCGCTGGATGACGCGTGGATGCGGGACATCGGGCCCACCTTCGTTGTGAACGACGACGACGGCGGCCGGCTCGGCGGCGTCGATTGGGTCTTCAACGGCTGGGGTCAGCAGGACTGGGCCAGCTGGGGCAAGGACTCCACGGTCGGCGCGGAAGTCGTCCGGCACTCGGGGGCCGAGCTCGTGGCCAGCCCGCTGGTCAATGAAGGCGGCGGCATCCAGGTGGACGGCCTGGGCACCGTGCTGGTCACGGAATCGGTGCAGCTGGATCCGTACCGGAACCCGGGGTTGGCCAAAGCCGACGTCGAAGCCGAACTGGCCCGCACCATCGGCGCCACACATGTCATCTGGCTTCCCCGCGGACTGACCCGGGACAACAAGGAACTGGGGACACGCGGCCACGTGGACATTGTGGCCGCCATCCCCTCCCCCGGCGTGCTGCTGGTCCATTCCCAGCGCAACGAATCGCACCCGGACTTCGGCATCACCCGGGACATCATTGCCCTGCTCGCCGGGACAAGGGACGCGCAGGGGCGCAGCTGGGAGATTGTGGAAGTGCCTGCTCCGGAGGTGCTCCGCGACGAGCACGGCTGGGTGGACTACAGCTACATCAACCACCTGGTGGTCAATGGCGGCGTGATTGCGTGCAGCTTCGACGATCCGGCCGATGCCGAGGCCAAGCGAATCCTTGAGGAAGCGTACCCGGGCCGGACAGTGGTGACGGTGGACGCACGGCCCGTCTTCGCCCGCGGCGGAGGCATCCACTGCATTACGCAGCATCAACCTGCAGTGGGCTGAGGCGGGTCCTGGGCCGATTTCCGCTACGGAAGTGGACCTGTGACGCGGAAAAGGTCGGACGCTACGCGAATACGCGTAGCGTCCGTCCTTTGGTGTAGCGCCAATCCGAAAGCGCGGCGAAACCCTTACACGTACCCGTCCACAATCGACGCAGCGATCTCCTTGTAGGCACGCCGGGTCTCCGGGCGCAGCACGTCCAGGGTGACCAGATCGCCGTCGGCCACTCCCCTGTCGTGAGGAACGGCGATCAGCTGGCGGCAGATGCCGGAGAGGTGTTCCTCGATGGCGTCCTTGTCCACGCGGGAGGAGACCTCGTCCTTGTCCGTGATGACCACAATGGCGTTGCGGGCCAGGTCCTCGTAACCGTGGTGGGCGAGCCACTGCAGGGTGCTGCGCGCGCGCTTGGCGCCGCTGACCGCGTAGCCGGCCGCGATGATCAGGTTGTCCGCGGACTGCAGGATGCCGCTCATGGCGTTATGCGTCACGCCCGTGCCGCAGTCAGTCAGTGCCACGGAGTAGTAGCTGGAGACGAGTTTGCGGATGCGCAGGTATTCAGCCGCCGTAAGCGAGTCCGAGACCTCGGGGTCCTGCTCGCCGGCAATGAGATGGAACCGGCCGGCATGGTGCATGTAGCGGGACAGTGCGGTCAGCGAATCAACGGAATCAATGTTGCTGAGCAGATCAGTGATGGTCCGCGGGCTGGCCTGCTGGTAGATGCCCTCGCCCAGGGCGCGCTCCACGAGATCGCCGGAATCCGGGTTCGCGTCGATGGCGCACGGCGGATCGCCGCGGAACTCCGCGAGGGTCAGCCCGACGCCGACAGTTGTGGAGGTCTTGCCGATCCCGCCCTTGAGGCTCAGCACCGCAGTGTTGAAGCTGCCCTGCAACTGGCGGGAAATGCGCAGTGCCAGCTCGTCTTCCTCGCGCTGCCGGGCCCCTGGCCCCATATTCCAGGCACCGCCGGTCATGGCATAGACGGCGCCGCGGAAGCCGCCCAGGGGACGTGGCTTCTGTTCCTTGACGAACAGCCCCGGTGAGCTGATGAAATCGGGCAGTGGAGAATCGGCCATGGCCACCCGTGCGGTATCGCGAACATCGCGCCTGGAGCTTGGGTAGTCGGCCGCGTTGTCCAAGGGCGGCTCCACCGGTTCTGTGGTGAGCTCAAGCGACTCAGCGGGGGGCTCCTCGGCTGCGTCCGCTACGGCCGCGGCCTCGGCCCAGGAGCTGCGACGCGTCACAGCGGGCTGGCCGCCGGAGCCTTCTGATGAACTGACAGTGGTGGGGGTGACGGCTGGCATGGTTCCTGTCCGGGCATCCGAAAGCTCACCTTCGGCGCGACGTAGGTCGCGGCGACGGCGCAGCTGAGGTTGCCCTGCATTGTCTGCAATGGCACGTGCGTTGTTATCCGCAGGATCGGGCATGTCTGTCCCCCCGGGACTTACGGCAAAAGTTTCTGCGGCACATTCTGACTTGGTTCAAACAGCAATTCTAGGCGCTGGCTTGCCAATGGTCGGTCCGCGTCAGTGCTGCGGCCGGGTCTCCTGCAGCCGGTTGATGAACCAGCGTGACTGCTCGGGGCCGTAAGGCAGGATGGGAATGGCCTTGGTGGCGTCGCTCGGGGTCTCGCGAATCGATTGCCAGGCCTGCCCGACAGCGGTGGTCATGGTGTTGGCCATGGTCTTCACGAACTGGTCGCTGCAGGGCTCGCCGTGTCCGGGAATAAGGAACTCGTAGCGGTGACGGAGGGCGGACAGGTGCCGGAGTGAGTCCGCCCATTCTTCCGGGTAGGAGTCTTCGAAGGACGGGTGGGATCCCTGTTCCACGAGGTCGCCGGCGTACAGCGTGGTGGTGGTGCCCACCAGGAGGTCGCCGTCGGTGTGCCCGCGGCCCAGATAGAACAGGGTGGCTATCTGTCCCCCGAGATCTACCAGGACGGGCTGGTCCTTGACGATGGCGTTGGGAACCACCAGTTCCACGTTGTTGCCTTCGCCGGCAGCCATCTCGGGTTCATCCGCGGTGACGCTGCTTCGTTGGGCGTCGCCGTTTTCCTCGATCTCCGCAGCGCAGTTTTCGTGCGCATAGAACTCCGTGACGCCGTCGTCCGCGAACACGGCGTTGCCGAAGAAGTGGTCGTAGTGTGCGTGGGTGTTGACCACAACAAGCGGGAGCCGTGTCATCTCCCGCACGGCGTCCAGTATTTCGCTGCCCTGCCGCGGCCCGCCGCCGGTATCGATCACCATGGCGCGTTCAGCACCCACTATGAGCCCGGTGTTGAGCTTCGAGCCTTTGGTGGTCAGCACATAGTTATCCTGGCCGACCTCGAGCCATCGTGACATTGTTTCTCCGTACTTCCAGCGGGTCCTTGCGCGTCGTCGCTGACGCCTTCAGGCCTCGATTCTATCTACCCAAGGCCGGCAAATCAGCGAAGCACAGCCCTGCATCAACTCAGGAGGTGGGGCTGTTCAATATTCGCTCTTGTTCAATCAGACTGAAAACCGCCGCATATTGAACACGATCCCAGGGTCATCTGGGCGAGTTCCTGGACGCCACCAAACGTCTGCGCCTTCTGGATAAGCCTGGCAACATCGAAGTCAGCGATTTCGTCCCGGGAACTTCGGCGGGGGCTCTTCTGCACATCCGCTTCGGTTAAGAACCAGGCCGCTGAAGAGCTCTTTGCCGCGCTCCTCAGAGCTCTGTCCCTCCTCCGGGCTGCGCATCACATATCAGCGAGCGCCGACCCCGGGTTCTCGATCACGTCGGCCACGTAGCGCAGGAACCCGCCTGCTGTACCGCCGTCACACACGCGGTGATCAAAGGTCAGCGTCAGCTCGGTGACCTTGCGGACGGCGAGCTCCCCGTTGACCACCCACGGCTTGTCGATGATGCGCCCGACGCCGAGAATCGCAACCTCGGGATGGTTGATGATCGCGGCGGAGCCGTCCACCCCGAACACGCCGTAGTTGTTCAGCGTGAACGTTCCGCTGCCCAGTTCCGAGGGCGTCGCTTTGCCGTCGCGGACGACTGCGGTGAGCCGGCGGAGCTCCGCGTCCAGCTCACGGGCGCTGAGTTTGTCCGCGTTGCGGACGGAGGGGACCATCAGTCCGCGGTCGGTCTGCGCCGCGAAGCCGAGGTTGACGCCGTCGAACGCGACGATCTCCTGCATCTCGCCGCCCGCGGCGTCCTCGGTGGTGACGATCCGGGTATTCAGCTCCGGGTATTTCTTAAGCCCGGCTGTCACGAAACGCGCGATGAAGGCCAGCAGACCTGGCGTGTTGTGTGGATCCGCCTTCTTCAGGGCGGCTCGCATCTCCACGAGTGCCGTGGCATCCACGTCCACCCACACGGTGGCTTCCGGGATCTCCGAACGGCTCCGGGACATGTTCGCGGCAACGGCCTTGCGGACTCCCCGCACAGGAGTCCGGCCGGCGATGCCGAGGCCGGTGCGGGAGTCTGTGGCTCCGATGGTCGCGCCTGTCTGGACCGGGGTTTCGACAGGCTCAACCGCAGGTGCCGCGGCTTCGGCAGGTTCAGCCACCGGTTTGAGCGCTGCTTCCACATCCCGGCGCATGATGAGTCCGCTCGCACCCGAGCCCTCCAGCGCACCAAGATCAATCCCGTGTTCACGGGCCATCCTGCGCACCAGAGGGGAAATCACCGCACCCAGTTTCCCGGGTACCCGCGTCCGCAGCAGGGAGATATCGGCCTCCGGGGTCTCGGCCTTCGGGATTTCGACAGGTTCAACGACCGACAGGCCAGCAGAAACCCTGCGGGCACGCGTGCGCCGGGCCTGGCCATCGCCGCCAGGTGTCCCGTAACCGATGAGGACGTTCCCGGAGCCGGCCTTCTCTTCGGTGCGGTAAGTCTCGGCCGGGGTTTCGACAGGCGGGGTTTCGACAAGCTCAACCACCGGCGCTCCAATGGGAGTCACGGAGATCAGCGGCTTGCCCACGTCGAGCGTCTGGCCGGGTTCGCCGTGCAGGATGGCGACAGTGCCGGCATACGGGGACGGCACCTCCACCATGGACTTGGCAGTTTCGACTTCGGCAATGGGCTGGTCCACGCGGATCTCATCTCCCACGGCAACGAGCCAGTTCACGAGTTCGGCTTCGGTGAGGCCTTCACCGAGGTCCGGCAGCAGGAACACTTTTGTTTCGCTCATGATCAGTCTTCCCACTGGAGATCGTCCACGGCGTCTAGGATGCGGTCCACGCCGGGCAGGTAATAGTGCTCGAGTTTGGGGGCCGGGTAGGGGACGTCGAAGCCCGTCACGCGGCGGATGGGTGCGGCCAGGTAGTGGAAGCAGCGTTCCTGGACGCGGGCCACGATTTCAGAGGACACGGAGGCGAAGCCGTGTGCCTCTGCGATCACCACGGCCCGACCGGTTTTGCGGACGGAAGCGCAGACGGTTTCGTCGTCGAACGGCACAATGGAGCGGACGTCGATCACTTCCAGTGAGCGCCCCTCCTCGGCCGCCGCAGCGGCGGCTGCGAGCGCCGTCGGAACGGAGGGACCGTAGGCGATCAGAGTTGCGTCAGTGCCGGGACGCGCGACGGCGGCACGGCCTTCGGAGGAGGTCCCGGCGTCGGCGTTCGCGGAGTGTTCGTCACGGAGGGCGTCCACGTCCACTTGGTCCTTGGACCAGTAGAGCTTCTTGGGCTCCATGAACATCACGGGATCATCGGAATCGATGGCTTCGCGGAGCATTCGATAGGCGTCGGCCACGGTGGCCGGGGTGAATACCTTCAGCCCGGCGGTGTGGGCGTAGTAGGACTCGGAGGAATCGCAGTGGTGCTCCACTCCTCCGATCCCGCCGGCATAGGGAACGCGGATGACCATGGGCAGCTTGAGGGCGCCCCTGGTGCGGTTATGCATTTTGGCCACGTGGCTGACGATCTGCTCGAAGGCAGGGTAAGCGAACGCGTCGAACTGCATCTCGATGACCGGGCGCATGCCGTTCATGGCCATGCCCACCGCCATGCCCACAATGCCCGATTCGGCCAGCGGGGTGTCGAAGCAGCGCTGCTCGCCGAAGGTCTTGGTGAGGCCGTCCGTGACGCGGAAGACACCGCCGAGCGTTCCCACATCCTCTCCGAACACCAGGACTGATTTGTCCGCTTGCATGGCGTCTGCCATGGCAGTGTTGAGCGCCTTGGCCATGGTGATGGTCTGCGGGCCGTTGCTTTCAGCGGTGGCGGCCGCCGAAGCGGCCGCACGTGCAGTTGCGGCGCTGACGTTGCCGTTGGCCTCGGAAGAGGTAGTGATGGTGGGGCTCATTTTGCGGCCTCCTCTCGGGAGAGTTCCTCGGCAAGCATGGCGGATTGTTCCTTCAGCTGCGGCGTGGTGGTGGCGAAGACGTGGCGGAAAAGGTCCTGCGGATCCACCGGCACATCTTCGCTCAGGCCGTTGCGGAGCTGAGTGGCAACTGCTTCCGCTTTCTCAGCGATTTGCGCGTCACCGTCGTCGTCCAGCAGTCCCCTGTCGGTGAGATACGTCTTCATCCGCGTCAGCGGGTCCTTGGCCACCCACTCGGCCACCTCGCTGTCCTGGCGGTAGCGGGTGGCGTCGTCCGCATTGGTGTGGGCTTGCATGCGGTAGGTATGCGCCTCCACCAGGAGGGGTCCGGAGCCTTCGCGGGCCAGCTTCACTGCCCGGCCCAGCACGGCGAGCAGCGCGACGACGTCGTTGCCGTCCACGCGTTCGCCGGCCATGCCGTAGCCAACGGCTTTATGAGCGAGCGACGGCGCCACGGACTGATGCGCCAGCGGCACCGAGATGGCGTACTTGTTGTTCTGGACGAAAAAGACAACGGGGAGGTGGAAGACGGCGGCGAAGTTCAGGGCCTCGTGGAAGTCGCCTTCACTGGTGGCGCCGTCACCGCACATGGCCAGGACCACGGTGTCCTCGCCGCGCAGTTTGGCGGCGTGGGCAACGCCGACCCCGTGGAGCAGCTGGGTGGTGAGCGGGGTGCACTGGATGCCCACCTTGTGCTTGGCGGGATCGTAGCCGCTGTGCCAGTCACCACGGAAAAGCGTCATGGTCTGGACAGGGTCCACGCCGCGGGCCATGACGGCCACTGAATCGCGGTATGTGGGGAACATCCAGTCCCCCTCGGCGAGGCAGAGGGCGGCCGCCACCTGGCAGGCTTCCTGGCCGTGGCTCGAGGGGTAAACGGCCATGCGGCCCTGCCGGACCAGGGCGGAGTTCTGGTCATTGACCCGGCGTCCGACGACAAGCTGTTCGTACGCAGCCAGCAGCTCGGCATCGCTGGGGAGCGGGTATTCGTGGCCCGGTTCGGTGCCCTGCTCGTCGTGGGGTTTGAGGGCGCCGTTCTGGTCCACCATCTGGATCTGGTGACGGGCGGGCAGCATGTAGTCCTCAACCGTGATGCCGAACTTGCGTACAGCCTCAGCTGCGGCGTCTTCGCTCACGCGTGCCTGTGCCTGGGCTGGTGCCGTCGCCTGTTGGTCCTGCGCAGTGTGGTCCGCGGAGATCGTCATTGGTCCGTCCTTCTATAGCCACTATTCGCTTTCAGTATGGTCCCGGACGATGTTTCGTATCCAGTGCTCCAGTGAATCGTGGAGAATTTTTGATTTTTGGCCTACCCTGAGAGACAAATCGCAAGTGTGAGCTGCATTACCAGTGGGGGTTATAGACGAATGGCAGACGCTGAAGCCGGGCAGGTCGCGGTGCCGCTGGACGATGTGGACCGCAATATTATTGCGGAGCTGACGCGTGACGGGCGGATGTCCGTGACGCAGGTGGCGGAAAACGTGCACATCTCCCGGGCACATGCGTATACGCGGATTGCCCGGCTGACTGGCGAAGGCGTGCTGACCAAGTTCACGGCGCTGGTGGATCCCATCAAGGCCGGACTGAAATCGTCCGCGTACGTGACCCTCAAGGTGCGGCAGCATTCCTGGCGCGAACTGCGCGAGCAGCTGCGGGCGATTCCCGAGGTGCACCACGTGGCTCTGGTGGGCGGGGACTTTGACGTCATCCTGCTGGTGCGCGCCGTGGACAACGTGGACCTGCGGCGGGTGATCTTCGACCAGCTCCAGTCCATGCCCGGGGTGCTGGATACGCAGACGTTCCTGGTGTTTGAGGATGTTGATACGCGGTAAAGGGCTCTCCGCGGTTCGTGGTGAATTCGGGGTCGTGTCTTTAGACGAGAGGGGCCCGTAGCCCTGTGGTGATGGATGTTCTTGACGCATTCTTCGATGACAGGACTACGAGCCTTGACCGAGCTTAGTTCCCGGGGCCCTGACGCTGCCACCGCCATCTTCAACCTGCCGGACTACCGCGTTCTTTCAACCGAGATTCCGGGCTTCGGCCAGCGCAGAATCCTGGTCGAGAGCGTCGTCGAATCGGGGTGCCCGGACTGCGGTGTGATCGGCACACGCCGGCACTCACGGCGCCTCCAGGGGGTCCGCGACATTCCCGTCGCCGGGCCGGTGGAGGTCATCTGGTCCAAGCGCCGGTATTTCTGCGATGAATCCGAATGCGCCCGCAGGACGTTCTTCGAAGCCACCGTCGAGGTCCCGCGCGGTGCCCGCTCTACCGGCCGGCTGCGGGACATGCTCGTCTCCGCGGTCATTGATTCCGGCCGCGCCGCCACCGAAGCCGCCGCCGCGCACGGGGTCTCGTGGTGGCTGGTCCCGCGGGCCCTGAACCTGGCGGCCACCAGGCTTCCGGACGTGGACAAGCTGCGTCCACGGATGCTGGGCATCGACGAGCACAGGTTCCGCTCCGTGCGGTTCTTCAAGGACCCGGCCACCAATGCCTGGAAACGCTTCGAGCCATGGATGAGCACCGCCGTGGACCTCGACACCGGACAGGTCCTCGGCGTGGTCGAGGGCCGCGACCACAAAGGCGTCGGCGAGTGGCTCTTCGCCCGCCCGCTCGACTGGCGCCTCGGCGTGCAGGTCGTGGCGATCGACCCGTCTGCGGCGTTCAGGAAGGCCCTGCGGATGTGGCTGCCCCGCACCGCCGTCTCGGTCGACGCTTTCCACCTGGTCCTGCTCGGCAACAACATGCTCACCGAAGTCCGGCAACGCCTGACACAGGAAACCGGCTCTTGGTGGTTCGTGGGGAATTGAGTTCGTGTCGTTGAAGACAAGAGGGCCCGTGGCCCTGCTGGGATGAGTGTGTCTAAGCATTCAACCTGGAACAGGACCACGAGCCTTGAACGAGCCTACCGGGGCGGCAGCTGACGCTGCCACCATCCTCTTCAACCTGGCCGACTACCGCGTCATCTCCACCACCGTCGCGGCCGGCGGCCGCCGGCAGGTCATTGTCGAAACCGACCGGCCACCGGGCTGTCCGAGCTGCGGGGTGATTGCCACGCGCCGCAAGGAACGCCGCTTCCAACGGATCCGGGACATCCCTGTCGCCGGGACGGTGGACGTCTTCTGGTCCAAGTACCGCTGGTATTGCGAGGAACCGGCCTGCGAGAGGCTGTCCTTCTTTGAATCCACGACACAGGTACCGCGCCGTGCCCGCTCGACCGGCCGGCTCCGGGACCAGCTTGTGGACGCGGTCATCCGTTCGGGCCGTGCCTTCTCGGAGACCGCGGCCGGCTTCGCGGTGTCGTGGTGGATGGTCCGTGCCGCCGTCAACGAAGCATGCATGCTGCAGTTGCCCGACGTGGACAAGCTCAGCCCCCGAATGCTGGGCATCGATGAACACCGGTTCCGCTCGGTGCGCTACTTCCAGGACCCGGAATCAAAGTCGTGGACACGGTTCGAGCCCTGGATGACAACCATCGTGGACCTGGATACCGGCCAGGTCCTGGGCATCGTGGACGGGCGGGACCACAAGGGTGTCGGGGAGTGGCTGTTCGCCCGGCCGCTTCACTGGCGGCTTGGGATGCAGGTCGTGGCGATCGACCCGTCCGCGGCGTTCAGGAAGGCGTTGCGGATGTGGCTGCCGCGCACCGCGGTCGCGGTGGATCATTTCCATCTGGTCTCGCTGGCCAACCAGGCCATGACCGAGGCCCGGCAGAACCTATCCCAGCAGGTCAAGGGCAGGCGCGGCAGGGCCGTCGACAAGGCTTGGGCCCACCGCATGCTGCTCCTGCGGGCAGGCGACACCCTCTCCGGGAGGGCAGCTCACCGGCTGGAAGAAGTGTTCGCAGCCGACGATCCCACCGGAACGCTGCAGGCTGTCTGGAACGTGAAGGAACAGCTCAGGGCCCTGCTGCGGACCGCGTCGCTCGAAGAGGCCGCAGCCGCCAAGGACGAACTCGAGATCCTGGTCAAAGCAGCCGGCAGGCCCGAGACGAACAGGCTCTACCGCACGATCTGCCGGTGGTGGGCGGAAATCGAAGTACTCATCATCACCGGCGCCACGACGGGCAAGGTCGAGGCCAACAACACGGCGATAAAAAATATCAAACGCACCGCGCGCGGCTATCGCAACGCCGCCAATTACAAATCGGTTATCCTCTTGAGAAGTGCCGTCCGGACGGCGGCATGACACTCACCCGGGAATCACTTTCCCCACGAACCACGAAGAGCCAGGAAACCAAGGGCCGGCGCGGACGCACCGCTGACCCGGTCCGGGCCAACCGCAGGCTGCTGCCCCGGGCCGGCGAGACACTCTCAGACCGCGGCAATGACCGGCTCCGGCACGTGTTCTACGTTGATGACCCGACCGGCAAGCTGCAGGCGGCATGGAACGTCAAAGAGCAGCTCCGCGCGCTGCTACGCACCGGGTCGCTCGAAGACGCCGGCACCGCAAAGAAGCGGCTGCAGGAACTCGTCGAACACGCCGCCCGGCCCGAGACGACCAGGCTCTGGCGCACGGTCTGCCGCTGGTGGAAGGAAATCGAAGTCCTCATCGTCACGGGTGCCACCACAGCGAAAGTCGAAGCGAACAACACCGCCATCAAACACCTGAAACGAACCGGACGCGGATTCGTCAATAGCCGCAACTACTCCACCCGCATTATGCTCAGAAGCGCCGCCCGAACAGCGGCCTGATCATTCACCGCACAGGGAATTCACCACGAACCGCGGAGAGCCCGGTAACGTGGCGGTGCCCACCGCCCGCTGGGCAACAGACATAGCCGCAATGAAACCATTCTCATGTCATCGCGGAACGCATGTGGCGGCTTGCACATCGGTCGGCGTCGTTGGAAGCTGGGCCAATGCCCGAGGCAAGTCGTCCAAGACTTAGCGCCACGCACGACGCCACGCTACATTCGTCTTCGCGTTATTCGGCTCTGGTGGTTCGTCGCAAGATCCGGTCGGAGATGAGGTGGTCTTCCAGGCCTCCTCATCATCCAAGAGGCAGACTGTCGATAGCCAGTTCCGGCATTTTCGACAAACCTTCAGCAATGTGCAACCGCGCATCGTCGCTACTTCGTAGCGGTATCAAGGATTCATCTCGCAGCGGCCGCCCGAGGAGAGACTTCGTTTCTGTCGGAGCTGCGCCTTTTCGTTCGCGACTCACGACTGCCTGTGGATGATTCCGCAGATGAATAAGAGGCATACGAATACGTGTAAGCATCAGCCCCCTTCGTGGGGAGCTTGTTTAGGACTAGACCCAGGACCACAGCACCGACCATCTGGAGTGCTCCGAGGGATTTTTCCAAGTCATGTCGTCTAACGGTCTGGGTGCCGACGACTACGAGAACACCACCCACATGTTGAGCAAGTACCGCGGCGTCAGTAACTGGGATCAATGGCGGCGCGTCAATAATTACCGAATCGAAAGTCTCTTCGAGCCTCTCAACCAGGTGCTTCATTTCTTCAGAACCTAGCAACTCGCTAGGATTCGGAGGGATCAAACCTGAGGAAATCACGTAGAGATTGTCATCCCCCCACTGCTGCAGCATCTCGTTTAAATCCACGTCGCCCACGAGTGCCGTCGTTAATCCAGCGTTTCCTTCCAGACCCAAGTACTGGCTCACCATCGGCCGGCGGAGGTCTGCATCGACGAGACACACGGTCTGTCCAGACTGGGCCATCGCGATCGCAAGATTTATTGCCGTGGTGCTTTTACCCTCTCCCGGAACGGATGAGGTCACCAAGACAGTTCTGGCATGCGCGGAGACATTTGCGAACTGCAAGTTAGTCCTAAGCTGACGAAAGGACTCCGCCCGTGGACTTTGCGACTCGGCTTGCGTCAGCAGAGGCTTCCTGGTTGCATCTTGGTCGAAAGCGATGCCTCCCAATACGGGTGCATCTGTGAACTGGCGTACGTCGGCTTCGCCCCTCAGCCGGGTGTCCAAAGTTGTCCGAAGCAAAGCGGCTCCGGCACCGAGGAACAAGCCGGTTAGCAGCCCGAAGATCAAGTTCAATCGAGTATTCGGGGCAGAGGGCGAGGCTGGAGCAACGGCTGGTTTTACTATCGACAAGTGAACTGGCGACACGCCGCCGGATTTAGGCTTCTCCAACGAATCCACGGCTTCGATGAGGCTGCCGGCCACAGCTTGTGCGATCGCCGCGGCTTGAACGGGCGAGCTGTCGGAGACGGATATGTTGATTAGGACGGTATTCAAATCCGTTCTGGACTCGACGCGCTTCGCCAACTCAGCCGCAGTAGTGCTGAGGCCTAATCTGTCGATGGCCGGCTGCAGAACCACAGGGCTCGAGACAGTCTTCACGTAAGATTGCACACGCGCCTGACTGAAACTATTGCCTTGCTGAAGTTCTGTTACAGACCCCGAGCTCTGAGTAGCCACGAACAGCTGCGTCTCTGAAGTGTACGTCGGTTGGATCAAAACGGAGATTCCGGCTCCGCCCAGGAGCCCCACAAGTGTCGCGGCGGCAACTAGAATCCAGTTGCGCCGGAATATACGCAGGTATTCTTGCAGGTCCAAGCTGGGTCCCCCTGAATCGGTTGCCACCGGCAGATGCTAGGCATGCGTGCACTTCGGCGACGGTTTTGCGGTCTGAGTCAACTCTACCCGGCCACAGCTACCAGCGGTCCTGGTAGGAGCTCCCGTCATCGTCACCAGAAACGATGCAGCGATGATCCTGACGTGTGGACAAATGTTGACTTCCAGCTCACTAGCTTATCCGGCTCTTCGTGGTTCGTGGGGAAAGTGATTCCCGGGTGAGTGTCATGCCGCCGTCCGGACGGCACTTCTCAAGAGGATAACCGATTTGTAATTGGCGGCGTTGCGATAGCCGCGCGCGGTGCGTTTGATATTTTTTATCGCCGTGTTGTTGGCCTCGACCTTGCCCGTCGTGGCGCCGGTGATGATGAGTACTTCGATTTCCGCCCACCACCGGCAGATCGTGCGGTAGAGCCTGTTCGTCTCGGGCCTGCCGGCTGCTTTGACCAGGATCTCGAGTTCGTCCTTGGCGGCTGCGGCCTCTTCGAGCGACGCGGTCCGCAGCAGGGCCCTGAGCTGTTCCTTCACTTTCCAGACAGCCTGCAGCGTTCCGGTGGGATCGTCGGCTGCGAACACTTCTTCCAGCCGGTGAGCTGCCCTCCCGGAGAGGGTGTCGCCTGCCCGCAGGAGCAGCATGCGGTGGGCCCAAGCCTTGTCGACGGCCCTGCCGCGCCTGCCCTTGACCTGCTGGGATAGGTTCTGCCGGGCCTCGGTCATGGCCTGGTTGGCCAGCGAGACCAGATGGAAATGATCCACCGCGACCGCGGTGCGCGGCAGCCACATCCGCAACGCCTTCCTGAACGCCGCGGACGGGTCGATCGCCACGCCCTGCATCCCAAGCCGCCAGTGAAGCGGCCGGGCGAACAGCCACTCCCCGACACCCTTGTGGTCCCGCCCGTCCACGATGCCCAGGACCTGGCCGGTATCCAGGTCCACGATGGTTGTCATCCAGGGCTCGAACCGTGTCCACGACTTTGATTCCGGGTCCTGGAAGTAGCGCACCGAGCGGAACCGGTGTTCATCGATGCCCAGCATTCGGGGGCTGAGCTTGTCCACGTCGGGCAACTGCAGCATGCATGCTTCGTTGACGGCGGCACGGACCATCCACCACGACACCGCGAAGCCGGCCGCGGTCTCCGAGAAGGCACGGCCCGAACGGATGACCGCGTCCACAAGCTGGTCCCGGAGCCGGCCGGTCGAGCGGGCACGGCGCGGTACCTGTGTCGTGGATTCAAAGAAGGACAGCCTCTCGCAGGCCGGTTCCTCGCAATACCAGCGGTACTTGGACCAGAAGACGTCCACCGTCCCGGCGACAGGGATGTCCCGGATCCGTTGGAAGCGGCGTTCCTTGCGGCGCGTGGCAATCACCCCGCAGCTCGGACAGCCCGGTGGCCGGTCGGTTTCGACAATGACCTGCCGGCGGCCGCCGGCCGCGACGGTGGTGGAGATGACGCGGTAGTCGGGCAGGTTGAAGAGGATGGTGGCAGCGTCAGCTGCCGCCCCGGTAGGCTCGTTCAAGGCTCGTGGTCCTGTTCCAGGTTGAATGCTTAGACACACTCATCCCAGCAGGGCCACGGGCCCTCTTGTCTTCAACGACACGAACTCAATTCCCCACGAACCACCAAGAGCCGCTTATCCTCTCGGACGGACGAGCATCGATCATTGCCGCAGCTCATGCACACCCCGCCCTCGCGAAGTTGCGGATGCGCAGGTCGTGAAGGTTGGGATACTCATTGGCTTCGACAATAAACGTCGCTCGACAACCGCAGCCAGATTAGTCAGACCCACCATGCGGCGTCGATTCTGTTCAACCTAGAGGGACACGTTGTGGACGCTTGGACGTGCGGGTCCGGAAGCGGCGGCCGGCAGAATCGTGCGCACAGGCCGCGGATTCATCCTGCATCTACCAGCCGCCGCCCCGGAAGTACCATCGATTTCTTCAAGCCCTGGGCCGCTTCCGGGCCCCACCGGTCCAGGGCCGAGACCGGACGCCAGAGTGTTCAAACGAAGCAGATCACAGCCTTTGGAACCAGTGGAAACCAGTCCCACCCGAGACTCATCAGGCAAGTTATCGTACCCGGACGCCATAATTAAGTGCGTCAGGCCGCAGGCAAGCCCTGACACGGAGGCGACCCCAACCGATGAAAGTTCGAGGCTAGACTCCGAACTCGTCAATTCGAGTCCCGACACCAAGCATTTCAGCAATTGCAGCAATTGTGCGCTTGGCCGCATTTCCGTCACCATACGGGTTCACCGCATTGGCCATACTCACAAAGTGCTTCTCGTCATGAAGAAGTCGCAACACCTCTGCGACGATTCTGTGTTCATCAGTTCCAATCAGGCGGACTGTTCCGGCAGCAACAGCTTCAGGGCGCTCAGTATTGTCTCGCATCACGAGTACGGGCTTACCAAGGCTAGGTGCCTCTTCCTGAACTCCTCCCGAATCTGTCAACACAATCGTGGCCAAGGAAAGCATCCGCGTGAATTCTCCGTATGCCAAAGGCTCTGTGATAATCACGTTTCGCTTGCCCGCCAGCGGTGGGAGAACCGCCTCTCTGACCGCTGGGTTCTTGTGAACGGGAAAAACGATAGTCAGATCATCGTCCGCATCTGCAAGTCGTGCAAGTGCGCGACCGATGCCTCGCATCGTGTCGCCCTGATTCTCCCTTCGATGCGTCGTGACCAGAAGAACTTTCGTGCCTTCAGCACCAACTCGCTCCAGATTCGGATCGCCGAACGGAACCAACTTCCCAACAGTGGCCAGTAGTGCGTCTATGACAGTATTTCCGGTCACGACTATGTTCCGCGGCCGAACATTTTCTCTAAGCAAGTTCGCCTTGCTGACTTGAGTGGGAGCCAAATGTAGGCTGGCGACTTGAGAAGTGATCTTGCGATTGGCCTCCTCGGGAAACGGCGAAAAAAGGTCCCCACTGCGCAGTCCGGCTTCAACGTGTACCACCGGGATACTGTGGTAAAAAGCTGCGATTGCGGCAGCGGTGGAAGTCGTCGTATCCCCTTGGACTACTACAGCGTCCGGACGATTTGCCGCAAACAGTTGGTCGAGACCGTCAATGGTCTTCACCAAAACCGAGCTAAGGGTCTGCCGCGGCTGAATTATGTTGAGATCCGCGTCCGGAACAATATCAAACAACTCATTGACCTGATCTAGCATATGTCTGTGTTGCCCAGTCACCGTCACGAAGCATTCCATGTCGGAAACCTTTAAGGCCTGGACTATCGGGGCCATCTTAATGGCCTCTGGTCTCGTTCCATAAATCGGCATTACTAAAGGCACTATTTTCCCTCGGATTCGTGGCAGACGTGAAAAACAAGACAGAGTTGCGGAACTGAAAAATGATGCAACGGTACTGCAGGTACTCCCCTGACTCTTTCGGCGGATGAAGAAACTAGAGTTCGGTGTTTCAAATCGTTACTCGCGCCTTCCAGCCCTGAATTGCACCCCGCACGACAGCCCGAGCTTCAGAGGGCCGGCCGCGAAAAACTAGGGCCACGGCCAAGACCGAGCGTGCAAATGTCCAAAAGGCTACAGTCTGCGGCCAGTATTTACGTCCAACGATAACCGCAGAGCGGGCCGACTGGAAAAATGCCACCAAAGATTTCCCTCCCTCGCCGGGCGAAATACTCGAACCCCTATCGTGTGTCACCCCGAAATCCGAAGATACTGCCCAACGGTAAGCAGATCTTTCCATGCGCAATTTGAAGTCGATCTCCTCGCCATAGAGGAAGAAATCTTCACTGAGTCCGCCCAAATCGTCGATGAGCCGCATAGTAACGATAAAACACGCACCGTAAAAAGTTGGTATATAGCGGGACTTAACCAAAGTCGCAGGTATTTCGACCACCCCCTTCCCGAGCAGTTGATCCCAGCCAGGATTCTTCAGATTACGAACCTCCCCCGTTAGATCAACCTCTCTCATATACGGCGAAATAAGGTCCAGCGCCTCAGTCTGCATCTCCGCGATGAGGCCTTCAATTACATCCGAATAGATTTGTACGTCTGGATTGCAGACTAGAACTTCATTCGCCCCAAGCGTCCTTGCAACTTCAAAACCGAAGTTATTTCCACCGGCGTAGCCCAGGTTTGAGGGCGGAATTGCATGCGTAATCCACCGGTCAACGGGATGGATATTTGAGTGCTCAAGGCAGGAACCTACCTCTGAGTAGGAATTATCCACCACGACGAGCTGCTCAATCGCAGGAATCTTTCGCAATCTCGCACAGCACTCGGCAAGATCAGTCCAGCTCTTATATGCTACGACAACTGCTATCACCGAATCAGCCCATTCTCGCGAGCATATTCTTGGCACGTTCATTCCAAGAGTTGCTATGGATGAAATCTTCAATTTGTTCACGCTCCAGAGTTTTTGAATCCAGAAGGCGTTCGACTTGGGCTACGAGTTCGCCCACCGTCGAGTACCGGTCTATGAAGTTCCCGAAGTGATCCAACTGCGGATAATCACATGTGATGACGGGCCTTCCAGTCGCGATGTATTCATAAACTTTCACGGGATCAACTGCGCGAATGAGATCCGTAACTTTGAAGGGCAGCAGTAGTACTGAGCAGGAGTGCATTTGTTCCACAACGATTCCGTGGGAAACGATACCCATGTAGTGGATTCGATCATGCTCGGGGATCTCAACATCGCACGGTCCCCAAAGCTTAACAACTACGTCGGCGCGGCTATCAAGTATTGCAAGGACGGCATCAAAGTCGAACCAAGAGGAAATGGCGCCGATATAACCCACCGTGCCAACGATGACCTGGGGCCGCCGATCTGCGAACGCGGTAAAGGCTTCGGGGTGGAGGGCGTTGGACACGATATCTATTTCAGCCCGTTGCCCTAGGCCGCCTATGTGGGTAGCAATCAATTCGCTTGAGCAGAATACTCTATGCGAAACCCCGACTAGTTCGCGCTCATCCTCACGATCTGAATTTGCCGCGTCGGAAAAGAGTCCGTTGAGATCCATACAATCATAGAAGACGCGAATACCCATACGCTTCAGGTAGCCAGCTAAGAGGAAGTGTCGGGAGTGAGTTAGAATCACAATGCGCGGCCGAATGCGCACTAAGATTACTAGCGCGGACAGTGCAGACATTAACGGTTCAAGGATGCTCAAGCGATGACGAAGCCGCTGTGGAAGTAACGGCACTCTCACCACGGGTATAGTTAATCTCTGGGAATCAATAAGCAGGCTCTTCCGGACGAGCGCTGAACAAACATATGTGACACGATGGGATTCCCGAGCCATTGATTCAGCAATAAACTGCGGTCGCTGTTTGATCCATCGGCTATCGACGTGAGATACATATGCAATTCTCATGCGGTCACCTTGTTGTAAATCTGACTGGTCTGACGCGCAATCTCCATCCAAGAATAAGTAGCTGCAATGCGCGCCCTACTCGTGGCGCCCAGCAGGTGCCGTTCCCTCGAATCAAGCCCGCTGATTGCGGCAACAGCAGAGGCAATGGAATCCGCATCCATAGGTGGCACCAAGAAACCGTTCACGCCCTCATCGATGATTTGAGGCAGTCCTCCAACGCGCGTGCCTATAACGGGCAACCCAGCCGCCATCGACTCGAGAGCGGAAAGACTGGTCGCCTCCATCAACGAAGGAATTATGCACAAATCTGCTCCTTGGAGTGCCTCTGCCATTTCCGACATGGAAAGCGAGTCCACTATTTCGTACGATATAGGTGTCTTATCAAGCGCGCGTCTGATCTCGGTGCTGTATTCCGGGAAATCTGATTCGCCGGCACCAGCGAAAACTACCCGACAGTTAGTCGGCCAATTGGGTGATGACATTGCCTGCGCCGCGAAAACAACACCCTTGGTCGGAGCCCATCGTCTCGGGACGATTGCCACTAGGTGTCCGTGATCCCACCCCAGTTTCGCCCTCAGCGCTTTTTGATGTTCGTCGGTCAGAGGCACGAATGCATCGGTGTCGACGCCGTTTGGAATGTATTTGATCGGACAGGAGACTGTTGCTTGGTCCGACAACTCCGCTGAAGGACCGATGCCGTGGACGAACGATCCAGTAAGTGCCCGCGTTATCGCACCTCCAAGCAACGGTACCCGTCGCAGTATGAGGAACTCTCCAAGATGATTCGTCCAAACCTGGGTGACATCGAGCGGCTTTATTATTCGAGAAATTATGGCGCTAGTAATAAAATCGTGGTGATGAACTACGTCGAAAGATTTCAGGAATTCTGGATCTGAGCGCAATATTCTTCCAGCCCGAATGGCCGTCTCTATTCTTATCGCGAAATTTGCGGCGAATCTTACGATGCGAATCTTCTGCAGGCGCCCCGAGGCTCCGCGTTTCACTTCTCGCCGATGCCCGAGAACTGTGTGCAGAGGTAGGTCCCCTCCGTCGTCGTAAATGCCAGGCCCAGGTGAAGTCCGGGCTATTTGTACCTCGTGTCCTTGCTTGGCCAACGCCTGAGCGAGATTGTAAACGTGCAGTTCTACACCGCCTCTTGTGCGATCGATGTAGTTGTTCGTGATCATCAGAATCTTCATAAACTCCCCTTAGTTTAAAAAAAGTTGTCGACTCCATTAACCGATACTATGAGTGTCGAGGCAAACAAAAACTGTGCAAGCAAGAAGACGAGGTTGACCGCACCCACGGTGCTGCCGGCAGAAAATTTCCTGGCCATCACGATGGTCGTGAATGCACGCACCGCGAGGCCTGTTGTGAGGCACAGGCCCACAGACGGCCAACCGTATATGGGCATTAGATAGTAGGCCAATAACATAGTGCTGAAGGTTCCCAAGGCTGTAGAAACTGATATTAAGGCAGGTCTGTTTATCCACATCAGCACGGCAGCGCGGCCGTCGGCAACAGCCTGTAGCGATGCACCGGGGAGGGCAAACAAGACTGCCGTAATAACCGCATTGCGGTCGTAGCCGCCTGGCAGCCAGGGATCTAGAATAAGTAGCAAGAATAGGGCAATCCCTATCGACGTAATCATGAGCAGCAATTGTGTTTTTGTTTGATTTCGGCGGAGAGCAGATTGCAATATGTCAATAGACTTCGACGCTTGGGCGCGAACCGACCAGTGGGCGTCCAACGAGGCCGCGATCGTAATCGATCCTCCGATTACCAGGGATGCAAATGTGTAGTTAGCCACGGCATCGTTTCCAAGCCGGATGGAGACGAGTATCCGAATCATCATGAGCATCGCAACAGCAAGGACGAGATGCGGAACCAGCCCAGACGACTTTCGCAGAACACCGAAAATGCCATGCCACGTTACTCTGGTGAGCGAATTTCGTAACACCCAATACAGGGTGCATACAGGAATACCTATGATTAGAATGTACACCAACATCCCCTCGCGGAGGCTCTGGTGAACAGCAGTTGTCATTCCCAGAGCGACTAGGCCACAAACTTGAACCAAGAACATGGAAGCCGCAAAAGTCACGGGCCGATTGATTCCCCTCGCTACGCCGGTTGTCACCAGATATGCGCCTAGTGCGCACGACAATGCAATTGATGCCTGAATTTCGGCCGGACCAGCCAGGAATGAGCCACATGCGAATATCACTGCCGTGGCGTATAGAGCACTCGCCAGAATTACTGCAGTTTGCGCCTCTACATGGCTGTCAGAAGAACTGTCGGTAGACATTCTGTTTGCCAAATACAGGTGAGCGCCAAGGCACACCGCCGGGGCCAAAATACTGGAGATCGCAAGCTGCAGCGATAGTTCTCCCAACAGTCCCTGAGCTAGCACCCTCCCCAAGTACGGCCACACAAATAGTGTCGTAATCACGACGCAGACAGGTCCACTTTGATACAACGCAAACCGAATTGACGTCTGTCGCCGGTTGAGTTGAATACTGGGCCGACCGACAACTGATTCCTGCATCTGGATCGCTCTAGCCATTCGAATATCTTGTTGCCATCGCACCTGGTGCGCGGTTCAGCCGAAGGAACCCGTCTGAACGACTATCGGACTGATACCAAGAAGGAAGCGCACAAATCCAGAGCATGACGATAACGAAGGCCAGGTTGATCAGGAGATACGCTCCGTTGCCGTTGAGAAGAAACATGCGAAGGCCGATAATCGCGACACACGAAAGTATCGCCACAAATATGCTTGCATGTTGTCTAATGGCCGAGATAGCCCATGTCCAGATCCATCCTATTGCTATCAGCGCGGGCACAACGAACGAAGCTTCAAGGCTGAACATCAGATAAACAGTTCCTCCAACTGTGACGGGAACAATAAACATGCCGACGCCGAGTGGGGTTCCTGTCACAATTGACGACATCAGCATATCGAACGTGTAGTCACCACTATCCGCCATTCCGACGTAGCGCGCTATCAACTGCTGAAAGTCGTGCCAAAAAGCCGAATCTCCTGTGGAGAATTCTGGGGCATACCAAAGCGCTAGATACCCAGACTCGATTGCTTGAGTCGTGGAGCGTTCAATAAGGTACGATACATTATCGGAACCACTGGAAGTTGTTGCATAAAGCGAACGCACAATCTCTACATAGAGCAACGCCGCGGAGAGGCCCAGAGCAAATATAGCGATGTGTCGCAACTTAGGGCGAGTAATCCGAATTAAATAGGCAATTGCGGCGAGAAGTATTATTTCAAGAACGGCACCTTTAAAACCTAGCGCAAGTTGCGTTGATATATACAGGATCCAAATGGCGATCGTGCTTTTCATCGTTCGCTCTGTGACGGTTGACAAACTCAACAAGGCCATAGCTGGAATAGCGTACAACACTGCACGGCTGGGAAACCCACCCAACCCACTTCCGCCAAGATTGAATCGTTCAGTTTCGACACTCGCACTAAATACAGGAATCCCACCAATAGCGAAGTGAAGCACTGCCAGAATCCCAAGAATCCAGAAAGCGTGCTTGAGAAAGTCGCTGATGTCTGGTCTTAACTCACGTAGATCGACTTCAGATTTGGCCCGCTTTGGTCCAAGACACATGCCCATGGCTACGAGTAATGGGGCAATCAATACGAGCCACCCTTTGGGCACATCGCCGTTTTGTGTTTGGAGTAACTGAAATCCGATCGTTGGAAGCGAGAGCTGGGCAATCAGGAGGGCTCCCGGCGTGATCCGGCGTTCTTTGATATAGACCAATAGGATCGCAGCGATGGAGTACACGGCGCTCCTTTCTTGGGATGCTCAGGTTGATCGAGGGCGAAGCCGCTCCTATGACTAGCTTCTTAACTGTCATCAGAAACGCCCTATGGTCCCCAAGAAGTCTTGGGTATCATCTCACAGCGGAGTGACTGCCTCACCTCCGGTCGAACCGGGCGGTCTGGCTGGTAGGATTGCTGATCCTTGGTGGAAAGCCGTTCATCTGTCAGAAGCGACCACCCGTGCGATTTTGGTCATATGACATCGAATCTCGACTTGGACCTAGTGCCTGTAGACGCCGGACCCATTGAAATCGACACAGACGCTACCCGGATTTAGAATCTGCGTACCTAGCCGAATTCAACTGTGACTCATCCTTTTTCAGGTCTGTCGGGCAGACGAGTGACTTCATCCTTGCTCGCCATCGGAGCCCATTATGGTGTGGCAAACCGACAAGCGCCTCTCTGGTCAAGTCGACGACCGGAGGGGGGCCCCAGGAACCCGGCACTGGGTTTTCGATCAGGTAGAAGTCACTTCGAAGACCTCACGTGCGGGTGGCCGTCGAAAGATCGCTATTATTCATACTGGCGTCGCGGGGACGTCAGGGGGGGTGTAGGTGACTGTGTTGGGCAATAGCATTTGGCGAAGGAGGTACGCGCAACGGCTTTCCGTTATCGACTGCTTCGTAGTTTGTTGGGCAGTAGCCGGCGCATATCTAGTCCGCTTCCGTGTTTCGGAAACGCTCTCACCGAACGAAGAGGACACGACCTACGCTGTTCTTGCGTTGATCCTTGCTGCGAGCTGGTGGCTGATACTCGGCGTCTGGGGCAGCAGGGAGACAATGATCCTTGGCTCCGGCGCTGAGGAATATAAGCGCATATCGACAGCTTCGATGTGGTTGTTCGCTGCAGTTGCAGTTGTTTCCTACGCAGTCCGCATCGACACGGCTAGAGGTTTTGTCGGGCTAGCATTTCCCGGCGGCATGCTGGGGCTGTTGATTGCGCGTTGGCTTGTGCGACAGCACTTGGCCTCGGACCGTAGGAATGGCCGAAGCATCTCGCGGGTCCTAATAATCGGGAGTCCGGAGTCAGCCGCCCACTTGGTACGTTCCCTTGGGAGTGCTCCGTCAGCTGGCTATCTTCCTGTCGCCGCACACTTACCTGGAGCAGTCGCCGATGAAACGCTTTTTTCAAGCTTGTCTGTGCCCGTCACCGGTATCCAGTCGGGCTACGAGGCGATTCTGTCAGCCATTCTGACAACGAATGTTGATGCGGTGGCAATTTCGGCAGGAGCGGCATTACATCCGAAGGACCTGCGTCGACTTGGATGGGAACTTGCCTCCCGGGATATAGGAATGATCTTGGCTCCCGCACTGACAGATATTGCCGGACCTCGAATACATACACAACCGGTGGCTGGACTGCCCCTAATACATGTTTCGACTCCTAAGCTCACCGGGGGCAAGAAAGTAGCCAAGAGGGCGTTTGACATTTCTTTGGCTGGGATATTGCTTGCCATCCTCGCTCCAGTATTCATGGCGGTAGCGCTTCTCGTTAAGCTAAGCAGCCCCGGACCTGTCTTCTATCGCCAGGAGCGAATCGGCCTGAGGGGAACAACGTTTGGAATGGTAAAGTTCCGGTCCATGACAGCGAATGCTGACGCGGAGCTTCAGGTCCTCCTCAAGGCACAGGGTTCGGATCTTAGGCCGCTCTTCAAAGTCGACAACGATCCGCGAATAACGAGCATCGGTGGAATTCTGCGGAAGTACTCCCTAGACGAACTCCCCCAACTCCTAAATGTTTTAGGAGGGAGTATGAGCTTGGTCGGACCACGGCCTCAAAGAGAGGGCGAAGTTGCGTTGTACGACGACGCCGCTCAACGCCGCCTATATGTGAGCCCAGGAATGAGTGGACTCTGGCAAGTCAGCGGCCGCTCCAATCTCAAGTGGGAGGAGAGCATAAGGCTTGATCTTTACTACGTCGAAAACTGGTCTTTGATGGGAGACATCGTCATCCTCTTCAAAACCTTCAAAGCCGTTTTCGCGAGCACTGGCGCAATCTAGCTAAGTAACTCTGTGGCGACCGAGCATTCGGATCGTCCCTGCCTCATGGCCTGACACGGAAGGCACGAAATTGAAAGAGCCGCTAGTTTCACCCAGGGTGAATCAAGGGAAGCAGCGCGGGTGTCGCCGTTGAATGGGGGCCCAGGGACGGATCGAGTTCAGCTTCGACTAGACAACTCCTCTGGCTTCGACCGAATACAGCCGAATCCGCGCAGACGCCCTTTACCGCGTGGCCGTGCGTGGATTGCATTGGTCGCGGTGGGTTGCCTCGTCTTCGGCGCCTGGGCAGGGATCAAAGGATCGACTGTCAGAACAGAGTTGAGTGCCGCGTTCCAGTTGCTTCCGCAGCTAAAAAATGACATTTCCCACGGTGACGCCGATGCGGCTAAACGAACCGTTCAGGATCTCAGAGCGCACACAGCGAAGGCCCGCGATGCGGCGAGCGATCCAGTGTGGACCTTGGCCGGAACGCTTCCTTGGATTGGCGCCAATGTTCAGGCCGCCAATGAAGTGGCCACGTCTGCGGATGATGTAGCGAAACTCGGCGCAGCCCCGTTGGTCAGTGTTTTCCAATCGCTCGACTGGAAAACACTTGCACCGAGTGGCGAGGGGATCAACCTCGATCCCATGGTGGCAGCCAAACCGAAGATTCTCGCTTCTGCCCACGCCGTCCGGCAATCGTCTGACCGGCTGAACGCCATCGATGCCGATACGCTCCTCCCTGAAGTATCTGTGCCACTGATTCAGGCCAGGAACCAACTTGATTCCCTTCGTGATGGTTTAGACGCCGCCTCCGATGCAGCAAGCATTGCCCCGGAGATGTTGGGGGGCCAGACGCCCCGACGCTACCTTCTACTGATCCAAAACAATGCCGAAGCGCGCGCTACAGGAGGGATTCCTGGGGCACTCGCTATCGTATCGATTGACAAAGGCAAACTTTCGCTGGGATCTCAGTCCAGCGCCGCCGAGTTGGGCGACTTCGTCCCGCCCATCACAGTGGACGCCGAGCAAGAACAGCTCTACTCCACGCGTATTGGGAAATACATGCAGGACGTTAACCTCACTCCCGACTTCCCCACCGCTGCGAGTACAGCAAAGGACATGTGGGAAAGGAAAACTGGTGAGCATGTGGATGGAGTCATCTCCATCGACCCCGTAGCCCTGGGGTACATTCTGGACGTCACAGGTCCAGTCGGGCTGACAGACCCAGCGCTGAAGCAGCAGATAGGAACCGCTCTTCCCGCGGAACTCACCGGCAAAAACATTGTCCCAACACTGCTGTCCGACGTCTATGCCAAAATCGCGAAGCCGCAACTCCAGGATGCCTATTTCGCAGGCGTGGCAAAGGAGATCTTCGGGGCGCTATCGTCCGGCAAAGGCGATGACAAGGCTCTCGTGGATGGAGTAGCCAAGGGGGCCGGAGAGCGCAGAATCCTACTTTGGTCTGCCTCCGGCGAAGAACAAAAGGTGATTGCCAACTATCCGCTGGGCGGCTCCATTGCAGGCGCATCCGTTTCTCCTGCACAGTTCGGCGTTTACTTCAACGACGGCACCGGCGCGAAGATGGATTACTACGTCAAGCGCACCGTGCAATTGGTGGAGGAATGCACCATTGACCAGTACTCGCAGATCAAGGTACGCGTAACAAGCACTAATACCGCACCTCTCGACGCTGCAACTTCATTGCCTGCCTACGTAACCGGCGACGGCAATTTCGGAGTACCTGCAGGAACTGTCCAGAGCAATGTTGTGGTCTACGGTCCTGTACAGGCCCAGGTTGAGACCGCGGCCCAGGACGGGAAGAAGGTTGCATTCGGTGCCCAGCACCACGGCGAACGGCCGGTAGGGACGGTGACGACCATGTTGGCGCCGGGACAAAGCCACACGGACGAGATAACTTTCAGCAAGATCGTCCAGCGCACCGAGCCTAACGTGGTTGTCACGCCCACCGTGCAAGCAGTCAAGGAAGTCGTTCTGAACGCAGAACCCGCCCATTGCACTCGAGCAAAATAGACAACACGTTAACAGTATGTAAAGCGTCTTGAATCACTTTGGTATCACCAATATCAGGTGGTAACGTCTGTGTGGGCAAAGTAACGAGATTTCAACCTACGGTCATTCGGGGGATTGGAAATCTCCACCGCTAAGTGACAACCGTATTCAGGGTCTCAGGGGGACACATGAAAAAGTCTATTGCAGCAATCGCACTCGCAGGATCCATCGCACTCGCCGGGGCAGTTCCGGCCATGGCAACCACCTACCCGGCTCCGCCGGCCAACGCCGCAGTTTCTGACGGCACCGTTGGTCCGGGCGAATCCTTCACCTTCTCCGGCAAGGGCTTTCTGGCCGGAGAGCCACTGACCATCACTGTCACTCCGGGCAACCCGCCCGCTGCAAACGGCGCAAGCATCGCCGGTAGCCGCTCCGTGGCCGGCAAGATCAGCGTCTTCCTCGCACCGCAGACCTTCAACACCACCGCCGATGGCAGCGGCAACTTTGCCTTCCCGATGACCATCAGCGAAGCAGGAACCTACACGCTGACAGCAACCGGTCGCACCTCCGGGAGGACCGTTAGCACAAGCGTGACCGTTGTGGGCGCAGTTTCAGTCGCAGGCTCGGCCACTGGCCTGCCTAACACCGGCGCCGATGCCAGCCTCATCCTGTGGACCCTGGTGGGCGCCGGCGCACTGGCCGCAGGCGCAACCTCGGTAGTTGTTGTTCGCCGCCGCGCCAAGACTGACGTCGCCTCGGCATAGCGCTCAGCAAAACTAGCTCCACCAGAGGGTGGGTGGTCTCCGGAAAAACCGGAAACCACCCACCCTTTGTGGTATTCATAAATGTATGGGGAGACATTGGCGGAGAAGACGCATGCGGCTCGACTTTTCTTTTCCGCTGCCCCCGCAGGAATCCCTGCCGTATATCCTTCTGGTGTTGCTGGCTGCCGTCTCGATCGGGACGGCAGCTGTTGCCATTCTCCGAAGCTCATGAGGGGCTGAATGACCTCGCTGAGCCAATACCGCGCCTGGCGTTCGATCCTGGCAACGTATCTAGCCTTTCTCGCCCTCATCGGCTTCTGGCCCAGTCCAGTGGACAAACCGGTTCAGGGTACACTCTCCGAAATCCTTGCCTGGCTACACGCCCACCGCATTCCGCATTGGTTCAACTACCAGTTCGTGGAAGCCTCGGCAAATGTCCTGCTTTTTGTGCCGATGGGTTTCGCGGCAGCATTGGCCTTCCGAGAAAACAGATGGTGGCAGAACGCACTCCTGGGTCTGCTGGCATCCAGCTGCATGGAGCTGGGTCAGTCCCTGTTTCTTGACCACCGCTTCGCGAGCCCGTTGGATCTGGTAACAAATACCTTGGGTGCTGTCATAGGTGTAGTGCTTGCGGCAGCTAGTTCAGGAAACCCTTCATCCAGGACTTCAGGTCCTCCCCGAACTCCGGCCGTTCGGAGGCGATGGTGATGACGGCCTTCAGATAGCTGAGCTTGTCCCCGGTATCGTACCGGCGGCCCTTGAACACCACTCCGTAGACGCCGGGCCCTTCCTCTGCTGCAGCCAGGGTCTGGAGTCCGTCCGTCAGCTGGATTTCCCCGCCGCGGCCGGGCTCAGTCCCCTCCAGGACATCGAACACTGCCGGATGAAGCACGTACCGGCCAATGACCGCAAGGTTTGACGGCGCCTCCGCAACGGACGGTTTCTCCACGAGGCTGTTGACCCGGACGAAATCCTCTCCGTCGATGGCGGTGATGTCCGCGCAGCCATAGGCGCCGATCTGCGACGGATCCACCTCGATCAGGGCAATCACGGACCCGCCCGTCCTGGCCTGGACGTCCATCATGGTGGTCAGCAGCTCGTCGCGCTCATCGATCAGATCGTCACCGAGGAGGACGGCGAACGGCTCGTCGCCCACATGCTGGCGCGCACAGAGCACCGCATGCCCCAGGCCCTTGGGTTCGCCCTGCCGCACGTATTGGATGGGCCCTAGGCCGGAGGCATGCTGCACGGCATCCAGGCGGCCCGTATCGCCCTTCAATTCCAAGGCACGTTCAAGTGCCGGTTCGCGGTCGAAATGGTCCTCCAGCGAGCGCTTATTGCGCCCGGTGATCATCAGGAGATCGGTCAGGCCAGCCTTGACGGCTTCCTCAACCACGTACTGGATGGCCGGCTGATCCACCACCGGTAACATTTCCTTCGGCATCGCTTTTGTAGCGGGCAGAAAGCGCGTGCCCAATCCCGCGACCGGAAATACTGCTTTTCTAATTGATTTCCCCAAAGTCATATCCGAACATTACAAGCGGGAATTGGAAAATGAAATCCCCGCGATATTACAGGCGGCCCGATTCGACGAGCTCGACCACCGGCGCCAGCCCGCTATCCCTTGAATTCCGGGATCCGCTTCTCCTGGAATGCACGGAATCCTTCGGCATAGTCCTCGCTCTTGCACAGCCGTGCCTGTTCCGCGTTTTCCTCTTCCATGGCCGCCCACAATCCCAGACGCTGATCTCTGATGTGGGCCACAAGTTCCTTGCTGGCTGTGAACGCCCCAGTGGCACCGGTGGCAACCCTCGCAACTATTCCCCGGGTGGATTCCAGCAACTCCCCGGCGGGCATCGCCCGGCTGAACATCCCCTGGGCCACAGCATCCGACCCGCTCATCAGCTCCGCCGTGTAGATCAGGTCCAGGGTCCGGTGCATGCCCAGGCGCTCCGTGAAATACCAGTGGCCGCCGGAATCCAGCGTGGCCCCCAGGTTGGCGAACGGCGAACCGAACTTCGCGTTCTCCGCCACGTACACCACGTCGGTGGCCAGCAGCAGCCCCAGCCCCACCCCGAGGCACGCGCCCTGCGCGGCCGCGAAGGTGGGTGCGGGGAAGGCACTCATCTTCTTCAGCAGCGGCTGTACCAGCCCGCCCAGGTACGCCTGGGCATCATCGCTTTCCGGCGTCACGCCGGCAATGTCCCGTCCGGCGCAGAAGGCGCGTCCCTCTCCCCTGAGCAGAAGGGCCCGCACCTCGCCGCGCGAGGCGGCGGCAGCGGCGCCGTCGTACGCGGTGCCCAAGTCCTTGAGCGCCTGCTCATCCAGGGAGTTCAGCTTGTGCGGCGCGTCCAGCACCACTTCGGCGATGCCGTTTGCGATGGAGAGAGAGATCATGCGGGCTCCTTGAGGACGGGGTTCGAGGGTTTCGACAAGCTCAACCACTGGGGGTCGCGACAGGCTCGACCCCCGTTAGACGTCGAAGTCGACGGTGACTGCGGCGCTGGTGGGGTGGGACTGGCAGGTGAGCACATAGCCCTTGTCCAGCTCATCCTGCTCCAGTGCGTAGTTTTCGTCCATGGTCACGGTGCCGGTGACCAGCTTGGCGCGGCACGTTCCGCACACACCGCCGGCACACGCGAACGGCACATCCGGGCGCACCCGCAGGGCCGCGTTGAGGATGGATTCGCGGGCGTGGGTGGGGCTGGTGACATCGCCCTGCAGCCCGTCCAGCTTGAACGTGATCTTGTACGTGTCCTTGGAGCTGTCCTCGATGACCGGGCGCCCTGCATTGCCCTCGGGACGGTCCGGCTTGCCCGAACTGAACAGTTCAAAGCGGATGTGCTCCGGCTTCACTCCGCGTTCCGCAAGGGTATCCCGGCACAGCTGCACCAGCTCGAACGGCCCGCAAAGGAACCATTCGTCCACGTCCTCGCTGTGTATGGCGGTGCCCAGCAGCGCCCGGAGCTTCTCGGCGTCGATCCTGCCGGTCATGAGCGGAGCGATTCGCTGCTCCCGGGACAACACGTGGTGCAGCGCCAGCCTGGCGGGGTATTTGTCCTTCAGGTCCGCGAGCTCCTCCAGGAACATGACATCCATGGCCGCCTTGTTGGCGTAGATCAGGTCAAAGCGGGTGTCCGGGTTCGCCGCCAGCAGCGTGCGGGCGATGGCGATCACCGGGGTGATGCCGGACCCTGCGGCAATGGCCACAAACGAACCCGGCTCCCCTGCCAGCTCGCCTGCCAAGTTCTGGGGGTGGTTCATCGAGTTCATCACGTTTTGCTGGACAGCCGTGCCGTCCCTGCCGTGCTTGGAGACGAACGCGCCCATGGGGCTCATGACGTCCAGCTCGTCGCCGGCCTTGAGCTGGGCGTTGGCCCACGTGGAAAACAGCCCGCCCAGGTCCTTCTTGATGGCCACCCGGATCTCGCTGCTGCCGTCCGCGAAGCTCTGGGGCTCGGCACAGATGGAGTAGCTGCGCCGCACCGCATGCAGCTCGCCGTCCTCATCCGGCAGCGTGGTGCGCAGTGCCACATACTGGCCCGGCAGATAGTCGAACTGCCCGGCAAGCTCGGCAGGCACCCCGAAGGTCACCTCAATGGCATCTTCGGTGAGCCGGCGCACCTCCTCGACGGTGAGGGTGTGGAATGACGGACGACGGCGGCCGGAGGCTGTTGCCCCTTCGGCGGCAGTCTGGCGGACAACGGGCATGGGGGCACCTGTTCCTTACAAAACTTTGAAGTAGTCGAACGGTTCCTTGCAGTCCTGGCAGACGTACAGCGCCTTGCAGGAGGTGGAACCGAAGCGGGTGAGTTCCTTGGTGTTCAGCGACGAGCATTGCGGGCATTTCACGGCGAGGGTCAGGCGGACCGGGCCGCCGGAGGCATGTCCCAGTCCGCCGGCGGCGGCTAGTCCGGACGGCGGCGCAATGCCATATTCCTGGAGCTTGGCCTTTCCGGCCTCCGTCATCCAGTCCGTGGTCCACGCCGGTGCAAGCACCAGTTCCACATGGACGCTGGGGTAGCCCTCCTCGTGGAACGCAGCCTTGAGATCGTCACGGATGGCGTCCATGGCCGGGCACCCGGAGTACGTGGGGGTGATGGTGACCTGCACGGCGGGCAGGAACCCGCCGTCGTCGAACAGTTCAACGTTGCGGAGGATCCCCAGGTCCTCGATGCTGAGCACGGGGATTTCCGGATCGCAGACTGTGGCGGCGATGGCCCACACCTTCTGCTCCGCGGTGGCGCCCTGGGACGCGCTGCGGCCGGGGCCGGCGTGCTTCACATACACGTCCACACCGGTCACCAGCTGGCCCCCGGATGCTCCCGTGCCAGCACCTGCATTTCTGCGAGCATATAGCCCAGGTGCTCGGAATGCTTCCCGCGGCGGCCACCGCCCGGGGCGGCAGGCATCTGGGGAACCTCCAGCTCCGCTTCGGCGAGCATCCGGCCGGTGAGGCGGTCAAAGTCCGCCCGCAGGCCGGACGGCTCGACGGCGGCGCCCGTTTCGGTCAGGCGCGTGGTCAGCTCATCATCCTCGAAAAGCTCGTCCACATACGGCCAGATAAGTTTGAAAGCCTCTGTGATCCGCCGGCGCGATTCATCCGTGCCCAGGGCCAGCCGCAATACCCACTGTGCGCTGTGGTCACGGTGGTAATCCACTTCCTTCACAGCCTTGGCCGAGATGGCGGCGAGCGTGGCATCAGTGGATTCCGTCAGGCGGCGGTACAGCTCGAACTGGTAGTAGCTCACCACAAACTGGCGCGCGATGGTGACGGCAAAATCACCGTTCGGCTGCTCAAAGAGGTGGGCGGAACGGAACTCGGGCTCGCGGCGGAAATAGGCCAGATCGTCCTCGCTCTTGTCCAGCCCGCCGCCGGCGTAGCTGAGGAAGGAGCGGGCATGGCCCAGCTGGTCCAAGGCGATGTTGCCCAGGGCCACGTCTTCCTCCAGCTCGGGCGCCCGCGAGATCCAGTGGCCCAGGCGCTGGGCCAGGATCAGTGCGTCATCGCCCAGGCGGAGCGCGAACTCGGCAACATCCGCAGTGGGCCTGGCAGTGCCGCGCCGGACTTCGAGCGCAATGTCCTCCGGACGGAGCGCGTTGCCCGGCGTAATGCGGGTGGCAGTGTCCCCGCCGAAGGCCGTAGGAATTTCAGGAGAGTGGCTCACAGGTGCTTCACGCCTTCGCTCTTGGTGTAATACGTGGCATGGCGGTAGTCCTTGCCCTGCGGGGACTCGAAGAACGAGCCCTTGGCATCCGGATCGCTGGAAGCAATGGCGTCCGCGGGGACAACCCAGATGGACACGCCTTCATTGCGCCGGGTGTAGAGGTCACGGGCGTTGCGCAGGGCCATCGCGGCGTCCGGGGCATGCAGGGACCCGGCATGGACGTGGGAGAGGCCGCGGCTGGAACGGACAAAGACTTCCCAGAGTCCCCAGGCGTTTCCGGTGGGGAGCGATTCGTTGGGGATCATGCTGCGGATTCCTTCTCTGCTTGCTGGCGGGACTGTTTTGCCGCATAGGCGGCGGCTGCCTCGCGGACCCAGGCGCCGTCGTCGTGCGCTTGCCGGCGGCGCTCCAGGCGCTGGGCGTTGCAGGGGCCGCGGCCGGCCAGCACTTCCTTGAACTCTTCCCAGTCCAGCGGTCCGTGCTCCCACTTCCTGGTGTCCTCGTTGAAGCGGACCTCGCTGTCCGGGAGCGTGAGCCCCAGCACCCGGACCTGCTCCACCATCATGCCGACGAACCGGCTGCGCAGTTCGTCATTGCTGAAGCGCTTGATGTTCCAGGCCATGGACTGCTTGGAGTTGGGCGAATCGTCATCCGGCGGGCCGAACATCATGAGGCTGGGGGCGTACCAGCGGTTCACGGCCTCCTGGGCCATCTGCTTCTGGTCCGGAGTTCCGTTGGAGAGTTCCAGCAGGATCTCGAAGCCCTGGCGCTGGTGGAAGGACTCCTCCTTGCACACCCGGACCATGGCCCGGCCGTAAGGGCCGAACGACGCCCGGCACAACGGCACCTGGTTGCAGATGGCAGCACCGTCAACCAGCCAGCCGATCGCGCCCATGTCCGCCCACGTCACCGCGGGGTAGTTGAAGATGGAGGAATAGCGGGCCTTGCCGGCGATGAGGTCGTCCATCATCCGGTCGCGCGGCTGACCCAGGGTTTCCGCGGCGGAGTACAGGTAGAGCCCGTGGCCGGCCTCGTCCTGGACCTTGGCCATCAGGATGGCCTTGCGCTTCAGGCTGGGGGCACGGGAAATCCAGTTGGCCTCCGGCTGCATGCCGATGATCTCCGAGTGCGCGTGCTGGGAGATCTGGCGAAGGAGAGTCTTGCGGTAGGCGGCCGGCATCCAGTCTTTGGGCTCGATCCGGGAGTCATCCGCCATGACGCGGTCAAAGTTCGCCTGGCCGTCTGCGTCACGCTGGGCAGCCTCTTCCAGTTCCTCCGGCGACATCCGGCCCTCCGGGGACTTCTCAGCGGGCACTGACTGCAGATTCTGCGATGCCATGGTTGCTCCTATGCGTAGACCGTGCGTACATCAATAAATAATTACCGACCGTTCGTTCAGGATATGCGGGAGCTGTGAGATGCGTCAAGCACCCGTGTGCGCGGCGGCCGGGCGATTTGCCCGGGACCACCGGGCCCTGGCGTGTTAAGTTGAAGTGTGGGGATCGTCCCGATCCGACACGCCAGCCGGAAAGGGCCATCACCGTGGAACCGCCAACACCTGTCCGAATCCTGACCGTCTGCACAGGCAACATCTGCCGCTCCCCCGTGGCGGAGCGGCTCCTGCAGGCCGGCCTGGACCAGGTCCTGCCGCACGGCTTCGAGGTCGCGAGTGCGGGCACCAGGGCCATGGTGGGCGAACCCATCCAGCCCCTGTCCGCGGACATCATCCGCACCTTTGGAGGCAGCGCCCACGATTTCGCCTCGCGGCAGCTGACCCGGGAGATTCTCGGTGCCACGGATATTGTGCTGACCATGACTGCCAAGCACCGGGGCGAAGTGCTCGAGCTGGACGCGTCCCTGCTCAAGCGCACGTTCACCATCCGCGAGTTCGCCCGCATGCTGGATGTCCTCGAGGAGCGTGAGCGGCTGCAGAAGCACGGTGGAAACGCGCCAGCCACGGACAGCCGCACGCTGTGGCGCGGACTGCCGGCGCGTGCCGCATCGGTCAGGCACCTGTCCCTGGCGGCGGACGCCGCAGACAACGACGTCATTGACCCGTTTCGCCGCAGCGAAGATCACTACCGGCAGATGGAAGACGAACTGGCGCCCGCGATCATCTCAATCCTTCGCTATGCCCGGCTGAACGCCCCCGCTGCGGGCTGATCCGCCGTCGTCGGGCGTTCCGTGCGGCGCGTCACTGAAATTCCCCGCTCACGGGCACTCTTTGGTGGTAACGTCCCCTCATGGGGAACCAGCCAGAAACAGGCGGCGGTGCCGATCAACAGCCGGCCGTCCCTCCCGGGCGGAACGTCGAAACGGGCAGGCGCCGGCGCATGCTGATTGCGATCCTTGCCGCAGTGCTCGTAGCAGCCATGGGAACCGCCGCGTACCTCGTAAATCTCGCCGGAAGCGGTGCTGCCCGTGGCGTCAGCATTGAAACTGCCCCTGCCGTGGTTACGCCCACCCCCTCGGAGACTGCTGCTCCGGATCCGACGCCAACACCGACGCCGGATCCCCCGCCGGTTGCCATGAACATTCTGCTGATCGGCAGCGATAGCCGCGGCAACGCCCGCGATGAAGCGGCCCAGGCCGCCGCGACCGGCGGCACCGCAGATCAACGTGCAGATGCGATCATCCTGGTCCACGTTCCGGCTGACCGCCAGCGGATCTACGGCATCTCCATCATGCGCGATCTCTGGGTGGACATCCCGGGCTACGGAGCCTCGAAAATCAATGCGGGCCTGGAGACAGGCGGTACCCCGCTGGTGGTACAGACCGTGGAGACGCTGCTGAACACCCACATCGACCACACCGTCATGATGGACTTTGAGGGATTCAAGGGCCTTGCCGACGCCCTCGGCGGGGTGCCGGTGGACGTCCGGTTGCCCTTCACCTCCACCCACGATTCCCAGCACGATTTTCCGGCCGGCGTGAACAACCTCAACGGCGCCCAAGCCCTCGAATTCGTCCGCGAAAGGTACGCGTTCGCGGACGGCGACTACCAGCGGGTGCGCAACCAGCAGAGCTACCTGCGGGCCGTCGCCGCCAAGCTCTTAAGCTCCGGGACCCTGTCTGAACCGGCCACCGCGCTCAAGGTGGTGATGTCCCTATTGCCCTACCTGACCACGGACCCGGGCCTGGATCTGATGGGTATTGCCCGCCTGGGCTTCAGCCTCCGCGGACTGTCCCCGGAGGCCATGACATTCTTCACGCTTCCCACGGCTGGAACCGGCATGACCACGGACGGTCAATCGATAGTGCTGCCGGACTACGCCGGAATCGCAGAAGTCTCCGCCGCGCTTGCCCAGGGCAAGCTGGGCGAGTACGCGGCTGCCAACCCCTGACCCGGTATCTGCTCTTCCTGCTTGCCGGCTCTACTCATGCAGTTCACACCCGCCTCACCCGCTGTTCACCGGCGGCCGCCAGCGTGGAGACATGACTGAATTTTCGCGCCGCAGCCTTGTCAAAAGCTCCCTCGCCGCAGCAGCCCTGGCCGGCGGCGTCACTGCGGCCGGTGCAGCCGCTGCCTCAGCCACCCCGGCCGCGCCCTCAGCTGTTCCTCTGGTCCGCCAGCGCCTCACGCTGCCCAGCGGTATCGCCACCGGCGACGTCACCTCCGATTCGGCCGTCCTCTGGTCCCGGGCCTCCGGACCGGGCAGGATCACGGCGACGCTGCAGGCAGTCGACGCCGGCGGCGAGGTGCTGCGCGGACGCTTCGGCTTCAGCCGCACCATCCGCGGTCCGTGGGCCACCGAGGCCAGCGACTTCACGGCCAAGATCCAGGCCGAGAAACTCCCGGCAAACACGCGGTTCGCCCTTGAACTCAGCTTCGAAGACGGCGACGGCGCTGCCTCCGAGGCCGTCAAGGGAGGCTTCCGCACGGCACCCGACGCGGAGGCACCCGGCGCGAAGTCCACCGATGCCAAAGGCAAGGTGCCTGCGCAGGGGGACTCGCCGTCGTCGTCCGCCCAAACTTTCGTCTGGACCGGCGACACCGCCGGCCAGGGCTGGGGCATCAACGAGGAAATCGGCGGCATGCGCGGCTACCGCGCCATGCACAACACCCGCCCGGACTTCTTCATCCACTCCGGCGACACCATCTACGCAGACGGCCCCATCGCCGCCACCGTCACGGAGAAGGACGGGCAGATCTGGCGCAACATCGTCACGGAGGAAGTCTCCAAAGTGGCCGAGACGCTGACCGAGTTCCGCGGCCGGCACCGCTACAACTCCCTGGACGCCAACATGCGTGCCATGTTCGCAGAGGTCCCCGTGATCGCACAGTGGGACGACCACGAAACCCACAACAACTGGTATCCCGGCCAGATCATCGACGACGCCCGCTACACCGTGCGGGATGTCAATGTGCTCGCGGCCCGCGGACGCCAGGCGTGGCAGGAGAACATGCCCATCGCAGAGACTTCGGCGCTGTGGCGCCCGGGAACGTACGACGGCGGCCAGTACCAGCCGGCGCGCATCTACCGGAAGATCTCCCGCGGCCCGCAGCTGGACATCTTCTGCCTTGACATGCGCACCTTCAAATCTCCCAACACCGACGGCAAGGAACCTTACGCAACGAACATCCTGGGCCAGGAGCAGGTGGACTGGCTGATCAGCGAGGTCCGGAATTCCCAAGCCACGTGGAAGGTCATTGCCGCGGACCTGCCACTGGGGATCATCGTCCCGGACGGTCCGGTAAACCAGGAAAGCGTGTCCAACCGGGACAACGGGGCACCACTGGGCCGCGAGCTGGAGATCGCAGGCGTGCTGAGCGCATTCAAGCGCAACCGGGTTAAAAACGTGGTGTGGCTGACCGCCGACGTCCACTACTGCGCCGCGCACCACTACTCCCCCGAGCGCGCAGCGTTCACGGACTTTGATCCGTTCTGGGAATTCGTGGCCGGCCCCATTGCCGCCGGTTCCTTCGGCCCCAACCCCATGGACGGAACCTTCGGCCCGGAAGTGGTGTTCTCCAAAGCCGGCCGCTTCGCCGGCGAATCCCCGCGCGACGGCGAAAACCAGTACTTCGGCCACGTTGAACTGGGCGAGGACGCGACGTTTACGGCAAGCCTGCGCAATGCCAACGGCTCAGTGCTCTACTCCAAGGCACTGACGCCGGAGGTGTAGCCCGCTGTGGAACCGGGCCGGTTCCAGGGCGCGGCCTCAGGCTGCCACGGCCACCGGGGCAGCGTGCGACCCGGAATCCATGCGGGATCCGGCGTGAAGGTGGGATCCGGCGTCGGCGGGCGCCACGAGGCTGAGCTGGAAGTCGGACTGAAGCGGATCAATCGAAGCAGGCAGGTGGTGGGATTCGCAGCAGGCGAGGAGCTGCTCGAGGGCATCGGGCGCCACTATGGCGTGGCTTACGTCGACAACGAGCCGGATGCCCTGCCGGAGATGGTTGGCCCGTTTGATAACGACATACAGGGCCCGGACGCTTTGGGCTGTTACATGACCTTGAGCGGCCACCTGGGCGTGATCACAATCAAGATCCAGACTTACCAGAACCCGGAGTTTCTCGTTCAAAAGCTTCTCCCGTCGATGCATGGCCGCGACGCTGCGACCGTCAACCACAGTAATCCGGAAGTGTGACGTACACAACAAACAGCCCCAATATTGCACCCTCCGACGAGCACGAGCCAGCGGATGTTGCCGCCGCTGACGGTAGATTGAATCCATGACCGACACTTCGCTTCCGCATGCCACCGCAGCCGCCCCCGTTGCCGCCCCCGTCGCCAACAAGGTGCCCAAGGAACGCACCCACCACGGTGACACCTTCGTGGACAACTACGAATGGCTCCGGGACAAGGAATCCGAAGAGGTAGTGGCACATCTCAAGGCTGAGAACGCCTACCAGGAGGCTTTGACTGCTCATCAGGAACCGCTCCGCGAGGCCATCTTCCAGGAAATCAAGGGCCGCACCCAGGAAACCGACCTCTCCGTACCCAACCGCAAGGATGGCTGGTGGTACTTCAGCCGCTCCGTGGAAGGCAGGGAGTACGGCATCCAGTGCCGCGTGCGCGCTTTGGACACCGGGGACCCCGTGGCCGACTGGACTCCCCCGGCGGTTGCGGCCGGCGTCGAAATCCCCGGCGAGGAAGTCCTGCTGGACGGCAACGTCGAGGCCGAAGGCAAGCCGTTCTTCTCCGTGGGCGGCTCCGCCGTGACAGTGGACGGGAACCTCTACGCCTATGCCGTGGACAACAGCGGCGACGAACGCTTCACCCTGCGCATCAAGGACCTCCGCACCGGCGAGCTCCTGCAGGATGTCATTGAAAACGTCTTCTACGGCGTCTCCTTCTCCCCCGACGGTGCCCGCATCTTCTACACCATCGTGGACGATTCCTGGCGCCCGTACCAGGTGAAGTCGCACGTGCTGGGGACCGCAGTCACCGAGGATGAGGTGATTTACCAGGAGGACGACGTCGCCATGTGGCTGGGCTTTGAGCTCTCCTCTGACAGGCGTCACCTGGTGCTGGGAATCGGCTGCTCCGAATACAGCGAAACACGCCTGCTGCGCTTAGACGATCCCGCTGCTGCCCTCATCACCGTCATCTCCCGCGACGAGCACATCCTCTACGAGGCCGAGCCGTTCCTGCTGACTGTTGACGGGGAAGCTGCCGAGAAGATCCTGCTCACGCACAACCGCGGCGCCATCAACTCGATGGTCTCGCTGGTGGACCGGGCCGAACTCGCAAAGCCGCTGGCCGAGCAGCACTGGGCCACCGTCGTCGAACATTCCGACGACGTCCGCGTCAACGGTGCGGGAGTCACCTCAACGCATCTGATCGTCTCGGTCCGCCAGGACACCATCGAGCGTGTACAGGTGCTGCCCCTTGCCGGCCTCGGCACGCCGGCCCAGGGCGCGCCGGTGGAGCCGGCGTTCGCCGAGGAGCTGTACACGGCCGGCGTGGCGGGATCCGACTACGAGGCCCCCGTGATCCGCATGGGGTATACCTCCTACTTCACCCCGTCACGCGTGTATGACTTTGTGCTGCCCACCACGGAACGGCCGGCGGGTGAGCTGCTGCTGCGCAAGGAGTCGCCGGTGCTGGGCGGCTACACGGCGGCCGATTACGTGGCCACCCGCGAATGGGCCGACGCCGCGGACGGTACCCGGATCCCGCTGTCCGTGCTGCGCCATGCTTCGATACCGCGGGATTCGACGGCGGCCGGCCTGGTGTATGGCTACGGCTCCTACGAGATGAGCATGGACCCCGGTTTCGGCATTGCCCGGCTCTCGCTGCTGGACCGGGGCGTGGTATTTGTGATTGCGCACATCCGCGGTGGCGGCGAGCTGGGACGGCGCTGGTATGAGGACGGCAAGAAGCTCAGCAAGAAGAACACCTTCACGGACTTTGTGGACGCCACCGATTGGCTCGCTGCCTCGGAGTGGGTCTCACCTTCCCGCATTGCCGCCCTGGGTGGCTCCGCGGGCGGACTGCTGATGGGTGCCGTCGCCAACCTGGCTCCGGAAAAATACGCTGCGGTGGTGGCCCAGGTGCCGTTTGTGGACGCGCTGACCACCATCCTGGATCCGGAGCTTCCGCTGTCCGCCCTCGAGTGGGAGGAGTGGGGCAACCCCATCACCGATCCCGAGGTGTACGCCTACATGAAGTCCTACACTCCGTACGAGAACGTGCGCTCCGTGGACTATCCCAAGATCGCCGCCGTCACGTCGTTCAACGACACCCGGGTGCTCTATGTGGAGCCGGCCAAGTGGGTGCAGGCACTGCGGTCCGTCACCACAGGTTCCGAGCCGATCGTGATGAAGATCGAAATGGACGGCGGCCACGGCGGCGCTTCCGGCCGTTACGTGCAGTGGCGCGAACGGGCCTGGGATTACGCGTTCATCGCCGATTCCCTGGGCGCTGTTGAGCTTCTGCCCGGCGCCGGGCTGAAGTAGGCCGGCGGCCACCCCGGCCACCCCATCCCACCCCCTGAGAGCAACACCGAAGCCACCGCTGTCAGCGGAGCCCACGGAGGCCGTGCTCAACCGCCGGCGTTCCAGACGCTCCATTCACTACGGAGCACCGCGTAGACCAGCTCCGTGGCCCATTCGTCTTTGTAGCGCCACTTGTCCACATGCCGCGCCTCCAGCCGCATGCCCAGGCGTTCGCAAAGACCCGCCGATGAGGTGTTGAGGGCATCCAGCTTGGCGTCGATCCGGTGGAAGCCCCACTCCTCGAACCCGAGCCGCAGCACAGCCTGCGCCGCCTCGGTGGCGTACCCGTGGCCGCGCGCCCCCGGGGCCAGGCTCCAGCCGATCTCGCCCTGGCCGCAGCCGGGAAGCCACTTGAGCACCACCTCGCCGATCAGGCCCGGAGAGTCCGCGGCCTCGATGGCCAGGGACACCCAGTCGCCCTCCTTCTCGAAGATAAAATTGGCGTACTGCCCCACCCTCTCCATGGACTGCGTGTAGCTCTTGGCCTCGCCGGGGAGGAAACGGGCGGTCTCGGCCAGCGAGTGGTACGCGTGGAAGGCGCCCAGGTCCGTGGCCTCGAAGCGTCGCAGGACCAGGCGGTCCGTGCGGATGGGCAGGGCAATTTCAGGCATGCTAAGAGGCTACCCTCGCCACCCCATCAGTTGCTCCACAGCTGCCGTTTTGAGCGCGCAGAAGGGCCGTTACGGAGCAACCCATGAACGTTCGACGACGGCGGCGGTCGCCTCCGCGATGGCGCGCTCTTCGTCGGTGGGCACCACCAGCACGGGAATGTCCGATCCCCCGGTGGAAATCACGCGCGGTTCCTTGGACCGCTCACGGTTCAGCCCGGCGTCGAGCTCTATGCCCAGGGCGCCCAACCGCTCCCCCACGAGCGCGCGGAACTGGTGCGAGTTCTCGCCGATGCCGGCCGTGAACACCAGGGCCTTGGCCCCGCCCACGGCCACGTGGTAGCCGCCGATGTACTTGGCCAGCCGGTAGGACGCGACGGCGAGCGCCATGGCTGCCTTCGCATCCCCGGATTCCGCGGCCTCCACTACGGAGCGCATGTCGTTGTTCCCGGCGAGCGCCCTGAGCCCCGATTCCCGGTTGAGCATGGAGTCGATGTCCTCCGTGGACCAGCCGGCCCGGGCAAGGAACACCAGGATGGAGGGATCCACGTCGCCGGATCGCGTGCCCATCACCAGGCCCTCCAGCGGCGTGAAGCCCATGGACGTATCCACGGACTTTCCGCCCCGGATGGCCGTGACCGAGGCGCCGTTCCCCAGGTGGGCGATCACGCCGTCGAACTCTTCGTCCGGGACACCCAGCAGCGCCGCCGCCCGCTGCGCCACGTATTCGTGCGAGGTGCCATGGAAGCCGTAGCGGCGGATCCCGTGGTTGGTGTACAGCGAATCCGGCAGCGCGTAGCGCCAGGCGTGCTCGGGGAGGGTGCGGTGGAAAGCGGTGTCGAACACGGCCACCTGAGGCAGCTCCGGCCATTTCCTGGCGATGGCGCGGATGCCCAGCACATTGGCCGGGTTGTGCAGCGGGGCCAGCGGGTTGAGCCGCTCGATGGCCCGGGTGATCTCGTTGTTCACCAGCACGGGCTCGGCGAAGCGCTCGCCGCCGTGCACCACGCGGTGTCCCACGGCGTCCAGCTTCCGGTCCCCCAGCACGTGGTGGATGGCGGCATCCACCTGTTCAAGGGCTTCCGCGTGGTCCCTGGGGCCTTCGATCTCACCGTCGCCCCCGCCGCCGTTGCCCATCCCGATCTCTTCGATCAGCCCCTCGGTGAGCACGCTGCCTTTTTCGACATTGCGCACCTGGTACTTGAGCGAGGACGAGCCGGAGTTGATGACGAGCACGAGCACAGGGGCCTCCTAGGCCTTGGCTTCGGCGGACTTGGCTTCTGAAGTTGCGGGTTCCGCCGACTGGTTGTCCACTGACTGGTTGTCCACTGACTGGGCCTGGATGGCGGTGATGGCCACCGTGTTCACGATGTCCTCCACCGTGCAGCCGCGGGACAGATCGTTGACCGGCTTGCGGAGGCCCTGCAGGACGGGCCCGACGGCGACCGCACCGGAGGACTGCTGCACCGCCTTGTACGTGTTGTTGCCGGTGTTCAGGTCCGGGAAGATGAATACCGTGGCCTGGCCGGCAACGGTGGAGCCCGGCATCTTGGAGGCACCGATGGCGGCGTCCACGGCGGCGTCGTACTGGATGGGGCCTTCCAGGGCCAGGTCCGGCCGGCGTTTCTTCACCAGTTCGGTGGCCTGCCGCACGGCCTCCACGGCCTCGCCCGCACCGGATCCGCCGCTGGAATAGGACAGCATGGCCACCCGTGGTTCCACGCCGAACTGCGCCGCGGTTTCCGCCGAGGCCAGGGCGATGTCAGCCAGCTGCTCCACGTTCGGCTCGGGGTTCACGGCGCAGTCGCCGTAGACCAGCACGCGGTCGGGCATCAGCATAAAGAACACGGAGGAGACGATCTTGACGCCGTCGCGCGTCTTCACGAACTCCAGCGCCGGGCGGATGGTGTGCGCCGTCGTGTGCGCAGCGCCGGACACCATGCCGTCCACCAGTCCCAGCTGGACCATCATGGTGCCGAAGTAGCTGCCATCCAGCATGACCTCCAGCGCCCTGGCCAGATCCACACCCTTGTGGGACCGCAGCTCCGCGTATTTCTGCGCGAACTGCTGCCGCAGCTCCGAGGTTTCGGGGTCGACGATGTTGATGCCGGCGAGGTCGATGCCCTGGCTAGCGGCCAGCTCCCGCACCTCGGATTCCCGACCAAGTACGGTGAGGTCGCAGACATCGCGGCGGTGCAGGATTTCCGCCGCCCGCAGGATCCGGACGTCAGCGCCTTCCGGGAGCACGATATGCCGGCGCTGGGACCTGGCCCGCTCGATGAGTTCATGCAGGAACCGCAGGGGCGTCATCCGCTCCGGCCGTGGCAGGTGCAGGCGCTCCACGAGCTCGGCCTCGTCCACCCGCTTGGCCCACAGGCCCAGGGCCGACGCCACCTTGCGGCGGTGCCCGGACCAGATCTCGCTGCGGACCTCGGACACCCGTTTGGCCGTGGCGTAGGTGTCGTCCGGTGCATCAAACACGGGGAAGGGCGCCTGCGCCAGCAGCGAGTAGATGTTGGCGTCCGGCGCCAGGCCGCCGGTAAGGATCAGCGCGGACGGCACGGGGAATTCCGGCGAGAAGGAGGACGCCAGGCAGGCCACCATCACGTCCGCACGGTCACCCGGGACGATCACCAGCGCGCCGTCGTCGAGCACGTGCAGGAAGTTGGCCACACTCATGGCCGCCACTTTGATGGAGTGGACGTCCCGCTCCATGTCCGGCCGGCCCGCCACCTGGCGGATGCCCAGGGCAGAGGCCACCTCGCCGGTGGTGGGCCGGGCGATGTCCTCCAGCTCCGGGAAGATGTACACGGGCCGGCCCGACGCCCCGGGCTTCACGGCGGCGGCGATGGCGTCCACGTCCTTCGGGTGGGCGCGGTTCACCATGATGGCCAGCAGGCTGCACCGTTCCGCGGCGAGTTCCTTGCGGGCAACCTCGACGGCGTCTGCAGCCTCCGCCACGGTCCGGCCCTTCGCACCCACCACCGCCACGACGGGGGCGGCCAGGTTGTTGGCCAGGCGGGCGTTGAGGTCGAATTCGACGGCGGCATCCTGGCCTGTGAGGTCCGTGCCTTCCACGATCACCACATCACAGTGGCGTGACATCTCGGCGAAGATCTCAACGCAGCGGGCGTCGATCTCCGCGCGGTTTCCCCCGGCGAGCAGGCCGCGGACCTCGGCAAAGGTGAGACCGCCGCGGCAGCGCTCGTCGTCGAGGTCGAAGCGGGCCTTCATGAGGGCCACCATGGGGTCCGCCGCGGCGTTGCTGCCGTGGACCACGGGTTTGAAGAAACCGATCCGGTCAGCGTGCCGGTGCAGCGTGTCCGCCAGGCCCAGCGCGATCAGCGACTTTCCGGATCCCGGCGTGGTCGCGCTGACGTAAATCCCCTTGGCCATGGCCCGCCCTTTGCTGTGACGTGATGGTGCCCCGTTCCCACCATACTTTCATCCCGGGCTCCTGACGGCAGTCAGCCGGGCCCGCCTCTTGACACCTGGCACCCAAATGGGATTACCTAATGAACATTCGGTAAATAAAGCTGGAGGCAATGACGCATGGTTGAAACAGCTCTTCCCGGGGTCACCGTTCCCGGTGTGACCCACCACATTCTGAAAAACGACCACGCCTCCGAATGGATGGGCATCGAAGTACTGTCCATCAGTGACGGACACGCCACCATCCGGATGGCGCTCCGGCAGGAAATGCTCAACGGCTTCGGAATAGCCCACGGCGGAATGATCTTCGCCTTCGCTGATTCCGCCTTCGCCCTTGCCTGCAACCCGGCCAACCCCACCGCCGCTGAAGCGGACAGCATCACCGTTGCTGCCGGCGTCGACGTCAACTTCCTCAAGCCGGCCTATCAGGGCCAGGTGATCACCGCCGTTGCCAACCGCCGCGCAAGCTCGGGCCGCAGCGGCCTCTACGACATCCAGATCTTCGCTGTCGACGCCGGCGCACAGCGCACATCCGGCGCCACCCCCGACACCCCTGCCCACGTACCCCCGGGTGAACTCATCGCCGAGTTCCGCGGGCGCAGCCGCACCATCTCCAAGAAGTAGGAACACAGAATGACCCACGCCACCACCCCAGCAACAACAGGCAGCGACACAACCACGGGCGACGCCGTCCTGGACCGCGAGGAAACGATCTCCCGCGACGAGCTTGAGGCACTCCAGCTCAGCCGCCTGCAGCACACCCTGGCCTACGCCTACACCCGGGTGCCGCTCTACAAGCGCAAGTTCGACGACGCCGGCATCCACCCCACGGACCTCCGCGAACTGTCAGACCTCGGCAACTTCCCCTTCACCACCAAAGAGGACCTGCGCCAGGAATACCCCTTCGGCATGTTCGCCGTGCCGCAAAGCGAAGTAGCCCGGATCCACGCGAGTTCAGGCACTACGGGCCGGCCCACCGTCGTCGGCTATACCAAACAAGACCTCGCCGACTGGGCCAAACTCGTGGCCCGCAGCCTCCGGGCGTCCGGCGTCCGGCCCGGCATGAAGGTCCACAACGCCTACGGCTACGGCCTGTTCACCGGCGGCCTGGGCGCCCACGCCGGCGCCGAAGCACTGGGTTGCACGGTTATTCCCATCTCCGGCGGCCAGACCGAACGCCAGATCCAACTCATCCAGGACTTCAAACCGGATGCCATCCTGGCCACCCCCACGTATCTGCTGACCATCGCCGACGCCATGGCACACATGGGCATCGATCCGACCTCGACTTCCCTCAAGTTCGCCGTGCTGGGCGCCGAGCCGTGGACGCAGGAAATGCGCCACGAACTTGAGGTGACCATGAACATCAAGGCGTGCGACATCTACGGCCTGTCCGAGGTGATGGGCCCCGGTGTTGCCGGCGAATGCGTGGAAACCCAGGACGGCAGCCACATCTGGGAGGACCACTTCCGGCCCGAGATCATCGACGCCTTCAACCCCGCCGTAGGCAAGGAGAACGTTCTGCGCGACGGCGAACACGGCGAACTCGTCTTCACGTCCCTCACCAAGGAAGCACTGCCGATCATCCGTTACCGCACCAAGGACCTGACCCGCCTGCTGCCCGGTACCGCCCGCCCCGCACACCGCCGGATGGGCAGGATTTCCGGCCGGAGCGATGACATGATCATCCTGCGCGGCGTCAATGTGTTCCCGTCGCAGATCGAGGAAATCGCACTCCGGATCCCCGAGCTCAGCCCACATTTCCAGCTGGAACTCACGCGGCCCGAGGGCCAACGCATGGACCAGCTCACCGTGAAAATTGAACGTCGGGAGACGGTCACGGCCGAAGGAAGTACGACGGCGGCCCGCATCTTGCGTGAGCAAATCAAGATCCATGTGGGTTCTTCCTGCTCAGTAGACGTTGTGGACCCCGGTTCACTGGAGCGGTCCAACGGAAAGCTGCGGCGGATCTACGACCTGCGGCCCAAGGGCTAAGTGACCGCGCCCGCGGCCCCGGCCCGCGACCCCGGGCCCGACAAGAGGTGCCATCCTGCAATGCCTGACCGACCGTTCGTGAGAAACTAGCGTCTATGCCCCCTGCAACAGCACCCACCAAGCGCGGCCGTCCCGGTTATGACCAGCAGTCCGTGCTGGTGATCGCCGTTGACGTTTTCAACCGTCACGGCTACGACGCCACGTCCATGGGGATTCTGGCCGAGAACCTGGGCATCTCAAAGTCTGCGATTTACCACCACGTGCCGTCCAAGGGCGATCTCCTGAAGCTCGCCCTTGATCACGCACTGGGTGGCCTCGAGGCCACCCTTGAGCACCCGATGGCCCGGTCCGGGGCGGCCGATGCCCGGCTGGAATTTGTGCTGCGCCAGACCATCGCGGTACTGGTGGACCGGCTGCCCTTCGTGACGTTGCTGCTGCGGCTGCGGGGCAACACGGAGATTGAACGGAACGCCCTGGAACGCAGGCGTGCCTTCGACCACAAGGTGGCCGGGCTGATTTCCGCGGCCCGGGACGAAGGCTCGCTGCGCCAGGACATCGATCCGCGCACCGTCACGAGACTGCTGTTCGGCACCATCAATTCAATTGTGGAATGGTACAAACCGGGCGGCTCACTCTCCCCTGAAAAACTTGCGGACGACGTCATCACCATCGTGTTCGACGGCCTCCACACCCAGCCCTGAGACGGACGCTGGTTGGGCCTGCCGAACCGACCGCGACCATTGACGTCCCGCGGCCGCGCGCGGATTCTGGGGCTATGGCCACGAAACTATCCGAAGTAATCTTCGGTACTTTTCCGCATCTGCGCTACGAACCCACCGCGAAAGGATCCGCGCCGATCCGGCCCCTGGGGAACATCGGAACGAAAACCATCGGTAGCGCTGCGTGGCCCATGAGCTGCCGCGGAGTTCCCGAACAGTGGACCCTCTTAAAATGGGGGTCTACTGAAAGTAGAGAGCAGCATGACTGCAGCACGCCGGCGTTTCACCCAGGAGTTCAAAGACGAGTTGTGCCGTGAGGTGATCAACACGTCCAAGCCCATCAAGGACGTGGCCACCGCATACGGTGTCGGTCCCGAGACTCTGCGCAACTGGCTGAACAAGTACCGCGAGGCCAACGGCGGCACTGAGACGGACCTCACGGTCCCGGAGCGGGCCCGTTTGAAGGAGCTCGAGAGGGAAAATCAGGAACTGCGAGCGGAGACTCTGTTCCTGAAAAAGCAGCCGCTTACTTCGCGAGGGAGCAGCGGTAGTGAGCAAGTACGAATACATCCACTCCCAGAAAACTGAGCCCGCCAACCTGAATGCGGACGTGAAGATGTGCCGCTGGCTAGGCGTCTCAACCTCCGGTTTCTACCACTGGCTGACGCGCCCGCAATCGGCGACCGCCACCCGCCGGAAGGCCCTGATAGCGCGGATCCGGCACTATTTCGAGGAGTCCGAAGGCACCTACGGGTATCGTCGAATCCACGCCGACCTCGCCGCGGAACAGACGGGGTGTTCGCCGGAACTCGTGCGGCAGGTCATGCGCCATCGAATAAACCGTCACCAGCGACGAATCAAGCAGCAGCGATTTCCGGCTGACCACCACCATCCTGGACCCGGCCCAGGCACCGATCGAAGACCTCGGAGGACTCCACGCCCGGCGCTGGGAAATCGAATCCTGCTTCGATGAACTCAAAACCCACCAGCGCGGACCCTCCATCGTGCTGCGCTCCAAAACCCCAGACGGGGCGGTTCGGTGACTGGCAGATGCCCACGAAGGCGGCGATCTTCAAGCCCCGTACCCGTCTGGGCTCCGCCTCAGATCCCTGACTGCCGGCGTCGCCCAACAATTCGAGGAAGACCCACTCAGGTTTCCTTCACACGGACCATCCGGGCCGCCAGACGATCCATCGCCGGCAGCCGGCTTTTCCCCCTCAACACGCTAAAAGAATCTTCGTTGCCGTCACCACGGAAATCCTCCACGAGCTCCTGCCCCCACGAAGACCCAGAACCAACCCACGCGTCATCAAACGCAAAATGTCCAACGGGCGCACTCAAACGCATCCCGAAGAAGCCTAAGTAAACAGTATTGAGCCTAACCCCGCGTCGGCGACCTCTGCGTTCCCCTCCGCCGCCAACCACCGGCCCGGAGTATCAGGGCAGACCGCCGGCGGGCGGCCCCTCTCCCCCGAACCACGAGAGGCACTACCCCCGCCGCAGGTGTGTGGTGTGTCAGCCGCGGGCGTGCCTCTCGGCCACGGGGGTCGGTGTAACGGATTGGTCTCGGTCTGTGCGGGACCAATCCGCGGTGGGGTTGTTGCCGAAGTACTCCTGACAGACAACAACCCGCCCCGCTGAAAATCTGCGGCCCGCACCACGGCCGCCACAACGGGGCAGGACCACCCAAATAACTTCAAGGAGTACCCCCATGAGCACCTCCATCAAGACCTTCGCCGGAATCGCCGCCGCCGGTTCCCTCATGTTCTCCCTGGCCGCCTGCAGCCCGGCGAGCAACACCTCCGCCGCCCCCACTTCCTCGTCGTCCTCCGCGTCCGCAGAAACGGCCAAGCCGCTGGCCTCCATCCCGGCCCTGACCGGGACCACCACCGCGGTCAAGCTCGACGCATCCTTCGCCAAGGCCCTGGAGACCCTCAAGCTCACCCCGGGCGTCATCGGCACCGCCGCACTCACCGACGGCTCCCTCGTCTTCCCGATCACCGGCGGCAAGGTCGACTACTACGACCCGTCCAAGGACTACCGCCGCTACGTCCAGGGCCTGATCAGCCACGCCGGCTCCGGCTTCTCCCTGACCGCCGGGGACACCAAGGTCGACCTCACCAACTTCACCATCGACCCGGGCACCTCCAAGCTCTACGGTGACGTCGCCGTCAACGGCACCGTCGCCGCGAAGCAGGCCTACATCTTCAACCTCGACGGCTCCACCCTCAAGCCCCTCGCGAAGGCCGGCGACACCGCGGTCCTGGAAGGCACCCGCGTGCTGATCTCCGACACCGCCGCCGGCCTGCTGAACAAGACGTTCAAGACCGACGCCGTGAAGGCCGACATGCTCGTCGGCATCGCCAAGATCACCGTCAACACCAAATAACACCCAGGAAGTCCTGCCGGAGGCATGGTCTGCACCGGCTGGAAGTGCCGCGGCTCCTCCCCAACCGGAGCGCCGCGGCACTTTTGTGTTTATCGATCGTGGCGCGTCCGGGGCCGGATGCGGCGCACTGCCCCTAGCGTTGAAGGATGTCCAAAATGACCGGAGCTGTGGTTGACGTCGTCCTGCCTTGTTTGAACGAGAGGGGCGCCCTGCCGTGGGTGTTGTCCCGCATGCCGGACGGATACCGGGCCATCGTGGTCGATAACGGTTCCACGGACGGCTCCGATGAACTCGCGGCGAGTCTGGGCGCGGTGGTGGTCCGTGAGGACCGGAGGGGGTTTGGGGCCGCCGCCCATGCAGGCCTGCTCGCGGCAACTTCAGAGTTCGTGGCTTTCTGTGACTGCGACGGTTCCCTCGACCCGGCCCGGTTGCCGGGGCTATTGGCTCCGGTCATGGACGGCACTGCGGATCTGGTGCTGGGCAGCCGTCGGCCGCAGCGCGGGTCTTGGCCCCTGCACGCCCGCGTCGCTAATGTTCTCTTGGCGTGGCGGCTCCGGCGCCTGACCGGGGAACGGGTGACTGATCTCGGACCCATGCGGGCAGCACGCCGGGCCGATCTGCTTTCCCTTGGTCTTGAGGACCGCCGCAGCGGTTACCCCTTGGAGATGTTCCTCAAGGCGAGCCTGCGCAACTGGCGGATCGTGGAGATGCCCGTTCCCTATGCCCCGCGCACCGGCAAATCGAAGGTCACCGGAACGGTCCGCGGAACGCTGACGGCGGTGCGGGACATGTCCGCCCAGCTCAGACAGCTGCGGCGGCTTCGTCTTCCGGACGTGTCCGGAATTCCGACGTCGGCGAAGAACCTATATGAGGAATAGCATGGATCTGACAGTAGCGGTCATCGCCAAAGAGTGCCTTCCTGGTCGAGTGAAGACCCGGTTGAGCCCCCCGCTGACGCCCGAAAGGGCCGCATCCTTGGCCCAGCTGAGCCTCAGCCGCACTCTGGAAACGGTCCGGCGGCTCCCGGTACGGAACCGGCTGCTGGTCATGGACGGCACCCCGGCTGCGGCCGACGCTGAATACTTCACCGTTGTGCCGCAGTCATCCGGCGGCCTGGATGAACGTCTCGCTGCTATCTGCGATGCAGCCACGGGTCCGCTTCTCATCGTCGGTATGGATACCCCGCAGTTCTCAGCTGACGATGTGGCACCGCTGCTCCAGGACTGGTCAACGCAAGCAACCCCTCACGACGCATGGATGGGCCCTGCCACGGATGGCGGTTTTTGGGCTATCGCGCTGCGGCGCCCCGTCGGAGACCTGATCCGGGGGGTGCCGATGTCCACCGAGACGACCGGTGCCAGCCAGCTCGCCCGTCTGTCCGCCGCGGGGCTAAGCGTCGGAATACTTCCCGAACTGCGGGATATGGACCACTTCAGTGATGCACTCGAGATCGCCGCGGAGATTCCCGGAAGCGGCTTCGCGCATGCCGTGGATGAAGCCGCGCTGCAGGTCCGGGGCTGCTCACCCACCGCCGGAGCAGCCAGATGACTGCCGTCGGCGTCGCTTCTGCCGCCAATTTCGGCCAAGGCCACAATGAGCCATACGCCCGGGCGCTTGCGAACGGGTCCGGCACTCTCACGCTTCGCACGGACAGCGGGCATCACCAGGCCGACCCTGTGGACTTCGACGTGCGCAGCTGGTGCGAGGAGGCCAGCCTGTTGGAGCGTTCGCTGCTGCACAGCCTTCAGGGACCGGTCCTCGACGTCGGCTGCGGACCGGGAAGGTTGCTGGTTGCCGCACAGCGAATCGGCCTGGCGGCCCTGGGCATTGATACCAGCGCTGAGGCGGTCGGGCGGGCGCGCGGGCGCGGTGCCCGCGCACTCGAACAATCAGTTTTCGCCCCTGTGCCCCACTCCGGTCTTTGGCAGTCTGTCATTCTGCTGGACGGCAACATCGGCATCGGTGGAAGCATCACGTCCCTGCTGCGCCGGTGCAGCCAGCTCATCGCCCCTTACGGGACGCTTCTTGCCGAGGTGGAAGCCGACGAGGACCTGGACGTCGTCTATTCCGCCGTGCTGGAGGACCAGAACGGAAACCGAAGCGATCCTTTCCTGTGGGCCCGGACGGGCAGCGCGGGGCTCGTGTCCCGGGCAGAGCGCAGCGGGTGGACCGTTACCGCCATTCAACGCGTTCAGGGCCGCGTCTTTTGCCGCCTGTCGCCCGCCAGCAGGCCTGACAGGATCATGGGGTGAGCGCCACTTCCCCCTCATCAACCGGTGTGGCCGGCACCAGGCTCCGGTTGTTCGTCGTCCTGCCCGCGCTGTTCCTCGTGGCCGCGGCCTTGCTGTGGTGGATGGTGCGCCCCGGAAACCCGTTCGAATCCGCACCGATTGTCGGCACCTGCCTTTCGTGGCTGGTTCTGGTTGCCGCCCTGACCCTCCTGCGGCACGTGCCCCGGAGGCAGGTCGGCGCCCTGATCATCGCAGGCACGATACTCCTCGGCCTGGTTGCGGTGAGCGCACCGCCCCGGACCAGCAACGACTCCGCCCGGTACGCGTGGGACGGGATCGAGCAAAAGGCGGGACACTCCCCGTATTCGTATGTGCCCGTGGATGAGACTCTTGGCAACCTGAGGCCGGCGTGGCTTTTCGCGCCGGGCGCTTCCGCCGCCGATGGCAGGCCACTATGTGCCAAGGACTTGTTCGGCACTGAGTCCGTCGCGGCCTTCGGCTTTCCGTCCGGCAATCCCCTGTGCACCGCCATCAACCGGCCCCACGTGCCCACCATCTATCCGCCCACGGCCGAAATCTACTTCTTTGGTGTCCGCGCCGCCGTCCCGGACTCAGTCGGATACCTTCCCTTCCAGCTCGGAGGGCTGCTCATCAGCGCTGCCGTCGGGATGATGCTGCTCAGCGCTCTGGCCAAACGCGGCCTGCCACTGCACCTCGCCGCAGTATGGGGCTGGAGCCCGTTCGTGCAACTTGAGGCCGTCAACAACGCCCACGTTGACTTGCTGGGCGCCGCCTTGATGCTCGCCGCCGGAATGCTCCTCGCCGGCGGCAGGCCCCTCCGCTCGGGAGTAGCCTTCGGGGCCGCCGTGGCAACGAAACTCATTCCGGCCATCGCGGCCCCCGCGTTGTTGTTCCGGCGCCCGGTCCGCTTCATTGCCGCCGCAGTCCTGACTTTCATCCTGCTGTACGTGCCCTATCTGGCAGCGGCCGGGGCCGGCGTTCTGGGTTTCCTGCCCGGCTATCTCAAAGAGGAGGGCTACAGCCAGAGCGGCGGCGTCCGATTCGGCCTCGCGCAGATCATTTCCGCCGGCCCCTGGCCGCCGGTCCTCAGCGCCGCCGCACTGGCCCTCGTTGCTCTCGGCGTGCTGCGGCAAACACGCGGAGGCAATGTCTGGGAGCAGCAGACCCTCATGATCGGGCTGACGTTGCTCATTGTCAGCCCGAACTACCCTTGGTATGCGCTGATGCTGTTGCCGTTCATCGTCCTGAGCCGGCGGTGGGAGTACGTGGGGGTGATCCTTGCCCTGGACTTCGTCTACATGGCCCCTACCGTCGCACCCTTCAGCGAGCCGCTGGATCAGATCGTGCTTCTCATGGCGGCCGCTGCCATCGCGGCAGGGGCCTGGCTGCGGCGCCGCGGCGAGCTTCGACTGGCCGCCGTCGACGGTCTCAGGTCCGAAGCGCCGGGCCAGGTGGTTTCAACCCAGTGAACGACACCCGTCCCCCAACCACCACTACCCCCGAATGGCAGGATTGCACCATGGACACAGCATTTCCAGACGCGCCGCAGGCGCGCATCGGCATCATCGGCGGCTCCGGCACCTACCGGCTCTCCGGCGCAACGGTCCTCGCCACCGTTGACGTCGATACCCCCTACGGGCCGCCCTCCGGGCCCGTGACGCTTGCCGACGTGGCCGGACGGACCGTAGCGTTCCTCCCCCGCCACGGCGGCGGACATTCGCTCCCGCCCCAGAAGATCAACTACCGCGCGAACCTCTGGGCACTCAAGAACCTCGGAGTCGAGGCGGTGCTCTCGTCCTCGGCCGTGGGCGGGCTGCGGGAAGGCTTCGGACCTGAGACTTTCGTCGTGACCGACCAACTGATCGACCGCACCTGGGGACGTGCCGACACATTCTTTGACGGCACGGTCGCCGACGGCGTCGCCCCCGCCGGCGTCCAGCACCTGCCGGCGTCCGAACCGTTTTGCCCGACTCTGCGTTCACACTTGGACACCGCTCTGGCGGCGCATCACCTTCCCTTCGCCCCGCAAGGAACGGTAGTGGTGATCAACGGACCGCGCTTTTCAACGAAGGCCGAGTCGCGGTGGTACGTGACCGGCGGTGCCGACATCATCAGCATGACCCAGTACCCCGAACCCGTTCTGGCCGCCGAATTGAACATGGGTTTCGCCAATCTGGCCTTCATCACCGATTCCGACACCGGACACGACGGTTCCGATCCGGTCACGGCCAACGCTGTCTTCTCGCGGCTCAAGGACGCTCAGAGGAATGTCCTGGCTGTCCTTGAAGCGACCGTCGCCGCGATCAGTGAAGACTACTCCGCCCGGCCGCTGATGGACCCGGAAGCCGTGCGCAGGATCATGGCGCTCCCCGCCGTCCGGGAAGCTGCGACCGTCTGATGAGACTCCTCGTCACCGGCGGCGCCGGCTTCATCGGTTCCCACATCGTCGAGGCAGCCCTGGCCCGGGGCTGGTCCGTGCGGGTCATGGACTCGTTGGACCCCGGCCTTCACCCCCAGCCGCCGGACTTTGACCCGCGGGTGGAGTTCGTGATCGGCGACGTCACGGACGCGGCCACGGTCGATTCAGCGTTGCAGGGCATCGACACTGTCTGCCACCAGAGCGCGAAGGTCGGGCTGGGGGTCAGCTTCGCGGACGCCCCGGACTACATCCGCAACAATGACTACGCCACGGCCATCCTGCTGGCCGCCATGGAGCGCCGCGGTATCACCCGCCTGGTCCTGGCCTCCTCGATGGTGGTCTACGGCGAGGGCGCATATACGGACTCTGAGACCGGTCTGATCGTCAGGCCGGGTCCCCGCGCCGAGGCCGACCTTCGCGCCGGCATCTACGATCCCCGCAACCCAGAGACAGGAGACGTCCTTGTCCCTGCGATGGTCACCGAGGAAGCGCCCCTGGATCCGCGGAACGTTTACGCGGCATCGAAAGTCAGCCAAGAGCACCTTGCCGCCGCGTGGGCACGAAGCACCAGCAGTGCGGCGGTCGCGCTGCGCTACCACAACGTCTACGGCCCGAGGATGCCCCGGGATACGCCCTACGCCGGTGTCGCTTCCCTGTTCCGCTCGGCCCTGGCCCGGGGTGAGGCGCCGCGGGTCTTCGAAGACGGCGCCCAGCGGCGCAGCTTCATTCACGTCCGGGATGTCGCCGCCGCGAACATCGCCGCAGTCGACTCGCTGTCCTCGGCAGGAAACGCTGGCTTTCGTGCTTATAACGTCGGCGCCGACGAGGTCCGCACGATCGGTGACGTGGCCGCGGCACTGAGTAGATTTAGCGCTGGTCCGGCCCCTATCGTGACCGGCCAGTACCGGCTGGGCGACGTCCGCCACGTCACCGCGTCCTCCGAGCGCATTAAGGCCGAACTCGGCTGGGCGCCGGCCGTGGGCTTTGACGAGGGCATGCGGGAATTCTCCGCCGCTCCCCTGCGCGGCGAACCAGGCTGACGCGTCCCAGCGGATAACAACAAGTGGTCATCGGCGCGGGCCGCAATGATGGGAATGTACGCCTGTCATGCGTCACTTATGATCCGCTGACGGGCGGTCTTCAATGCCGCCCGACGCCGTGGGCATGGAGTGCCTGCGCCGGCTGATGCCGCCGCACTTACGGGAACCGGTGTAACGGATTGGTTACGGTCTGTGCGGGACCAATCCGCGGTGGGGTTGTTGCCGAAGTACTCCTGACAGACAACAACCCGCCCCGCTGAAAATCAGCGGCCCGCACCACGGCCGCCACAACGGGGCAGGACCACCCAAATAACTTCAAGGAGTACCCCCATGAGCACCTCCATCAAGACCTTCGCCGGAATCGCCGCCGCCGGTTCCCTCATGTTCTCCCTGGCCGCCTGCAGCCCGGCGAGCAACACCTCCGCCGCCCCCACTTCCTCGTCGTCCTCCGCGTCCGCAGAAACGGCCAAGCGCTGCTGGCCTCCATCCCGGCCCTGACCGGGACCACCACCGCGGTCAAGCTCGACGCATCCTTCGCCAAGGCCCTGGAGACCCTCAAGCTCACCCCGGGCGTCATCGGCACCGCCGCACTCACCGACGGCTCCCTCGTCTTCCCGATCACCGGCGGCAAGGTCGACTACTACGACCCGTCCAAGGACTACCGCCCCTACGTCCAGGGCCTGATCAGCCACGCCGGCTCCGGCTTCTCCCTGACCGCCGGGGACACCAAGGTCGACCTCACCAACTTCACCATCGACCCGGGCACCTCCAAGCTCTACGGTGACGTCGCCGTCAACGGCACCGTCGCCGCGAAGCAGGCCTACATCTTCAACCTCGACGGCTCCACCCTCAAGCCCCTCGCGAAGGCCGGCGACACCGCGGTCCTGGAAGGCACCCGCGTACTGATCTCCGACACCGCCGCCGGCCTGCTGAACAAGACGTTCAAGACCGACGCCGTGAAGGCCGACATGCTCGTCGGCATCGCCAAGATCACCGTCAACACCAAATAACACCCAGGAAGTCCTGCCGGAGGCATGGTCTGCACCGGCTGGAAGTGCCGCGGCTCCCCCCAACCGGAGCGCCGCGGCACTTTTGTGTAACTCCGGCGGCAGGCTCATTGATGGCGCCGGGGCGGTATCGAAACCGTGGAAGGCTCGTGAATGGATCCGTCCCACAGAGACGACGCAGTGGTGCGGCCAGAGATGCCTAACGTCTATGAACACGTTGGACTGATGCGGCCCGGGAACCGCGCCCCGCTTGCGACCGCGGACCCTGCAGTCTGCCTAAAGCAGCACCTCCCGGCGCCTTGCGGTATTCCTGGATCTTCAAGCCCCCGCCTGACCCTAAACAGTGGTGTGATGTAAGAATGCAAAGACCCGACCCGCAGAGACTGACCGAGGCGCTGGCCACCAGGTTCGCCTCACCGACGCGGAGCACCCGGCTCACGGTCGTCCTGGGGCGTTGGCTCGGGGTGAGCTTCACCGTCTGTTTCCTGACCGGGCTGTTCAGCCACGGCCTGCAGAATCCGCCCTCCTGGATGTTCTTCCCCACCAGTCCTGTCTGGATCTACCAGCTGACGCAGGGAATCCATGTCACGGCCGGGATCGCCTCGATCCCGCTGCTTCTGGCCAAGCTCTGGTCCGTGTACCCGGAACTGCTCAAATGGCCGCCGCTAAAATCGGTCGCCCACGGCCTGGAGCGTGCCTCCATCGCCCTCTTCATCGCCGCCTCGCTGCTGCAGCTGACAACGGGGCTGATCAATACCTACAAGTGGTACCCGTGGCCGTTCCCGTTCCGCGAGACCCACTACTGGATGGCCTGGGTCATCTGGGGATCGCTGCTGCTGCATATCGCCGTGAAACTCCCGGCGATCATGGAGCACTGGCGCGCCCGCCCGAGGAACCGGCCGCAGGGGACTTCCGACGCCGGGACGGCCGCGCCCCGGACGCCGCTCCCCGCTTCGGTACCGGCTCCCGGGCGCTGGTCGCGGCGCGCCTTTCTGGCCGCTGTCGGCACGACCACCGGTGTTCTCGTGCTCAGCACCGCCGGGCAGTCGTTTGCCTGGCTCAGCCCCTTGAACCTCTTTGCGCCCCGGAAAATGGGCACCGGGCCGCAGTCCGTTCCGGTGAACCCGACCGCGGCACAGGCAAAAGTCGCCGACCTCGCCCTGACCGGCGACTGGTCCCTGACCGTCACCCACCACGGAACCAGCCGGACGTTCACCCTGGCCGAACTCCGGGCACTGCCGCAGTACGCTCAGGAGCTGCCCATCGCCTGCGTTGAGGGCTGGAGCCAGATGGCCCGGTGGCGTGGCGTGCGGATGATGGACCTGCTTGGTGCTGTCGGGGCACGGCCGGATTCGGCGCTGCGCGTGACCAGCCTTGAACCCGAGGGGGCGTACAGACTCATGTCCATGCCGGCGGAATACACCCGGGACGAGCGGACACTCGTGGCGCTTGAACTCAATGGCACCGTCCTGGACCTTGACCACGGCTATCCCGCGAGGATCATTGCCCCCGGACGTCCCGGGGTCCTTCAAACCAAATGGCTCCAGTCCGTGGAGGTACTGTGAACCAGCCCAAGGCAAACCCACCCGTCATGGCAGTCAGATCCGCGAAGACCGTCCCATCCGTCAGGGCAGTCAGGATAACCCTCGGCGTGGCAGGTGCCGGGCTCATCGGCTACGGCCTGCTAGGCCTCCCCACGCAACTGGGCCCCGCCCAGCTGGTAGGGCTGCTGACCTGGCTGGCCGTCGCCATCGTGCTGCATGACGGTGTCATTGTGCCACTGTCTACGCTGGCCGGTGCAGGACTGACCCGTTTGGGCTCCCGGTTGCGCCCCGCCTCCGCCGCGGTGCTGCGCGGGGCCCTCATGACAGGTGCCCTAGTCACCCTGATCACCGGAATCCTGCTGAAGGCGCAGTCCGAGGCCCGCAACACCAGCGTCCTGGAGGCCGACTACGCCGGGCGCCTCCTCTGGTTCTGGACGATTCTCGCCTTGGCCGCAGCGGCCGCGATCTACGCCTGCGAACGGTCCGGAAACGCAGGTCCAACCAATGCTGACAACCGTCAGATGACCCGGCCCTGAACGCGCTGCGCCGACGTCACCGTCCAGCCGTACGCCGAGACCCGGGCCATCAGCCCGCGGCGTCGACGTCCTCTTCCTGTTCCATTTCGACCAGCAGCGTCCCCCGCGGCGCGACCAGCTGCCGGCACCTGCCCACCAGCTGGCCAACGTTTCCGACGACACCGATATTGCCGTCAAGCAGCAGCGCCGACTGCCACAACCCGGACTGCGGAACGCCGGAAAACACGGATTGATGCAAGTCGCGGACTCCCGCTAAAGATCCTCCACGCTCAGATTCCCAGCCGGAAATCTGACCCCTGAACCAGACGATATCCCGGCCAGAACGGCCCACTTCGCCTTCAAGTGACATCGCCCCGGCACCCATCCGAACTCCAACAGCCTCCGAATAACCACCGGGATCACCAAACACCAACGGGACGGCGGGACGCGGCACATGGCCACACTCCCGGTCACCACACAATCCAGTTCCCCGGACGCACCAAACAGTCAGTCCCCCTTCCCGCGTAACCGCCCAAGGCCTCCGCCCGGGGTAACAGAACCCCATCCTGGCGGCAAACAATGACCGATGCTGACCGACCGGATGCACTGAGCGAAGACATCATCCAGGATCTGGCCTGCGGTCGGCTCCTGGACCTCGCCGAGCTGTATGCGGTGGGCGCCCTCGGCAGCCAGGGTGAATCCGCAGTCGATCAGTTTCTCCGATCCGCGCGCGCATCGCTGCGAGGCCAATTTTCCCTCCGAGTATTGCAAACGCGCGAAGCCCTGATGTTGACCTACGGATCCCTGGACGCTGAGCCCCCGCCAGATTTGCTCCGTGAAATCCTCGCCAAGCTACCAACCCCACATCCCGCCCCCTAACACCCACGGCGTGTCAAGCCGATCGAACGACGCCAACACCTGATCATCAACTTGGATCCGACCGTCGTGGAACGGCATCCCAGCGTCCCGCAAGCCGGTCCCCCACGGCAACATATCCACCGCACTCCGCCGGCGGCCACAATTCCATATCGAATCACCTTGAAATAGGTGTTGTTTCGATCGACAGAATCCCGCATAGCCTAAGCGCCACAGTTACACCCGTGACCGCGCACTTCATCGGGTACGCGAGACACTGGCCAAGGCAGAGCGGTTCACAACATCGGCGGCTGTTGTCGCGAGCCGGCAACGGTGCTCAACGCGTCGACCGCCTTCTGGATGGAGTCCGTCGATGGCGCGGATAGCGGAACATTCGGCTTTCGGCTGGCGAAGCTGCTGGACCGGAGGTTCGCCGCGGCCTCCTGCAGTGCACGGATGTCTGCCAGCTGGCGGAGAAATGAATCGAGCACTGCGTCGTCCGGCAATTGTTCGTCAGACATCTTCGACATTCGCATGAGGTTGAACTCCACCGATGTTCCCTGACCGCTGAAGTAGAAGAGGGATACGGTGCCCAGGCGGGTGTTGCCGTGCTCGAAGATCGTCAGGTTCCCCGCAGGATCGGCGTGCCCGTATAAAGGGCCCGCCAGCTACTTCAGCTACCCCGGTTCGCCCGCCGGGAAAAACATCGCCTGGGTCTACGGCACCGGCCTCTGGGATTCGGGCCCCATCCACGGCCTGATGTCCTTCTTCCAGGAACGCAGCGACCTGAATCTCGACGGCGTGACCCAGAAGCGCCCCATCACCCCTTGGTCCGGACGGGCGCTAACCCGTGGCAATAGATTCTTGCAACAAAGGGGCGTCCCGCTGAGCCGGGACGCCGGTCTTTACGTGATTCAGGTTCGGTCAGAGCTGGTATTCAGCCTGTACACCGAGGCTCTCGTGCACGCAGAGGACGTTGTTCTCCGTGTCCATGAACCAGGCGCATTTTTCCACATCTGTGGTGCAGATGTGGTTTTCCGTCTTGAGGTCCGGAAGATCATAGTCCTGGAACATGACGCCGTGGGCGCTCATTTCCTGGACTGTCTTTTCAATCTCCCTGACCTCAAAGCTCAGGGCGGTGTGCCCGGAATGCTTGCCATCCGTCACCGGCATCAACTGCAGCATCGGGCCGCCTTCGTTGCCGAATATATCGCTTCCATCGTTTGTCATACCGCGGTGCGGGAGCCCCAACGTGTCCGCATAAAAACCGCGGGCGCGCGCTGCATCATCGACTGGCAGGATGGTTGTGGCTGTATTCAATACAAGGGTCATTTCGCCACCTCCTACCCTGAAAATAATACGCCTGGGCGGCCCCGAAAGATCTAGCGAATTAATGTCGCCGAGGTGAGACTTCGCGCCCATGTTTTCCAAAAGTATGGGCGCGAAGTCTCACCTCGGCGGAGGGTTTGCGAACCCTACTTCTCCACGAGGGTCAGGACGTCGTAGGTGGCCACGATTTCGTCGTTCTGGTTGGTGAGCACGGCATCCCAGGATACTTCGCCGTATTCGTCGGTCTCGCGCGGCGTGATCTTCTTGGCCGTGAGCGTGACACGGATGGAATCGTCTACAGCCACCGGAGTGATGAAGCGCAGGTTTTCCAGGCCGTAGTTGGCCAGCACAGGCCCCGGCAAGGGCTCCACGAACAGGCCCGCGGCCCAGCTGAGCAGCAGGTACCCGTGCGCCACAATGCCAGGGAAGAACGGGTTGGCCTCCGCGGCTTCCTGGTTGGTGTGCGCGTAGAACGTATCGCCGGTGGAGTTGGCGAACGCCGTAATGTCCTCCAGCGAGACCTGGCGCAGCCCAGAGCGCACGGCGTCGCCGATCCGGAGGGTCTCCAAGGACTTACGGAACGGGTGCGTGGATTCGGTGTCCAGAGTGAAGTTGCGGTCCGCGCCGGCGTGCCAGACACCGGTCACCGCGGTCAGCATGTTGGGCGAGCCCTGGATGGCGGTGCGCTGCATGTGGTGCATCACTGAGCGGATGCCGCCCAGTTCCTCACCGCCGCCTGCGCGTCCCGGGCCGCCGTGGACCAGGTGCGGGACGGGTGAGCCGTGGCCGGTTGAGCTGCGGGCGTCCTCGCGGTTGAGCATCAGGACGCGGCCGTGGTGGGCTGCGATACCGGTCACCAGTTCGCGGGCCACGTCAGGATCGTTGGTGCACACCGAGGCCACGAGGGAGCCGCCACCGCGGGCGGCGAGGCGGACGGCGTCGGAAAGGTCCTTGTACCCGATCACCGAGGACACCGGGCCGAACGCCTCCAGCGAGTGGACCGTCTCCGCTTCCGCGTCGGCCCAGCTCAGCAGGACGGGAGACATAAAGGCTCCGCCGTCAACAACGCCCACTCCCCCGCCCAGGGAGGTGACCGACGGCCAATCGAGCGTGCCGTACGCCAGCTCGCCGCCGGCGTCGAGCATGGACTGCACAGCCGCGCGGACGTCGGCGAGCTGTTCCAGTGAGGCGAGCGCGCCCATGGTGACGCCTTCGGCACGGGGATCGCCGAGCACCACACGCTGGTCAACGCGGGCGCCGATGGCGGCGATGACAGCCGGCACCAGCTCCTGCGGAACAATGGCGCGGCGGATGGACGTGCACTTCTGGCCCGCCTTGGCCGTCATCTCGGTGACCACGGACTTGATGAAGGCGTCGAACTCCGGGGTGCCTTCCACGGCGTCCGGGCCCAGGATGGCCGCGTTGAGCGAGTCGGTTTCGGAAGTGAAACGCACGCCGCCCTGCACCACGTTCCGGTGCGATTTCAGCGACTGGGCGGTGGACGCCGAGCCGGTAAAGGCCACGAGGTCGCGGTAGTCGAGCTCGTCCAGCAACCCGCGGACGGAGCCGGAGATCAGCTGCAGCGAGCCCTTGGGCAGGATGTTGGACTCGATGATCGCTTTCACCACGGCGGCAGCCACGTAGCCCGTGGGAGTGGCGGGCTTCACGATCGTGGGAACACCGGCAATGAACGCGGGCGCCAGCTTCTCCAGCATGCCCCAGACCGGGAAGTTGAAGGCATTGATCTGCACGGCAACGCCAGGGATGCGGGTGTAGATGTGCTCGCCAGCGAAGGAGCCGTCCTTGGACAGCACCTCCATGGGCCCGTCCACCACCACCTGGGAGTTGGGCAGCTCGCGCCGGCCCTTGGATCCGAACGTGAACAGCACACCGATGCCGCCGTCGATGTCGATCATCGAATCGATCTTGGTGGCGCCGGTCTGCGCTGAGTAGGCGTAGAAGAGATCGCGGCGGGCATTGAGGTACTGTGCCAGCTCCTTGAGCTTGAGGGCACGCTGGTGGAACGTGAGTTTACCGAGTTCCGTCTGCCCCGTGGTGCGTCCGTAATGCACGACGGCGGCGAGGTCCAGGCCGTCTGTGCTCACTTTCACCAGGACTTCGCCGGTGCTCGCATCACGCACGGCAACGGCGGAAGCCGCCGCTCCGGCGTCGGGCGTCCACCAGGAATCCTGCACAAAACTGGGGACGGTCTCTACAGTGTCTACTGTGGCTACTGTTTCTCCGGTGGAGTTTGCTGTGCTGGTCATCGTTGACGGGTCCTTCCAACGCGGGGCTGAACTTCCGCGGCCAGCGCATTACTGACCGTCCGTTCGGTAATATGACTACAGTACATGAATGTGCCCAGCCGCACACTAGAAGTCCGGACATCTGACCGGCCGCCCACGAGGAGATCACATGACGTCCGAGCCACACGAGGCCAAGCTGCAGGCTGCCGGCACCACAGGGCTGTGGAAGATCACGCTCGGTGAACTCGACGAGAAAATGGGCGTGAAGATCGTGGAGGAATCCGTTCAGCGGGTGGTGGCCACCATGCCGGTGGAGGGAAACCGGCAGTCGTTCGGGCTGCTGCACGGCGGCGCGTCCCTGGCCGTGGGCGAGGCCGTTGGCTCCTGGGCCGCCGTGATCCACGCGAGCACCCTGGGCAAAACTGCCGTGGGCGTGGACGTTTCAGCCACGCACCACAGGTCCGCCCGCGAGGGACTGATCACCATCACGGCCACGCCAATTCACCTGGGCGGGACACTCACCACCCACGAAGTCCTGATCACCAACGACGCCGGCCAGCGCCTGTGCACCCTGCGGATCACCAACCTGCTGCTGGCCAACAAGAGCTAGACCTCTGAGCTAGACCGGGATTCTTACCGCTGTCCCGTCACAGGTGTAAGAATCCGCCTCGGTACTCGCACCTATTGGCGCTTCCGGCGCCTGAGAAACAGAATCGCCACGCCGCCAAGCAAAAGAGCGCCGCCGGCCATGCCGGCCATCGGAAGCAACGACGAAGCACCGGTGTCCGGGAGCTGGCCTGGTCCCTCTGCCGAATCGCCTGCGGGCAGAATCGCCGCCGGCCGCACCGGTGCCGGAGCATCGATGGTGAATGTGGCTGCCGAAGGTGCTGAGGTGACGCCGTCAACAGCCTGGGTGACGGACAGGATGTGCGCGCCGGCGATCATGCCCGACGGGAACGGGATGCTCCACTGTCCGCCAGCCACCAGAGCGAGCGGCGCCACAAAGCGCGGCACAGATCTGCCTCCGGTTCCGGTTCCCGCTCCGATTCCGCCGGCGGCTTGGCCCACAACTGCGCCGTCAATGGACACCGTAACCTCGGCACCCTCAACACCTGTTCCGGAGATCAGTGTTGGCAGCGCGTCCCGGCCGAAGTGCTGGCCCTCCCGGATGTCCGTCACGCCCGGAGCCGGAGGGATCACCGCAAAATTGGCGACCGCCGACGGGCTGTCTGCGACGCCTGGGGAAGTCTGCACGGCTGTAACCGACAGTTTGCCGTACGCCAGTTTCCCGGCCACCGGGACGGTCCAGCGGCCGTCGGGCCCCACGACGGCGGAACCCGTCGCGCTGCCTGAGAGCACTACCGTGTCGCCCGCAGTGCCGGTCCCCTCGATGCGGTCCACGGCGGCAGCTACCGCGCCCTCAGCGGGCATGGTCACCACCGGTGCGGCAAGCGGGCTGGCGTTCATGGTGAAGGAGACAGCTCCGGAGCGGCTGAATCCGTTGACAGTCTCGGCTGAGAAGGTCAGCGGCCCGGTTGAAAGGGGTGCCTTGAAGGACCACTGCCCGGCGGGATCCACCGGGACGTCCAGCGGCGACTGGCCGGCAACAGTGATCCGCACTGCGGAGTTCGCCGCAACGGCCGAGGCGGGGGCCGCCGCAACGCCTCCCCTGATGAGTTCGCCGGCCGCGACGGTCCCGCCATTGGCCGGGGCCGTCAGCTCGGGTTTGTTCAGGAAGAGCTGTAACTGCACCCCGCCCGGCATGTGGGTTACTGCGTCATCCAGAGTGGTGGCGATGGCAAAGTTCTTTACAGGTTCACCGGGTGCCGGTGCAGCGTCCCCGGCGGAGTGGGTCCCCACCGCGAAGTTACCGCTGATCCAGGGGCCGCCGGAGTCGCCGGGGCTGGACTGGACATCGTAGGAGAGGAAGCCCCTAAAAGCGCGCAAATTACACGGGTTGAGGGCCGTGCCATTCGTCTCCACACAGCTCGTCCCGGGAGTGGGCTTGCCTGCGACGACGTAGATGGCTGTTTCTGCGACCGTGCCGCAGGACCAGCCGGCTGTGCGCCCGGACCGGCAGACGGCCTGGCCCTGGAACGGTGTTGTGGTGCCGATGATCTTCACGGCGGTGGCGCCCAGGTTGGCGGGGTCATCCCACTTCGTGACGGCTGGCCGGATGTTGACGCCGGGCTGGAGCGACCGGATCACGGCGATGTCGGTGCCTACGTTGTTCGGGCTGTTTTCACTCCCCGTGATGGGCGAGTTGTTGGGGCCGCCGAACTGACTGAATCCGAATGTTCCCAGCAGACCCGCCCGCGGACCGAATGCGCGCGGTTTCCGAGTGGCTGCCTCCGACCCCGAGGGCTGCTCAATCTCTGTGACGTGGGCAGCACCGTCGTCGGTGCAGTGTCCGGCCGTCAGTACTATGGGTTCGCCGGTTGCACCGTACGCGCCGAAGCCCGCCGAACAGATGATGGATTGATCGGTGTAGAAGCCCTGGCCGCCAAAAAAGTCCCCTTCAGTCTTGACCGGGGTGCCCTGTTCCAGCCTGACATTCGCGTAGCGGGCAACGAACTCTGCCGGTGAGGGCTTCGGTTTCTCCACGCTTATGGCTGCGTCGCGTTGCCCGGCCAGGGGAACCTCAACACTGCTGGCTTCGGCCGCGTTGGTGCCGCCCGTGCGGATGACAAAACGTCCATCGGCGTAGCTCACGGCCTGCAGTCCGGCCGCGCCCACATCCTGGACATAGGCCTGAAAGAGCTGATCGATGCTGTCCGCCACAAGGTCCCGGGGTGCGGACACTGCCGGAGCAGCTGGGGGAACCCGGGCGGCGGGCGCATTCGCCACGGTGACCGGGGCGGCAACCGGCGGTGCCGTCAGCACAAAGTCAGCGGTGCCTGCGGCCTTGTTCAATTCGTCCACCCGAGCCTTCAGCCCGGTGCCGCTTCCTTCGACGAAGATTTTCCCGTCCGCGAGCCTGATCCCCAGATAGCCGGGCAGCGTCCGCAAGGAGGCAACGGCGTCGGCCGCCCTTTTACCCAATGCGCCCGCGGCGTTGAATTCCTCGAGCGTCAGGCCAAGATCGCGCCGCACGGCATCCGCGAGGCCGGCGTCACTGATGCCGTTCGGAAGTGCCGCCTCAGGAGCAGGAGCCACGGGCGCGGGCGCGGCCACAGGAGCAGGAGCCACAGGAGCGGGCGCCGCCGGCGCGGGCGCCGCGGGGTCGGCGGAGGCAGGGACGGCAGCAAACGTCGCTGCGAGCGCCATGGTGACCGCCACCCCGAGGGTCAGCGCCCTGCGCGCAGTCCGGCTCCGAAAGATTGCCGAATGCTCCATAAGATCTCCCCCGGAAGAACGTCTGTTATCACTGAGACCATAATTGAAAAACCTATTCATCGGGGCCGCCGCGCCCAGACAAATACGCGGCCACTATCGCCCCGATACACAATACGGCTCCAGAGATTATCAGGACGATCTGGCCAGGCTGCCACTCGCCGTCGACCCGTTCCGTCGCCCGGGCCGAAGTTCTCCTCCGACCTGCCGATGTCCGAGTCCACAACTGCCCACAGCGGTCCGGCAAGCAGCAGCACCACACCGGAAATGGCCATGGAGGCCGCCAGATACCGTGCGGTCTTCAACCTCTCACCCGGTTCACAGCGTCAACCAGTTCACAGCGCACCTGTTTCATCGCGACACCCTGGCCCCGAGGACAGACAGTATTGCTTCCAGCTCTGCCTCGGTGACTCCGTTGCGCAGGAGAAAACGCGGGGTGTCCAGCTGCCGGGCAAACTCCACCACGCTGGCGCCGCAGCTCTCAAGCAGCGGGGCCAGGGCGGCCTCGTCCAGATACCGTTCGTGCACATGGGGTGCACCGTGCGCTCGATGACGGTCATTGATGCCCCGCATGGCCCACTGGTAGCCCTGCGTAATGGCGCGGTCGCTGTGCCCGGCCAGATCCTGAAGCATCGCAGCAATCATCCCGCTGCGGTCCCGGCCTGCCGAACAATGAATCACTACTCCGGCCGGCGCGGCCGCAATCGCTTGAAACACGGCGGCAAGTTTTTCCGGAAACAAACGGGCAATCTCCGCATAGTAGGAGGGGTTGTTCAGGTATGGAACGCAGAGGGCCTTGAACTCCGGGTTCCCTGGATCCTCAGTGGGGGCCAGCACGACGTCGAACGCGGCCATGGTCTCCAAACTCACCTGTGGATCGGCGTCCCGGCGCCGCATTTCAACAGCGTTGCGAAGATCGATCACTGTGCGGACGCCGTCGTCGTACGCCGCTTTCCAGCCGGCCTCGGTGACCCACTCACGGCGGCCCATCCGGTACACGGCGCCGGCCACGCGCCACGCGTTCACGGCCCCGTCCCAGTTCACCGCCCCGCCAGATTTCTCCACTCCGACAGCTAACCACAAAGCACCGAGTACCGGCACGCCCCAATGCAGGTATTCCGGCCGCTATCCCGCAGGAAAAAAACGAGTACTTGCTGCCCGGTTGACCGGGCAGGAGCGGGCGTAGTGTGAGCACATGAATGCCATGTTCAGCCATGGTGCCCACGTGGTCGCGGGTACTCGCGCCGCTGGTCCGGCTACTACCAGGCCTTCGTCAACGACGGCCTGCTTCCGCGGCGCTGGCAGCCGCCCAATACCTGCTCTTCCGCACAACAGCCACTCACATTAGGGGAAAAACATGGCAACTTTGACAGTACGACGGCGGCGCCCGGCTCTTGCGGCCGGCCTCGCCACGATGGCAATGGCTTTGGGGTTTGCGGCAATCCCTGCCGAGGCTGCGCCTCCTCCCAAGGTCAGCTATGTGGCGGTGGGCGACTCCTACACCGCGGGGACGGGTGCGGGCGCTGCGGTGAGGCCCGCCAACACGCCGTGCTGGCAGAGCCACCCCGGCTATGTTGACGATGTTGGTGCCACCGGCCGGGTGAATTTGGTGGCCAACGGGGCGTGCCATGGAGCTGCGCTGTCCACAGCGAGTCCAGCGTACGACGGCGTCACCCCAACTGTGGCTGCACAGATTGGTGGCCTTGCCTTTGCCGGTGCCCTCTCGCCACAGACCGGCCTGGTCAGCATCACCGCTGGCGCCAACGACGTAGGTGTCTACAACGTCCTCTTCCTCTGTGCGCAGTACGATCAGACAGTTTGCAGCGCCGCCGTAAATGCTTCAGCCGCGGCGCTGCCGGCCCTTGGTTCGGGACTGGCGCAGACATACGCGGGCATCCACGGTGTGGCACCCAACGCGAAGATCGCGGTCCTGGGCTACCCGCGCCTCTTCGATCCGATCAACGGGATCCCGGCGGTCCCGGCCGCCAACCAAACACTCGTCAATCAGGCCACCGATACCCTGAACGCAACCATTGCCGCTGCCGTGGCCGGAGCCAACCTCAGCTACGGGGCGAACGCGCAGTACGTTGATGTCAGCGGGAGATTCACCGGCCACGCTGCGAACTCGCTTGATCCGTGGATCGTTCTCGACACCAGCAATCCGTTCGCGGACTACAACTTCCACCCGAACGTCACAGGCCACTCGCTGGGCTACGCGGCAGCGCTGATGAGTGCGGTGAAGCCGTCGCAGTTGGCAAAACTGTAAGTCTGGTCCGCAGTTCTTTCCTGCCGAAGTTCTTCCCGCAACGCCAGGCAGCCTGCCTGGCGTTGCCAGACTAGCGCTGCTTGGCCAGCCTGAATTCCAGGCCGCTGCGGACCATCGGCCACTCGTGCTCCAGGATCGAGAACACCACGGTGTCCCGGAGCACGCCGTCCTTGGTCCGCGTGTGGCTGCGCAGCACGCCGTCCTGCTTGGCACCCAGCCGGGCGATCGCCTCACGCGACTGGTGGTTGAGCCAGTGGGTGCGGAACTCGACGGCGGGGCAGCCCAGGGTTTCAAAGGCGTGCTTCAGGAGCAGCAGCTTGGAATCCGGGTTGCTGCCGCTGCTGTGCGAAGAAGCCGCATTCCAGGTGGAGCCGATCTCCAGCCGGGGCGTCCCGGCGTCGATGTTCATGTACGTGGTCATCCCGACCACCCTTCCCGGGCCGCCGGTGGCGGGATCGATCAGCCGCGAGGTGAATGGCAGCATGGAGCCCCGTTCCTGAAGCTCGAGCCGCCGGTCAATCTCCGCCGCCATGTCTTCCGGCGTGGGCACGCTGGTGTAGCAGAGCTTCCAGAGCTCGCCGTCTTTGACGGCTTCCACCAGGCCATCGTGGTGGGCCTGGCTCAATGGTTCCAGCGTCACGTATTTTCCGGTCAGGGTGATGGGTTCAATTGATGTCACGGCACCATGGTAGCCCTGATCCCCCTGCACCTGTTCGGGGCTCAAAGCCGGGCAATAGCCCCGCCGCGGGACACAGTATCGGAGTGCGTGAACTCCGCCAGCACGCCTCAAGCGTTCTTGAACAGGTCCTGAGAACGGGAGAAAGCATCACGATTACCAACCACGGCAAGCCCCACGCCGTCCTTCACCCCATCACCGCCGATTTCTCCTGGCATGATCAGTTGGTTGCCGATGGCCGCCTGGTTCCAGCTACTGCCAATTGGCGGGATATCGCACCAATGGCCTTGCCGGACGGCTCTCCGACACCAGCAGAGCTTCTGGAACAGAGCAGAACACCTGTGATCTATGCAGACACTTCTGCGCTTTTCAAACTCATGGTCCTGGAACCCGAGTCTGGCGCGCTCAGGGAATATCTTGAAGCCGCTGGCGCCGACACACTGTGACGTCGCAGATCGGCGTAGTGGAGTTGCTCCGCAACGCGCGGCGGCTTAGCCCGATGGCTGCGGCCGGAGCCCAAAGGCTGATTCCGGGCTTGCCTAGGTGTATTGACCACGGACGTTAGGAACGCTCGGCGTGGTTAGGTGACAAAAAGAAGACCTCCGGGTGGAGTGGGGCTTGTCGAGAGTCCGATCCACAAGGAGGTCTTCAATGTCCCATGCTAATGCGCTCCTCACGCCTAAGGGCAGGCTCCGGCTGGCCCAGTGCGTCGTGGAGGACGGGTGGCCGCTGCGGCGGGCGGCTGAGCGGTTCCAGGTCTCGGTGACGACCGCGGCGCGGTGGGCTGGCCGCTACCGGGAGCGCGGCGAGCACGGGATGGAGGACCGGTCGAGCCGGCCCGTCAGCTCCCCGGGCCGGACGTCCGTGCGGCGGGAGCGGCGGATCGTCGCGCTCAGAGTGAACCGCCGGTGGGGCCCTGCCCGGATCGGTTACCTGCTGGGTATCCACCCCTCCACGGTGCACCGGGTCCTCTCCAGGTTCGGACTGGCAAGGCTGTCGTGGCTGGACCGGGCCACGGGGAGGGTAATCCGCCGCTACGAGCACCAGAACCCCGGAGACCTTGTCCACGTGGACATCAAGAAACTCGGACGTATCCCGGACGGCGGCGGACACCGCACGGTGGGCAGGGCATCCGGCAACCGGAACAAGACCGGCACGGCGGCGAACCGGAGACCGGGCTACGCCTTCCTGCACAACGCGGTCGATGATCATTCCCGGCTGGCCTACACCGAGATCCTCGCCGATGAGAAAAAGGACACCGCGGCCGGGTTCTGGGAACGCGCCAACGCCTACTTCGAATCCTGCGGAATCGTGGTCAAACGGGTCCTGACGGACAACGGCTCCTGCTACCGCTCCTACGCATTCAAAGACGCCCTGGGCCCGGCTATCAAGCACAAGCGCACCCGGCCCTACAGGCCCCAGACCAACGGCAAAGTCGAGCGCTACAACCGCACCATGCTCGATGAGTGGGCTTACGCAAAACCCTATGGATCAGAGGCCGAGCGTGTTGATTCTTTCGCCGACTGGCTCCATCACTACAATCATCACCGAGGCCACACCTCACTCAAAGGTCAGCCACCGGTCACCCGCGTCACTAACCTCTCAGGTCAATACACCTAGGCTCCATTAAACGCGGACATAGTGATGCTGGCAGCTGAACTTCAACCACCCCAGCTGCGTACCCTCGACGCACTCCACGTTGCCACGGCCTTGACGCTGAAGGCAACGATGGTTGTCAGCTACGATCAGCGCATGCTTGATGCCTGCCGGACCTACGGGCTCGCTACAGCAAGCCCGGGCCGGTCCGCGTAACAGTAACGGAATGAACGCTTCCGGCCGGCGTCGAGCAGCCCCGAGTCCGTCCGCTCGGAATCAGTCCGTCCAGACGAAGAACCCTTTACCGCTCTTCCGCCCCAGTTCGCCACGCTCCACCATGTCCCGCAGGATCTGAGGCGGCGCAAAGCGCTCACCCAATGTGGAGTGCAGGTATTCTGCGATGCCCAGCCGGACATCCAGCCCCACGATGTCCGTGGTCTTCAGCGGGCCGGTGGGATGTTTGTAGCCCAGCACCATGGCGGCATCGATATCCGCGGCGGACGCCACGCCCTCCTCCACCATGCGCATCGCTTCCAGGGCAATGGCCACACCCAGCCGGGACGAGGCAAATCCGGGAGCGTCATTGACGACGACGGCGGTCTTGCCAAGCGCTTCCGTCCAGCCTTTCGCCGCGGCCGCCAGCTCGGGAGAGGTCTCCGTGGCCAGCACCACTTCGATCAGGGTCGAAGCAGGAACCGGGTTGAAGAAGTGCAGCCCGATGAAATCGGACGGACGCTGCAGTTGGCCCGCCAGCTTGCTCACCGAGAGCGAGGATGTGTTTGATGCCAGGAACGCGCCGGCTGCCAGCTGTTCCTCCACAGCCTTGAGTGCGGTGGCCTTGAGCTCGAAGTCCTCCGGCACCGCTTCCACCACCAGGCCGCAGCCAGCAAACGAGGAGTAGTCCGTGGACGTGCTGAACCTGGCCAGCGCCTCGCCAACGGGGCCGTGCAGGGTTCCGCGTTCCGCCGACTTGGCCACGGCGCCGGCCACCCGGGCGCGGGCACCGGCGGCAGCGTCGTCGTCGCGTTCCACCACCACAACCGTGGCGCCCTTGATCAGGAACGCGTGCGCGATCCCCGCGCCCATCCGGCCGCCGCCAAGAACCCCGACATTGCCTGGAATGCTCATTTGCTGTTCCCGTCGATGGAGGTGGTTTTCTTGTCTGGGTCCTTCTTGTCCAGGAAGGCCTGCATCCGCTCGAACTTGGCCGGCGATTCGAAGAGGATTCCCTGCGCCAACTGGTCGATCAGGGGATGCGCCTCGGCCGGGGCATGGAAGACGGATTTGGTGATCCGCACCGCCAGCGGGTCCTGCCGGGCGATTCTGTCCGCGAGTTTGTGGGCACCGTCCATCAGCAGCGGTGCCTCATGGATTTCGGTGATGAGATTAACCCGCAGGGCATCCTCAGCGCGCAGCACCAACCCCGTCAGCAGGATTTCCTTGGCCATGGGCTCCCCCACGAGCTCCTTGAGACGCCAGCTTGCACCTGCCGCGGCCAGGATTCCCAGTCCTGTCTCCGGGTTCCCGATCCGCACGCCGGGCGTGCCGATCCTGAAGTCGGCCGCATAGGCGAGTTCGGCCCCGCCGCCCAGGCAGTAGCCGTCCAGCGCCGCGATGACGGGCATGGGCAGTTTGGCAATCCGGGCAAACAGCGTGGAGTTGATGCCCTGCAGGGCATCGTCCCGGCGCCGTTCGCGCAGCTGTCCGATGTCTGCACCGGAGGCGAACACTCCCTCCACGCCGGCGATGATCAGGATCTTGGGGCTCTGCTCCAGCGCGGCGCAGATCAGGTGGAGCTCATCCACCATCTGCTGGTCGATAGCGTTCCGGACCGCCGGGCGGTTCAACAGAACCGTGAGACGGTCTGCGCGTTCCTCGATCAGGAGGGTGCTGAAGTCTTCCGGGTTGAGGGCCTTGCCGTTCGCGGCCATTACACGCGCTCCAGCAGCATGGCGGTTCCCTGGCCGACGCCGATGCACATGGTGGCCAGGCCCAGCCTGGCGTCTTCCCGTTCCATCCGGCCCAGCAGGGTGATGGCGATCCGTGAGCCGCTGGAACCCAGCGGGTGCCCCAACGCGATGGCGCCGCCGTCCTTATTCACAATGTCCGGGTCCAGGCCCAGCCGCCGCATGCTGGCGATAGACTGCGTGGCAAAGGCTTCGTTGAGCTCGACGGCGCCGAGGTGGCCGACGCTGAGCCCGTTGCGGTTCAGCACTTTCCGGGTGGCAGGGACAGGGCCGATGCCCATGATTTCCGGTTCGCACCCGGCAGAGGCTCCGTCGATGATGCGCGCGCGGGGCGTGAGGCCGAGTTTTAGGATGGCCTCCTCAGACGCAACGATGATGGCGGAAGCGCCGTCATTGAGTGTGGAGGAGTTGCCGGCCGTGACAACCGTGCCGCCGGAAATCACGGGCCGGAGACCGGCGAGTACATCCATGGTGGTTCCTGCCCGGGGGCCTTCGTCCGTGTCCACAATGGTTTCGCCCTTGCGGGTCTTGACCGTGACCGGGACGATTTCTGCGGCGAAGCGACCGGCGGCGATGGCAGCCAGGGCGCGCTCGTGGGAGCGGACGGCGAAGGCATCGGCATCCTCACGGGAGATGCCGTCAACCCTGGCCACTTCCTCCGCGGTTTCCGGCATGGAGAACGTCATTTTTCCGTCGCGGGACAGCTCGCCCTTGGTGAAGAGCGGATTGGCGAAGCGCCAGCCGATGGAGGTGTCGAAGATCTGGCCGGGCTTGGAAAACGCCGTTGACGGCTTCTCCTGGACCCACGGCGCGCGGCTCATGGACTCCACTCCGCCGGCAATAACAATGTCAGCAGCGCCGGATTTGATCATGTGGCTGGCCATGATGATGGCACTCAGGCCCGAGGCACAGAGCCGGTTGACCGTGATGCCCGGGATGTGGAGGGGAAGTCCGGCAAGAAGCGTCGCCATGCGGGCGACGTTCCGGTTTTCCTCGCCGGCACCGTTGGCGTTGCCAAGGATGACCTCATCGATCGCCTCGGGGTCAAGGCCTGCGCGGGCCACGGCTTCCCGGACCACCAGCGCGGCCAGATCGTCGGGACGGACTGCGGAAAGCGCGCCACCGTACCGGCCTACCGGGGTGCGGGCACCGCCAACAAGAAAAGCCTCAACCATAAGAACATCCTTCGCGAAGGGAAAGGGGCCGGCGAGGAAATAAATTACCGACCGTTCGTTCTATAAAGATTACACGGTGCTCCCGTCCGGTCAACAGAACCCCGGACAGTTGCGTCGCTGCTCACCCGCAGCGACTAGGCAACCACGAGGCCGAGGTGCCCTGCCAGCAACGGTGCGAGCAGGCTCAACTGGTAGTCGTCGATGACAACCCCGGCCAGACTGCCCAGTCCGCTGATGGTCCGGAATTCCGTGCCGCGAAGATCGAAGTCCTTAAGCTTGGCGCCGCTGAGATCCAGCGTTCCAATGGTGCAGTTCTTCAGTGCCACCCGCGTACCGGCCGCGGAGCCGAGATCCAGCTCGTTGATGATGCAGTCGCTGATCAGGACGTCCGTCAGCCTGGAACCACGCAGGTTCACGTAGTCCAGTTTCCCGCCGTCGATCCTCACGGACTGCCAGCCGCTTTCATAAAGTTCCGCCGAACCCCAGCGAGGATTGCTGAACTCCACGTCCCGCAGCGTAGACCGAGCTGCGGTAAGCACCGGCGCATAGGCCTCGCCCAGGATGCAGTCCCGGAACGTCGCGCCGCGGAGCTGCGTTTCGTTGAAGGAGACGCCGGCGAACTCACACTCTGCAAAGTCCGTGCCGCTCAGTTCCAGACCGTCTGCGGCCGCACGGCTGTACCGGACGCCGTCGTACCTTTCACCGCGCTGGAAATCAGGGGTGGGATCGTCCCGCAACTCGGTCAGCAGCACCGGCGAAAGCCGCGGCGCCGTCACCTTGGGAGCCTTGGCAGCCACTAGAGCGATTCCGCCTTTGCCGCGATTTTCGCCAGGTCCTTGGCCAGCGCCTTGCGGGTGATGCTCATGCCGATCCTGCCGATCATGGTGCGGGTCTCTTTACAGCGGGTGCCTTCACCGTACGGGCCATCGCTGATCATCTGGATGGCCGTAATGCCGGACAGTGTGTGGCGGCAGAGCCTGGGATATCCGAAATCACGGGCCAGACCTTCTCCGGTGAGGCGCTAACGTGCTGAGTCAGACTGGTGACGTGGTCCATGCCTCGAGCCTATCCCCGTGCACCGACAACCGGCACACCCGCTCAAATAGTAAGCATGCTTTGTGTTAGGATGGCCATGTTTTGTTGGATCAATCGGAAACGGAAGGTGGCTGACGCCATGGGTATCGGAGACAAGATCAAGAACGAAGCGGAGCACTTGGGCGGCAAGGGCAAGGAAGCCGCCGGCAACGTGACTGATAACGACCGTCTGAAGGCAGAAGGCCAGAAGGACCAGATCGCCGCTGACGCTAAGAAGATCGGCGAGAACGTCAAGGACACGTTCAAAAAAGACTAGGCCCATCGATTGCCCCACTGCCGTTTTGAGCGTTGATGAGGGCAGTTACCGGGCAGCGGGTTCGAACAACAGAACGACGGCGGACTGCCCCTTGGGGCCGCCGTCGTTCTGTTGCGTGCAAGACTGATCCGAAACGGGTACAGGGAAGGCACCATCCATGAGTTACGTTGACTTGACCGAGGCGAGCATCGCGGCGGGCGGCTCTGGCAGGCTCGGTGGTTATCTGGCCGAGCCAGCCGGCGATGGCCCGTTTCCCGCGGTGCTGATGATCCATGAGGCATTCGGCCTGGACGACATGATGCGCCGCCACGCCGACAGACTGGCCGCCGCCGGCTACCTGACACTCGCCGTCGATCTGTTCAGTGACGGCGGCGCCCGGCGTTGCCTGGTCAGCACCATGCGCTCCATGGCGTCCGGCACCGGCAAGGCGTTCACGGATATTGCCACCGCCCGGACCTGGCTCGCCGGTTCAGCCCTCAGCACGGGGAAAACGGGCGTGATCGGCTTCTGCATGGGCGGCGGATTCGCCCTGCTCGTGGCGAACGACGGGTTCGACGCCGCTTCCATCAATTACGGGAGACTCCCCCATGATCTCGAGGAATCCCTCCGCGGCTCATGCCCCGTGGTGGGCAACTACGGGGGCCAGGACCGCACGCTTCGTGGCGCGGCAGCGAGGCTCGAAGCTGCCTTGGACAAGCTCGGGATCGAGAACGACGTCAAGGAGTTCCCTTCAGCCGGTCACGCCTTTATGAACGATGCGGAAGTGGGTCCACAGCTGCTCCGCCCGCTGACCCGCGTGATGGGGATCAGACCGGACCCGGAATCTTCCCCGGAAGCCTGGCAACGCATTGAACACCACTTCGCCAAGCACCTCCGCGGATAACCTTCATCCGATGAGATTAAAACGACGACGGCGGGGCCCCAAAAACCGGGAGTCCCGCCGTCGTGCGCGTTAATGGTTAGCTGAAGAGCTCGTTCTTGGGCTCGTTGTCCTTGACCTTCTGCCAGCCCAGCCAAAGGATGATGGCGAAGAACGGGATGGTGGCCAGAGTCCACATGCCCAGCAGGAAGACCTCGCCGGTCTTGCTGGTCATGGTATCGAAACCGATCAGCACGGTGATGGCCAGCAGCGCGATGAGACCGGCCCAACTGGTCCATGGCGCGCCCGGCATGGGCAGGCTGGAGACGTTGCCCTGCTTTTTGCGCAGCGCTATCTGGCTGGCGAAGATGGTGCCCCAGGTGAAGATCACGCCGATGGATGCCGTGTTCAGCGCGAGGTCGAACGCGTGCGAGCCGCCCAGCCAGATGTTCAGCAGAATACCCACGAGGTACACGCTGGCGATGGCCAGGATGGCGGCGTATGGCACATGGCGGGAGGACATTTTGGTCAGCCACTGCGGAGCGTGCCCGTTGTTGGCCATGGTGCGGAAGATCCGGCCGATCGAATACAGCCCCGAGTTGCAGGAGGACAGCGCGGCGGTGATAACGATCATGTTCATCACATCACCCATCCATGGCAGTCCCATCTGGCCGAACACGGTGACGAACGGCGAGACGCCGGCCTTGTACTGGTCCGACGGCAGGAGCATGGCCAGCAGCAGCACGGAACCGACATAGAACACCACGATGCGGAAGACGACGGCGCGGATTGCCTTGGGGACTTCGCGTTCAGGGTTCTCCATCTCACCGGCGGTGATGCCGACCAGTTCGATGGCGTTGTAGGCGAAGATCACGGCGTTCAGGACCAGGATCATCACCAGCGCGCCCTTGGGGAACATGCCGCCGTCGTCGTGGAAGAGGTTGTTGACGGATGCGTGGCCCGCACCCACCTTGGCGTTGGTGACCACCATAAAGGTTCCCACGGCCAGGAAGATCAGGATGGCGCCTACCTTGAGGCAGGATGCCCAGAATTCGACTTCACCGAAGGCCTTCACGCTGAACAGGTTCACGGCCACGAGCAGCACCAGCGCTGCGATGGCGGAGAGTTCAACGGGGACGCCAGGGAAGAAGAACTGGAAGTACAGCCCGATCGCGATGAGTTCGGCGATGCCGGTCATGGCCCAGTTGATGAAGTACATCCAGCCGGAGAGGAAGGCACCCTTTTTGCCGAACATCTCGCCCGCGTAGCTGACGAACGAGCCGGAGGTCTGGCGGTACATGATGAGTTCGCCCAGCGCCCGCATCAACAGATACGCGATCACGCCGGCAATGGCGTAGGAGAAAATCAGCGCGGGGCCGGTGGACGCCAGGCGGCCGCCTGCTCCCATAAAGAGGCCGACGCCGATTGCGCCGCCCATGGCGATCATGGTGACGTGCCGGCGGCTCAGGGTTTTTTTGTAGCCCTCGGCGCTGAGGGTGGAGTCGACGGCGGCGGATGGTGCCGTCTGGCTCTGAAGGTCTGTGGGGGTACTTTGAGGCACAGCTGTTCCTTGTAGGTTGGGGTCTTGCTGCAGGTTGGGTATGCCCGGAACAGGACGCGGAGGACCATGGACACATAATTCGGGGTTTCAGGCCATTGATGGCTCTTATGTGTGCACAAACTCACAAAGCGTCGAACGTTCGCGCGGCACGTCCATCTTACAAGATCTACGGGACTATCCGTGACGCGGGCAACACCGCGCCGTTTTCCATGCTGTACCGGATCCAGTTTCCGGAGCTGTTTGCGGCACCGTTTGCATCGCCCTTAGCGCCGACGGTCCGGGCACCGTTTTCCGCGCAGTTCCTGAACCATTCCCGCAGGGCGCGGTCATGGCTCACCATTATCAGCGTTCCCTCAAATACTGCGAGCGCCGCTTCGAGCTCCTCCACCAGCACGGGCGCCAGGTGGTTGGTGGGTTCATCCACCAGCATCGTTGTGAAGCCGCCCAGCAGGAGCCGTGCGAGGGCCAGCCGGCGTTGCTGGCCGGCAGAGAGTCCGCCCACCGGAACATGGAATTCGCTGGTGCGGAAGAGCCCCAGGCGGAGCAGCGCCTCGGCGTGCTCGTCTATGTTGCCGCCCAGTCCGGCAGCAAAGGCCGGGAGGAGCCGCAGCCCCGGCCGTTTGGGCGGTTCCAGCTCCTGTTGCAGGTAGCCGATCCGGCCGTGACGTTCAACTGTTCCCTCAGCCGGTTCCAGGGTCCCGGCAAGAACGGACAGCAGGGTTGATTTTCCGGCCCCGTTGGGGCCTGTGATCAGGATCTTCTGCCCTGCTTCCACCCGAAAATCCGTGGGCGCCAGCCGGCCCGGAACTGCCAGGCCGCGGGCTTCAAGCACCGGAGCCGCAACCCCCTCCGCGGTGCTGCCGGCTAGGGTGGGTTCTGGGCTAAGGTCCGCAGTAAGCCGCAAGGGCTCCGGCGGGCGGTCAACCGGGCTGGCCTCAAGCCGTCGCAGTCGCTCCTGGGCATTGCGGACCTTGCTGGTGGCCGCCCGCTGCCAGGTGCCCGCCTTGAAATCGAAGCCCATTTTGTCGTTGTCCCGTTGGCGGGCGTAGCCCATTTTTCCGGCGACGGTGTCCGCCTGGAGCCGCTCGGCAGCCATGGAATCCAGCCAGCCGTGGTACTGCTGCACCCAGCGCTGGCGTTCGGCCGCCTTCTCGCGCAGGTAGCCCTCGTAGCCGTTCCCGTAGCGGCTGACTGCGCGGCGCTCGGCATCGACTTCGATCACGGTGGACGCCACCTTGCGCAGCAGGACGCGGTCGTGGGATACCACCACCACGGTGCCCCGGTGGGCTGCCAGCCGGGTTTCCAACCATGCTGTGCCGCTGGCATCAAGGTGGTTGGTGGGCTCGTCCAGGAGCAGAATATCCGCAGGATCAGCCAGCACACATGCCAGCGCCACGCGTTCCTGCTCCCCGCCGGAGAGCGAACCGAGCGTCCGCTGACGGTCCAGCCCGCCCAGGCCCAGCCGGTCCAATGCCGCCTCCACCCTGGAATCAGCGGCATAGCCTTCCCGCAGCTGGTACTGCGTCTGCAGGCTTCCGTAGGCCTCGAGGGCATCCGCTTCGGCCTCGGCGAGCCCGTCTTCGAGGCGGGCCAGCTCTGCTTCGATCTCACGCAGCGCCTTGAGCGAAGAATCGATGGCGCTGCCTACCGTGAACCCGGCAGGCAGGCCGAGTGTCTGGGCCAGGTAGCCCACCCTGCCATGGCTGACGGAAGTGCCGGAGTCCGGAGCTTCATTACCGGCCAGAATCCGCAGCAGCGTGGATTTTCCTGCACCGTTTTCACCTACGATCGCCACGTGTTCACCCACATCAATGACCAGTTCGATGTCATCAAACAGTTGGCGGTCCCCGTAGCCGTGGGAAATGCCGGAAAGGTGAAGATGTTCAGTCAAGAGGAGTCCTCGCAAGTAGGCGTCAAGCCTGCCCGTCGGCGGCCACCACGTCAAGCGGGTACCGCCGTCGTACTCTATCTTCAGACCGCGAGCGCAGCTGCTTTCCGACGGCGGGCCCTGGCCAGCCGGGTGCCGATGAGCCCCTGCCGGGGGCTGAAGAGATAGACGACGGCGAACGCTGCCCCCTGCGTCAGTACCACCATGGCACCCGAGGCGGTATCCAGGTAATAGCTGAAGTAGATGCCTGCGATGGAGCACACTGCGGAGATGACCGGGGCGATCACCAGCATTCGGGAAAAGCGGTCCGTCAGCAGATATGCCGTGGCGCCCGGAATGATCAGCATGGCCACCACCAGCACCACACCCAAGGTCTGCAGCGCCACCACCGAGGTCAGGGCAAGCAAGCCCAGCAGCAGCGCACCGAGCCGTTTGGGTGACAGCCCGATCGCATGGGCGTGGGTGGGATCGAAGGCGTAGAGGGTGAGGTCGCGGCGCTTCAGGATCAGGATGGCGAATGCCACCACGCCGAGCACCAGCACCTGGATCAGGTCCGGGATGCTGACACCCAGCAGGTTGCCGAAGATGATGTGGTTCAGGTCCGTCTGGCTGGGTGTGACGGAGATGAGCACCAGGCCGAGGGCGAACAGGGACGTGAACACAATGCCGATCGCCGCGTCCTCCTTGACCCGGCTGGTGTTGCGGACGACGCCGATGAGCGTCACCGCGATCAGCGCAAACACCAGCGCTCCCAGGGCAAACGGGGCGCCCACAATATAAGCCAGGACCACACCCGGCAGCACCGCATGGGACACGGCGTCGCCCATCAGGGACCAGCCAATCAGCACCAGCCAACAGCTCAAGACGGCGCAGAGAATCGCGGCGAGCGCTGTGGTGATAATGGCCCGCACCATGAAGTCGTAGCGGAGCGGTTCCAGCAGCAAGTCGAGGAAGTCCATGGCTCAGTTACTCCCTTCGGCGGTGCCCGCGGCTTCACGGTTCAGCTCGGTTTCACGGTTCAGGACGTCGAGCCCGAAGGCCATGGCGAGGTTTTCCGGTTGCAGCACCATCTCCGGTGCTCCATGCATCAGGACCCTGCGCATCAGGAGCAGGGCCTCATCGCAGAGTTGCGGCAGCGCGTGCAGGTCGTGGGTGGAAATGAGGATGGTGCAGCCATCTGAGGCGAGTTCACGCAGCAACCTCGTGATGGTGGCCTCTGAACGTTTATCAACACCGGCGAAGGGCTCATCAAGGAGCATGGTGGTGGCTCCCTGTGCGATCCCCCGGGCCACAAATGCGCGTTTCTTCTGACCGCCGGAGAGCTGGCCGATCTGCCGGTCCGCGTACGCGGACAGCTCCACCCGGTCCAAGGCCTGTTCGACGGCGGAACGGTCCGCCTTGGAGGCGCGGCGGGTGAAGCCCTGGTGCCCGTAACGGCCCATCATCACCACGTCCCGGACGGAGAGCGGGAACTGCCAGTCAACGTCCTCACTCTGCGGAACGTAGCCGATCCCGCCTTCCTTGCGTGCTTTGGACTGTGACTCGCCGTTGATCAGGACGCGGCCGGCGTCGGGCCTGAGCATTCCCATGATCACCTTGAACAGCGTGGACTTTCCCGAGCCGTTCATGCCGATCAGGCCGCAGATCCGGGCGGGGGGCAAGCGTGAGCGAGGCGGCATCCAGGGCCAGGACCTCGCCATAGTGGACGGTGACGTTCTCCACCAGGATGGCCGGCGCCATCACGATGGTGCCTGCGTCAGGGCTTCGGTGATGAGATCGGAATCGTGGCGGATAAGTTCCAGGTAGGTGGGTACCGGGCCGTCCGCTGCTGACAGCGAATCCACGTATAGAACACCACCGAACGCCGCCCCGGTGGCACCCGTGACCTGCCGCATGGGGGCATCGGAGATAGTGGATTCGCAGAACACTGCAGGAACCTTGTTGGTCTTGACGAATTCAATGGCCTTGGTGATCTGCTGCGGCGTTGCCTGCTGCTCGGCATTAACTGCCCAGATGTAGACCTCGCGGAGGCCGGTGTCGCGAGCCAGGTACGAGAATGCGCCCTCACACGCCACCAGTGCCCGCTGGTTCTCCGGGACGGCGGCGAGTTTCTGGATCATCTGGTCCTTGACTGCCTGCAGTTCGGCTTTGTAGGCCGAGCCGTTGGCCTCGAACGCCTTGGCATTGCCGGGGTCCAGCTTCGAAAAGGCCTTCACCATGTTGTCCACATAGATCTGCACGTTGACCGGCGACATCCACGCATGCGGGTTGGGCTTGCCCTGGTATGAATCCTCACGGATGTCCATCACGTCCACACCGTCGCTGACCACGGCGTGCGGAACGTCCAGGCCTTGAACAAACCGCCCGAACCAAAGCTCCACGTTCAGCCCGTTATCCGGGATCAGGTCAGCCTGGGCCGCCATGCGGATGTCCCCGGGGGTGGGTTCGTAGCCATGGATTTCGGCCCCCACTTTGGTGATGGATTCAACCTTGAGCTTGTCCCCGGCGAGGCTGCGCGACGTCGGCCAGCACAGTGAACGTGGTCAGCGCCACCGGCCGGTGGTCATCCCCGTTTCCGGAAGCATTGCCCCCGCAGGCGGCCATCGAAAAGGCAAGAAGAACGACGACGGCGGTCCCGGCAGCACGTCGCAGTCGTCCCTTGCGGGAATCAGTTCGGCGGACGATTTCGGCGCACCGAAACATAATGTTAAGCATGCCGAAACTTCTCTCCTCGATCCCATATTGCCCGCAAAGCGCTTCCCCCCACCGAGGCAGTCGAGGGAACAACGCAACGCTAGGCTGAGGACATGGCCACCCACCCGATTTTGCCGGCACCAAGGCCGGAGCTGTACAGATTTTCCCGGCTGGACTTCACTGCGGCCGGACTCTACGCGGCCGTGGCCGGATTCTTCGCACTCGCAGGCGGGCTGCTGCTGCCGTTGCTTGTGCAGCTTGCCCCGAGTCCTGCCGCCGCATCCTATGGCGTGAATCTGCTGTTCTACGGCTGCATCGGGGTACTGGCCCTGACCGCCGCACGGCGTGTTGCCGCCAGGGACCTCCGGGTGCTGGCCACACGCCCCTGGTTCACACTGATCATGGTGCCTGCCACGGTGATCGCCATGATGATCTTCACCGTAATCCTGGTGTCCGCCAGCGGAGCCGTCCAGACCTCCGCCAACCAGGCCGGGCTCCAGGCACTGGTCCAACAGGTTCCGGCGTGGCTTATGGTGCCGCTGCTGGTGGTGGTGGGTCCGTTTGTGGAGGAGTACATTTTCCGCCACCTGCTCATCGGCAAACTGGGGCGGCACCTCAACGTCTGGCTCTGCTGCACCCTGTCCGTGGTGCTCTTCGCCGGAATACACATCGTTGGCCAGGAAGCCATCACGCTGGCAGCGCTGCTGCCATACCTGGCGATGGGCGCCGTTCTGGTCTTTGTCTACGTGTGGGCGGGCAAGAACCTGATGTTCTCCTACTTCGTTCATGCCACCAAAAACCTGGTGGCCGTGGTTTTCCTGTATGCCATCCCGCCTGAGGTCTTCGAGCAGCTCCAGCAGCTACAGCCGTAGAACCTCCCTTCCCCAACCCGGACCGAAACTGTCCGCATGGCTCTTCCGGGCGCCGCGCCGTCGTCGTACTTTTGATCCATGGCACTCAACATCCAGATCGCAGTCGACTGCAAGGACCCGCACATGCTCGCCGATTGGTGGGCAGAGACGCTGGACTGGGCGGTGGAGCCGCAGGACGAAGGCTTCATCCGGTCCATGATCGATCAGGGGTTTGCCACGGCGGCGGAAACGCATCAGCACAACGGCAAGCTGGTCTGGCGGGACGGCGCCGCCATCCGTCCACCGGAGGAAATCAGAGCCAAAAAACCCCGGCGCCGCCTGCTGTTCCAGACCGCTCCCGAGGGGAAAACCGTCAAGAACCGGGTCCACTGGGACGTGAAGCTGGACGGCCGGGACAAGGATGAGGTCCGTGAGGCACTGGAGGCCCGCGGCGCCACCTTCCTCTGGACCGCCAGCCAAGGCCCGCATTCCTGGCACACCATGGCGGACCCGGAAGGCAACGAGTTCTGCATCAGCTGAGGCGATTACTAGACTCGGGGTGTGAGCAACGAAATCCCCGCCCAGGTATCCGACGTCTTTGACCCCACCCGGTGGCGCACCGTATCCGGCTTCGACGACTTCCAGGACATGACCTACCACCGGCAGGTGGAGCGCTCCGGCGACGGCTCTGTGCTTCGGGACCTGCCCACCGTCCGGATCGCCTTCAACCGGCCCGAGGTCCGCAATGCGTTCCGCCCCGGCACCGTGGACGAGCTCTACCGCGCCATGGACCACGCCCGGATGAGCCCGGATGTGGCCACCGTGCTGCTCACCGGCAACGGCCCGTCCCCCAAGGACGGCGGGCACTCCTTCTGTTCCGGCGGTGACCAGCGGATCCGCGGCCGGGACGGGTACAGGTATGCGGACGGCGAGACCAAGGAATCAATCGACCCCGCCCGGGCCGGCCGGCTCCACATCCTGGAAGTCCAGCGGCTCATGCGCACCATGCCCAAGGTGGTCATTGCCGTCGTGAATGGCTGGGCTGCCGGCGGCGGGCACTCCCTGCACGTCGTCGCCGACCTCACCATCGCCTCACGCCAGCACGGCAAGTTCAAGCAGACAGACGCAACGGTGGGAAGTTTCGACGCCGGCTACGGCTCCGCGCTGCTGGCCCGCCAGATCGGCCAGAAAGCTGCCCGGGAAATCTTCTTCCTGGCCCGCGAATATTCCGCCGAGGACATGGTCCGGCTGGGCGCCGTCAACGAGGCCGTGGACCACGACCGCCTCGAGGACGTGGCGCTGGAGTACGCCGCGGACATCGCCCGTCAGTCCCCGCAGGCCATCCGCATGCTTAAGTTCGCCTTCAACCTCGCCGACGACGGCCTGGCCGGCCAACAGGTATTCGCCGGCGAAGCCACCCGTCTGGCCTACATGACGGACGAGGCTGTGGAGGGCAAGGAGGCCTTCCTCGAAAAGCGCGATCCCGACTGGTCCAAGTTCCCGCACTACTTCTAAGGCAGCCCGTGACTACTGGACACGTAAACATCGAACCTGCGCTCACCGCCCTGGCGGCCGCCCTCCACGGTGAGGGCCCCGCCGTCGAACTTTCCGCCGCTGCGGACGGGCAACCGGCGGTGCGGCTGGTGGAGGCCCCCGGTTTCGAGGATGCCGCCGTGGTGGTGCGCACCTCCGGATCCACCGGCACCCCCAAGGCCACGGTCCTGACGGTGGAAGCTCTGGCAGCTTCGTCCGTCGGCACGGCGCTGGCGCTCAAGGGCGAGGGCCAGTGGCTACTGGCACTGCCCGTGGAGTACGTGGCCGGCGTGCAGGTGCTGGTGCGCTCACTCTTCGCGGGAACACGCCCGTGGGCCATGGATCTCTCCGCGGGGTTCACCCCCGAGGCGTTCACCGCCGGCGCGCTGGAATTGACAGACAAGGTCCGCTTCACCTCCCTGGTGCCCACCCAGCTGCAGCGGCTGCTGGACTCGCCGTCGGCGGACACCCTGGCCGCGCTCCGACGCTTCAACGGGATCCTGCTGGGCGGCGCGCCGGCGTCACCGGAGCTGCTCGCTGCGGCCCGCGACGCGGGTGTCCGCGTGGTGACCACCTATGGTGCGGCGGAAACGTGCGGTGGCTGCGTGTACGACGGCGTTCCGCTGGACGGCGTGGTGGTGAAGCTGGCAGAGGACGGACGCATCCTGCTGGGCGGCGACACCCTGGCGGCGGGTTATCTGGACGCCCCGGGCCCCGCCTCGGAAGCGTTCTTCGTCCAGGACGGCGTCCGCTGGTACCGCAGCAACGATCTCGGTTCCCTGAATGCCGAGGGGAATCTCACCGTGCTGGGCCGCGCCGACGACGTCATCATCACCGGCGGTGTCAAGGTCTCCGCCGCGCAGGTGCAGGCAGAGCTCGAGAAGTTCGACGGCGTGCTGGCCGCTTTTGTGGCCGGCGTCCCGTCCGCCGAGTGGGGGCAGGCCGTGGCGGCGTACGTTGCCGTGGCAGAGCCCGGCGAAGGCTCCGGCGCCGCGCCCCGTGGGATTTCCCGCGCCGGTCTCGCCGCGGACTGGCGGCGTGCCTTGGGTGTTTTGGCCCCCAAAACCGTGGCGACGGCTGCTGAACTCATGATGCTGCCCAACGGAAAACCGGACAGGCTGGCCATGATTGCGCAGCTGCACGCACTTCATCAGGGAAAATAGAAACGTTCCGCGCAGCAACATCCCGCCGGCATCCCGCCGGCACACCCTGAAACCACCCGGTTTCACCGAACAACACGAGGTAATTCCGTGGCCACAGCCGCACAATGGATCCAAGGCGCCCGACTGCGCACCCTGCCGGCAGCAATCGCACCCGTACTGATCGGCACGGCGGCTGCCTACGAAATGGGCTCTTTCCTCCCGGTCAATGCGGTGCTTGCCGGCCTCGTGGCCTTGCTGCTCCAGATCGGCGTCAACTACGCCAACGACTATTCTGACGGCATCCGCGGCACCGATGCGGACCGGGTGGGTCCGCTCAGGCTGGTGGGTTCCGGGGCGGCACACCCGCAGCACGTCAAATACGCGGCGTTCGGGGCGTTTGCCCTGGCCATGGTGTTTGGCCTGGGGCTGGTGGTCATAACGCAGAGCTGGTGGCTGATTTTGGTCGGGCTGGGCTGTGTGACGGCTGCCTGGGGCTACACCGGAGGCAAGAACCCGTACGGCTATCTGGGCCTGGGCGATGTTTTTGTGTTTGTATTCTTCGGGCTCGTGGCCACGCTGGGCACCACCTACACCCAGGCAGGCCAGCTCAGCCTCGCCGCGATTTTGGGAGCTGTGGGCACCGGGCTCATCGCCAGCGCCCTGCTGATGGCCAATAATGTCAGGGATATCCCCACGGACATCCCGGCGGGAAAGAAAACGCTGGCGGTGCGGCTGGGAGACAAGCATGCCCGCGAAAGCTACGTGCTGATGCTTGCCGTCGCCATCCTGCTGGTGGTGATTCTGGCTCCCGGGCGCCCGTGGATGCTGATCGTGCTGCTGCTGATCCCCGCCTGCCTGATGCCGGCCTGGCTGATGATCAACGGCCGCAAACGCAAGAGCCTTATCCCCGTATTGAAGCAGACAGGGCTCATCAATCTGGGCTACAGCCTGCTTTTCTCACTCGGACTCGTGCTGAGCCACGGGTTCTGAGTAGCTTCGTAAAGCTAGATGTCTTTGGGGCGCCTGTCGGCGTCCACGGCGATGTCCGGGTTGGAGTCCACCAGACGGTCCTCGGCCTCGGCGTCGTCTACCTCGACGGCTGTCCGGATGGGCTTTGCCCGGCCGGAGAACCTCTCGTGCATCGCAGCCGTGGCCGCATCGCGCTGCTTCTGGAAAAACAGGTAGCTCACGGCGAACGCAATCAGCCCGGCGCAGACGACGGAGAGGACGGCGCCCAGCTGCAGGAAATTGAACAGCACAAACAGGGGCGCGAACAGAGCGAGCCGGATCAGGGAATATTTCACGAAAGCCACGGTCCAAGTTTAGCTGCCTCCAGGCATTTGCTCCGCGCCCGTCGCTGATCTCCCCCCACCCCGTCCGCCGCCGTTCCGTGGGCATACTGTAATCTCCGTCGTAGCTTACGGAGGATAGACTTGACTGTATGCCCCGTGTCCTTCTTGCAGTCGCCGTTCTTGCCATATATGTCTATGGACTGGTGGACGTGATCCGGACTGATGCGCGGCAGACGCGGGGAATTTCCAAGACTGCCTGGATTGTGGTGCTGGCTCTCCTTCCCGTGGTTGGCGCCGCCCTTTGGTTCCTGATTGGCCGCCCGCGGGGAAGCCAAACTGCGCCACAGAACTACCGCCGCTCCAGTTCCCCGGACGATGACCCGGATTTCCTCCGCAACCTTGAGCTCCGCCACCGTAACCAACTCGAAGCGGACCGCCTCAAAAAGCTGAGGGATGAGCTCCAGGCCAAGGAACGCCGGCAGGACGGCAGCAACGGCAGCCAGGGCAGCGCCGGCAGTTCTGGCGACGCTGAAGCCGAAGGCAACGACGCCAAGTAGGGCTTTCCCAGCCCGCAAGTAGGCCCTGACCCACCATGCGCGTCCGATCGCACGGACCCACCCGCCGGTGCCAAACACGCCTGAGCCAACACGACTGAGTGCTGCCAGCCTTCGCCAATTTTGGCCGGAATGTGATTGTGACAGTCTGACTCAGGACCGGTGTGACGGCTTGATCCAGGACCACCTCACGACTCGCCGGTGACCTTATGACGGTTTAATCTGGGCCTACCCCAACGTTGGATTCATCTATTTGGTTTCCAACATTGGAGGGCAGGGATGAGGGCACGCGTGGATTTGTTCGCAAGGCTCCGGCACGATTTCAGAGTTGAAGGGTTATCAATCCGAGAGCTGGCACGCAGGTACGGTGTTGGCCGTGACACGGTCAGGACGGCACTGAAGTCAGCGGAACCTCCCTCCAGGAAGAAACCGGTTCGGCCAGCTCCCCGGCTGGAGCCCTTCAAGAGCGCTATCGACACGATGCTCACGCAGGATCTGGATGCCCCGAAAAAGCAGCGTCATACCGCACGGAGGGTGCTGGCCAGGCTCGCTGATGAACACGGGGCGACGGAGCTGTCGTACTCAACGGTCCGGGACTATGTCAGGACCCGGCGCGCCAGCATCGACGCCGCGGCTGGCCGGCGCGCGGAGGTGTTCGTGCCCCGGTGCCGGCCGGGGAAGGATCGAGAATGACCGGTGGGTCCTGTTCCGATCCCACTGGAATTTCGATGCTTTTTACTGCGAACCGGGGCTAAATGGCGCCCATGAGAAGGGCGGCGTTGAAGGTGAAGTGGGGAGGTTCCGCCGCAACCGGCTCTCTCCCATGCCTGTCGTGGAGTCCCTTGCGGAGCTGAACGACATCAGGGTCTGGGACGAAGCCGATGACCGGCGCCGCATCAATGACAGGATCCGCACCGTCGGAGAAGACTTCCGCGGCGAGAAGGAACTCCTCACCGCGTTACCGGTGGAAAGCTTTGACCCTGGCCTGGTGCTGACTCCACGGCTCGACCGGTCAGCGCTGATCACCGTCAGGATGGCGAAGTACTCGGTGCCTGCACGTCTGATCAACCGTAAGGTACGGGTGTCTTTGCAGGCCTGTGAAGTCCTCGTTTATGACGGGAAACCCTGGTAGCCAGACACCCAAGGATCGTGGCTCGCGGCGGGCAGTGCGTGGAACTGGACCATTATCTTGAAGTATTCGCAATAAAACAAGGCGCTTTGCCCGGCTCCACGGTTCTTGCCCAGGCCCGCAAAAACGGCGCGTTCACACCGGCCCATGAAGCGTTCTGGGCCGGGGCACGGAAAACCGACGGTGACACCGCCGGGACCAGGGCATTGATCGAGGTCCTGCTGCTCCACCGGTCCATGGATGCAGCCGATGTTGTCGCCGGCATCATTGCCGCCCTCGCTGTCGGTGCCGTCAACGCCGATGTTGTGGCCGTTGAAGCACGCAGATGCGCTGCTGAGAACATCACGGGGTGGGCCCGGAATAACCGTCATGCCGGTGCAAAAGCAGAAGTCGTCGAACACCGCGTTATCAGTCTCACCCAACGCCGCCTCGCTGACCCGGCAGCAGTCATTGCAGGCCTCCCGGCCGATAGGCGGCCGTTGCCCTCGGTGGTCGGATACGAGGAGCTCCTTACCCGCAGAACCCAGCCAAAGACCGAAACAGTGCAGGAGAACATCTCATGAGCCCCACCGCACCCGTTGTTGTCTCCAACACACTGCGGCGCCGCAGGGGCCTAACCGAGGAAGCCGCGACGGCGGCCGTAGACCAGGCGTGCCGGCGCCTGAGACTGCCCACGATCAGGGCGGTACTTGCCGAGGCACTCACGGTGGCGGGGAGGGAGCAGCTCTCCTATCAGGGGTTTCTGGCCGAGTTGTTGCTGGCCGAGTGTGATGACCGGGACCGGCGTTCCTCGGTCCGTCGGGTGAAGTCGGCGAACTTTCCCCGCGATAAATGGTTGGGTGACTTCGACTACGAGGCGAATCCGAACATCAACCCCGCCACCATCAATACTCTGGCCACCGGGGACTGGATCCGCAAAGGCCACCCCCTCTGTCTGATCGGGGACTCCGGGACAGGCAAATCCCTATCTGCTCATCGGCCTGGGCACCGCAGCCGCGGAGAAAGGGTTCCGCGTCAGATACATCCTCGCCACCCGGTTAGTGAATGAACTCGTCGAAGCAGAGGATGAGAAAGTCCTCGCGAAAACCATCGCCCGGTACGGGCGGGTGGATTTGCTCTGTATTGATGAACTTGGCTATATGGAACTGGACAAGCGCGGCGCCGAACTGCTCTTCCAGGTCCTGACAGAAAGGGAAGAGAAAGCATCTGTGGCGATAGCAACCAACGAGTCATTCTCCGGTTGGACGAAGACCTTCACCGATCCACGGCTCTGCGCGGCGATCGTTGACCGGCTCACGTTCAAAGGCACGATAATCGAGACCGGCACCGACTCCTACCGCCTCGCACAAACCAAAACCAACAGCACTAGCCTGCTCAGGTGGTCCCGGCGCTAGCCACGGCGCATCCCACTTGGGAGGGCAAGGTCTACGCGAAGCACTACAAACTGCGCAACACTGGAGTACCGCGCGGTCCTCCACGTGCTGGCGGTTCCTTTGACCAGCGCGTCACCGCCTGCCACGGCCTGCGGGAGAGTTTGGGCGTCCCTGACCGCCGCAGCCAGGGCAGCTCAGCGGGACGACTGCCGCGGACAAGGCGGCCAGAGAATCGAAGTGGAAGCGTCCCTGCCTCCAGCCGCCGGTGCCGTCCGGGCCGTATCTGTCCCTGCCGGAGCGGCTGCGGATCTGCTCCCTTCAACGGATACGGCGTGAGCCGGGACAGCGCCCTTCCACGATCAATAGAGTCGTCACCTTGAGGGAAGGGCAGGCATCTACCAACCACCCTGATCATGTTGCTCACCAACAGCGCCGTCGCCGCGCACGCCGAACCTTGTGCCGTGAACGGGGGGCGTGGCCAAGTGCGACCAAGGCCTGCCACTTGCCGGCGCCCGCCTCGATCAGGGTCGGAAGCACCTCTTCGGTGCCCGGCGCCGCGTCTTTGCCATGAGCACCAGCCCGGTTGCGAGACCGTGCGCGTACTCGGTCAGGATCGTGCCGGTCCGGCGTTCCCACAGGTGAGAGGCGCAAGCAGCTGCCGGTGTGTTCATGATCTCGGGAGGGCTGGGTCCGGCGGAGTTCCGGCGTCCTGGGTCAGGGCACCTGTGCGGTCCTCGATCCAGCGTCGGAGGAGGTCCTCTGGCATCGGGTGACCGATGTGGTAGCCCTGGGCGACGTCGACACCGATGGACTTGAGGGTGGCGAGGGTCATCTCGTCCTCGACTCCTTCGGCTACGACGGACATCCCGAGGTTGTGCCCGAGCTCGGTCGAGCTTTGCACGATGGTGGCGTCGTGGGGATCGTTGATCATGCCCTTGATGAATGCCTGGTCGATCTTCAACTCGGTGACGGGAAGGTTTTTCAGATAGGCCATGGAGGAGTAGCCGGTGCCGTAGTCGTCCACGGAAAAGTGGACCCCGGCGTCCCGGAGATCTTGCAGGATCCCCAGCGCCGGGCCTGGACAGGCCAGTGCTGTTCCTTCGGTGAGTTCGATCGTGAGCAGATCGGCGGGGACGCCGGCATATGCGAGCCGGTCGCTGACCAGGGCGGGGAATCGCGGGTCACACAGGCTGCGGGCGTTGACGTTGACGGCCACAGGCAGTCTCAGTCCCTCATCCAGCCACGTTCGGCAGCAACGGAGCACCATGTCGAGAACGACCGTCGTGAGCCGTTGTATCAGCGCGCTCCCTTCGGCCACGGCCATGAACTCCGCTGGCTGGAGCAGGCCGCGGGTCGGATGCTGCCAGCGTACGAGCGCTTCGACGCCCAGGAGCTCACCGGTATCGACGGCAACCTTGGGCTGGTAGTAGACGACGAGCTCCTCACAGTCGATGGCCTGACGCAGTTCTCCGATCAACGTGAAGCCGTTCGGTGTGCCGTCCTCGTTGCAGGCCGCGAAGTGCGCGAAGCCGGACCGGTAGGTCTTCGCTTGGTACATCGCGATGTCGGCCTGGCGCAGCAGCTCCTCCAGCGTCGGGTGCTCGTCGGAAGCTGCAGCGGCGATACCGATGCTGGCCTCGGCACCGACCATGGAATCACCGAGGATGAAGGGTGCCGCGAGTACCTGGGCGATCCGCTTTGCGACCTCGTCACCGGCCCCTGAGCCCCCGTCCGCGAGCAGCAGCGCGAACTCGTCGCCGCCCAGGCGCGCGACAGTATCTCCAGGGCGCAGCACCCCGGACAGGCGCTGGGCGACCTGGGTGAGTAGCAGGTCGCCGTGGAGGTGACCCAGGCTGTCATTGACTTCCTTGAACCGGTCGAGGTCCAGGATCAACACCACCGGACAACTGCCGTCCCGGCGTGCCGCCGCTAGCGCCTGAGAGGCCCTGTCTGCGAACAGCAGCCGGTTGGGCAGCCCGGTCAGCCCGTCGTGAGTGGCGAGCTGGGTGACTTCGCCTATCAGCGCCTCCAGCTCCTTGTTGGCGATCTCGAGTGCCCGGGTCCGCTCAAGGACGGCTTCCTCGAGGCGGCTCACCTTTAGTTCGGCCTGCCCCGTCATGTCCCACTTCGTCGTCAATGCACTTGCCAGCTGGGCCACTTCGATATTGTCAAAGGGCTTCTTCAGGACCAGAAGCCGGTCGTCCGCGCCGAGCTTGCCCAGCAACTCGTCCCACGAGTAGTCCGAGTGGGCGGTGCAGATCACGATCTGCAGCCGGGGATCGACCTTCCAGATCTCCCGAACGGTCTCCACCCCATCCCATCCCGGAGGCATTCGCATGTCGACGAAGGCCAGCGCATACGGGCTGGCTGCCTTCACCGAGGAACAGACCATTTCCAACCCCTCGCGCCCCTGATAGGCGGAGTCGAGGTCGAAGCCGGGCACGCTGGCGGGTTCAGCCGCTTCGCCGAACAGTGCCTCCTCGGCGGCCGCCATCTCCGATCCCGCGCCGGCGCCGGGGTCCGAGAGGATCCTGCGGAAGTCCTCATGGATGGAAGGTGTGTCGTCGATCAGCAGGATGCGTCGGTTCGTCGGTGCGCTCATGCCGGGACCCGCTCCCGGTCCAGCGGCACGTGCAGGGTAAACGCCGCACCGTTAGCGCCGGCGCTCTCCTCCACCGTCAACGCACCGCCCATCTCCTTCGCGGCCAGGGCCGAGCTGTGCAGGCCGAAGCCATGCCCGCCGGTGTGGGTGGTGAACCCGTGCACGAAGATCCGGGCCAGGTTCTCGGACGGGATGCCCACGCCCGTGTCTGCCACCGTGATGCTCAGGCCCTGCCCGTCGATCACCTCGGCCCGGATGCTGAGTTCACGGGGACGGCCGGCGTTGCCCTTCATGGCGTTCATGGCGTTGCTGATGAGGTTCAACAGGATCAGCAGGATCCGGCGCCTGTCCAACGCCAACAGCGGATTGGCGGGGAAGTCCCGGATCACCCTCACCTCGTCCTCATTGATTCCTGCCATGTGCAACGCCTCCTCCACCAGGTCGCTGACTCTCACCGACTCGATCACACCGGAGACGCCCGCTAAAGACTGTTGCGCGGCCACGATCTCCTTGATGTGAGCCACGCCCTGGGTCAGCCGCAGCAGCTCGGCGTCGATGCCCTCCCTTTCGATCGCCAGCGTCGCCGCCAACTGCTCCAGATAACCCGGCAGAGCCTTGCCCCGCGCATCGGTCGTGAGGAAACCACCAAGGTCACCGGTGTGCTCATTCATCAGGGCAACCGCCTTCACCAGCCCGCCCGCCTTCGATCCCCGCACCCTCTGGCACACCAGATTGGCCGAGACATTGACACTGTTCAGGACATTGCCGACGTTATGCAGAACATTCGTGGCGATTTCAGCCATCCCGGCCTGGCGCGCGGCGTCGACGAGCTGGGCCTGCGCGCCCCGGAGCTCGACTGTACGTTCCCGCACCAGCCGCAACGCCCGTTCCCGCGACGTACCCAACACGAACACCAACACACCGAGCAGGACACTCAACAGAACACCGGCGAGCAGCAGCGCCAACGCGGGGCCGTTGCTGACGATGCCGCCATCGGCGACAGCGCCGGATATCTGCACCGTCCACCCGTTGTGCAGATCCGTCGTCACTGACTGCGCGCCGGCCGGAGCGTTTCCGCTGGAGAACTCAGCATCCGAAGAACCGGTCTTGTACCGGAACGTGACCAAAGTGCCGGGATGGCCCTGCAACGCCCGATCCAACAGCAACTTCGGCACGGTCGTCATACCGAACCACCCCAGGAAAGCAGCTTGACGCCCTTCGACGGTCGCGGGAATGACACCCCCGCGATAGTAAGGAGTCGACACTCCCAGCACCGAGTCCGCCCCGACCGTGAACGGCGCGTACGAGCTCTCGCCGGTGTCCCGGGCATCGAGAAGCGCCGGTCCAAGTCCTGTTGCACAAAAGTCCTGTCCAGCCGGGGCGCCGACCTGCGCGTCACGCACCTGCCCGACCGTCCCGAAGCAGTAATACGCACGGTCACCTGCAGGTTCGACCTGGAAATTGCCCGACGGGCCCAGCGGAGACCACGGGTCGGCCTCCGCCCGAGCCGCGAACGCCGCCAACTCCGGTGCCTGGACGATGACTGCGTTGCCGTAGTCGTGTAGTTCCGGATAGCGCGTCAATGCCTGGATCGAATCGGACCATTTAAGGAATTGAGCGTTGGAGCCATCCGGGTTGCCGGCGAGGTAGGCCGCCCCGCTCAAGTTCAGGTCCTCTTCGTGCTCGATAGCCAGCTGCAGCGTCGACGCGATCTCAGCCGACGAGCTCTCGAAGGCCTGGCGCGACTTCGTGGCGTCGCTATCGGCAACCGCACCCGCAGCGAACACCGCACCCGCCGCCGTGATCAACGCCGCCGCCGCCGCCCACGCCACATAGCGCTTCGAACGCCCATCTCCGCTCGCACCCGGGCCCAACCCAATCCTGGATTCCGATAAGTTCCCGTCGTTTACGCCCATGAACCGCTCCCCCAATATCCCAGCCCCCCCCCCCCAGCGGGCGACCTGCACCCCTGAGCGGGCACAGGATGATCATTGCGGTTAAATAGAACAATTACAAGCAAGAGTCAAATCAATGGAAGAATCCGGTGTCTCCGTCAATCTCATCCAATACCGCCGCCATGACGGGGCAGATTGGGTCTGTTTCAGCTGCGGTGTTTCCGGCGGTTTCATTTTTAGCAGGTTTCAGCGGCCCGGCCAGGGGTCGTTGAAGGTGATGGCAAGGCGTTCAAAGCGGGCTCCCACCGGGTCTGTCCACGGACTGTTGGATCGAGGGACCTGGTCCCAAGATGATCACGTTTGTGGAGCATATGACCCGGAGGATCTCGACGTCGCAGTCCAGGAACGGAATGAAGGCCGCGCCACGCTGATACCACAGCTTCACGATCGCGGCATATGTGCGTCCCCGCTTCGGGGGTCGGGGCCCTTAGCGTTGATCCACCGATCCGCGGTTGGTCCTGGGGTGTCCCCGGGATCGGCCGTGGATTTGGTTTTTGGGCAGCGGGTAGCTGCTGGCCTCGCTGCCAGTGGTATTCCATCGGGGTCTGCGGTCGGGCCGTTATGCGGCGGTGAACGGGATTCTATGTTGCCTGAGGTGGTGCGTGGACGGTGGCGAAGAGTTGCTCCCACCCGGTCTGCCAGGGCCAGGACTCCGATAAATGGAGTCGGATTTTCCGTGCGCTGGAGGCGATCCTGGCCCGGACGTTGATGAGCTTGAGGTGGATCGTGCCTGTACGCAGCCAAGACGACAGGCAGGAACACGGTGACCCTTTCAGAGTCGGTCCACCAGGAATTGCCGCTGCCCTAACATAATCGCGAACATCCGGATCTGAAGAAAGACCCAAGCGCCCAGGTCACCCACCACAGGGACGAAGACTCCATAACGCCAGACATCGTCAGAGTGCCCGTGATTAGCCAGCAGCTTGCCGTCCCCCAGCAAACCCAGAATAATCCCAAGGTGGTCCTGGATCAGACCGTCACGATGATCCTGAATGAGATTGACATAGACAGGAATGACTGTCCCAATCCGGCCGTCTCTGGCAAACTGCCGCAGCTCTGCGTGGATCTGCAGCCGCCCACTTGTCCTCCACACCGGCGCAAATCTGTGGATAACGCTCCAGAGGCCCCTAACCGGCCGCAGACTGCTTTTATGCGCCGACCCCCAGCCCTCCCCGAACAACTTCTCGGCCAGCCCTTCACCGTCGCGCAGGCCAGGGCCGCTTGCCTGAGCGGCAGGCGAACGCGGGCCAAGGATCTGAGTAGCCCGTGCCAGGGCGTCCGCGCGCCGGCTGCAGTCGAGATGACGCTTCTGGTCCGCGCCAGGGTGTTGGCCGCCGCAACGGGGGCAATGGTCAGCCACTTGACGTCGGCCGCGCTCTGGGGATTCCCGTTGCCCCTACGCTTTGCGGCCCACCACAGCATCCACCTGACGTGCCTGCCCGGAGACCGCGCAGTGCGGCGCAAGGGCGTTGCCGGCCATCAGCTGGTGCTCTCCCCTGACGAGATCACCGAAGGCCGCTACATAACGTGCACGTCACCGCTCCGGACATGGTTCGATCTGGCGGCAATGCTCAGACTGGACGAATTGGTGAGCCGGTGACTTCCTGGTTCGGCGCAGAAATCCCCTCTCCACTCTGGTTGCACTGGACGAATTTCTGGCCACCAAGGCCGGGAAGCCGGGCTACCGGAAGGCCATGCCGGCCCGCAGGCTGATCCGGCCGTACACTGATACGCCCAAGGAATCGGAGCTGCGGCTGCTGATACTGGAACACAGGCTGCCGGAGCCGGGCATCAACGAGCCGATGTTCGATGAAACAGGCGGCTGGATCCAGGACCCGGATATGTCCTACCAGGAGTTCAAGATCGCCATCCACTATGACGGCAGCCACCACGCAACAGCAGTCCAACGCCGCAGTGACATCTTCCATGATGAGAATGCGAGAGACCTCGGCTGGCTGGTGGTGGTGCTCATGCAGTGGGACCTGGACCCGTTGGCGCCAGGCGTGGAGCCCAACGCCGTCACTGGGATTCGAGCAGCGCTGGTGGAGCGGAGTTGGAGTCCGGATCTCGGCCCGGGCAAGCGAGGCCCGGGCTGAGGCGAGGCCCGGGCAAGCGAGGCCCGGGCTGAGGCGAGCCCGCGGGGTCGGATTGAACCTGGTCGGCTCACGATTCGCCATTAATGGCCGCAAAGCTACCCTGCAATGCGGCCAGAACTGGCGAATCGTGGAGGCCACGGAGCTACGCCCCCAGCCCCCCGGACCTGTCAGCTCCGGACGGTTCAGCCCCTCCAGTGCCTAAGCCCTACAGCCCTGAGTAGGAATGCAGGCCATTGAAGAACTGGTTCACGATGGTGAAGTTGAAGACCACGCACAGGTAGCCCACGATCGAGAGCCAGGCCGCCCGTGTCCCGGTCCAGCCGCGGGTGGCACGGGCATGCAGATAGCCCGCATATACCACCCAGATCACGAACGTCCATACTTCCTTGGTGTCCCAGCCCCAGAAACGCCCCCAGGCTTTCTCCGCCCAGATGGCGCCGAACATCAGCGTGAATGTCCAGCCGATGAAGGCGATGGCGTTGATGCGGTAGGACAGGTTCTCCAGGCTGAGCGCGGTCGGAACCAGGCGCATAAACCCGAGCTTATCCGTTCCCCCGGCGGCAATGGTCTTCTGGCGGTAGGACTGCACCAGCTGGAGCGCGGACATGGCGAACGTGAGAGTGAACAGCGCAGAGGACATCACGGCTATGGATACGTGGATGACCAGCCAGTAGCTCTGCAGAGCGGGCACCAGGTGGCCCACCGGGGTCCAGAACGCCACGGCCGCTGCCACCAGCATGATGATGGCCAGCCCCACCACAAAGGTGCCCAGGAACCGGAGGTCGCGGCGGATCAATACCAGCAGGAACACGGCGACCGCAACAAATGCGCCGGTGGTAAGGAACTCGTACATGTTGCCCCACGGCACCCGGCCTGAGCCGACGGCCCGGGTAATCACGCCGGCAGCATGGATCAGGACACCCAGCACCGTGAGCGCCACGGCCACACGGGCAGGTGCGCGCCGCTCGGCGGTGTAGCGCATGTCGGCGTCGGCAGTCTGCCCTCCCCCGGCATTGCCGCCGGGCGGCGTTGCGGAGACGGACGACGACGGCCGCTCAGCTCGGCCGGCAGGTCCGGCGAGGTGCCCCCCGGTCCGGTCAGACGCACCGTCAGCGTCAACCCCGCCTTCAGCGCCGGAGTACGGGGCACCGCCCGCACCCACTCCGGCGCCTACAGGTACCCTGGCAGCGGCACCTGCAGCGAACTCGGCAGCCCTGAGATCCACCGCTCGCAATGCCTTGCTGCTCTTGGCCAGGTCCCAGGCGAAGGCGATGAACGCCACCGTGTAGGTGCCCGCAGCAAGCAGCATAAAAAGCTCGCTGTACTGGCCCATGGTTTCGTTGATGGGGAACATTACTGGTCCTTCTTCGGCTCGTGAGAGCCAGCTGGTGACGGGATGGAATCTGCGCCATTATCTTCCTGGCGGCTGGGAATATTCTGTGTGGCCTCTTCTGCCCGGGCCGCCGCGGGGCCTGCCTCAGGGGCAAAAGCAGGGGCAGCAGCGTCGTCCAATGCCCATTCCTTGGTGAGCAGTCCACGGATCGTGGCAGCTTCGGCGGCGAGACGGTGGTCTTCACCGCGGGCAAGCAGCCCATACTCAACCATGGTCCGGCCGTCCTCGTGTCTGCCGGTGCGCACCCAGACGCGGCGTCGGTTCAGGTAGAGCGAGATGACCAGTCCGCCCACCGCAAGGAGTGCAAAGATCAGTGCGTAGAGCTGGCCGGGGTTGTGATGGATGTCCACGCCCACGTAGCGCTTCACGCCGTCGAAGCTGATGGAACCTTTTCCGTCCGGAAGAGTGTAGGAGTTGCCTGGCGCCAGGGTGATGCCCTTGGTGTCCAGGTTGCGTGCGTTCAGCGGAGTCAGGCTCTTTACATCGAGCTCGAAAACGTTTTGCGGAGCTCCGTTGTTCAAGCCCAGATCACCGTAGTACGAGTTCAGGCTCAACTGGGGGTTGATCAGTTCCGGATCCCCGCTGAAGGAAACGCCCTTCTCGGTGACAAACGCCGTGGGCAGGAAGAATCCGGCGAAGCCGAGCTGGTCAGGCTTGGCATCGGGGACTTTGATGACCAGCGAGGAATAGTAGTTCTCGCCCTGCAGCTTTGCCACCACCGGCCCTTGCATGGCGATGTTTCCTGCACCGTCTCGGACGGTGACCACGGGCGCGTAGCCGTTGCCGGTGAGGTAGATGCTGGTGCCGCCAAGGGTTACGGGATCGTTGACCTTGAGCACTTCCTTGTTGGCCGGCGCATCAGGAGTTTCCTTGGTGGTGACATCGGCGGTGAAGTCGATGGGCTGGCCGAACTTGCCCTTCGACTCGCGGTCGAAGGTGACCTGGAACTTGTTCAGCTGGATGGAGTACGGCTGGAGCTGGCTGCTCTGGAAGTTGGTGCCGGGAGTGAACTGGTCGTAGCCCACCAGGGTGTTCACAAAGGTGTCACCCTCCACCAGGATCCGCTGGCCGCTGTAACCGAACAGCCCGCCGACCGCCACGGAGACCAGGACACCGATCAGCGAAGTGTGGAAGACCAGGTTTCCCACTTCCTTCAGGAAGCCGCGCTCTGCCCCCAAAGACGGCCGCGCGCCGTCGTCGTCCCTCACATCAACGCGGTAGCCGCGCTTCCTGAGGACTCCCGCAGCCCCTGAAATAGCGTCCGACGCCGGGATGCCGGCTTCCGCCGGAAGCACCAGTGTGCCGTACTCCGGCAGGCGGGAAAGCCGGTTGGGTGTGCGCGGAGGCTGGGATCGCATCGCCTTGTAGTGCGCGATGGCACGGGGAACAACACAGCCGATCAGCGAGATGAACAGCAGGATGTAGATTGCCGAGAACCAGGCGGAGGAATAGACGTCATAGAGCTGCAGGGTATCCAGGAGCTTGCCGTAGTCCGGGTTGTTCTTGATGTACTGCGTGACGATTGACGGGTTGGCGGGCCGTTGCGGGAACAGTGAACCGGGCACCGCAGCAACGGCCAACAGCAGGAGCAGGAAAAGCGCCGTGCGCATACTTGTCAGCTGGGTCCAGGCCCAACGCAGCATGCCGATGATCCCCAGCACCGGCAACGCGGCCTCAGCCTTCGCCGCAGCAACGGCGTTGCGTGCGGGAGCTTCCGGGGCAGGGGACTTCTTCTTTACGTTCACGCGCTCGCTCATCAGATCGGCAATTTCACATCGGTTTGGAACCAGTACTGCAGCCCGGTCACCCAGGTCCCCCAGACGCCGCTGGCCATCAGCAGGCCCAGCAGGATCAGGATGCCGCCGCCGGTCCGCTGGATAACCAGGCGGTGCTTGCGGAAGAAGGACATCACTCCGATGCCCCGGCGCACGGCAAGCGCGATCAGCAGGAAAGGAATGCCCAGGCCAAGGCTGTACACGAAGGCCAGGAATGCGCCTTTGGCAGCGGAGGAACCGCCGGAGAGGCTCAGCAGCTGGACGGCGGAGTAGGTGGGGCCGATGCACGGCGCCCAGCCCAGCCCGAAGGTGATGCCCAGCAGCGGCGCACCCCACAGCCCGGCCGGCGGCTTGGCATGGATTTTGGCGTCGCGCTGGAGCCAGCTGAAGCCGCCCATAAACACCACGCCCATAACAATCACCAGGAGGCCAAGGACCTGGGTGATCCAGGCGTTCTGGCTGCCCGTAATCAGCGTGCCCAGCTGGCCGAACGCCCCGCCGAGCAACACAAAAATCACGGCAAATCCCAGAACGAAAAGCCCGATTCCCGCCAGCATGCGGCCGCGCTTCTGCTTCTGAAGATCGACGCCGGTCAGCCCCGTGACGTAGCCGAGGTACCCGGGTACCAATGGCAGCACGCAGGGCGAAAGGAAGGAGACGAATCCGGCCAGCAGCGCCACCGGGATAGCGAGCAGCAGCGAACCGTTCAGGATGGCTTCTGCGAAGGGGCTGTTCACAGTCCGGGGCCGCCGTTACTCTGCCACAGCAGCGGTGATGAGGGCTTTGAGGGTGCCCTTCTGGATTTCGCCCAGCACGCGGGAGGCCACACGGCCCTGCTTGTCGAGCACAAGGGTGGTGGGAACTGCGCCTGGCGGCACCAGACCGGAGACGGCGAGGAGTACGGCGCCGTCCTTGTCATCGAAACTGGGGTACGTCAGGTTGAAGGTCTTGTCGAAAGCTTCAGCGGTGGCTTTTTCATCGCGGAGGTTCACACCAAAGAACTGCACGCCCTGGCCCTTGAAGTCCTGGTGAAGGCTCTCCAGCGACGGCGCCTCGACGCGGCACGGTGCACATGCCGCAAACCAGAAGTTCAGTACGGTGACTTTCCCCAGGAAGTCCTCCCGTGTGACGGCGGTGCCGTCGAAGAGCGTGCCCTTGATGTCGACGGCGGCCTTTCGGTCCGCTGAGGCGAACTCGGTCACCGAGCCGTCCCCGGCCACGTAGTTCTTGTTGTCCCCGGCCTTGGCCTGTTTGGCCAGCGCGTCTTCCTGGGCGCAGGCGGACAGGCCAAGAGTCAGGGCGGTAAGGGCGACGCCACCGGCGGCCAGGACGCTGCGGCGGGAGGTAACGCTGTTTCCGGTCATTGCGACGTCCATCGCTATGCGCCAGGTGTGCTGGCAGCACCGGGCAGTAGTGCCGCAGCAGGCTCGCTGTAGTCAACGCGCAGGAGCGAGCCATCGTCGTCGAACACCAGGGAGGTGAGTGATGTCAGCGTGCACTCGCGTTTGCGGGGGTCATGCCAGAGGGCTTTGCCCTCGGCGCTCAGCCGGGTGGCCCAGATGGGGAGCTGGTGGCTGACCAGGATGGCTTCGGGGCCGGGCGTGCCGAGGTCAGCGCCCGCCAGTTCAATGGCACGGAGGCGGGCGTCCTGGACTGCAGCCATGACCCGGGCTGCCTGATCCTTGTATGGCTCACCCCAGGAGGGCTTGAAGGGGTTAATCAGGTGCGGCCAATGCTTGGGCTTCCTGAGCTCCGCCTTGGTGATTTTCAGGCCCTCGAAGTAGTTGCCGGCCTCGATGATGCGGGGCTCGGTGTTGACGTCCAGGTTGAGCGCCTGCGCGGTGGGAAGGGCAGTTTCCTGGGCGCGGGTCAGTGGCGAGGCAGCCAGGTAGACGATGTTTGCACCCGCGGCAGCGCGTTCACGGAAGTGCTCAGCCAGGACCTGGGCCATCTGGCGGCCCAGCTCCGAGAGGTGGAATTCCGGCAGCCGGCCGTAGAGGACACCACCGGGATTGTGGACCTCGCCGTGGCGGAGCAAATGAACAGTGGCTTGGGGCATGTGTACCAGTTTCTCAAAGATGTCGGGCGAATCGAAATCTTCTACAGGAAGTAGAACTCAAGAATTTTGAAAAATGTTCCCTGGGGTTGGAATAAAAGATGCAAATGCATGTTTATACTGGGTGAAGCAGTTAGTTGACACTTCAACAAATGAAGTTTCAACCGACGATCAGATGAAATTCCACCCAGGACTCTTCACAGCAGACCCAAGGAGATACACCATGGCACTTCCCGCTAACGTCACCACCGGCACCTGGACGCTCGACAACTCACACAGCGAGATTGCGTTCACAGTGCGCCACGCAGGCATCAGCAAGGTCCGCGGCCAGTTCAAGGATGCTGAGGCTACTCTGGACCTCGCCGAAAACGTCTTCGATTCTAAGATTAACGCCACCATCCGGACCGCCAGCTTTGACTCCGGAGATGTCAACCGCGACGGCCACGTCCGTGGCGAAGACTTCTTCGACGTCGAGAAGTTCCCGGAAATATCCTTCGTTTCCAATGGACTCGTTGGCAATGGTGAAAGCTACGAACTGCAGGGCGACCTCACCATCAAAGGTGTCACCCGCCCGGTTTCGCTCGAGACCGAATTCAACGGCGTTGCCGTTGACCCCTTCGGTGCAACCCGCGCCGGCGTTTCCGCCGCGACCACCATCAGCCGCAAGGACTTCGGCCTGACCTGGAACGCGATACTTGACGCCGGTGGCGTCCTGGTCAGCGACAAGGTTGCCATCAACCTGGAACTGGCATTCATCGCCCCCGCAGCCTGATCCGCCAAGGCAGATGTGCCAGTAGCCGCAGAGAACCGTCTCTGCGGCTACTGGCGTCGGCAGGTTATCCACAGGGTCCGGCGGATGTCTGGCGGCGCTGGGCATCATCCCTTTAGATGGAGTCCATGGCCCACTTCGAGGAAACCACAGTCCAAGGTTATGAAGGATCTGAACGGCCAGGAGAATTTTCAGGGCTTGGCCGGTCAGATCTCTACCATTACAGGGAAGAGCCCGGAACCATCGTGACGGGTCGTGGATCTGGATCATCGCCGGTTGCCTGAACGTCATTGCCGGGGGATTGGCACTTCCGGACTTCTGGTCAGCTGGCCTTGGAGCAGTCAGGGGCATCGTCCTCATGGTGCAGGACCGGCGGTTGCGGCAGGCGTAGAATTCGGCACGGACCGTCTGTACAGTCCTGGCCTGCATCGCCACAGCCTCCAAGTTCTGGGCTGCCGCGGTGGTGGGATTCGGACCGTTGGACTTGCTGTCATTCGCCGTCGTAGCGGTGGCCACAGTCCTTATGTGGGTGCGGCACTCCAGGGAATGGTTCGCGGACTGAGGGAAGACCGCACGAAATACCGGGCTGTTGTGGTGTAAATCGACTGTAATAAACCCGGCAGTTCCCCGCGATTTGGCCCGGAATTTCCTAGAATTCCCACGTTTCGCGGTCTACAGTGAAGCCATGACTAACCCTAGTGATGTACCTCAGCCTGAGCAGCCGGGTGCCCAGCCTCCGGCCAGTAACGTCCCCCCTGCCGGCTACCAGCCACCTCAGGGCTACCAGCAGCCCCCGAGTTACCAGGCAACGGGCCAGGGATACGGACAAGCGGGCCAGCCGGGCTACGCCGCTCCGATGGGCGCGGCCAACAATGCCCCACCCGCCGGACTCGGCTACACCGCACCTGCACGCAACACTTTTGGTCTGGACTTCAACAACATCGGAGAGCGCATCTCCAACACCCAGGGCGCGCCCCAGCAGCTGGTCATCTCTTACTGGCTCTGGATCGCCGCGGCCGCACTCGGCGTTGTTCTCAGCGTCGTCAGCATGTTCACCATCACCAATGCCTTGGGCGGGCTCATGGTGGGTGCAGGGATTACCGCGCTGATCATCAGCGTGGTCTTCGCCGCGTTCTATGTCTTCATCGCCATCCGCCTCAAGGAAGGCGCCCGGTGGGCACGGTTGGTCCTCTCGATTCTCGGCGGGTTGGCACTCATTAGCTTCCTGCTGCAGCTGACCACCGGCAACCTGAATTTCATTGGATCCGCAGTGGCCGCCGCAGCAGCCGTTCTGATGTGGTTGCCGCAGTCGCAGGAGCATTTCAAGAGTTAGCCTGACGCATCAGCGGTGCCTCGGAGCATCGCGTCCCTGTAGGTAGCTGAGCGATGGAAGGCCGCGGCAAGGTCATTACCGACCCTGCTGCGGCCTTCCGTATCTCCGGACGGCGTCCCGGAATACCTCTAAGGAATGACCCGCGGCACGCCTGCAGCGGGGTACGGTGGACTTAAACCCATGCTGGGGCAGGGCAATCTTGCTGATCCCGGTTGCTGATTCGAAGAAGTCGACATGCAAAGGACCGCTCATGAGCACTCCCCCCGTCCAGCCTCCGAACCCGAACGAGCCGGAGCCCAACAGCCAGCCTGAGGCACCGCAGTACGGGCAGAACGCACCGGCCGCACCGCAGTACGGGCAGAACGCACCGGCCGCACCTCAGTATGGGCAGAACGCCCCGGCCGCACCTCAGTATGGGCAGAACGCCCCGCAGTACGGGCAGAACGCACCGGCCGCACCTCAGTATGGGCAGAACGCACCGCAGTTCGGCCAGAACGCACCTCAGTATGGGCAGAACGCTCCGCAGTTCGGCCAGAACGCACCTCAGTACGGCCAGCAGCCGCATGGCCAGTCCCCCTACGGCCAATATCCGTCCGAGCAACCGCAGGGACAGGGCACCACCGGAATCCCGAAACTGGTCAACATCGCTTTCTGGCTGATCGTGGGCGCCGGTGCAGTCTGGGTTCTTTCGCTCCTGCTGGCCATCCCCACACTGGACGATCCGGACATGCGTCGTACGTTCGATCAGCAGATCGCCGCCGGTGGCGCGGACATCCAGTTTAATGACATCAAGGGCTTTATTGTCGGAACCCTCGTGGTCTTTGCAATCATCGGCGCAGGCCTTTACGCCCTCGTGGCCTTCTACGTCCGCAAGGGAAAGAACTGGGCCCGAATCCTGGGGACAGTGTTCGCCGCCCTCTCGATTTTTGGCCTCGGGCAGCTTGGACTCGGTGCGCTAGGCTCCTTGGCCGGTATCGCGGCGATCGTACTGCTGTACCTTCCGGCCTCAGCACCGTACTTCCGCAAGCAGCAGCCATTCGCCAACCCGTACGGCCAGCCAGACCAGCCAGGCAACCCCTACCGACAGTAGCGGTTCCGCCAGCCGGGACACTGCCAGCCAGGGACACCACCGGCCAGGGACACTGCCAAGTCAGGGACTGTCCAGGCCAGGCACCACGGGTAATCTCAGCCAACGGGCGTGGATCCCGGGCGCGGCCGCAGAGTTCTAAGCGGTTTCGTCCGGGAGCTGCGCCCGCTGTGCGTGGTACGCCAGGATCTGCAGTTCGGTGGCCATGTCCACTTTGCGCAGGTTCACGCCCTCCGGCACCTGCAGCATCACCGGAGCGAAGCTGAGAATACTTCGGACGCCCGCGGCAATCACGCGGTCGCACACACTTTGCGCAACGGCGGCAGGCAGGGCGAGAACCACCATGTTGGCGCCCGTTCGGTGCAGGACGGGCTCCAGGTCCGCAGCATCGCTGACCCGCAGCCAGCCCACTTCATTGCCCACCACCATTTGGTCGGCGTCAAAAATAGCCACCACATCAAAGCCCCGGGACCCAAAACCTCCATACCGCGCCAGTGCCTTGCCGAGGTTACCGGCACCCACGATCGCGACCTTCCAATCGCGGGTCAGCCCCAGCGCTGCCGAGATGTGGCGGCTCAGGTACTGCACTTCATATCCCACGCCGCGCGTGCCGTACGAGCCCACGTGAGAGAGGTCCTTGCGCAGAGTTGCGGAATTCACACCGGAAGCTTCGGCCAGGGACTCGGACGAAACCCGCTCAATTCCTTCGGCCAGCATGGTGTTCAGGGCGCGCAGGTAGAGCGTCAGCCGGGCCACGGCAGCGGGCGGAATCTGCTTTACTGCCGCTCCTGCTTCCCCATCGACAGCCTGGGGTGTTGATTCCAGCGAGGTCACTATTTGCTCCATTGCGTCGCGTTGTGTTTCCACTCTAAAGCTCTATCACGCAAGTCAGCAAAGCCGTGGCCATTCGGCCGCGCAGCTCCCAATTGCGACATGTTCCTATTGCGACATGTTCCTATTGCGACATGACCCGTTGGATGACGCGGTCCAGCCGGATCTCATCGATTTTCCAGAAGTCCCGCTGAATCCCGTTCACCAGTACCACCGGAATCTCCTCGGCGTAGCGCTCGCGCAGCTCCGCGTCGTTGTCCACGGACTGCTCCGTCCACCCAAGGCCCAGCGCCGAAGTAACGCGCCCGACGGCGTCGCGCGCCTCTGCGCACAGGTGACAGTCGGCTTTGGTAATGAGGACAACCTCGGGTTTAGCCATGCTTTAACCGTATCGCCGCTGGTCCGCTCCGGCGACTCGGACACCGGGGGCCGTGGGGATTGACTAGACTCGTGGCATGCCCGAGGAGAAGTACGTTGCTGTAATCACGCGGCCGGTTGCGCTGCCGCAGCACGGCGAAGCGGCCTTTTTCGACGTCGACAACACCCTGATGAAGGGTGCCAGCCTCTTCCATGTGGCTCGGAAAATGTACGAACGCAAGGCGTTCACTCTCACCCAGGCCGCAGGATTCGCCTGGAAACAGTTCAAGTTTGTGCTCCGCGGTGAAAACATGGACGACGTCCATGCGGTCCGGGATTCCGCCCTGACCCTTGCGGCCGGCATCACGGTGGATGATGTCAAAGCCCTGGGCGAAGAAGTCTTCGACGAAATGATTGCCTCCAGAATCTGGCCGGGCGCCAAAGCCCTGGCCCAGCAGCACCTGCGCGTTGGCCGAAAGGTGTGGCTAGTGACTGCCACCCCCATAGAAGTAGCCACCGTGATCTCCACCCGGCTGGGCCTCACCGGTGCGCTGGGAACCGTGGGTGAAATCAAGGACGGGGCGTATACGGGCAGGCTGGTGGGCGATATTCTCCACGGGCCGGCGAAAGCAGTGGCAGTCCAGCAAGTTGCTGACACCGAAGGCCTGGACCTCAAGAGGTGCTGGGCCTACAGCGACTCCTACAATGACATTCCGCTCCTGAGCCTGGTGGGACACCCCGTGGCGATCAACCCGGATGCCAGGCTGCGCCGGCACGCCCGGGAAAACAACTGGCCGGTTTACGATTTCCGCTCAGGACGCCGCGCTGCCACGCTGGGGCTCAAGGCCGCAACAGTGGGCGGCGCGGTATATGGCCTGTGGCGGGGCTTCTCACGCTTCCGCGGACCGCGCGTCTGAGCGACAGCAGAAACGACGACGGCAACACAACCGCCGGGAGCCGGCAGCAAAAATGCCCGCCACCTCGAAAGGTGACGGGCATTGACGCTGGCAGAAGTATCTCTACTTCTTATTGCGGCGCTGGTGGCGGGTCTTACGAAGCAACTTGCGGTGCTTCTTCTTGGCCATACGCTTGCGACGCTTCTTAATAACTGAACCCACGAAAGTTCCTCACAAACTAGATGCAGTACCTGTCTGTTGGATAACGTCCATGGACTAGGCAACAGACTGAACAACTGACAGATTCTTACAATGACGTAAAACGTTCCTTAACAGGGTACCGCTTATCCGGGGCACCCACTGACCGCCACCGCTTTGATGACCTTCAGCGGTCACTGGCACGGTTGGCGGCCCCCGGGAAAGTCAGGCGGTCTCGGACTGGCCGTCCACTACAGCACCCTTGAGATACTGTTCGACGGCGTTTTCCGGCACCCGGAAGGAGCGGCCGAAACGGACGGCTGGCAACTCTCCGGAGTGGACCAAACGGTACACGGTCATTTTGGAGACGCGCATGACCTCGGCCACTTCGGCGACGGTCAGAAACTTCGCGTTCGAGAAGTTCTGCTCTGCGGACATTTCCCTATATTCCTTTGCTGACGGCTAACAACGGCAACCCATTTATCCCCATAGGTGGTGTGCCGATGCTGAGACATCCAACAACCATGTGCTAGTTACTCTAGAGGCTGCTGTGGCCATTGTGAAAGTCTCCGGAGGTAATCAGTTTTCTTTCGGCCCCTGCAATCTCAGGCCGGTAGAGCCTCCCGGCGCTTGCGTGCCGAGGCAGAAAGCTGGTCCAGCACCGACGCCGTCACGTCCCACTCCATGCAGGCGTCTGTCACGCTCTGGCCGTAGACCAGTTCATCGGCGCCCAAAGCGTGCTTTGCGACGTCCAGGCTCTGCGCTCCGCCTATCAGGAAACTCTCCAGCATCACGCCGGCGATGGCCCCTGCTGCAGCACCGGAGTTCTCCAGCTGCGCTCCGATTTCGAAGGCGACCTCGGCTTGGCGGTGGTGGCTCTTGCCGCTGTTGGCATGGCTCGCGTCCACTATGAGCCGCGGGTTGAGCCCCTTGACGGCCAGGCTTGCTGACGCCGCTTCGACGTCCGCCGCCGAGTAGTTGGGCCCCTTGCGTCCGCCCCGGAGGATCACGTGCGTGTCCGGGTTTCCAGCCGTCGCCACCAGGGCTGCCCTGCCCTCGCCGTCGATCCCCAGGAACGCCTGCGCCGCTCCGGCGGCGCTGCAGGCGTCGACAGCCACCTGGAGATCGCCGTCGGTCCCGTTTTTGAACCCGATGGGCATGGACAGCCCGGACGCTAGCTGGCGGTGAATCTGGCTTTCGGTAGTCCGGGCACCGATGGCGCCCCAGGAAACCAGATCCGCCATGTACTGCGGGCTGATCGGTTCCAAGAATTCTGTGGCCGCAGGCAGGCCCAGGGAGGTCACCTCCTGGAGGAACCGGCGGGCGGCGCGGAGGCCGGCGGCGATGTTGTGGCTGCCGTCCAGGTGGGGATCGTTGATGAGGCCTTTCCAGCCAACCGTGGTGCGCGGCTTCTCGAAGTACGCCCGCATCACGATCAGCAGGTCTTCCTTGTGCTTCTCCGCCTGGCTGACCAGCCGGCGGGCGTACTCCAACCCAGCCTTGGGGTCGTGGATCGAGCACGGTCCCACGATCACGAGCAGCCGGTCGTCCACACCGTCCATGATGGCCCGGACCTGGTCCCTGCCTCGTTCGACGACGTCCGCCGCCCGGGCCTCCAACGGCAGTTCCGCGATCATTCCCTGGGGTGTGGGAAGCGGGGTGAACTGGCTGACCCTCAGGTTCGAGGTGGACTGGCTGGAGGTTGACTGGCTGGATGTGGATTGTCCGGTGGCGGAATGCCGGGCTTCGGTAGCTGCTGCGGTGCTCATGTTCGGGTCCTGTTCCGGGTGCGGAGCGGGCCCTTGTCAGAACCCGCCGGAGAAATGGCGAAGGGCAGAGAATGATCTCTGCCCTGTTGGCTCTGAAGGAAAGTTGGGTGCGTGTCAGTTAGACGCGGGCTCCTCCAGAGCCAACGAAAAATACGCATACCAACGGTTAGTCATAGCCACACCATAACTGCGGTTTCCGCGGAGCAGCAAATGCGCATCCCCGAATGTGTCATCCGGCGAGTAACGTCCGCAGGAACTGAAGCTGTTTGATCCAGTGGTGTTCCTGTCCGCCCTCGTGGTTGTTGAAGCGGTACACCTCGATGTCCTTCGCGGTCTGGGTGCCGGTTCCGGTTCCGGTTCCGTAGGCATTGAAGCTCGCGAAGACAGTGGACGGCGGGCAGATATCGTCCATTTGCGCCACGGAGAACAGGGCAGGTGCTGTGGCCGCTGATCCGAGGTTGACGCCGTCGAAGTAGTTCAGCACGGCCAGCATTGGCTCGTAGCTGTCCCGATGGCGTCCCAGGAACGCGGCAATCTCCGGATAGGGGCCGCGCGGCGCAATGTCGATGGAGCGTGGGAAGTCCTGAAGGAACGGGACATCCGGCAAGGCGGCGATCACGCCGTCGAGTCTTCCTGCCACCAGGCCGGCAACGGCCACCGTGATGCCTCCACCCTGGCTGACGCCGGCGATGATGACCCGGGCAGGATCAATGTCAGGATGTGATTGGGCGGCTTCGACCGCGCGGACTGCATCCACATAGACGCGGCGGAAATAATAGTCCTCGCGGCTCCCTGCCCCACGCGTCATCAGGCCCGCATACGCCACTTCACCAGCGGACGGGTGCGGGTCCGCCGTCTCCCCGAGCAACCCTCCGTAGCCCTGTCCACGGGTGTCCATGATGAAGTGCGCGTAGCCTGCCTGCGCCCATTTGGTGTCCTGGTTAACCAGCCCGCGGCCGCCCGAATAGCCGATGTACTGCACAACGACGGGTAGCCGGGTTCCCGCGCTGCGGTTCACCGGAAGGTGCAGCCAACCTTTGATCGGATCGCCACCGTAACCGGCGAACGCGACGTCGAAGGTATCGATCACGCTGAGGTAGTTCTCCACCGGTACGAACGTGGCGTTGAGCGGGAATTCCCGTGCCTCGGCGATGGTGGAGTCCCAGAACTCTGTGAAATCTGCGGGCTGCGTCACCGCGGAGATGTAGCCGCGGAGCTGGTCGAGCGGGAGGTCGAAAAGTGGCATGAAGGCGTCCGGTTCTCTGAACCCAACTGACGGGCATGAGGAGTCGTATCGGGGGCTCGCAACGACCACTATGGCGAGCTAGTGGGGGTAGGCTGGCTGGTTGGCTTGAAGAGATCCTATGTCATCGGCGCGGGGACGGATCCACGATTGAAGCCACGTCAAGAACTGTTTCGTGGCGCGCCGAGGTGTAGTACCCCGGCGGTGCGGAGATCGTGATCGAACCTCCCGTGCGCCGGCTGGAACACGCCAAGGGCAGCGTTCCGCTGCAGCGCGGCCGGAGGCCGCCGCTGCAGTGGCGGCAAGCGCCGTGGGGAGCAGGTCAGTCGGGAGCAGCGCAGTCGGGCGAGCCGCCGTAGGAAATGGCACGGAGGCGGGCGACTCCGCCGTCGATTTCAGCGTCAGCCCGGGCACCTGGAGCTTCAGGCCCAGGCCAACCCGCTGACCGGATTGCCGGCTGAGGCCGTTTGCCAAGAAGGGCCAGAATGGATTCCTCGATGAGGGCCTTCTGGTCTTCACGCAGTGGCCGCTTGCTGGATAATCGTCCTCATGACCATTGCCTCGCTCGCCGCTTTTGCTGGTTTGTGTCTCGTACTTGCGTTGACGCCCGGACCGGATACTTTCTTGGTGCTGCGTATCGCGCTGAACCGACCGGGCGCCGGCATCGCCGCGGCGGCGGGTTCGGCTGGCGCGTCCATCGTGTGGGCTGCGCTCGTTGGAATAGGTTTGGCGGCCATTCTGGAACAGTCTGCCGAGGTTTTCCGTTGGCTCAAGATCGCCGGCGGACTGTACTTGCTATACCTCGGCATTTCCTCGTTCCTGAAAACCCGCAAGGCCGCCAACGAAGCTCTTAGGAGCAGTGGCGAAGAAACGCCTCTCCGGTGCAACAGGCTTGCAGGTTTTGGCGCCGGGGCGTTGTCCACTCTGCTCAACCCCAAAGTGGGCCTCTTCTACTTGGCGATCGTCCCGCAGTTCATTCCGCACGGCGGGGACACCATGGGCGCGGCCCTGATCCTGGGTTCGGTGGTATCCGTCATTGCCTTCGCCTATCTGTCGGCGGTCGCCGTCGTCGCGTTCAAGGCGATGAGGTGGCTGCGGCGCCCCAGGGTGAGCACCGCCGTCGAACGCGTCAGTAGCGGTATCCTCGCTGCCCTTGGCGTCGGCGTCATCGCCTCCGGCGCGAGCAGTTAACAACCGACAGCCGGCCCTGAAGTCAGGAAATCTCTTCAGGACGCCGTGCCACGGCTCAATGCAGTTTGGCGAGTAGTCCCGCGGGAGTGACCCAGCACAGTGTTTTGCGGGGCGAGTGTTGAGCCGGTGCGAGACTTCCTGGAGTGCCTCAATACTGTGCAAAGAGAGATCGGTTACCCCGTGTGACTGTTAGCTTCGATTGGCGGTTAATTCACAGCTCCAAGTGGCGGTTTCGGCATTGCGTTAGGTGCACCCGGAGCGGGCACAAAGTCGGACTACTGCAGCTGATGCTGGCCTTCCAATGGCCATTGGCGGATTATGCCTCCCGAAGAACGGATCCGAATGACTTCATAAGGCCGGTTCCCGCCTCTGCTGCTGCCGGTGACACAGTATCGAGACTCAGATACCCATGGACGAGTCCGGAGTTCGGGACAAGACGCGCGTCGATACCCGAGGCCCGCAGCCGACGGGCCAATGACTGGCCCTCGTCATGCAAAGGATCATGTTCCGCCGTTGCGATGACAGTCGTGGGCAGCGGTCCGAATTCCATATGCAGGGGGCTGAAACGCGAGAGCTTCCCTGTGTTCATGTCCGGAACCCACTGGTCAACGAACCACGACAGTTCAGCTTTATCGAGCCCCCATCCACTGGAATTCTGCTGGACGCTGGGCTGCGACAGTGTCAGGTCGGCATTTGGGCAGATGAGCAGCAATGCTTTCAGCGGGATTCCGGCCTCAACCATGCGGTTTGCAGCCACAATGGCGATCAAGCCACCGGCGCTGTCGCCGGCGAGAGCGGGAGGCTCATTGACCGCCCCCAGTTCTTTTTGTTTTGTCATCACCCAGTCGAGGACCCGGACGACGTCATCGACGGCGGCTGGAGCCGGGTTCTCAGGTGCGCGCCGGTAGTCAACCGCCAGTACAACAGCCTTTGCATGCAAAGCCAGGCGCCGACAAGTCCGGTCATGAGAATCGAGATCGCCGAAGACGAACCCTCCCCCATGAACGTAGACGATGAGTGGCCGCGGTTCGTCGCCGAGCCGGTAAAGACGAACAGGAACCGGGAGGTCGCCAGGAATCGTCAAGTCCCTGACAGCATGCAGATCAGGGCCCGGCGGCCTCTCACGGGAAACGCGTAATTGAGCAATGTCCAGCGGTGGCACCGCGGGAGGGAGCCCACGAATCAGAGCAATCCATGACGTAAGCTCGTCATCAGCGAGGAATTCACCCATTGACTCATTCTCTGCGTGCCTTAACTTATCTCCTAAACGGAAGGCGGGTTTCCTTCGGGGGTCCTCCCGACGAAAGTGCCGGCCCCGTCACTCGGTTGGTGAGCGAACCCGCCACGGTAGTGCCGGCATCGTTTGTCTTTGGATCGTCACCGCACCGTGCCCGGCATCGGGTGGCTTTGCGGGCGGGTCATCCGTCTGCACCGCCAAGTTCGGGCTCTCTGGGGTGATCTCTTTATCCCTGACGATCAGTGAGGCGAGGCAGGGCCCCTCTCCGGGGTCCTGCCTCACCGGCGATCGGCTTAGAACGGCACGGTCGGCAGGTACTTGCCGTTGAGGGTGATCACCGCACGGGACCCGCCGTCCGGGTCCTCGACCTTCTTGATGTCGAGTTTGAAGTTGATCGCGCTGATGATGCCGTCGCCGAACTGCTCATGGACCAAGGCCTTGAGGGTGGAACCGTAGACCTGGAGCATTTCGTAGAAGCGGTACACGGTGGGGTCGGTCGGCACGCCGCCCGGGATGCTGCCGCGGACGGGGATGGTCTGCAGGAGCAGCGCCGCGTCGTCGCCGAGACCCAGCTTCTCGCTGACGGTGGCAGCCGCGGCCGTGGGCAACGGGTGCTGGCCAAGCAGAGCGGCGGTGACAAAGGCGACGCTCAACCCTGTGTCATCGGCGAGGTCCTGCCAGGACAGGTTGGTGCGGGTCTTTGCCTCGATGACTGCGGCGGTGAGTTCCTGCCGCGGGGCTTGGGAGGCTTGCGAGTGCAACATAAGTTTATTTCCTTCGGTTGGTGGACGGACTCAGACGAACTGTCCGAGACGGGTGGGGGTGGCCGGGGCATACGCGTTGTCTGAGAGCGGTGCGAATCCCCTGGTCGTGTGGTCGAAAGTCTCGACTCCGCCGGTTTCTATGTCGTAGACCCAGCCGTGCAGCTTCAGCCGACCTTGCTTGACCGCCAGCGCCACCGATGGGTGGGTGGCGATATTGGCCAGCTGGGAGATGACATTCTCCCGGATCAGCGAGCCCAGCTTCTCACCGGGGGAGCTGTAGGTGCCGGCGGCGTTCACCGTTTTGGCCGCGTCGGCGTTGCGGAGCCATTCCGCGACGGCCGGCACATCATCAAGGCATTTGCCCGTGGAGATGGCGGTCATCGCCCCGCAGTCGGAGTGGCCGCAGATCACGATATCGGTGACCCCGAGGACTGCAACCGCGTACTCGACGGTCGCGGACTCGCCGCCGGGCCCCGGGGCGAAGGCCGGCACCATATTGCCCGCATTGCGGATGACAAACAGATCGCCGGGTTCGCGCTGGGTCATCAGTTCCGGAATCACGCGCGCATCCGAGCAGGTCACGAACAGTGCCCCCGGATGCTGAGTGGTGGCGAGCCTCTGGAAAAGTTCGGCACGCCCCGGAACCACATCCCGCTGAAACTTGAGTACGCCCTCGATGATGTCCTGCATGCTGTGTCTCCCTTGCTTGAGGTGATGATTCAACGATGACAGCCCACAGCCATAGTGTCCAAGGCGCATTTCCGATCAATCCGATTACTATTCGCTATAGTTGGTGGCATGCTTCTACGCCATGTCCGCTACCTGCTCGCGGTCGCCGAACACCAGAACTTCACCCGGGCGGCCGAGGCGCTGCACGTGTCGCAGCCGACCCTTTCGCAGCAGATCAAACAACTGGAAAATTCGCTGCACGCACAGCTGCTGGACCGTAGCGGGCGGACGGTGCGCCTGACCGACGCCGGCGAGATCTATCTGGGGTATGCGCGCCGGGCGCTGCAGGATTTCAGCGCCGGCGAACGTGCCATCCACGATGTTAAAGACCTCAGCCGGGGTTCGCTCCGGCTCGCGATGACCCCGACCTTCACGGCCTACCTGGTCGGCCCACTGGTGCAGCGGTTCAACTCCCGCCACCCCGGGATAACCCTAAGCATCCAGGAAATGACCCAGGACCGGATCGAGTCAGAGCTGGCCGAGGACCGTCTCGACATTGGGATCGCGTTCGCCGAGTCGGTGTCGTCTCCGATCGAGGCGCAGCCGTTGTTTCCCGAAACTCTCGGCGTGGTCGTCGGACCATCGCACCCGCACGCCGGAAAGCAGGCGCCGTTGACGGTACAGGAATTGGGGTACCAGGAGCTTGTGCTGCTCAGCAGGGACTTCGCCACACGGCACCATATCGACCGATACTTCCAGGAGCACGGGATAGCGCCGCGGATCGCCATCGAAGCGAACTCGGTCCATGCGATCGTCGAAATCGTCCGCCGGGGCCCGTTTGCCACAGTACTGCCCGACGCGATCGCCCGCGAACAGGACAACCTCTATCCGATCAGCTTGACCCAGCCGCTGCCGCGGCGCACCGCAGCTCTGCTTCGAAGGGCAGGAGCCTATCAGAGCGCCGCCAGCCATGCCTTCGCCGCCCTGGCCTCGGAGTGGTAAAGCGCTTCGTGCGGATCGGGTTCTCAGGGAAGTATCCGCTACGGGCCGGGCAGGACAACACCCTCGCCATGGACCCGTCACCCCCGCCCTGTGGACGTTCGAGAGACACGACCCCGAAACCGCCACTTGGACTCTGAAAAAGCCGCCCTTCCCAACTAACACTCACACCTTGGCGATAACTCAGATCACTGGGGCGTGTCAGCTGCTGTTTGCGCGTGAGCGACAGTGAGGTGGTGTTGGCCTGATCCGGGATCTCGAAGGCCCCAGGACATCGGTCTCCCCGAAGGCGTAGTAGAAACATTCGACCGAGCCGTCCACCGATTTGAGGGCTTCGACGACCGCATCACGGCGCTTGGTGCCGCCTTCTCGCATGAGGCCCTTGATTCCCTCTCCCACGTAGTTCGCTTCGAACAGATATTTGGTCATCGTCTTTCCTGTCCTGTGACTTCCAGTACCCGCACCGCCGAAAGCGTGCCCAACGTGCAACGAGGGAAGATCCCGGAACTGGTCCCCAGAGCGGGGGCTCTGTCCACATGGTAGGCCCTCGTTTTCGCGCTGATAACGGTCCAGATACAAGCCCTGCCAATTTCCGAAGGCGAGCGCACGAAATGTCAGGAGCCGGGTGCACTGACCGTTTTTCGTTGTGCTCGTTCAAATGCCCGGTAGACCGTGGAACGACCGACTGAGAACAGCTCGGCCAGCTCACCTATGGTGTGCTCGCCGGCAATGTGAAGGTCGACCAGATGGGCTTCCTGTTTGACCGATAGCCTGGCTGTTTCCCGCGCAGCTGGTCCCTGAGCGAGGACAGACTGGGCCGGTTCGCCCCGGCCGGAGCGACGCACCGTCCGGGCAATCTGGTCGGTTCCCTGGCTCTCATGCTGGCCGCCGGCGGCGAGCATGTCTCGGACCTGGAGATGTTCCGCAGCTCAACCGGTATCTTCGGGCCGGTGGCCTCGAACGCGACCATGTCCCGGTTTTTCGACCGGACCGCGCAGAACCCGGAAGGCTTCGCCCACGGATTCGAAACCCCCACCCGCGCCCTGCGATCCAGGGCATGGGAAGCAGCCGGGGAACGGAACCCTGCGCTGGCCGCCACGGCCGCGGAGCCGCTCATCATCGATCTGGACGCGACCTCGTGACCTCGCACTCGGACAAAGAAAACGTGGCCGGCACCTACAAGGGCGGCTACGGGTTCGCCCCCTTCATCGCCGCATGCGACCACGGCGGAGGGAACAGAACCGGGGAAATCCTCACCGTGCTCCTGCGTCCGGGCAACGCCGGCGCCAACAACGCCCAGGACCACATCCGCGTCTTCGACACCGCCGTGGCCCAACTCCCGGACGGTTTCTTCACCGGCGCCGGAGAGCTGATCGGGGAAAAGATCCTGATCCGCACCGACAGCGCCGGCGCGTCCCGCAAATTCCTCTGGCACCTCCACACCGCCGGAGCCCAGTTCTCTGTCAGCTATCCGGTCCCGGTCGCCAAAGCCCACATGGTCGACTGGATCAGCGACAAAAAGTACTGGCAGCCGGCCCTGAACCAGGACGGCAACGAACGCACCGACGCATGGGTCATCAACGCCACCGACATCATTCCGCTGGCAGACTACCCGCGGGCACAAACCCGTATCTCCGCGCCGAACCGCTGCATCCGGGCGCGCAACCGACGCTGCTGGATCTGGACGGAAACCGGATCACCGCGTTCCTGACGAACTCACCGCACTGGCACGGCCCCCACCTGGATGCCCGCCACCGGGCCCTTGGCCGGGGTGAAAACCGGATCAAAACCCTGAAGAACACCGGGCTGGGCAAGTTCCCGTTCTTCTCCTTCGCCGCGAACCAGGCCTGGGCCAACATCGCGGCGCCGGCCTCGAACCTGATCGGCCGGCTCCAGCTCAGCTGTCTTCCCACCGGACACACGGCCCGGTTCTGGAACGTCAAGCGCTGGCGCTACCGGGTCTTCGCCACCGCCGGGAAACTGATCTCCAGCGGCCGGAAGCATCAACCCCTGCCGCCGGCCCAAGCACCCGAAAAAGACCTCATCATCGTGCTGCTGGAAACAATCACACGGATCAGCGGCCCCGGCCGGCAACCCGCGCCGACCTGACCGCATGCAGCGCCCCCCGAAACTGCGACAGAAACCAGCAAGACCAGCCGAACGCGCAACCGGCGCCAAACCCGGGCAACCAGCAGGGACAGCGCCCCGCGCCCAAATCCCTTTCCCTCAACCGACCAGGCCGCCCCTCGCCCCACAGCCGGGAACAAGGCCGACGAAGAAAAATCGAGGCTAGTGCTCGGTGCCTGCCGCAGCAGCCTTCTTGGCGTTCTTCTCGGCGTCCTTCTCGGCGCGCAGAGCCTCCGTCTCGTGCTGTTCCTCGGCTTTTTCCTGGTGGATGACCTCTGCGAAGAGCTTCTCCATCTCCTTGGCCACGCCGGCGGCTGAAGCCGGGTTCTGGCCGGTCACCAGCCGGTCGTCAACCACGACCTTCTCCTCAAAGACATCAGCGGAGACGTGGGTGGCGCCCTGTTCCTCAAGTCGGTCTGCCAAAAAGAACGGGATGACCTTGTCTTTCCCTGCGGCGACCTCCTCGTCGTTGGTGAAGGCGGCCACCTTCCGGCCCTCGACGAGGCGAAGCCCGTTCTCCAATTCCACGTTCAGCAAGCCGGCCGGCCCGTGGCAGACCGCGCCCACCAAGCCGCCGGCGTTGTAGACGCTGGCCACCAGATTCTGCAAGCCTTCGCTGTCCGGGAAGTCCCACATGGTGCCGTGGCCGCCCACGAGGAAGACTCCGTCGTACTGGTCGGGATCAACGACGTCGACGCGGGCAGTGTTGTAGAGACCGGCGCGCGTGGTCTCGTCCTCCGTGAAGGCGACCTGGATGGGATCTTCTGAGTCCACCTCGTCGCGCGGGGGCTGGCCGCCCTGGATGGACGCAAAGTCGACGAAATGCCCGGAATCCTTGAAGACCTTCCAGGGATGTGCAGCTTCGGCCACGTTGTAGCCGGTCTTCTCGCCCGTATCGCCGATCTCGGAAACGCTGGTCAGTACCATGAGGATTTTCTTCATGAAGTGCTCCTATCGTCTAAAACCCACACTACGCCTAGCCCAAATTCAGGTCCTCCCTCCCCGTCTTAGACGGTGGCAGTCGTCAGCGCCTCGAATCGCCCGTACGAGGCCTCCTCGGCCGCAGCCAGATATTTATGTTTAGCCATACAGGCTCAACGAACCGAGGCACCCATGGTTACCACGCGGGATCGGCTTAACCTGACTTTCCCGAGCATTGGTCCTCAAGCCCCTCCATCGCGGTGAAAAGTCGCAACCTACGCCACGACAACTCCGCCCGGCCGCTGCAGGCGGAAGGTGGCCGTGACGTGAAGAAATCCAACAAGGCCTGTGTCAGGTGACGCTGCTTGTTCACCCAGGCGACGGATTTCGCCAAGACCGTGCGTTGGTCGGATCTCCGCGAGACGAAAGTCCATGAGCTGGCAAGTTGCACGAGTTGGTCGACCTGCAGTTCGTAGTTGAAGGGGAATATCTTGCGTTCAAAAGGTGCCCCGTCCGGCAAACTCTGCAGGTACGCTACGGGTTCGGTCAGCGGGGGTTTCGCCCGGCTCTATGATGGCGGCCAGTGCCTTCACCCACTCGCTGGTACGGTCCCAGGTGTGCCAGGCCAGACCCACCATGCCGTTTGGCCTCAGTACACGATCGCATTCAGCCATTGCCCGTGCGGGGTCTACCCAGTGCCAGGCCTGGAGACAGCTGATGGCGTCGACACTCCGATTTCTTAAAGGGATGCGTTCCGCCGAGCCGGTAGCCGTAGTGATGCGCCCCGCGACCCGGTGCGGGAGCTCCTTACGTACCTTTCTGAGGACGGACAGCATGTCGTCAACTGTATCGACGGCGGTGACGACGTGTCCGAGGGTTGCGATGGTCCGGGTTCCCAGTCCGGTGCCGGCTCCAAGGTCCAGAACTGCTAGCCGATGGCCGCGCGAGGGTGACCCTAACAGCCACGAAACTAGGGGCATGTCCCGTCTGGGGAAGGCGAGTTCAATCGGTAGTTGCAACACCCCTTTGTTGTCAGGTGTTGCGCGTGTTGTCGAAGAAGGAACGGATCGAAAGCGCTAAGCGGGACACCCGTTGCGGAAAGCCGCGGATCGGTTGCTGGGCCGTTCAGGGTCCGACTTCCGGGCAATTGACCATTTGCATTAGTCGGGGTTGATGCGAGCGGGACCACCTGCGTCTTTGGAGACGATTGAGGTGGCTCGTACCCCTTGACATCGCGTTCGCCACCAGCCCAAGATGGCCTCGTCCGTCCCTCTCATGGCATGCAGCAGCGACAGACCACGTGGCCAAGGTATTCAACTACGACGATTGGGTCTGTCAGAAGAACCTTTGACAGACCAGCGAAAGGATTTGAGATGCCGAATAAAGTCGACTATTTCGAGATAGGTTCACCCGATCCGGAGGCATCAAAGGCCTTCTACTCTGGACTGTTCGGCTGGGAAGTGGGGCCGCCGTCCTCTCCGGCCCAATACAGCATGGTCAACGCCGACGAAGGTGGTCTTTGGGATACCTCGGGGATGGGCGGCGCAAACTGGGCAATCTTCTACGTTCACGTCGATGACGTAGCCGCGGCGATCGACAGAGCGACAGAGCTCGGCGCAACCGTTGCCCTCCCACTCGTTGACAATGGCAGCATCGAGTTCGCACACCTCCTTGATCCACTCGGCAACCGATTCGCGATCTGGCGGCCGAAGGCGGCGTAGAGCCATCAGCTCTGGATGGGCACGTGGCTCCCGATGGGGCGAACAGGCATCCAACCGCGTGTCGAAGTGCCCATGTCCGTAACGGAGAGGAGGGGGTGTTATGTCTTATGAGCCCGTCTTGGGTCACATAAAACTGGTGTGCGGTACATGGACGCCACCGTCGCCTTCTACCTTGGCCTTGGCCTTGGCCTGAGAATAGACGCCGGGCCGGGAGTCCCGCATGTCGCCGCCCGGCTACCCAACGGCAGGCTTATCGAATGGGACAGCGTCGAGTTCGTGCCCCAAGGGGACTCAGGTTGGACTGGGACCACCCGGGGGCACTGCGGTGCTCGGGTTCTCCGTACGGCGCGCGAGGCCATCGACCAGACCTATGCGGAGTTGACCAGCGCAGGATACGAAGGCCATCAACAGCCCTATGACGCCTTCTGGGGTGCCCGTTACGCGATCGTCGATGATCCCGACGGCAACGGCTTAGGGATCCTGAGTCCGGAAGATCGACAACAGAACGTCTGGCCACCCATCCAACCGCCGCAAGGGTCCTGACCTCCAGCCCACGCACGTGGCGTGATGAGGCGGGGCCCGGCCAAGGATCCCCAAACTGCACTGCCAAACGGCCCCTAAGGCTGCGACCCTGAACCGTGCAGCCCACGCAGAATCCTTAGCGCCAACCACTGTTCCCCTGCAGGTCAAACCCCTCATTCCGCGCACGCCGGTGAGCATCAAAACGTGAAGAGGGGGAGCACCTCCAGCGGGTCCCCTCTTAGTTTCTTCATTCAGGCGGGGACTCAGCTCAGGCGGCGTCGCAGGAGGCAGAACTCGTTGCCCTCGGGGTCGAGCAGAACGTGCCACTGCTCCTCGCCGGTCTGGCCGATATCGGCCGGCCGCGCACCGATCTTCAGGAGGCGCTCGAGCTCGGCGTCCTGGTCGCGGTCGGTGGGGTTGATGTCGATGTGCAGCCGCAGCTTGCCGGTCCTGGGCTCAGTCGTCGGGCTGAAGATCAGGGTCGGTTGCAGTCCGCCGAACCCTTCCTCCGGTCCGATCTCGCGCCGTCCTCGGTGTCGAGCACGACGAAGCCGAGCACCTCGCACCAGAACTCCGCCAGCCGTTGCGGATCCAGGCAGTTGATGACCAGTTCGGAGAAGCGAGAAGCCATGCCTCCCACCCTACAAGGTCTGGCTTGTGAAAAAGTGAAATATCCAACGGCAAGATTCCGCCAGAACCGGCCACTCCAAAGCGATATAGGGTGTCTTACGAACGATTGTTATCGGACACCACGGAATACCTTCGTGCCAGTCTCCCGGCATTGGTCCCCGACCCCCTTCCCGTGCCGGGTGCCCTCGATCGCCGACTGCTCGGCGCGCTGCTGGCGTGGCCGCTGATTCGACTCGTCAAGCCATCTAAGCAACCTATGGTTGCGTAAGAAGGGATCCCGGGCTATGGTGATGTGCAACCAAACGTTGCAGAAAGCGGGAAACCCATGGAGTTCGGAAGCATTGAGCGCGAGATCTACGTCGACGCCGCCCCTGAGATCGTCTTCAAGGTGATAAGCAGTCCCGAGCACATCCGGGAGTGGTGGAACGGTGCGGAGACCGACCTGTCGCCGACCCCGGGCGCGGTCGCCGAGATCGCGTGGGGGCGGGACACGGCGGAGCCGCACATCCAGCCACTCACGGTCGTCGACGCGGAACCGCCTCGTTTGTTCTCGTTCCGGTGGGTCTACGAGGGCGCAGCCGTGGCGATCCCCACGAACTCGCTGCTGGTGACCTTCGAGCTCGTCCCGTCTGGAGCGGGCACGGTGGTCCGGCTCACGGAGACCGGCTTCCGGGAGAAGGGCTGGGAGATCGCGGTGCTCGAGGCGGCGTACGCCGAGCACGTGAAGGGCTGGGACATCTTCGTGCCCAGCCTCGGCGACTACGTCACCCGGCTGGTGTCGACGCCATGAGCGTCGCCGTCGACGACGACCTGTGGTCCGCGATCGGGGACCCGACCCGACGCCGGATGCTCGACCTCCTGCTCGCCGAGGGTGCCGGCACGGCCACCACGCTCAGCGAGCGATTGCCGGTGACACGTCAGGCCGTCTCGAAGCACCTGGTGGTCCTGGACCGCGTGGGCCTGGTTCACGTCACGCCCGCCGGACGCGAGCGGCGCTACCAGGTGGACGAGGCTCAGCTCGCCCGCGCGGTCGCCCAGCTCGCCGACGTCGGGGCGACCTGGGACGCCCGCCTGCGGCGGATCAAGCGGATCGCCGAGGCGATCCAGCGCAGCCAAGAGAAGTAACCCGTTCCAACAACAACCAATCCGCGAGAAGAGGAATCGAAATGGTGGACATTCTCCACAGGGTCGGGATGAAGTCGGCGTCATTGGACGACGTGTATGCGGCCCTGACCACGCTCGAAGGCCTGTCGGGCTGGTGGGCGACGGACACGAAGGGCCAGACCGAGGTCGGTGGGATCCTGGAGTTCCGGTTCGAGCCCGGCGGCTTCGACATGAAGGTTCTCGAGTTGAATCCCGCCGAGAGCGTGCTCTGGGAAGTCACCGACGGGCCGGCCGAGTGGATCGGTACGACGGTGCGGTGGGACCTCAAGCAGGAGGGCGACTACACGATCGTACTGTTCGCCCACGAGGGTTGGAAGGAGCCCGTCGAGTTCATGTACCACTGCAGCACCAAGTGGGCGACATTCCTGGTGAGCCTCAAGCAGCTCGTCGAGACGGGTACCGGCGCACCCGAGCCGTACGACCTCAAGATCTCCGACTGGCACTGAGTGCGCCATCCACGCCCACGAGAACCCGGCACCGGAGGGAGGAACCGGTGCTGTAACAGCCGTATGAAGCGGCCTGAGCATCGGTAAGGAACTCAACAGGCACCCAGCAACCCCCAACCCATCACGGACCCCGACCCCCGAGCCCGGACCAATCCCCGATCAGCCACGACGCTACCACCAGCACCCCGACGCTACCGATGGGTTCCGTTCCAATGTTCCTCGTGGGCCGGATTGCCCCGCTCCGACACGCAATAGGACGCCGTTCCCCCAACGGACCAATCAACACCAGGGGCAGACGACTTCTGAAACTTACGACGGGATACCCCCTGCTGGACGTTACCGAGGGATCACAGAGAAACTGAGATGTGCAGCGGCCCGATGTGCGCATCGCACACCGGGCCGCTTTCCACGCCTAAGGTGCTGTGTTGGAGACCGAAGTTTGGATGTCCTTACAGGTAATCGCTGTTTCTGCGGGGATCGTTCCCAACGGTTGGGTGAGCACTCCGCGTTCCCCAATCAGCATCCCGGTTGTGGGTTCGATAACGATTTCTCGACGCGTTTTGGAGAGTCCTTCTTCGAGCCGGCCTATGGCTATGCCTTTGCGTCCGTCGAGTGTTGCTTGTTCATCTGTGATGGTGACGCCTGGAATCAGTGCCGCCGCCTTGTACAGGGAGGCCCACAGGTCAGCGGGGATAACACCGGTGCGCAGCAGATCATCAAATGAAAACCAGCCCTTCCCCGTCGATGGATTGGCCTTGCCCGATCGTTTTTTGTAGATGTTGTTCAGGAGCAGGTAAGGATCACGCGGCAGGGAATCCAAGTAGCTCAGTGACGTCGAGGGCTCGGGCGGGCCGCCGTAAAAGCCCCCGTTTTTGCCTCGTAGCAGCTCCCCTTTCCAGCCGGTCTGCAGGGTGAGGGCGATGTCTTTGGATTTATCGTCAAAGAACGTTGTGGGAATCCGGGGTGAACGCTGCCACACCATTCATCGTCCCGGTTGGCCGGCACGTACTTGGTGCCTTTCTCGCTGTCCAGCCACTGGAATTCATTTCCAACCGCGCAACGTGCTGCAATTGAGCCCAGAAGCAGCCCGGACATGGTCGAATCCACATCCGCACGATCTTCGCCCAGCCCGGCGCCAATCTGCCGATCTCGTTTCAGAATTCGTCAGCACTGAACTCCAGAACTCCTCTGGCCACCCTGTCCTTCAAGAACCCAAGGTTCCCTCTCTGGGACGAGAACGCATTCACGCGTCTTGATGTCAGCGCCTTCGTGTCCTGTCTTCCGCGTTTCTGCATTGATCCCCCCGCCTCTTCGGCGTTGTGGTGGCCGTAATCGACCTTGGCCGATGAGCATGGCGATGATGACGACGGTTCCGCCGACGATTTGATTCCAGTGGATTGTTTCGCCGAGAACCATAACGCCGAGGACGACGCCGCCGATCGGGGTGAGGTAGGTGACGGTTGATGCCATGGTCGAACCCCAGGCGTTGATGACGTTTGTGTACCAGATATAGGCAATCCCCGTTCCGACGCCACCGAGTATCAGGATGCTTCCAACGATGCCTGGATTCAAGGTGACTGGGCCGGTGCCGATGAAGGGTGTGAGCAGCAGGATGATGATTGCCCCGGCGCCAATCTGGGAGGCGGAGACTGTGATCGCGTCATAGTCGTGTCCACGGAGAAACCGCCGGGTATAGGAGAACCCCAGGCCGTAACAGGTGGTTCCCCCCAGACAGGCCAGCTGCGCCCAGAAGAACATGCCGTTGGCTGTGTCTGCTACGGCGTCCCATGGTGCGGCGACGAGGATCACGCCTCCCGCGGCCACGAAGATGCCGGCAGTCTTGATTTTGGTAAGACGCTCGTCGGGGAGAATCGCCAGCGCGACAAGCATTGTGGCGATCGGCGTCGTCGCGTTGTAGATGCTGGACAGCCCGGCGGGAAGGTACTGCGCTGCCCAGGAGAACAAAAGGAACGGGACAACACACATCAGTGCTCCGAGCGCCGTCAGGTGACCCCACACTCGCAGGCCGCGTGGCCACCGTCGACGTGTGGCCAGCATGATGATGGCGAGAACCAGTGCGCCGAAAAATAGCCGGCCAAGGACGACCTGCGCCGGGGAGAGCCCTCCGACGGCCACCTTGATGAAGAGGAAGCTTGCACCCCATACTGCGGCCGCGCCCAGGTACTGAGCGGCCAGACCTACGCCACGTCCGTCTCGCATTGTTGATCGACTTGTCACGCCCACACCTCATCTTTCGTTGATGCCAGTCTCAGCTACACTCAGGACATGAATCAAATGAATCTGGCGCATGGGCATATGACGAAAATAGATATGGGGTCGCTCACCTTGCGTCAGCTTGACGTCTTTGTCGCTGTGGTGGAGCAGGGTGGTTTCGGCGCTGCGGCTGATCATCTGCAGATGAGTCAATCTGCCGTCTCGCATGCCCTCGCAGCGCTGGAACGCGCGTCAGGTGCCCCTCTCATTGTCCGCGCACCCACGATCGCGACGACGTCCCTGGGCGAGGCAATCCTGCCTCATGCCCGTAGCGTCCTGGCTGACGTGCGCGCCCTGCGAGCCACCGTCGACATCCAGCGCGAAGGCCTCGTGAGAGGCAAGGTCCGCCTCGCGGCGGCACCGACCGCCTCCCATCGACTTGTCCCCGAACTCCTGAAACGCTGGCGTGCTGAACTACCCGGGCTCGATATCCGCCTGTTCGAAGGCAGCGACGACGAACTGGAAGTCTGGCTGGCCAGCGGCGCGGTCGACGCTGCCGTTCTCATCGACCCCGACCCTGTTCCCTCCGGCTCCATCGTCCTGGCCCGCGATGACTTCCGGGCCGTGTTCCGCTCAGACCACCCGCTTGCCGGCGAGAAGCGCATCAGCCTCGCCGATCTCCTCGAGGACCCGCTGCTGGCCTCCTCCAGCGGCTGTGAACCCCAGATCACCCGCATACACACGATGGCCGGAATTCCGTATGCGCCGGCGCAGAGGGTTCATGAGACCAGCACCTTGCTCGGCATGGTCGAGGCCGAACTTGGCGTCGCGATATTGCCCTCACTTGCACGCTCGATGCTCGCCAACAACCTCGTGATGGTCGAGCTCGAACCCCAGCTCGACCGCACCCTCGTTTTCTCCGGCCCCTCCGGGCGCCCATGGCACCCGGGCGTCGAACGAATGCGCGACATCGCCGAAACTTCAGCGACGAATTGCTGAGTTCTGCGCGGACGCCAGATTGAGGACTGGTGCTACACAAATAGCACCATGGGATTCGCCGCGACTCGGGAAAGCGCCAGTTCAGGGTTCCTTGAACGGGGCGCCTCCCCTGCCGAAATTGACGAAATCCCACGATCCGGTCCACCTCTGGCTAATTTTCACGTGAAAGTGAGGAGTTCCACCCGCTGCCCGCCGGCTCGCAGTTGAAGCTGAGCGACGGCGGTGCTGGCCCAGTCTGGAGCGAACACGTGCACCTGGCGGGCGCTGATTCCCTGACAACATTCACGGTGTATTCGCTGGAAGGCGTGCCCGCGCCGACACGGCGTTCCGTGGGTGCGGGTTCCGCCTGTTACCTTGTCACCTTCCCGGATTCAGCCGGCATCGACGCTTTGCTTGACCCGGCTGCTTGGGGAATCCGGCGTTGCTGCCGTGGCGGTTGCCGACTCCGGGGTGGAGCTGACCAGGCGCCGCGCACGGGACGGCAGGAGCTTCCTCTTCGCGATCAACCATTCCCGGGCGGACGCGGGCGTTGAGGCGTCCGTCGTTGATCTGCTTATTGGCTCGCGCTGTACCGGGACTGTTGAGACGGGAGGCGTGGCGGTCATCGCGGAGGACTGACGGTGACCCTCCGCGGGGCCCGGAAGGACAACAGCCGGATCCACTCCGGGTTCTGCCCCTGCAGCCGGATTCCGGGCAGCGCGGCCGCCGTTTCCTGGACGACGACGGCGGCCTCCAGCTCCGCGAGTTTGGCACCCAGGCAGCGGTGGATTCCCGAGCCGAAGGCCAGGCTGTAGGCGCTTGGCCTTTCGCCCGGAGCTCCGGACGGCTGCCCGCTGGATCCCGGAATCCGCACCGGCTTCGGCCCCGCGGAGCTGCCGTGATTGCCGGTCAGTTCGAGCAGGATTTCGGCCCCTGCCGGGATCAGCTCATCACCGAGAAGGGTGTCCTGCACCGCGACCCGCCGCCAGGTGGGCACGGACGATTCGGTGGCGAGCACGTGCCTCACCGCGGCCCGGGCGTCTGCCTCCGCCGCCGCCTCGTCCCAGCTCACAGCTCCGGATCCCTGAACGAGCCGGAACAGCGCCGTGCTGATCAGCTGTGTGGTGGTTTCCTGCCCGGCGATCAGCAGGAAGTATCCGAGGGAACAGATTTCCGGCGTGGACAAACCGTGGACGGCGAGCGATTTGAACAGATTCCGCCCCGGAGTGTCCACTGATTCCAGAACCAGTTCCCGCAACCAACGGTAGAAATCCGCTGCGCTGTGGGCCAGCTCCAGTTGCCGTGCCTCGTCCGGCCAGCCCCAGAACAGATCCAGGGAGTCCCTGCTCCACCTTTTGAGTCGGGACAAATCACGAACCGGAAGTCCCAGCAGCTCCAGCATGATGATTGCCGGCGGGAAAGCAGCCACCGCCTGCACCAGATCAACCTGACCGGAAGTGTTGAGTTGTTTCAGGGCCCGCGCAGCCGATTCCCGTGCCAGCTGCCGGATGCGTGGCTCAATGGCGGCGACGGTGGCCGGTGTGAAGTAGGCCGCAACCACTTTGCGGATCTCCGCGTGCGAGTCTGTATCGTTGCTGGCCAGGACAGGAGGCAGGGCGAAGCGTGCACGCTGCAGCACGCGCAGCGCCTGGCCGGAAAGCGGCGTCGCCGCGATCAGGGCGTTGGCCGGGCTGAAGTCGGCCGGCCTGTGGAGCACTTCTTTGACGGCGTCCGGATCCCGCAGCACCAGATACGGGCACTGGGCCGCTCCGGAATTCTCATTCCTGGGATCTTTAAGTTCGGTGTTCGCCTGCGCCGCCATCATTCGGGCAGCCCCTTCAACCATGCGGCGGCCTGACCCCTGAAATCTGCGGGAGACAGCTCCGACGCCAACGCCCCAATGGCGCCGATCAGCGGGACCGGCAAGGATTCGAGCACCTGCCGATTGCCTTGTTCCACCGTCCCCGGGTTACCCGGCCAGCTGCCGATCACCACGCCAAGCACCCCCAGCCCGCGCTTTTCCAGAGCTTCGAGCGTCAACGCGGTGTGGTTCAGGGTGCCAAGGGCCGGCCGTGTCACCAGCAGGAATGCCGCATCAGGCGCCAGGAGGGCTCCGAGACCGGCCAGCGTGCCGCCGTAGGAATCCAGATCCACCAGCAGGCCTCCCGCGCCCTCAACCAGAACATGATCATGGGACTGCACGAGTTCGCGGATCCTGTCTGCGTGTACCGCCAGCGGCGGGAGTTCAGCGCCGTCGGCGGCGGCAGCGGCCACCGGAGCCAGCGGCTGCCGCAGCACCACGCCGGCCTCGGCCGTCGTGACGCCCGCCAACCGCACGATTTCGGCCGTGTCAGAATCACCGCCGGCACTCCCTGACTGGCAGGGTTTGTAGACGGCGACAGTGCGCCCGCGGCGCTGCACAGCCGCGGCGAGGGCCGCGGTGGTCACCGTCTTCCCGACGCCGGTGTCCGTTCCTGTGACCAGGATGATGGCAGGCAGACTCATGGGTACTCCTCCAATATGCTGCGCAGCACGGCGCAGCTGTGTTCAATGTCGTGCGGCGTCAGCGTGGCGCGGGCCGTGAGCCGCAGCCGGGATGCCCCGTCCGGGACCGAAGGAGGCCGGAAGCATCCGATCCGTACGCCCGCTGATCGGGCGGCGTCAGTCGCTGCCACGGCCGACTCCGCGGACGGCATCGCGATGGACTGCACAGCCCCCGTCGCGTGCCCGGCTGCAGAGACGCCCTCTCGCAGAGCAGACGCCAGGCCCCGGGCAAGGGCATCGGCATTGCTTCGGACAGCCCCGGTGCGCCACGGTTCTTCGCGGATGATCCGCACCGCGGCCAGGGCGGCAGCGGCGGACGCCGGTGCCAGCCCGGTGTCGAAAATGAAGCTGCGGGAGCGGTTGATGAGGTGTTCCCGCAGCAGCGGCGGACCGAGGACCGCCCCACCCTGGCTGCCAAGTGCCTTGGACAGCGTGGCAGTAACGACGACGTTCGGATGGCCGGCAAGGACCGTCCCGGCCACCGATCCGAATCCCTGATGGGCGCCGGTGCCCGTGACGCCGAGGCTGTGCGCCTCGTCCACCAGCAGCACGGCGTCGTGCTCCTCGGCCAGGGCCAGCAGCCTGAGCAGCGGGGCCTCGTCGCCCAGCACGCTGTACAGGGACTCGACGGCGATCAGCGCCCTCGGTTCGGTCCGCCCGGCAAGCAGGCGGCTGGCTTCCTCGAGCCCGTTGTGCCCGAACGGTTCCGTCCGCGATCGGCTCAGCCGGAAACCATCGATCATGGACGCATGGCAGTGCTCATCCGCCACGATCAGGGTTCCGGGCCCGCCCAGCGCGGTGATCACCCCCAGATTCGCCAGATAGCCGGACGAGAAGACCAGCGCCGCCTCCATGCCTGTCAGCCGCGCAAGTTCCAGCTCGAGCTCCAGGTGCAGATCCGTGGTCCCGGCCACCAGACGCGAGGACGTGGCGCCAGTCCCCCAGAGTGAGCCCGCGGCCGCGGCGGCCTCGGCCAGCCGGGGATCCTTAGACAGACCAAGGTAGTCGTTGCTGGCGAGGTCGACGAAGTGTTCGCCCGCGCCACGGGCGAACGGCCGGCGGACCAGCCCGCGGCGTTCACGGACCGTGGCCTGCCGCTCCAGCCACAGCGTCATCGAGGCACTCATGCAGCGTCTCCGCTCCAGGCTGTGCCCTGTTCATGGACCTCGGCCACCGCTGCCACCATGCCCGCGGTGATCGTTTCGATCTCCGCCGCCGTGCTGATGTACGGCGGCATGGTGTAAACGAGGTTCCGGAACGGGCGCACCCAGACCCCGTTCCGGATGGCGGCCCGGGTCACGCCGGGAACGTCCACGCCATCGTGCAGTTCGATGACCCCGACGGCGCCGATAGTGCGGATTTCCCTTACGGCCTCGAGTCCAAGGCCAGACGTGAGCCCTGATTCCAGGCCGGCGCTGATCCTGGCCACGTCCTGCCGCCAGGAGCCGCCGTCGATCATTCCGAGACTGGCGTTGGCCACGGCACATGCCAGCGGGTTGGCCATGAAGGTCGGCCCGTGCAGCAGCGCCCCTGCCGGACCGCCCGAAACAGTCTCCGCCACCTCGCCGGTGCACAGCATTGCGGCCAGCGTCAGATAGCCGCCGGTGAGTGCTTTGCCCACGCACATGATGTCCGGGACGACCCCTGCGTGGCCGGCCGCAAACAGCTCGCCGGTGCGGCCAAAGCCGGTGGCGATCTCGTCGAAGATCAGCAGCAGCCCTTGCTGGTCCGCCACCCGTCGAAGCACCCGCAGGCACTCAGCCGGGTACATGAACATGCCGCCGGCGCCCTGCAGCACCGGTTCCACGATGATCGCCGCCAGCTCCCCGGAATTGGCCTCGGCCAGCCGTTCGAGCTCCGAGGCCCACGCCTGAACGGCTTCCGGAGTGGCGGTGGCCGTGGCAGGCGGACGGGGCGCAAACACGTTACCGGCCAGCAAGCCGGGGAAGGCCGCATGCATGCCGTCCACGGGATCGCAGACTCCCATCGCTGCGAAGGTGTCGCCGTGGTAGCCGCCGCGAAGGCTCAGGAACCGTTGCCGCCGGGGTTTCCCCGACGCGGTCTGGAACTGGATGGCCAGCTTGAGCGCGACCTCCACGGAGACTGACCCTGAGTCCGCCAGGAAGACCCGCTCCAGCCTGGCCCGGCCGGGGGCTGACGGTGCCATGTCCGCCAGCCGCTCGGCCAGTTCCACAGCCGGGGCATGGGTCAGGCCGCCGAACATGACATGGCTGAAATCGTCCAGTTGCCCCTTGGCGGCGGCGTCCAGCACGGGGTGGCGGTAGCCATGGATCACCGACCACCACGACGACATGGCGTCCAGTACCTCGTGGACGGTGCCGTCTTCGTCCCGGAGCCGCAGCCGCACGCCGTCGGCCGCTACCACTTCCCACAGCGGAAGGCTGGAACCGGCGGGCGCATAGGGGTGCCAAAGACGGGCCCGGTCCCGCTGGATCAGGCTCATTGGACCAGCGCCCCGTGGCGCGAGCACGTCGCGCTCCAGCCCAGCGGTGTGACCTGGACCTTCATCCGGCGCCTGCACTGGGAGCAGTAGCGCGGCGGTTCCAGCCGCAGCAGTTCGCCGCAGCGGCGGTGGGAGTCCGACGCCGGCAGCTCACCGCCGTCGAGCGTCTCACCGCAATGCCCGCAGTAGCTTTCCGTGATGACGACGTTCACAGCGACTTCTGAAATTCCTTGATGGGCATGTTCAGTTCGACCAGGAGGTTCAGATCGGCCGTCGCCGGACGGCCCAATGTGGTGAGGTAGTTGCCCACGATCACCGCGTTGATGCCGCCGAGCAGCCCCTCGCGGGTTCCCAGGTCGCCGAGCGTCAGTTCGCGGCCGCCGGCGTAGCGCAGCACCGTCCGGGGCATGGCGAGGCGGAAAGCGGCAATCGCGCGGAGAGCGTCTTTGCCGTCCATGATTCCCTGGTTTTCCAGCGGTGTGCCCGGGCGGGGGTTGAGGAAGTTCAGCGGGACCTCGTGCGGCTCAAGGGCGGCGAGCTGGGCCGCCAGCTCTGCACGTTGTTCGAGCGATTCACCCATGCCGATCAGTGCGCCGCAGCAGAGTTCCATGCCGGCGGCCTTGACCATGTTGCAGGTCTCGAGGCGCTCTTCGTAGCTGTGGGTGGTCACCACTTCGGGGAAGAAGCTGCGGGCGGTTTCAAGGTTGTGGTTGTAGCGGTGAACGCCCCAGTCGGCAAGCTGGTCCACCTGGCGCTGGGTGAGCATGCCGAGCGAGCAGGCGATGTTGATGTCCACGGCCTCGTTGATGCGGTCGATCGCGAACTTGATCTGGTTCATGAGCTTGATGTCGGGTCCGCGGACAGCCGCGACGATGCAGAACTCCGTGGCACCGGTGGCAGCTGTTTCCTTCGCGGCCTTGACGAGTTCCGGGATGTCCAGCCAGACGCCGCGGACAGGGGAATCGAAGAGTCCGGACTGGCTGCAGAAGTGGCAGTCCTCGGGGCAGCCGCCGGTCTTGATGGAGACGATGCCCTCCACCTCGACGTCCTCGCCGCAATGCTCCAGGCGGACTTCATGGGCGAGCTGGAGGGCGGCAGGGAGGGCGTCGTCCGGCAGCCGGAGTATCTCCAGGAGTTGGCTCTCTGCCAGACCCACACCCTGTTGCAACACCTGCACTCGCGCAGTTTCCAGAATTTCATAACGGGTTGCCTGAGTGCTTGCCTGATTCGTCATCGATTGTCCTTTGAACGGGAGCTACGCTGGAGTGGCGGTCCCCACCGACCCTAGTTCGGCTGTGGACTGGTTTTTTTGTTGGATGCCTACAAACAGGCCGCACGGGTTTTGACCTGAACAGACATCTGATCAAGTACCTTGCCAGCACGTTCGTCGTGCAGGGCGTTCGGTCCCTGTCTGGACGGCCCGCCGCTCGTACTACTCTCCGCCGACGACCGCGCCGTCACAGGGTGACCAGAAACCAATGCCCTCGGCCATCCGGCTGGGAAGTCCACCCTGGTAATCCGCCGGTACGGTCGGGGCAATAATCCGGTTGCGGCCGGCGGCCTTGGCGGCAAACAGCTGGGCGTCGGAGAGGTCAACGAGTTCTTCTGCGGATCCGGCGGGCCCTGACGCACAGCCGCCGCTGACCGTCACAGCGATTTCCACGCCCGCCGCCACCATTGGTGCCGACGCGATGACTCGGCGGATTCGGTCCGCGACGACCAGCGCCCCACCGAGGTCGGTCCGGGGCAGGATGACGAGAAACTCCTCACCACCCCACCGGCCGGCCACATCTCCTGCGCGCAGTTCGCTAAGAAGGCGGGCGGAGAACTCGGCGAGCACCACATCGCCGGCGGGATGCCCGTAGCTGTCATTGACGAGTTTGAAGTGGTCGATGTCGAGCAAGAGCACACTCAGCGGGTCGTGGTGGCGCACCGCCTCGGCGTGATGATGGGCGAGCTCCTCCTGGATGTGACGCCGGTTGTGCAAGCCGGTGAGCCCATCGGTGCGGCTGAGCAGGTCCAGTTCGGTGTTGCGCTGGCGAAGCTGGTCCTGCAGTTTCTTGACGTGCGCGGCTGCGGCGACGCGTGCAACGAGTTCGGCCGGCTCAAACGGTTTTTTGAGGTAGTCGTGGGCGCCGCCACGCAGCCCGCGCAGGACGTCTTCCATTTCGGTGAGTGTGGTGAGGAAGACGACCGGCAGATCCCTGAGATTCGGGTCGGCCTTGAGTTCGGCGAGCACTTCGTATCCGTCGAGCCCGGGCATTTCGATGTCGAGCAGGATGACGTCGGGCGGAAGGTGCCTGCACTGTTCGAGCGCCGCCGCCCCGTCGACAGCCTCAACGACGTGGTAGCCCTCCGCTTCGAGATGGGACCCGACGACCGCGCGGATGACGAGCGAATCATCCGTGATAAGCACGGTAGTCCCGGTCCCGACAGCCGCGGATTCGGTCCCGACAGCCGCGGCCACGGAAGCGCCCGTCACAGCCGTGCCGCCATGGCATCAGGATCGGCCACGAGCATCAGCTCGCCATCCGTGTCGATTGTTCCCGAGATCAACGCCTGGTCCGGACCGGTAGCGGCCGGGCGGATGTCGGCGACGGCGATGCGCCGAAGCCCTGTGACGGCATCGACAAGCAATCCGAACGTCGTGCCACGGGTCTCGACGACGAGGACATATGTGCCGCCGCCGCCCAACACCGAGATGACCGTCAGCGGCGGCTGGCCGGGCAGGATGCCAACGATGTCCGACGCTGTCCCCGGCAAGGAACGGATGCCGGCGGCGGTGCGCACCGCCCGGGTGGCCTCCACCGGGAGGCAGTACGCCGCTCCGGCGGACTGGAAGCAGACCATGGTCATCATGGGGTCTGTTCCCGCTGTTTAGCGTCGAGAAGTCTGTGAAGTTCGGCCGGGTCATAACCGTCAATCGCGAACCGAAGCTGCGCCGGGTCGGACGCCAGCAGGGCGCGCCGAGCCGCCCCGAAGGCGCGTTGCGCCGACAACTGCTCGCCCAGGGCCTCGAGAGCAAGCGCGAGATGCAAATGGGCAAGCGCATCGTCCTGTGCGAGGTAAACCCACTTGCGGAAGATGACGACGGCGGCCCGCTCATCCCTCGCGGCGAACGCCTGCTGCCCGGCCGCTGCCAGGCGTGCTATGGCGGCGGATTCGTTATCGGCTTCCAGGGGCGGGACTCGTTCCGGACTCGCGAGCCGCGCGGGCGCCTGCTTGCCGTTCACCAGAGCCCGCACGGCGGTGGCGGGCGCCCGTTCGGCTGTGACGGGTGAAGGCACACCGGGAACCGCAAGCGGCCGGTAGGCGTAGGTGTCGCCGATCCTCACGGTCTCATAGCGGTCGCCGGCCGCCCGGATCGTCTCGGCCGCACCGAGAAACAACCACGCCGCAGGCAGAGCGTTCGCAACACGGTCAAGGAAAACTTTGGCGTGTTGGGGAGAGAAGTAGATGAGCACGTTGCGGCAGAACACAAGCTGGCACGGGCGCACCCGGTCCGGGACGGCGTCAGTGAGGTTGTGGTGCAGCGGGCTGACCCGGTCCCGGAGCGATTGGTTGATTTCCCAGGACTGGCCGACGGGCGTCAGGTGGCGCGCAATCCGATCCGGCGCCAGGCCCCTGACTTCCCCGGCCGTGTAACGGGCGGCTCTCGTCCGGTGCAGTGCAGAGGTGGACACGTCGGTTGCGATCACCGACCCTGTGACCCCGCGTTCCTCGAGCAGCATGGCAAGGCTGAACGCCTCCTGCCCGTTGGCGCAGCCGGCACTCCAGATGGTGACCGGCTGCGGCAGGATCGGGAGAATGTCGCGGGAGAGCACCTCGAAATGCTCTGGGTGGCGGAAGAATCCCGTCTCCTGCACCGTGACCCGGTTGAGGAGGTCCTGGCACAGGGCGGCACTGCTCGAGAGTGCCTGGAGATAGTGCTCGGGGTCCATCCTCAGGCCGGCGGCCTCGTCACGGATGCAGCGCCGCAGTCGGGCACGCAAGGCAGGCTCCGGCCGGAGGCCGACCTCGGTTCTCAAGAGCTCGGCCACTCTGTCGATGATCATTCCCGACGGTTCGAGCGCGCTCATGCCCGCACCAACGACACAGCCCTGAGAATCGCGGCCGCGAGCTGCTCAGGCGGCAACAAACTCGTGAGCGCACCGAGGCGTTGGGCGGCTTGCGGCATCCCGAACACCGCGCACGAGGCCTGGTCCTGGCCCAGGGTCTGGCCCCGCTGGCGGTGGATCTCAAGCAGCCCATTGGCGCCGTCGTGACCCATCCCTGTCATGATTACTCCGACGCCGGCTGACCCGGCCTGCTCCGCCACGGAGCGGAAGAGTTCGTCGGCGGAGGGCTGGTGGATCATGACCGGGGTGGTCGCGAGTTCAAGCCGAAGGTTAGCGGCCAGACGCAGGTGGACTCTTCCGGGGGCAAGATAGACACGCCCTGGCCGCGCGACAGTGTTGTGCGTGGCGATCTCCACCGGCAACGCCGATGCGCGGGCCATCCAATCAAACAGTCCGCCGGTGAAGTCCGGATGCAGGTGCTGGACGACGAGGACCGGCGCGTTCAGCCCGCGGAGCCCCGCCAGCACCGTAGCCAGTGCCTTGGGGCCACCGGTCGATGCGGCCAATGCAACGACCGCTTGCCGGCCGCTGCCCGGCTTCGGCGTGTCCGCCCGCGGGATTTTGGCCAGGCCACCACGGGGATGCCGGATCGCCTGGACCTTGCTGATCTGACGAACGGTGTGGCGGAGCTGGGTTTCCAGCTCTGTGCTCCAGCAGCCCGGAACCGGCAGCGCGTCGAGGGCACCGGCGACGAGGGCATCGACGGCCGACGGGGAATGCCGGTCCGCGATCCGGGAAGAGAGCACCAGGATGGGCGTCGGCGTGTACGCCATGACCTGTTCGATGAAATACTGGCCGCTGCCGTCGCTCGTGCTGAGGCCGAGGATGATCACGTCGGGATTCTCGCGGGACACGAGCCCGATGGCGGCCGCCCCGGTTGACGTCTGGCCGAAGACGGCGATGTCCCCGTCGCGTTGCAAACCTCGGGTGAGCGGGCCACCGTGGGTGGGCGCGTCCTCAACGATGAGCACCCTGATCGCTTTGCCGAGCGAGGTGCCGGTCATGCTCGTGCGCCGATCAGACGGTTCACTGCCATGAGCAGACTGCCCTCATCGAAGCTGCTCTTGAGGATGAAGCCGTCAGCGCCGGCGTCGAGCCCTCTCTGACGGTCAGGCGCGCTCGAGCGGGAGCTGAGAATCAGCACGGGGATGTTCGCCAGTGATGGATGCGCGCGGACCGCTTCGGTCAACTCGAAACCGTCCATGTTCGGCATTTCGATATCGGTGAGGATCAGATCGCTGGCTTCCTCGGCGAGCTTCGACAGCGCATCCATGCCGTCGACAGCGACACGCACATCGAAGCCGGCCCGTTCCAGGATGCTGCGCTGCAATTCACGGATGGTCAGGGCGTCATCCACGACGAGGATCCGCTGGACTGATCCGGTGGACGGCGATTCCCTCAGCTTCGGCGCCTCGCCGCCACCGGAGTGCCTGGCCCTCTGGATGAGCCCCGGCGGGTCCAGCACGATGAGCACGGAGCCGTCCGGTTCGACGCTCGCGCCCGCGACCGCGGGCAAGTGTGCGAGCAGTCCGTTCAGCGCTTTGACGACGACGTCGCGCTGGCCGACGAGACGGTCCACCTGGAACGCGTGCCGGCGGGCTGTGTCGGCGAGAACAACGACCGGGCCGTTGGTCTGTTCGGCGGAAACCAGGCCGAGTGTGCCGGCCAGGTTCGACACCGGCACAGGCAGGTCCTCGACGAAGAGGACCGGCCGCCCTTCGGCGCTGGACTGGCTCGACGGGTCGTAGCGCTGGGACAGGACCACCCGATGGAACGGCAACGCGAAGCGCTGGCCTCCGGACTCGACAAGCAGGCAGCGCAGCACCGCGAGGGTGATCGGGACGATAATGCGGAACTCGGTGCCCAGCCCTGGTTTGGAGCGCACCTCGATCCGGCCGTGCGCCGCCTCGACGCTGGCGCGAACGACGTCGAGTCCGACTCCCCGGCCGGACACGGCGGTCACAAAGGTTCTCGTCGAGAGTCCGGGGTGGAAGACGAGGTGGAGGATGTCCTCCTGGCTCATCCCATCGGTGTCGATGCCCTGGTGTTCGGCCTGCTCCCGGATTCGCCCTGTATCGATCCCGTTGCCGTCGTCGGTGACGGCAATGATGACTTCGGAGCCGAGCTGCATCGCGTGCAGCCTGATGATGCCCCCCGCCGGTTTCCCGGCCCCCGTCCGCAGGGCGTCGGACTCGATGCCGTGGTCGACGGCATTGCGCACGATGTGCAGCAGGGAGTCGGACAGCTGCACCAGGACCCCGCGGTCGAGCTCGGTGTCGGATCCTCGCACGTCCCAGTGGATCGTCTTGCCTTGGGTGCGCGACAGATCACGCACCGCGCGCTGCAGCTTGTCGGTGATGCTGGCCAGGGGAACCATCCGGGTGCGCATTGCGCGGTCCTGCAGTTCGTTCAGGGTTCGCGAGAGATCGTTGAATTCGGAGTTGAGGGTGGGGTCGGCGCCGTACTTTTCCATAAGCATGCGGCCGACCCGCAGGTGCGCGGAAGCCGACTCGCCGATCAGCCGGACCATCTCGTCGAGCCGTTCCATCGGCACCATCACGACGCCGCCGGAGTCGCCAGCGCCAGAGGCCTCGGCCGTGGGATGTGGCCGCTGCGCCTCCGCAGGTTCTAGAGCCGGCCTCACCGTGCATCGATCGACGGCGGCGAGCCGGCCGCCGGTCGGCGGCTCGGAGACCGCAGGGCTCTCCCGCCGACTGACGGCCGCCGAGGGTTCGGCCGTGCCGAGTGTCCCGGCGATGACGTGGCCGAGCCGGTCGGCCCCGGCTAGCAGTGTGTCGATGATCTCCGGGGTGACGCGCTGCCGTCCGGCTCTCAAACCGTCGACGATCTCCTCAAGCCCGTGAGCGACTTCGCTCACCTCGTCGAGCCCAGCGACGGCCGCGGAACCCTTGAGGGTGTGCAGCTCCCGGAAGACGGAGCGGATCAGGGTCTCATCTCCCCCGGCCTGCTCGAGCTGGAGCAGGAGCTGATCCAGGTCCGCGAGGCGAACTTCGGCTTCCTGGGCGAACAGTTCCCGCACCTGTCCTAAGCCGAGCACGCTCACCCTCCCGCCCCGCTCGAGACAATGATTTCCCTGCCGGGCGCGCGGCCGAGCCGATCGGCGGCCAGGAGTACATCCGGGTCCAACAGCACCGCCACCCCGTGTTCTACCCGGTAAGTGCCGGCGGTGCCGGGCAGCTCAGATGGGCCGATGGACGCACCGAGAATCGCCCGATGGGGGAAGGCCGTCGCTGAAAGCCCGATCGGGCCTTGCCGGGACTGAAGGACGAGAGCGAATGCCGTGGGCCCGGCGCCGGGAAGCCCCAGCAACGCGGCGGTGTCGAGTAGCGGCGCGATTTGCCCCCGCAAATTGAACAGCCCGAGCACGTGCGGCGGCGCGGTAACCAATCGGGTCAGGATCGGGGCCGCCACCACTTCCTTGACCCGGTCGATTGGCACGGCGTACAGATCGGGCCCGACCGGGAGGAGCACGGCGTGCACGTCAGTCATCGGTGGCCGCTGCCGGCGCCTGCGGTGGATTCAAGGTTGTGGGCCAGATCGGCGAGGTCCCCTGCGGAGGATGCGATCTGCTGGGCCGTGATCGAGACCTGGCGGCTGGCATCGGTGAGCTGCTCCATCGTCTCGACGACCTGGGCTGTGGCGCTGCGTTGCTGCTGGGTGGTCAGACTGACCTGACCGTTGGCATCCGTGACCGCCTCTAGCAGCAGCAGTCCGTGTTGCATCTGCTTGGCGCCCTTTTCCATGGCCATCACGGTGGCATTGGTTTCGCGCTGGACGGCCGCCACGATCGCGGCGATGTCGCCCGCGGACGTCTTGGACCGCTCGGCCAGCCGGCGAACCTCGTCGGCCACCACCGCGAAACCCCGGCCGTTTTCCCCGGCACGGGCCGCTTCGATCGCGGCGTTGAGGGCGAGCAGATTGGTCTGATCCGCGATGTCGTTGATCAGCACCAGCAGGGCGTCGATGTCATTGACCCGCCCTGCGAGGGCCAGGGTGCGCTCGCTCGACAGGGTGATGTCGGTCTCGGCCTGCTCCAGGTTTTGCCTGGTCTCTGCGGTCTGGCGGGCCACCGCGTCGACGGTGTCCGCGATGGCTACCGACGACCGCGCGAGCTCCTCGGTTGTCGCGGTAGCCTGCGTGACCGCCGCACTCTGTTGGGTGGTGATCGCCGCCAATTCGTCAGAGGATGCCGACAACTCCGTTGCCGCCGAATTTACCTCAACCCCGGCCGCACCGAGTTGGCCGACGAACTGCTGGCAGGTGGCCAGCATGGCGTTAAAGGATTCGGCCAGCAGGACGAGTTCAACGGACCCTGCCGGAACCGCGCGGGCCGTCAGGTCACCCTGTGCTACCCGGTGCGCCACTGCGCCCAGCCGTCTGACCGATCGGATGGTTCGCCAGGCCAGGGCGATCGAAACGGCCGCGGCAAGGACCGCGCCGATGATGACTAGCATGATGGTGCGCTGGACCTGGGTGGCTACCGGTGCAAGCACCTGGCTGGCGTGTTGCTTCACGATGAGGACCCAGTTCAGTTCGCTCACGACGTTATAGCCACCGATGACATCTATGCCCTTGTAATCGGTGAAGCTGGCCGAGCCCGGGTTACCGGTGCTCAGGGCCTGGCGGCTGGCCTCGGTGTCCACCGTCGTGCTCAGTACGCCGGCTGCGAGCAGCGCGGCCTCATCGGTTGCCTTTCCGAGTGAGGCGGTGTCGAAGACCAGCTGGCGCTGGGAGTCGGTGACAACAACTTCGTCGCCCGCGCCGAGCTCCGGGTTGAGCAGTTTGGGCAGCACCATCGGGTCGAGATCGGCGACGACGACGGCCTGCACGTGTCCGTCAGCGTCCATCACCGGTTGGGCGATGATCCAGTGGATCTGACTCCCCTGACGGACCAGGGAAGTCACCACCGGCTTGCCGGAGACAGCGGTCTGGAACCAGCCCTGCCCGGCCGGGGCCAGTTCCATCCCGGCCCTGCTCGTGGACAGAACCTTGCCGGCGACATCGGTAATCTCGATCAGCGTGTAGCTGCCGTAGGCCTTGTCCATTGCCGCGAGCCGGGCCGCAGTTGCGGGGCTGTCGAGTTGACCGCCGACCGTGGCGGCGATGACCTTCAGATCGCCCTGACGTTCGGAGAGCCAGTCCTCCACCCGCAACGTGGCCGCGCTGGCCAGAGCAACGCCCTTGTCTTCAGCGGCAGCGGTCAGGCTCGCCGATGACTGCGTCGTCAGCAGCACCGCCAACACGATCATGAGCGGCAGCGACACCAGCAAACTGGCCGCCACCATCTGAACGCCGAAACGGCGCGGTAGTGCACGCCAGCGGCGTTTGGTGGGCGTGGCCATGTCAGTTCCCTGACTTTCTATTCGCGCATTCATTGAGAGCGGCTTCACCACGTTGGTCAGGCGACCTTCATCGCTGACGGACCGAATGCGCGCGCATGGGTTTGGGACCGAACCCGAATTGGTCCCCAATCGCAATTCCTATTCCGGGACAACTCCCCGAAGGTCGCACTGACTCCCCCCATCCATCGCCTGCTTACCCTAGTCGGCGCCGGATTGCTTGTCTATGCCAATCTCATTCAGGACTACCGTGGCGGCTGGGTGCACACGTGCGGCGAGACAAGTGGAGACAAGGGTTGGTAGTGTTCCTCGGCCAGGATATCGACCTGGCTGATGGGGGTAGGTTTTACCTAACCACGTTCCTGGCCAGGAGCCCGTACAGGTTTGCATAGCTATTGGCGTCCAAACCGAAGGCGATCCGCGGATTGGACGCCTTTGACCGGCCGCCTGCGCCGAAAAGCTACGCACTCCGTTTAGCTGTGACGCGCCCGCACCTGCTCAACAGGATCAGACACAGCCTCAAGCCCAACAGGCACTCATTTGTTAATTTGGAGACGGACCACTCGAAAGTGAGGGCGCGGTTCATCGGGGGCGTCGCGGCCAGAGCCTGATGCGGATCCAGGAGCGGCCGCCGCTCCCTCAAGAGGCCATAGGCCTTCAGGCTTTTTACTACTTGATGGTTACATCATTTTATATAATAGTCCATCTGAGGCCGTCGCCAGTCAGGAGCCTGTTCTCCGCAGGTCAGGGGCATGGGTGCTGCAGACAGGAATTACGGCGCCAGGCCCTCCGCAAGGGCAATAAGGCACCCAGGTCCGGCATCCCGGTTTCCAGGCGCGCCCGGGCGACGGCGATGACGTCCAGATCGGTGTTTCGGCAAGGTGAGCAACGGGGTAGCCGTGGGCAGCAGGCGCCACCCAGCGTCGGGAGGATTCCTGACCAGCACGGTGCCGATGAGCAGTCCGGTCTCAACCCTGAGCCGGGATGCGGCGGGCCGTGCACCGGCCGGTTCGGCAAGGAGTCCTTCGAGCACTTGCAGTCCCGGTGCGGCGTCCGCGAGGACCTGGCCGCGGGCTGTGCCGGCGCCGGGGTTGTGCCGGGAAAAATCCGTGAAAAGTTCCTGCGGATCCCGTGGGCCGGTACGGAGTGTCCGTCCGGGCTATCGGAACGCCGGGCCAGGAGGAGCGGATCGGCTCCGATCCCTGTTATATTGGATGATGGATCTATAAAATAGTCAAGCAAGAGCTTATGGTGATCGGCCGGGAGGCAGGCATGGAAGAATTCTCGGATTTCCGGGCGCCGCTGTACGAGGTCAAGGCCAACCTTTTCAAGGGCCTGGCCCATCCGGTGCGGATCCGCGTGCTGGAGCTGCTGTCGGCAGCGCCCGAGGTGTCAGTGACGGACCTTCTGGCCGCAACAGGCCTGGAGGCCTCGCATCTGTCCCAGCACCTCTCCGTGCTGCGCCGTTACCATCTGGTCCGGGGAGAGCGTCGGGCGCTGCAGATGTTCTATTCGCTGGCGTACCCGCAGGTAGCCGGGCTTCTGGAGGTGGCGAGGCTGCTGCTCAATGACATGCTGCACACCACCCGGGAGCAACTCGAGCACTCCGAGGCAGCCTCCCAGGGGGCAGCAGGAGGCAGCATCCGATGAGGGCGCTGGATGCGGCGCGGGCACTGTTGCCGGGCCGGCAAGACTACGCGGATTTGCCGCGCACCTGGAAAGGGGACCTGGTCGCGGGCGTCACGGTGGGCATCGTTGCGCTGCCGCTGGCGTTGGCGTTCGGGGTCAGCTCCGGCGCCGGAGCGGCCAGCGGACTGATCACCGCCGTGATCGCCGGTGTGATCGCCGCCGTCTTCGGAGGTTCCAACATCCAGGTCTCCGGCCCCACCGGCGCCATGGTCGTGGTTCTTGGTCCGGTCATTGCCGCTCACGGCCCGGGAGCCCTGGCCGCGGTCTCTGTCCTTGCCGGGGTGATCGTCGTTGCGGCCGGGTTGCTGAAACTAGGCCGCGTGGTCACCTTCCTACCCTGGCCCGTGATCGAGGGCTTCACCCTCGGGATTGCGGTGATTATCTTCCTGCAGCAGGTTCCGGCTGCGTTCGGGGTCAAAGCAGGGTCAAGCAGCAATGCCGCTGCTTCGGCCATGCAGGGCCTCGGAACGGTGTCCCCGGCGGCAGCCCTTGCCCCGGCGGCGCTGGTGGTTCTGGTGGCGCTGATCATGCTTGCAGCACCACGGATCCACCCGCAGATCCCTGGCTCGCTGATCGCAATCGTCGTGGCCAGTATTGCCGCCCAGGTGCTGGACCTTCCGGTGGCCCGGATAGGCTCCCTGCCCGACACGCTGCCGGCACCGGTCATGCCTTCCCTGGATTGGGCGACCATAACGGCGCTGGCCGGGCCGGCGGCCACGATCGCTGCCCTCGCAGCGATCGAATCGCTGCTCTCGGCCCGGGTTGCCGCGTCGATCTCCGATACCGGCCCCTATGATGCCGACCGTGAGCTCCTGGGCCAGGGCCTGGCCTCGGTCGGCTCCGGTTTCTTCGGCGGCATGCCCGCCACAGGGGCCATCGCCCGCACCGCAGTGAACATCCGCTCAGGCGGCCGGACACGGCTGGCAGCCATTACACACGCCCTGGTCCTCCTGGCCGTGGTCTACTTGGCCACCGGCCCGGTCTCCCGGATCCCGCTGGCCGCTTTGGCCGGGGTTCTGATGGTTACCGCTACACGTATGGTCTCCCTCGCCACGCTGCGCAGCGTCATCGGATCCACCCGGGCAGACACGGTCGTGTTCTTCATCACGGCAGTGATCACCGTGTCCTTCGATCTGATCGAGGCAGTGGCGATCGGCATCGCCGTCGCGTCGTTCTTCGCCCTGCGCTCCTTGGTCAGGTCCAGCGGCGTGCACCGGGAGGAAATCCCGGGGCCGGCGCAGGACGGGGACGAGCACATCGCCGTCTTCCGCCTCGACGGGGCCCTGTTTTTCGCCGCCGCCGAACGAGTCCTGGAACGGGTCAGCGCGATCCGCAACGCCGACGTCGTCATCATCCGCATGTCTCAGCTCCAGGTCCTGGACGCGACAGGTGCCAGAGTCATCACCGACATCGTCAATGCCCTCGAACGCCGCGGGATCACCGTCCTGATCAAAGGCATCCAGGACCGGCACCTGGCCCTGATCACCCGTGTCGGCGTCCTGGAATCCCTGCGCCACCACAAGCACCTCTTCGCTGAACTGCCCCCGGCCGTGGAACACGCCCGCAGCCACGTGGTCCGTGCCCGGGCCGCCGGGCACCCAGGACCGGACGCCGGGCCAGGGCCGGACCCGGCAGAAGCCCGCGCAGAAGCCCCGGCAGCACCACGGCGAAATGAATGATAAGGAGCGCCCTTCGCCGCCAACAGCACCCGCGGAATCCCGGCCGGAACGGGACTACCTGCCGCATTACTGCATGGTTTTCGCTCTTGCGGCCCTACTCCTGCTCGACGGTTTCTCCGCACTCCCTGCGGTGCCCGGGAGCGTGGCCTGTACGGCGGGGATCGTCCTGATCTCACTGGCCTCAGCCATCCCCGCTGGCTTCGCCGCCCTCCACATGCGCAACCGGACTGGCCGCCGCTCAGACAGGCCAGCCGCGCAACGGCATGACAGAGGCCGGCCATGACCGCCGAACGCAGCTCACTGCCGGCGTGTAAGTACGCCTGGCCGGGCCGGCCCGCCTACCCCGCCGACGCCGCCGAATGGAACCGCTCGTACAGCGAAACCGATTACGGCTGGGCACCTGCCGGCACGATCATGTCCCCGACCCGCCCCACAGCCCGGAAGCCAATGATGGAACAACACCTGATAAACATCGACGCCGCATCCGTGGAAATCGAAACCCTCGAGCTCCGGATCGACCAGGCGAGGGGCGATCTCGTGCGGTCGCTGTGCGAGGCAATGGCCGCCCAGGTGCCGGTCAAGGCTGCTGCCGCTGCGGCAAGCATGAGCGTCGCCGAACTATTCGACGCCCTCCGCCAGCATCCGGACCCCGTGCCTCCCGAAGACGAAAGCGACTAAGTCTTCTGGCTTTCATCCCCCGTTAGCCGGACCCTTGACGCCCGTGTCCAACCAACAAAAGGAAACCCTTTGACTAATATCTCGAAAATCAAGGTTGTTGGCTCCGTTGTGGAGCTCGACGGCGATGAAATGACCCGCATCATCTGGCAGTTCATCAAGGAGCGCCTGATCACCCCGTACCTCGATGTGGACCTGAAGTACTTCGATCTGTCCATCCAGAACCGGGATGCCACCGACGACCAGGTCACCGTGGACGCCGCCAATGCCATCAAGGAACACAACGTGGGCGTCAAGTGCGCCACCATCACACCGGACGAGGCCCGGGTTGAGGAATTCGGCCTCAAGAAGATGTGGGTCTCGCCGAACGGGACCATCCGCAACATCGTGGGCGGCGTGGTATTCCGGGAGCCCATCATCATCTCCAACATCCCGCGTCTGGTGCCGGGCTGGAACAAGCCGATCATCATCGGCCGGCACGCGTTCGGCGACCAGTACCGCGCCACCAACTTCAAGGTCCCGGGTGCAGGCACCCTGACCCTGACGTTCACGCCGGCCGACGGCTCGGAGCCGATCAGGCAGGAAGTCGTCACATACGGGGAGGACGGCGGCGTGGCCATGGGCATGTACAACTTCAACGATTCGATCCGGGACTTCGCCCGTGCCTCGTTCGCCTACGGCCTGCAGCGGAACTACCCGGTGTACCTCTCTACGAAGAACACCATCCTGAAGGCCTACGACGGCCAGTTCAAGGATCTGTTCCAGGACGTGTTCGACGATGAATTCAAGGACCTGTTCGAGGAAGCCGGCCTGACGTATGAGCACCGGCTGATCGATGACATGGTTGCCTCCGCGATGAAGTGGGAAGGCGGCTACGTCTGGGCCTGCAAGAACTATGACGGCGACGTCCAGTCGGACACCGTGGCCCAGGGCTTCGGCTCACTGGGTCTGATGACCTCGGTTCTGATGACACCGGACGGCACAACGGTAGAGGCCGAAGCGGCACACGGCACCGTGACCCGGCACTACCGCCAGCACCAGCTGGGCAAGCCCACGTCCACCAACCCCATCGCCTCGATCTTCGCCTGGACCCGCGGGCTGATGCACCGCGGCAAGCTGGACAACACCCCGGCAGTAGTCGAGTTCGCCCGGACGCTCGAAGACGTGGTCATCAAGACTGTGGAGTCCGGCAAGATGACCAAGGACCTGGCGCTCCTGGTGGGCCCGGACCAGGCGCACCTGACCACCGAAGACTTCCTCCTGGCCCTGGACGGGAACCTGAAAGCGCGCCTGGGTTGATTCCGGCCTTCGGGGACTCAATAAATACGGCGCGGGCTCAGCGCTACGGAAGCACCAGCACACCGTCCACGCGCCGCGGGATTCCCAGCGGGTTGGTATCCCGCCGGGGAAGGGTGCAGCACGCTCTCCGGTGCGTCCTGGTGGGCGACAGGCCGCTGGAACCTGCGCACCGCCGTCGCGCCCACGGAGGTGAACAATGAGGTGGTGGCCAGGTACGGCCCGCCGTGCTGCTGCGCCCAGTTCACGGCAACACCGGTGGGCCAGCCGTCAAAGAGCACCCGCCCCCCCCCCCAGCCCGGACAGCTTCGGTGATGCGGCGGCATCCATCGGCATCGATGGTCAGCGGTTTTTCCACCACGACGTCGGTGCCCGCCGCCAATGCCTCCACGGGGTAGTCCGCGTGGGTGTGGTCCGGCGTGATCACCACAACGCATTTGATGGCGTTTTCCTGGATGAATGCGGTCAGCTGACCCGGCTCGAAGGACGGGACCGGGGTTGTCCCGCCGAGTTCCCGGATGAGGCGCTGGTAGAACTCCACGCGCCCCGGATTGACGTCGGACAGTCCCAGTTCGGCGACGCCGGCGTGCTGGCCGATGATGGCCCGGATGTACATTTCGGAGCGTCCTCCCGTGCCGATCAGGGCAATGCGGGCCTTCGTTCCAGGAACATGCTGGACAGGTCCCGGCGCCGCGGCAGTTCTGTCCGTGGCGGTGTCCGTGGCGGTGTCCGTGGCTGCAGAACGCGGCTGGGCTGTGTTCACCATGAGGAGTGTCCCTTTCGAAAGGCTCGATTGCCTGCGGGGTGGCGGCTTATCTGGTGGCTTGTGCGGCGGTTTGTCCTGCAGTTTGTGCGACGCGGTAAGATTAATGAGAAAGCGTTTTCTCGAAGCGTTATTGATTTTATGTCCAGACATTAGCGGTCACGTCAACCACCAGCCGGAACCCCGGCCGGAACAACGGTCCGGCACAGGCGGGAAAGGGGCATATGGGCAAGCGGGCCAGCGGGCCAGGGGCCAGCACCGGCAGAATAGGAATCGTCGACGTCGCCACCAGGGCAGGGGTTTCCCACGCCAGCGTTTCGCGGGTCGGCGCCTCTCTTCGCTCGTTGGGCACAGCTAGCCGCCGGAGGAAAGCGTTTCCACTCCGTTATGCTTTGTGTCAAGACCCTGCCGGCCGATTCTTTCCGCTGCGCCGGGCCGGTAGAAAAACCAGCGGCGCAGGGAAAGAGGACGCATGGGCAGGAGATCAGCCACCGGCAGGATCGGCATCGCGGATGTCGCAATCAAAGCCGGCGTGTCGCATGCCACCGTGTCACGCGTTATGAACGGGAACTTCACCGTGGATGTGGACATCGCAGCCCGCGTGCGGGCAGCAGCCGCCGAGCTGAAGTACCAGCCCAATCCCGTGGGACGCAGTCTCGCACTGGGCAAGACCGACACGATCGGCATCGTGGTCCCGGACCTCGCCAACCCCACTTTCCAGGCCATCCTCCGCGGCCTCAGCATGGCCGCCGCCCAGGACGGCTACCGCGTGCTGATAGCCGATTCCTCAGAAGTCCCCAGCGAAGAAGCCATCCTCGCCGGCGAAGCGCGGCGTCGCTGCGACGGCCTGGTGCTCTGCGCGCCCCGGATGAGCGACGCCGAACTCCAGGAAATCGCCCCGTCACTTCAACCACTGGTACTTATCAACCGTCCGGCGCCCGCTGGCTCCCCACCCAGCCTCATGGTGGATTACCGCCAGGGAATCGAGGACGTGGCGGCGCATCTGAGGGACCTGGGCCACCGGAAGCTACTGTTTCTGGCAGGCCCGCCCACCAGCGCCTCCAACGCCCAGCGTCTGGTTGGCCTGGCGGAGTTCCTGGCGGACCACCCGGACACTGAGCTGCAGCATCTTGCGGGCGGGTCCAGCTTCGAAGCCGGCCATGAGGCCGCGGACGCCGTAATTTCCAGCGGCGCCACCGGCGTCATCGCCTTCAACGACCTCGTGGCCATGGGGCTGCTGAGCGGGCTGCATGAGCGCGGCATCCGCGTTCCGGACGATGTTTCCGTGACCGGTTTTGATGACATCCCCTTCGCCCGATACACCACCCCTCCGCTCACCACCGCGGCCGTGCCCATCACGGACCTTGGCAGGCAGGCCTGGCAGCGGATGTTGGGGCTGATCCGAGGCGAGGCCAATCCCACCTCTGCAAGCACGTTCCAGCCCCAGCTTGAAATCCGCGGCAGCACCGGCCCAGCCCCAGCCTGATTGACGCACCCGGGCCTGACCGGCGCGGAATACACACAACAAGCCGCGACCAACAAACCTCGTTGCTCTATCACTTGGCGTCGTTGTGAGGGCTCAGAACGACGCCAGGTGATAGCGCATCAGGGATTGCCGGGCGGTTGGCGCCTACTTTCCCGTGCCCAGCCCGGCTTCCTTGTAGTACCCCTCGATGTGGTCGGCCACAAGCGCACCCGCACGTACGCCGTCGTCGTTCCTGATGGCCGCCAGGATCTCTCGGTGCTCTGCGCGGAGCCTGGCCGCAGTGGCATCCCAATCCGGCAAATTGGCGGTGAGCCTTCCCGCATAGCCCTGGATGGCTTCGCGTAGCGAGCCCATCATGGCGCTGACAACAGCATTTCCGGCGGCCTCGGCGAGTGCCAGATGAAAGCGGACATCCAGGGCCAGGAACTCATCCACCGTGGGATCGGCGTCCATCTCGTCCAGGAGCGCCGCCGCCTGGGCAAGCTGAGGGGCGCCGGGTCTTGCACGGGCCGCTGCCCAGGATTCGAGAAGCACCCGTGTTGCCACGATGTCCGCGACGGGCAGGTGCTGGGTGGCAACGTGAAGGCGCAATGCCGAGCCGAGGGCCGCCGTCGGATCCGCGATCACCACCGTGCCGGCGTCCGGACCCGAGCCCACTCCCGCCCGTACCACCCCCATTGCTTCCAGGATCCGGATGGCTTCGCGGACCGAAGTCCTGGAGACCTCCAGCTGCTCGGCCAGGGTGCGTTCGGCCGGAAGCCGCCCGCCCACGGTGAGCCGGCCACTGAGCAGCTGGTTCTCAATCCATTGCAGGACAAGTTGGTGCGTGCGCATTCTGTCATCTTACTTGATGTGGTTGGACCACATGACCTAGAGTGTGGTTAGACCACAGAGATTCAAGGGAGAAGCACGTCATGACACAGATTCTCGAGCCCCAGCTGGCTACCACGGGGGACGGAACCCCCGCCACGCCACCGACGCAGCCCGCCGTCGTCGGCGTCCCTCCGGCCTTGAAGCGCCGCCTCCCCAAGTACTCGGACCTGGCGCCGCTGATGCAGTTCAAGAAGCCCGAGTTCAGCCGCGCCGCAAGACTTCGCCGCGCGAGCACCATCTGGGAACTGCGGGACATGGCCAAGCGCCGCACACCTCAGGCCCCGTTTGATTACACGGACGGCGCGGCGGAAGCCGAGATCACCTTGCGGCGTGCCCGGGAGGCATTCCTGGACATCGAGTTCCGGCCAGGCATCCTGCGTGACGTTTCCAGCATCGACCTCAGCACGGACATTCTGGGCAAGCAGTCCAGGCTCCCCGTAGGCATCGCGCCCACCGGCTTCACCCGGATGATGCAGTCCGAGGGCGAGTACGCCGGCTCCCAGGCCGCCGAAGCCGCCGGCATTCCCTACACGCTCTCCACCATGGGCACCGCCTCCATCGAGGACGTGGCCGCGGCAGCACCGAATGGCCGCAACTGGTTCCAGCTGTACCTGTGGACGGACCGGGACCGTTCCCTGGAGCTGATCGAACGCGCCGCCAAGGCGGGCAATGACACCCTCATGGTCACGGTAGACACGGCCGTGGCAGGTGCACGCCTGCGCGACGTCCGCAACGGCATGACCATCCCGCCGGCGCTGACCGTCAAGACCGTGCTGGACGCGTCCTACCGCCCGGTCTGGTGGTTCAACTTCCTCACCCACGAGCCCCTGACGTTCGCTTCACTCTCGCGTTACACGGGCACCGTGGCGGACCTGATCAACTCCATGTTCGATCCCACCCTGACGTTCGATGACCTGGACTGGCTGCGCGAAACCTGGAAAGGGAAGCTGGTGGTCAAGGGCATCCAGACCGTGGACGACGCCCGCAAGGTGGTGGACCACGGTGCCGACGGTGTGGTGCTCTCCAACCACGGCGGGCGCCAGCTGGACCGCGCACCCATCCCGTTCCACCTGCTGCCCGAGGTATCCGCGGCGTTCAAGGCAAACAATAGCGACGCCGCCATCATCCTGGACACGGGCATCATGAGCGGCGCGGACATCATCGCCGCGCTTGCCCTTGGCGCGGACTTCACGTTGATCGGCCGGGCCTATCTCTACGGGCTGATGGCCGGCGGGAGGGCCGGTGTGGACCGCGCCCTCCAGATCCTGGAGAAGGACATGGCCCGCACCATGGCCCTCCTGGGCGTCAGCAAGATCTCCGAGCTCACCCCGGACCACGTGCGGATTCTCGGCAAGTAGCCCCGTTCTAAAGCAAACTAGCTCGCAGTTATGGTCGTTCCGAGCGCTCAGAACGACCGCAACTGCGAGCTAGTTGGGCATTGGGGCTAGATCAGGCCTTGGGCGAGCATGGCGTCGGCAACCTTGACGAAGCCACCGATGTTCGCACCCACCACATAGTTTCCGGGTGCGCCGTATTCGTCCGCGGTGGCTGCACAACGGTCGTGGATTCCCACCATGATCTCCGTCAGCCGCCGCTCCGTGTGTTCAAAGCTCCAGGAGTCTCGGCTGGCATTCTGCTGCATTTCCAGGGCGGACGTTGCAACACCGCCGGCGTTGGCGGCCTTGCCTGGCCCAAACAGGATTCCGGCGTCCTGGAAGACTGCCACGGCGTCCCGCGTGGAGGGCATGTTGGCACCTTCGGCCACGGCAACCAGGCCGTTCTTGACCAGCCGGGCTGCAGCATCGCCGTCGAGTTCGTTTTGCGTCGCGCACGGCAGCGCCACTGTGGCGTTGACATCCCACACCGAACCGCCCTCCACATACGACACAGCAGATCCGCGGCGCACCGCATATTCCTTGAGACGGGCGCGCTCAACTTCCTTGATCTGGCGGAGAAGGGCGACGTCGATCCCCGCCTCGTCCACGATATAACCGGAGGAATCGGAACAGGCCACCACAGTGGCGCCCAAAGCGTGCGCCTTGGCGATCGCGTTGATGGCCACGTTCCCTGAACCCGAGACCACCACACGTTGGCCGCCGAAGGAGCCGCCGCGGGTCTTGAGCATTTCCTCGGTGAAGATCACCGTGCCGTAACCGGTGGCTTCCGGGCGCACCAGGGATCCACCCCAGGAGATTCCCTTGCCCGTGAGGACGCCTGATTCGTAGCGGTTGGTGATGCGCTTGTACTGGCCGAACAGATAACCGATCTCGCGGCCTCCGACGCCGATGTCCCCCGCCGGAACGTCCGTGTACTCACCGATATGCCGGTACAGCTCGGTCATAAACGACTGGCAGAAGCGCATGACCTCGGCGTCGGAGCGGCCGCGGGGATCGAAGTCCGAACCGCCCTTGCCGCCGCCGATCGGCATGCCGGTCAGGGCGTTTTTGAAGATCTGTTCGAAGCCGAGGAACTTAACGATGCCCAGGTACACCGAGGGATGGAACCGGAGGCCACCCTTGTACGGGCCGAGTGCAGAGTTGAACTCCACCCGGAAGCCGCGGTTGATCTGCACGCGGCCGGCATCGTCCATCCACGGTACCCGGAAAATAATCTGCCGCTCGGGCTCGCACAGCCGTTCGAGGACGGCGCCTTCAAGGAATTCGGGGTGCCGGTCGTGGACGGGGCCCAGGCTTTCAAAAACCTCGGTCACGGCCTGGTGGAACTCGTGTTCCCCCGGGTTTCGCGCCAAAACGGTGTCGCGTACGGCTTCTAGCCTTGAGTCCATGCAACTTCCCTAAACCTCGGCGCCGGAGGTCGGCGCACATATCCATGATTGATTTCATGGTTACACCGGGGGTCGTGGGGTCTCCATCTCAACCAATTGCGACCACGCAGGCATTTATGCAGGAAGCCCGCGAAAGGCACGGAAACATGCGGAAATTCTCGGTGAACACAATCATCACCAGGTGAGAAGCGTCACGCTGGCTTGATGCCCGGCGGCTACTTCTTCCGGCCGAACTTCGGCAGGTTCGCCAGAAGGTCGGCGGCCTTCGTCGCGGCCCGGCCGACCGTGCGGCCGATCTGCTGGGGCACGGTGTCGTCCGCCGCGGATCCACCCGGAACAACGACGGCGGGACTCAACTGGCCGCCGGCTGACCGTCCACTTGACGGAGCCCCGGCTGGACCTGCCGGCTGCGTGGCAGTTGACGCGGACGCCGCTGGCCCACCAGCCGCGGTCCCGGCCGCTGACCGTGGATCCTGGCCCTGAGGGCTGTTCGCCCCGGCAGCCCCGCCTAACCTGACGCCCGCCGCCTCGCCTGCCTTTGCGCCGGGTGACTTTGCGATGGCGTCCGCGGGGCCGACGTCGAACGTCTCGAGCCAGCTGGCAATCCCCGCCAGTGGTTTGGGGTTGAGCGCGTAGTAGCGCTTCTGCCCCTGCGCGCGCATGCTCACAAGATCGGCCTCCCGAAGCACTTTCAAGTGTTTGGAGATGGTGGGCTGGCTGGCCTCAAGCTCATCTACCAGCTCCCCCACTGCTTTGTCCCCCGCGCGGAGGGATACCAGAATGTCACGCCGGGTTGCCTCAGCAATGACGGCAAATACGTCGTCTGTCACCATGCATCCCACCCTAGCGACATATACGCCGGATGGCATCAACTATTTGCGCGTGACCCGGCATCGGTGGTGCACTATTGCCCCCGTCCTGCCGCGTTGCTACAACGGAGTCACGGTCTGTCCGGCAGATCCGGGGGATCCGGCGGAGGCCGCGCGACCATGAGGGTGAGGGGACATGACGGAGTTCTTCCGCCGGCAGATGTTCAACATCATCGCGGCAGCGTTCCTGGGGCTCTTTGTTGCCGTCTGGGCAGCCGTCCTGCTGCGGGTGGGTAGCTGGGTGCCCGACGGCCGGACCACAGCGCCTGTGCTCAACGGGGCCCTTGTGACGGCCGCGGGCGTGCTGGCGACGTCCCTGAGCTCGCTGACAGCATCTGCCCTCGGGTTCACCATCGCCGAGGTCCGCCGGGACCAGGCAACCGCCTCTGCGGCGGCCAGGACGTCAGCCGCCTTCAGCCCCGCTGACGTTGCCGCCAAACTGTCCGGCAGGATCATCGCCGCGATCATAGTCTACATGGCAGTTGGCCTGCTGGTGCTTCTGCTCTGGCTGTTCAAAGGCACGGCGTCAACGGACCTGATCGGCGCCTTCGCGCTCTCGCTGCTGGGCTGGCTGATCGGTGCGGCGGGCGTGGTGTTCCAGACGGAAAAACCGGCCGGTTAGCGGAGGCCGGGCTCCAGCCGGAGCAACGTCAGTCGAACCACGGATCCAGCCCGTGCAGCGGGAACACTTCCTTACGGGTGGCCATGACGGTGCGGTCCACGGCATCGTTGGGATCGAACCCCACTTCCCAGGACCGCCACCACAGCTCCACGTCATCCCCCATGCGTTCCGGCGCGGCCACAGCGAACTTTTCCTGAACGTACGTCCGCCATTCTTCCGGCACGGCGGTCCGGAGCGGCACGGGCCGCCCGGCAGCGATGGCGATCAGGTGGCTCCAGGATCTCGGAACCACAGCCGTGACGTTATACCCGCCGCCGCCTGTGGCGATCCAGCGGTTCCCGCAATACCGGGAAGCAAGATTCCCGACGGCGGTGGCGGCCTCGCGCTGTCCGTCCACGCTGATGTTCAGGTGCGTGAGGGGGTCCAGCCGGTGCGAGTCACAGCCATGCTGGCTCACGATGACCTCCGGCTCAAACGCGCCCACCAGCTGTGGCACAATCGCGTGGAACGCCCGCAGCCAGCCGGCATCCCCGGTGCCGGCTGGCAGGGCCACGTTGACGGCACTTCCCTGCGCGTTCGGGCCGCCGGTCTCGTTGGCAAACCCTGTTCCGGGGAACAGCGTCAGCCCGCTCTCGTGCAGTGAAATGGTGAGGACCCGCGGATCATCCCAGAAGATGCTTTGCGTCCCGTCGCCGTGGTGGGCGTCGACGTCGATGTAGGCCACCCGCCGCACACCGCCGTCGAGCAGTCTCTGGACGGCGAGCGCGGAATCGTTGTAGATGCAGAAGCCGCTGGCGCGGTCCCTCGAGGCGTGGTGCATTCCGCCGCCGAAGTTCACGGCACGCACTGCGGAACCGTCCAGAATGGCTGCGGCAGCGAGCAGCGAGCCACCGGCCAGCCGGGCGGCGGCCTCGTGCATGCCGGCAAAGGCAGGATCATCCTCGGTGCCCAGCCCCCGCGGCTCCTCCGTCGCCGTTGGGTTTTCGCTGACCCGGCGGACTGCTGCCACGAAATCGGCGCTGTGGACGGTGAGCAGCTCGGCGTCGGATGCTACGTCCGGGACTGCCACGTTGACATGCTCAAGATCCAGGAGCCCCAGGCTGCGCGCAAGGCGTTCTGTGAGCTCCATACGTTCCGGCGCCATCGGGTGCCCCGGGCCGAAATTGTAGGCCAGCATGGCTGTGTCCCACACCACCGTCGTCGGCAGGGCGGGGAGGCTGAGTCCGGGCAGGAAAGTCATCAATGACAGGCTACCTGAGCGTGATGGCCTGCCAGCCCGACCATCACGGGGACTTTAGTGGTTTACTACTCAAGGAAACAGTTTCAACCGAGGAAAAGCCACACATGACGCAAAGCCAGTCGAGGTCCACGAGCCCGGCCAGCTGGCAACCTGCCGGACCGGAGCAGGAAAGCCTGGGGATATTTACCGGTCTGCGCGATTTCATCGACAACTTCGCCAATACCTCCCCCGCACGTCTGGCCCTTGTGGCGTTCGGCGTGGTCATCCTGCTCTTCACCGGCCTGCTGTCCCTGCCGGCTGCTTCTGCCACCGGCGACGTCACCCCGCTGCACCAAGCACTGTTCACGGCTGTTTCTGCCGTGTGCGTCACGGGACTGACAGTTGTATCGACGGCGGTTCACTGGTCCTTTTTCGGCCAGCTGATCATCTTGATCGGCATTTTCGTGGGCGGCTTGGGCACCCTGACGCTGGCCTCGCTGCTGGCGCTGATGGTCAGCAAGAAACTGGGCGTCCGCGGCAAACTGATCGCTCAGGAGGCCATGAACCACGCCGGGCGCCTGGGCGAGGTTGGTACCCTGCTGCGGATCGTCATCACTACGTCCGTCTTCATTGAAGCGGCGTTGGCGCTGGCGCTGATTCCCCGGTTCCTTACACTGGGCGAAGGCTTCTGGCAGTCTGTCTGGCACGGGATTTTCTACGCGATTTCAGCGTTCAACAATGCCGGGTTCACGCCACATTCCGGCGGGATTGTGCCCTACGAGACTGATCTGTGGATCCTCATTCCGCTCATGCTGGGCGTGTTCCTGGGCAGCCTCGGTTTCCCCGTGGTGATGGTGCTGCGGCAGAACGGCCTCAACTGGAAAAAATGGAACCTGCACACGAAGCTGACCATCCAGGTGACGTTCATCCTGCTGACCGCCGGCACCGTGCTGTGGGCGCTGATGGAGTGGGACAACCTGCGGACCATCGGAAGCATGAACGTGAGCGACAAAATCACGCACTCCCTCTTCGCTTCCGTGATGACCCGTTCCGGCGGCTTCAACCTGGTGGACCAGAACCATTTGGAATCCACCACCAAGCTGCTCACCGATGCCCTGATGTTTGCCGGCGGCGGCTCGGCGTCCACGGCCGGCGGCATCAAGGTGACCACCATCGCCGTGATGTTCCTGGCGATCGTCGCTGAAGCGCGCGGTGATGCCGACGTGAAAATCTACGGCCGCACCATCCCGCAGGGCACCATGCGGGTGGCCATCTCGGTCATCGTGGCAGCCGCGACGCTCGTCTCTGTGTGTGCATTCCTGCTCCTGCAAATCAGCGGAGCGTCCCTGGACCGGGTGCTCTTCGAAACGATTTCCGCCTTTGCCACCGTGGGACTCAGCACCAATCTCAGTGCCGAGCTGCCGCCGTCGGGCGTTTATGTCCTGTCCGCCCTGATGTTTGCAGGGCGCGTGGGGACCGTCACCCTCGCCGCTGCGCTGGCATTGCGCCAGCGCAGCCAGCTTTACCACTACCCGGAAGAGAGACCGATCATTGGCTAGTTCCTCAGGCGCGTCCAACCGTCCCGCCCACAACGCTCCTGTCCTGGTGATCGGGCTGGGCCGATTTGGCGCCGCCACTGCCGAGCAGTTGGTCAAGCAGGGCCGCGAGGTGCTGGCCATAGAGCGCGACCGCAATCTGGTGCAGAAATGGGCCGGCGTACTGACCCATGTGGTGGAGGCTGACGCCACCAACATCGATGCCCTCCGCCAGCTGGGAGCGCAGGAATTCAGCTCAGCCGTGGTGGGTGTGGGAACGTCCATCGAGTCGTCGGTGCTGATCACGGTGAACTTGGTGGACCTCGGGATCCAGCACCTCTGGGTCAAGGCCATCACCCCCTCGCACGGCAAGATCCTCACCCGGATCGGGGCCAACCATGTGATCTACCCGGAGGCGGACGCCGGTGTCCGGGCCGCGCACCTGGTGTCCGGGCGCATGCTGGACTTCATCGAGTTCGACGACGACTTCGCGATCGTGAAGATGTACCCGCCGCGTGAAACGGTGGGCTTCACCCTCGACGAATCCAAGGTCCGGTCCAAGTACGGCGTGACGATTGTGGGCGTGAAGTCGCCCGGTGAAGACTTCACCTACGCGCGGCCGGAGACCAAGGTCTCCTCCCGGGACATGCTCATCGTTTCAGGGCATGTGGATCTGCTGGAACGGTTCGCGGCACGCCCGTAGGGATCCTGATATTCCAGCCATTCTGTGATGAAGTGCGGATTCGCGTGGATGTGCGTGGCAACGTAAAGTTCCGGCCCGATCACCGTGAACTTATGCGGAGTGTTGGCCGGCGCCACCAGGATCTGGCCGCCGTGCGCCTCGAGCTGCTCATCGCCGATGGCGAAGAGGGGCCCGGCCGCTGCGGATCACGAATGTCTCTGCGTAGGGATGCCGGTGCAGGCGCGGTCCGGATCCAGGCGTCCACGTGCTTTCGAGGATGACCGAAACACCGGCGCCACCCGGGAGGTTCTCGTCATTGAGGTTCCAGACGTCACCGTCCTGGCGTCCGTCAGGACGTTCAATGAGGTCCGCCATGGCTGCTTCCTCTCGTTCAGCGGGTGTGGTCAGCCGAGCTCCTTGGTGATTTCGGCGGCGCGGTCTGCGGCCGCGCGGGCGCCGGCAGCGATGATCGCCGGAATTCCGCGTTCATTAAAAGTAGCAATGGCGCGTTCCGTGGTTCCGCTGGGGCTGGTCACGGCCTTGCGCAGGGCGGACGGATCGGCTCCCGGCTCGGCAAGCATAAAGCCTGCGCCGGCCACTGTTTCGCGGGCCAGCAGCAGCGACAATTCGGGATCCAGGCCGAGTTCGACGCCGGCGGCCGCCATAGCTTCGGCCAGATAGAAGGTGTAGGCAGGACCCGAGCCGCTGATCGCCGACAGCGCGTCCACCTGCTCTTCCGGGATCTCGACAACGGTGCCGACGGCGGACAGGATGCCCTTGGCCTTCTCCAGCTGATCGGGGGTGCAGTTTGTGCCGGCGGACACGGACACCACACCGCGGCCCAGTTTTGCCGGCGTGTTCGGCATGGTCCGGATAACCGGCTGGCCGGCCGGCAGCGCGGCTTCCAGCTGAGCGATGGAAACGGCCGCGGCCACGCTGACTACAAGAGTGTCAGGAGAGAGCGAACCACTGATTTCGCGTGCGAGATCGGTTATGCCGACCGGCTTGACGCCGAGAATCACGACGGCGGAGCCGGTGGCTGCCTGCTTGTTGTTGTCCGGCTCTTCAGCCCCGGCGATGGCCGTAATGCCGTGGTGACGTTCCGCGAGTTCAACCGCGCGTTCGGCCCGCCTCACGGTTGCAACGATGTCTGCAGGGTTGGTACCCGCCTCCAGCAGGCCGCCCATAATGGCCTCGTTCATTGACCCACAGCCCAAGAATGCGATTCGGTTGCTCATGCCACCATCATTGCAGTTCGGCGTCCGCAGTGCAGTCCGGCCCGATTCACAGCCTGTTCCCATGCTTGCTGCAGCTTCCTCACAAAGTACGGCCGTAACTTTGTTTGTACCTCATTGAGGGTGCGAGTGACGAGGCAAGCATGGGGATGTTTGCCTGGCACCGGTGGTCTGCGGCGGGTTTTCCCCCATTTTCCTGCAGCAGCCCACCGGTGCCTTCGCTGTTTAACCGACGGTTGGTTAACCGAAGGTTTGGGGATTGCCAGCCAACGTTCAGGGAAAACACCCGCAACACTCAAAGCAGGCCAGTAACGTAGTGAATGCCTCACAAGGTGCGAGTGATGATGCCGGTTCTTCGGAACCAGCGCGGCGCCGGACGGTTGCAGGAGTGTTCCCCCAACTCCTTCTGCGAACCGTCCGGCGCTTACTCGTTTAAGCCCCAAATCCCCAACAATGCACGCTGGCCGCGGAATTGCGGCGTGGGACCAGCATGATGCGGCCGGGTTCGCTGGCCTGCTTGCCGATGATTTTACGTTTTCGGATGTATGAGTCCCTGAACCTATGCGCTCGCGGGACCAGGTGAGAGAGTACATGGAGACTTGGTTTACGGCGTTCTCGGACATGCGCTCAAAAACCACGAACCGGGTGGTCAGCGAGGATCAAGCCGCTGCGGAAATCGAATTCACTGGCACCAACACCGGGCCCCTGCTGATGGGGGGCCAAGAGATCCCGGCGACGGGACGGGCAGTTACCGGCACGGGAACTTACTTTGCCTCGGTCAGGAACGGAAAGATCGTCTCCTTCAGAGCCCACTCGGATATCTCGGCAATCATGGGGTAGCTGGGGCTACTCCCCGGGACCTGACCCGGCGCGGCGCACACGGAGGAAGAACAGAAGCCGGAATGCCCGCGCCGCAGTATGCTGACAGCTACACCTCCAGCACACTCACCGGATGGTTCAGGTGCTGGCGCGCAAACCGCAGCGTCTCGGCCAGCCATTGTTCCCGGTCTCCTGCGCCTTTGGCTCGGCGGGTGGAGATCTCGGCGACCACTACGCCGTCGAAGTCGCTGGCTGCAAGATACTGAAGTGCTTCGGCGCAGCGCTGCGTGCCCTGCCCCGGAATCAGATGCTCGTCCTTGCCGGAGCCGGAACCATCCGTGAGGTGGATGTGGCGGAGCTTGCTGCCCAGCGACTTGATCGCTTCAAGACTGTTGGCCCCCGCAGTGGCGGCGTGCGAAAAATCCCAGGTGACGTCGTCGTAGTCCTGTCCCAGGGGGTCCCAGTGCGGAAGGTACGCCAGTGCTTCACGGCCGCGCACACGCCACGGAAACATGTTCTCCACCGCGATGCGCACCTGGTACATGTCAGCAAATTCGCGGACACCAGCGGAAAAATTCTCGGCATAGTTGCTTTGCCAGCGGAACGGCGGATGGACCACCACGGTGTCGCAGCCCACCTCGCGGGCCATCCGGCAGGACATCTCGATCTTGTTCCACGCGGCGCCCCAGACCTGCTGGGTCAGGAGCAGAGTCGGCGCATGAATGGAGACAATCGGCTGGCGGTAGCGGTGGCTAAGCTCCAGCAGGGCGTGCGGGTTCTGGCTTGTGGCGTTGTTGGTAACCATCACCTCCATACCGTCATATCCCAGGTCCTGTGCCACCGCGAAGGCATCGTGCACGCTGAGCGGATACACCGAGGCGCTGGACAGCGCCACCGGAATGCGTCGGCCACTATCCGGCCCGGCTGCTTCGGGGTTAAGTTCGACGCCGGCACCCATCTTCAGCTTGCCGGCCCGCCGGCTGCGGGTGCAAGGGAACTCTGTGCCAGCCCCGCGTGCGGGGCCCCTATGTGCGGTGCGGGGTCCAACGGGCCGTCAAAGACCAGCTGGTCCAGCCTGCGGAGGATCAGGCCTTCACGCAGGGCCCACGGGCAGATTTCCATGCTGGGAAATTCGAACATCTCCAGCGCAGCCTCCGCCACAAGCGCCCCGGCCAGCAGCTGCGGCGCCCTCGCTTCGGAGACGCCGGGAAGATGCAGCCTGTCTTCCACCTGCATGGCGGAGATGCGCTGGGCCCACAAGCCAAGGTCTGTGGCGTGGAGCTCCCGCTTTACATACGGTCCGGCGCCGCTGGGTGCGGCCCCTGCGATGCGGGCCAGGGAGCGGAATGTTTTGGAGGTTCCAGCCACCCGGTTGGCCCGGCCGAGTTTGTCGAAACGGCGCACGGCCGGCTTGAGCGTGGCCCTGATGTAACGGCGCAGTTCCTTGACGCTCTTGGCGGACGGCGGATCCTCGTGCAGCCAGTCGCGGGTCAGGCGGCTTGCGCCCAGAGGAACCGACATGGCCAGTTCGGGAAGCTCATCGGTTCCGAAAGCCATTTCGAACGAGCCTCCGCCGATGTCCAGGTCCAGGATGGGCCCTGCGCCCCAGCCGTACCAGCGCCGGACCGCAAAGAAGGTCATGGACGCCTCCTCGCTGCCGGAGAGCTCCTGCAGCGTCACGGTGGTCTCGTGCTTGACCCGAGCCAGCACGGCCGGCCCGTTGGTCGCTTCGCGGATGGCCGAGGTACAGAACGCCAACAGGTCCTCTGCCTTGTGCAGGGCGGCGAACTCCCACGCCTCCAGGACGAACTCGATCAGCTCATGCTGGCCGGCGTCGTTGATATTGCCGTCACCATCCAGGTACTGCACCAGGGACAGCGGGCGCTTATGCGAGGCAAAAGGCACCGGCCGTGCGCCGGGGTGGGCATCAACCAGGAGGAGGTGGACAGTATTGGATCCGATATCGAGGACGCCTAGACGCATTCTGCCATTATTCACCGATAGCGGGCGGCGGACGCAAACGCATCCGGCACATTTCCTCCCAGTGCGCGAGAGCCAGGGCCGCGAAATCCCTACACGGCGTCGGGAGACTGGGCGGTGGACGGCTCTGCGGCCGAGGCAGCGGATGCCTCGTCAGCGCGTTTGAAGTCGCGCTTGATGTTGGCCACGCCTTCCGGATCGATCTCGAATCCGAAGGCACTGCCTGGATTGATGACCATGCCCAGTTCCTCACCGATGTTGGCGATGATCGCGGCTCCCTGCGTTCCCAGCACATTGGGCGCCGCCGCGAGGTACTGCTCTTCAACGCGGCTGGGGTGCGAGAACACAGCAAGGACCGGCTGGCCCTCGGAGTTCGCCAGAACCAGCGGCTCCACCTGGGAGTCCTTGCTTTCGAGCCCCTCGGTGCTGACGACGTAGACCTCGCTGTTGAGGAAGGACAGGATGACGTCCACGGGGCTCGTGTCCGGGTTTTCGCCTTGCGCGAGCTTCTCTTCAAGGTCGTTCATCGGCTGGATGTCCGTGGGGGCAGGCTTTTCAGTCATGTATCTACTCGACCACGTTGGGGCTGGGGGCGCAACCCGACCCGTCGAGCTCCAGGGCGGCTCGAAGATCCGGCCATGCCAGGTCGAACCTATAGCTGCCCCGACGCGTTTGATGCCGGCAGGGTTCGCCGGCAATACGCGGCCAACTGGGCTCGCTCCCGGCAAACATCCGCAAGGTCAATCCAGAAACTTCCACGGACCGTGACTCCCGTCCGGATCCTCATCAGAGAGCCGGAGCCGAGATGCTCATGGATGCGCCGTTTGCTGAGACCCTGGGCTCGCAACTCTTCCGTCCGCCACATGTTTCCGTCCTCGGGCAACGGAAATGCAGCTGAGGTTGCGGCCAGTGGTGGAAATTCCCGGGCTGCCGGGCTTGGAGGCGCAGAAGCTGCTTCTGGGGATTTGGTCAACCCCTTGTTGTCCATCGCCGCACTCGCGGCTTCGGCCCAGAGTTCTGCGAGCGGATCCGCTCCTTCGTGCCCCCGCGTGTTCCCGTAGCTGTTCATGGCACCAGCTTTGTCGAAGGGCGGAAAGTTCGAAGCAGTCACCTCTGCTATGTGGAAAACCGCAGACGTGGGTGCGGGCCGAACCCTGCGTTCCGGAACGCAGCATTCGGCCCGCACCCACGGTCCTGTCTCGGCTACTTCTTGGCTGCGGCCTTCTTCTTCGCCGGAGCCTTGCGGGCCGTCGTGGTGCGCTTGACCGGTCCCTTGGCCCGCTTCTCCGCGAGAAGTTCGACGGCGCGTTCCCGCGTCAGCTCCTCAAGTGCGGTGGTACGCGGCACGGTGATGTTGGTGATGCCGTCGGTGATGTACGGACCGAAGCGGCCCTCCTTCACCACGATGTTCTTTTCCGACACCGGGTCCGGGCCGAACTCGGCCAGCGGCGGCACGGCGGCACGGGCACCGCGCTGCTTGGGCTGGGAGTAGATCTCCAGCGCATGCTCCAGCGTGACGGTGAAGATTTCCTCTTCCGAGCCGATGGAGCGGGAGTCCGTGCCCTTCTTCAGGTACGGTCCGAACCGGCCATTCTGCACCGTAATGGGGTTGCCTTCGGCATCCGCGCCGAGGACACGGGGCAGGCTCATCAGCTGCAAAGCCTCGTCCAGGGATACGGTGTCAACGGCCATCGAAGCGAACAGCGAGCCCGTGCGGGGCTTGGCCTTGACGGGCTTTTTCGCCGGCTTGGGCTTACCGTTCTTGTAGTACTCCACCGGCTGGTTGGCCAGCTGTTCCTCGGTCATCTCCGGGATGACTTCCGTAACGTACGCGCCGTACCGGCCGTTCTTGGCAACCACGGTGTGCCCGGTGTGCGGATCCGCACCCAGGACGCGTTCTTCCGGGGCGGCTGTTTCCATAAGTTCAATTGCCTTGGCGGCAGTCAGTTCGTCCGGGGCGAGGTCCTCGGGCACGTTGGCACGGGAGGCCTCCACCACCTCGCCCGTCTTCGGATCCACCGTGGGGATGGAGCTTTCCAGATACGGGCCGAACTTGCCCACACGAAGGGTGATGCCGTCCGTAATGGGCACGGAGTTGATTTCCCGGGCATCGATTTCGCCCAGGTTGTTCACGATGCTCAGCAGGCCGGGATCGGAATCCTCGCCGTAGTAGAAGTGCTTGAGCCAGGCGGCCCCCTTGGCCTGGCCGTTGGCGATCTTGTCCAGATCGCCTTCCATGTCCGCCGTGAACTCGTAGTCCACGTAGTCGGTGAAGTGCTGCTCCAGGAGCCGGATCACGGAGAAGGCGATCCAGCTGGGAACCAGTGCCGAACCCTGCTTCCGCACATAGCCGCGGTCCTGGATGGTGGAAATCGTGGAGGCGTACGTGGAGGGGCGCCCGATGCCCTTCTTTTCCAGCTCGGCCGTCAACGAGGCTTCCGTGAAACGCGGCGGCGGGGAAGTGTCATGGCCAACTGCCAGGATGTCGGAGGCGGTGAGGGAATCGTCCTTGGCCACGTTGGGCAGCCGGCGGGCTTCGTCGGAGTCGTCGTCGCCTCGGCTTTCATCCTTGCCTTCTTCGTAGGCGGCCAGGAAGCCGGGGAAGGTGATGACGGTGCCGGAGGCGGAGAACTCGGCGTCCCGGCCATCAGTTGCCACAGCGCCAAGCTTGATGGTGGCTGTGGAGCCTTTCGCATCGCCCATCTGGGAGGCAACAGTGCGCTTCCAGATCAGCTCATACAAACGGAATTCGTCGCCGGAAAGCTGCTTGGCAACCTGGGCGGGCGTACGGAAGGAGTCGCCGGCGGGGCGGATTGCCTCGTGGGCTTCCTGCGCGTTCGCAGCCTTGCTGGTGTAGACACGCGGAGACTGCGGGATGTACTCGGGGCCGTACAGCTCTGAAGCCTGGCGGCGGGCAGCCGTGACGGCCTCGTTGCTCAGCGCGGAGGAGTCCGTACGCATATAGGTGATGTAGCCGTTTTCATACAGTCGCTGGGCAACCTGCATAGTGCTCTTGGAGGAGAACCGCAGCTTTCGCCCGGCTTCCTGCTGCAGCGTGGAGGTGGTGAACGGTGCGGCCGGGCGGCGGGTATACGGCTTGGTGTCAACGGAACGGACGCGGAAATCCGCATCCTGCAGCCCAGCTGCAAGCGACGTGGCGAGTTCCTCGTTAAGGTGCGCCGCGTTGCGGGCGGTCAGGACGCCGTCGTCGTTGAAGTCACGGCCGCTGGCCACCTTGGCGCCGTCCACGGCAGCAAGCTTGGCCTTGAATGAGGCGGAGCCCGCGCCGAACTGTCCGGTCAGGTCCCAGTAGGACGCAGACTTGAACGCCATGCGCTCGCGTTCACGGTCAACCACCATGCGGGTGACCACTGACTGCACACGGCCGGCGGACAGGCCACGGGCAACCTTGCGCCACAGGACGGGAGAAATTTCGTAGCCATAGAGACGGTCCAGGACGCGGCGGGTTTCCTGCGCGTCCACCAGTGCGGAATCGACGTCGCGCAGGTTGTCCATGGCGCGGTGGATGGCTTCCTTGGTGATTTCGCCGAACGTCATCCGGTAGACGGGAACCTTAGGCTTGAGCACTTCCAGCAGGTGCCACGCGATGGCCTCTCCCTCGCGGTCCCCATCGGTTGCGAGGTATAGAGCATCAGCATCTTTGAGCTGCGCCTTGAGTTCGGCAACCTTTTTCTTCTTATCCGGAGACACCACGTAGTACGGCTTGAAGTCGTTCTCAATGTCGACGGCGAACTTGCCCACGGAGGTCTTCTTCAGCTCCGCCGGGAGTTCAGAAGGCTGCGGCAGGTCGCGGATGTGACCGATGGAAGCCTCCACGATGAAGCCTTCGCCCAGGTACTTGGCGATGGTCTTGCTCTTGGCCGGAGACTCTACGATCACGAGTTTCTTGCCTGTTTTGGCCTTGCTTGGCACGGTGCTCCTACAGAAAAAGGTGGCTTGGGCAGATGAGCCCATATTGGCCTAGTTCACCATATATTGCAGAAACATGCGCATTTATGTGGAAAACGCGTGCTGCCCGTCACACCCGCCAGATGCCGGTTACCGGGCGGTAACCATGGATGGCGACCGTGAAGGAAAGATCAGGCCTGGCCTGCATCCGGACCAATGGCTGGGCTCAGGGCCGGGCCCTGCGGTCGTCCGGAATCATGGACCACATGGTGGCCATCCGCTCGGCACCGGCGGGAATCCGGCTGGGGTCTTCCAGCTCGTACTCCCGCAGCAGCCCGAAGACCCGCTCCGTGAGTTCGGCCCGCTGTTCAGGCGTCAGGTAAAGCAGATTGCTGGCCAACACCACCACTGAGGAGGGCTCTGAGGTTTCCCCGCGCCTGCGACGTTCGTCCCGGACCTTGGCGAGAGCGGTGGCGCGCCGGCGGAAGGCGTCAAGCTCCAGATCCAGTACGGCAAATTCAGGGCTGGCCACTCCCCCGCCGGAATTGATGGTGAAATCCGTTCCGGCGGCTTTCCACCGGCGTTCCCTGGCATCGCCGGAGGTCTCGGCGGGAACAACCATCCCCCACTTCTGAAGTGCCCGCAGGTGGTAGCTCATGGCACTCGGCGTCAGTCCGGTCTGCACTGCAAGCTCCGTAGCGGTGCGGCCGAGCTGAGTGGAGTACAGCTCGGAGATGACCTCCAGCCGGGCCGCGTGGGCAAGTGCCCGGATTGCCTTGGGATCGGTGATCTCAACCTTTTTTTCCGGACGTTTCCTCCGCTTGGCGGCTGCCGTGACGGGCTCCGATGCCGGGCGCCCCACAGACGGGCGCTCCGCCGGCTGGGGAGGTGTCACCTGAAGCGCGGCGGACGGGGACTTCGCCGCGGACTCCGCCTTTGAGGTTTCTGCATTCACCGTCTCAGTCTATCCAGAACCGCCCAGCTCTGAAAGAAGTGTTTGACACCTAACCTGCCTCGGTCTCAGCCGGTGACAGGAAGCAGGAAGCCGTCCCGGACCAGGTTGCCCACCTCGGCGAGGACCCCGCTGCGGAAAGCGCCGCCATCGAACCCGTCGCCGCCAAGCAGCTCGCCGCCAAGCAGTCCGCCGCCAAGCAGGGCCTCAAGGGCGCCGATGATCTGCCCGACGGACAGCTCGCCGTCGCACGCTGAGACGAACCCGGCCAGCTCAGTGCTGAGCAGGTTGGTCCGGCGGAGGCCGGCACCCTGGCGAAGCAGGATCACGCCGGGGTGTTCGGCGCCGGGCCGCTGATGGCGTTCCTCGGTGACGTCGTCCGCCACCAGCAGGTGCGTTTCGGCGAGGTTGCTGGCGGCCAGCCAGTCGGCGCGTTGGACGGAGGCACCCAGGTGCGGACCCACCGGCTGTTCGATGGGGTAGGTGATTTCCTCGAAGCGGCGGATGCCCGCGGCCCCATTCACAGACCCGTCCACGGATCCGGGGTCCACGGCACAGACGGCAGCAGGCCTCCGTAGCCAGATCAGGCCGAAGCCGATCGCCTCGACGTTGCGCGCGGCAAAGTCGTCCAGATAGGCGGCGTAGGCGCGGGCGTAGAGGCCGCGGTCCCGGCCTTCGGAGGCGTCCTGCAGCCAGGTTTCAGCGTACTGCTCCGGGCTGACCTGTTCGCGTTGGATGAACCACACATCCGTGTCCGTCCCGGCCCAGCCTTCCGGCCGTCCTTCCCAGCCCGTTCCCGCCGTGATCTCCCAGTTGCCGAGCATCTGGGCTGTTCCGCCCGGCGCCAGGACAGAAGGCAGTGATGCGACCAGGCGGGAGACGATTTCGTCGCCCGCAAGCCCGCCGTCGCGGTAAGTGAACTGCTCCGCAGCGGCCTCGCCTTGACTTCGCGGAGTGATGACGAACGGCGGGTTGGATACCACCAGCTCAAATTCCTCACCGGCCACCGGCTCCAGCAACGATCCCAGGCGCAGGCTGACGCGCTCCTCCAGCCGTGCCGGATCCAAATGCAGGGCCTCCGCATTGAGCAGCAGGTTGAAGCGTGCAAAAGCGAGCGCCCGCGCGGAGATGTCCGTCGCCGTGACGTGCTCCGCGTGGTGCAAGAGGTGGAACGTCTGGATGCCGCAGCCCGTGCCCAGATCAAGGGCTTTGGCCACGTGACGGCGGATGGTGGACTGCACCAGTGTGGTGGACGCCTGCCCGATTCCCAGAACGTGATTGTGCCGCAACACCCCGGCCTGCTGGTGGGCGGCAAGATCGCTGGCCACCCAGAGTTCGGCGCCGCCGCTGCCGGGCTCGTCTTCCTCTGCTGTCCCCTCCCAGCCGTACGGGCGGAGATCGGCCGTTGCTGCCACAATATCGTTGGCGCCCCGTTCCACCAGCCCCAGCGCCACCAGGCCGTTGGTGCGGATGCCCGGGAGTGCGGCGTCGAGCGTTTCCACCGTCTGCTGTACAGCCAAGAGCCAAAGGCGTACGACGGCGGCAAGCGCCACCGTCGTTTGGTCCGCAGCGCGGAGGGCGCCGTGGGCGGCGGCTTCGGTGACGATCAGCGCGGGGATGAGCTGATCGCGATTTAAGGCTGCATGGGCGGATTCGCCGAGAAAGCCCGCGACGCCGTCCACCGTGTAGCCGATGCTCCGCAAGTCCGCTGCGAGTGCAGTCAGCAGCTGGGGCAAATCGCTGCGGGGAGCATCAGGAGTATTGCCGGCGGTGAAAAGCGAGGATTCAGTCACCGGACAAGTCTATTTGCCGGGCGCTGGGTTCCCGGCGGCGGCTCCCGTCCGGTCCCCCTAATACCCTGAGCTTGTATCCAGAGGGATCTACAGGTAGTTCTCGGCATAGATGCGCAAGGCATCGCGCACGAATCCTGCACCGGCCTCACCGCCGTAGTTGGCGCCGAAGCGCGGATCAGCAACGTACATGTCACCGAGTCCGGTGACGTATCCCTTCACGTTGCCGCCGGGTGCCGATGCGGGTGTGCCTGGGATGCCCGTAAGCCACTGAACGTGGCGCTTCGCGAGCTCCTGCGCCTCGATGCTGCCGGCCGGCACACCTGATTCCGCCGCGGCGATCCAGTCGCTTCCGAGCTGCCGCGAGCGCTGCTTCCATGCACTCTTCTCCGCCGCGTCCATTCCGCGCCACCAGGAATCGCCCTTCGTGTAGGCATCCTGTCCCCAGCGTGATTCGACCTCGTCCTTGTAGTGGGTGTGGTCGAAGCCATCGAACATGTTTTCTGCCATGATCCCTGCTTTTCCTTTCATTGCCTTGATGGATTTCTGGACCGACGCGATCTGCCGCAGCAGCCGGTTCTGTTCCTGCCGGAGCCACTCAAGATGACTGCCAAGGGCCTTCTGCGCGTCCGTCTCGTTTTCCAGGACCCGGGCAATCACCGGCAGCCCGAGCCCCAGTTCCCGGAGGAGCAGGATGCGCTGCAACTGCACCAGGGCGGACTGATCGTAGTGGCGGTAGCCGTTGAAGCCGGTGCTGCTGGGTTTGAGCAGGCCGATGTCATCGTAGTGACGCAAAGTCCGGCTTGTGGTGCCTGCGATCTTGGCGACTTCCTGGATTGACCACTCCATGTGCTCCACCTTCCGTGATCCCACAATGCGACTCTAAAGCTTGACGTAGCGTCAAGGTCAAGAGCCAATCCGGGCTGGCGTATCATTGACCCATGCACATGCAGCAGCGATTTATCAGCCCTCGGCCGCTTTCCGGCCCCACGGGCTTCTTGTCGCGCGCATAACTGCAGCTGCCGGGGTCCGTCCGGCGCAGTGGCTGAGGGTGAATTTCCCCTTCCCGCAGCCCAAACCAAAAGGACCCCTGATGAAAAACCACCTCTCCCTCACTGACCTCAACTCCGCCCTGGAGCTCCGTGATCTCTCCGATCCCGCCGCCGGCCGGCATGCCATGCAACTGCTTCTGGCAGACGTGGTGGCCGCGTTGGAACGGCTCTGGGATGTCCCGTCGCGGACCCACCGGGTTAATCCGCTGGTGGCCACCGCCGACAACTACGACCGCCTGGGATATTCGCCCGACGACGTCACCCGGGACTCGCGCTACTCCCGCCATGTGAGCCCCACGGTGATGCTTCGCAGCCACACCTCAGCAGGCATTCCGGCGCTGCTTGACTCACTCCGCGGCGAGCTGGGCTACTACGACCGGCTGCATGTGCTCCCGGGGCTTGTGTACCGGCGGGACGCCATTGACCGCACGCATGTTGGCGCCCCTCACCAGGTGGACCTGTGGCGGATCAAGTCCCGCGGGCTGCTGGGTCCGTCCGGCCTCCACTCCATGATGGCTGCCGTAGTGGAGGCCGTGCTGCCGGCCGCCGAGCATCCGGACGTGCAGTGGCGCGCGACGCCCGCTGTCCACAGCTACACCGCGGCCGGCCAGCAGCTGGATGTGCTGGTCACGATGCGGGACGGCAGCCGGGAGTGGCTGGAGCTGGCCGAGTGCGGGCTGGTGGCAGCACCCGTGCTCCGTGGCTCCGGCCTGGATCCCCGGCGCTGGGCCGGACTCGCGCTGGGCATGGGACTGGACCGGGCGCTGATGCTCCGCAAGGGGATCGCTGATATCCGGCTCCTGCGTTCGGCAAACCCGGAGGTCCAGGCACAGATGCTGGATCTGCTGCCGTACCGGCCTGTTTCCGGGATGCCGGAGGTCAGGCGGGACCTTTCGCTGGTGCTGGCACACCGGAGCGATGCCGATGCCGAGTTGCTGGGCGACCTCGCCCGTGCAGCCCTGGGAAGCGACGCCGATGTCCTTGCGGCACTGGAGATCAAAGCGGTGACGACGACGGCGGAGCTGCCGCCGGCCGCCGTCGAACGTCTCCGCATGGCTCCCGGCAACGTGAACGTCCTGGTGCGGCTGGTGCTGCAGCCGCTGGACCGGACGCTGACTGATACGGAGGCCAACAGGCTGCGCGACAGGGTGTACCTGGCGCTGCACCGGGGGATGGTGCTGGAGCTGATCGCGGGCTAGCTCCGGTGCCGGGCGGTACCGGCCACTGGGCGCGTACGTAACGCCGATCGGCAACGGGTAAATTGGAGGCATGGCTACACCTTCTCCAGTGCTTCGGCGCACCCTTTCGGGGGTGGCTGGCGCCGCCGTCGTCCTACTGGCCGCAACCGCCTGCTCGTCCGCCGCGTCCATCGAAAACACCGACGTCCCGGCATGGAAAGCGACTGCGTTGCCAACCATAAAAGGGGCAGTTTTGGAGGATGCCGGCAAGATCCTCAACCGTGAACCGATCGTCCAGGTGGCGGCGTCCGTCCCGGCAGGGAGCTACACGCTAACCCTGAAATGCGATGGTGGCGGCAAGACGTTCCTGGCCGTGAGCTCGATCGGCAAGGAAATCCAGGAAACGGGCGCCGCGTGCAACGGAAGCCGCGAAACCGTAAAAGTAACTCTGGCGGAGTCGGGGCCCGTGGAGATCAGCGCGACCAGTGTGGACGCCCCGCTTCTTTATGCGTACCGGCTGGTCGCAGCTAAGTAGGATCCGCGTGACGTGCAGTACAGGGGTTGCCGGCAGGCTCGGGGTCATGCCCGAAGAAGCTATGGCTTCGAGGCCGCCACGCGCCTAAAGTCAAAGTATGCCCACCGTGCGCATGGCCAGGGTTCGCGTTCCCCCTTGCCCCTCACCCCGGGTGCCCCAGAAGCGCGGGCCTGCCACCGCCGTCGTACTTTCCGTTGCGCTTGCTGCCGCAGCAGTGCTGACCGGCTGTGAATACTCATACGACGACGGCCGGGCGCCTTTGGCTGATACGGCAGTTTCGTCGGCGGCTCCGTTTACGGACGCGGCGCTGCCCCAGGACCCCCACCAGAACGATCCGGTCACCGGCGCAGATTTGGAGGCCTGGGTGCGACAGGCCCTGCCGGAGACGGAAGGGCAGGCATTCGGTGTCAGCTACGGATCCCTCGGGTCCAACGGGAACCGGACCGAAACCACCGGGCAGCTCCCCAGCGGAAACTACGCGCTGACCCTCACGTGCCGGAGCCAGCAGCGGGTGAACTTCACTGTGAGCGACAATGACGTTGCCTTGATTGACCTGAGCATCAGGTGCGGCACCGCACGGGTGAATGTGGTCCATGTGTCCGCGGATGCTCTGCTGAGTGTCCGGCTGGATTCCCAGTCGGCCGCGAACTATGCGTACCGCATCAGCAGGATCTGAGCCTCTGGTGCCAGGGTCGTCCAAGCCCCGATCAGGCGGCTCTTTCAGGCGGCGCAGCCGTCCGGGCAGCGGAGTGTTTCGGGGCTGGAGGCGCAAACGGTGCAGTACAGGGTGAGTGTGCGGCAGCTGAGGTTGGAGCAGTTCTCGAACTTGCTGGTGGGTGCCGAGCAGCGGACGCAATCGCCGATGGTCTTTACATCCTCGCTGAACTCGACGTGCATCCGCTTGTCGAAGACGTAGAGCGAGCCTTCCCAGAGGCCCTGGTCCTTATACTCTTCGCCGTAGCGGACAATGCCGCCGTCGAGCTGGTACACCTCTTTGAAGCCGCGGTTCACCATCAGACTGGAGAGCACCTCGCAGCGGATGCCACCGGTGCAGTAGGTCACGATCGGCTTGTCTTTGAGGGCGTCGTACTTGCCGGAGTCGAGTTCCTTGATGAAATCGTGGGTGGTGGCGACATCCGGGACAATGGCACCCTTGAATTTGCCGATCTGGGCTTCGAAGGCATTGCGCCCATCGAAGAACACCACGTCCTCGCCGCTCTGCTTCTTGGTGTCCACCAGTTTGTGGAGCTCTTCCGGCTGCAGGTGCGTTCCGCCCCCCACCACACCGTTGACGTCCACCTTCAGCTCGCCGGGGGCGCCGAAGGAGACGATCTCATCGCGGACCTTGACGCTCAGCCGGGGGAAGTCCTCGGCGCCGCCGTCAGACCATTTCACGTCTATGCCGTGGAAACCCTTGTACTCGCGGGTGGTCTTGACGTACTGCTTCATGGCGTTGAGCTCCCCGCCCACCGTGGCGTTGATGCCGTCCTTGGAGATGAGGATGCGCCCGGTCAGCCCCAGCTTCTCGCACAGGGCACGCTGCCATAGGCGGACCGCGTCCGGGTCCGCGATAGGGGTAAAGCCGTAAAAGAGCACAATTCGGTTCAAAGCCACGTATTTAAGGGTACTTGCTGCGCTGAAACGGGCGGAATCACGCTTCAGGCGGCATCCACCTGGCTCCTGCAGTGCGCCGCCGTCCGTCGTGTGCACCGGCGCACCGCAGGCGTGGCTTCAGCCTTGCGCGGTCACAATCGCATAAGCAAGCCCGGCAACCGCACCCTACCCCTGTTGCTTGTGGCGGGGCTGGAATAGTCTCATCACATGACCCCGGACGCCATGGTTGAAGACATCACTCACTTGCTGGAAGTCTGGGTAGCCGGCTGGGCCGGTTGCCGAGGCTACGAGACCCGCACGGAGGGCCGCTTCCCTGCTGCGCTGCGGGCGGACACCACCCATGACTGGGAGTATTTTGCCCATGACCCGTCGGATTCCGAGTTCGCTGAGCTGGCTGCCAAAACGGCCGAGGCGCCGGCGAGGATCCTGACCATCCTGAGCAACGATGCCGCCCGATTCACGTTCCTGGCCAGGAAACACGGGCTGAACGTGACGTCGGCGTCCCAGACCATGATGATCGTGGACATGGAAACCCAGGATGCGGAGGACCCCTGGCTATCCGCCGACGATCTCTCGCTCGCCACCTCGGAGTCCAACGGTGTCCACCATGCCGTGGTCCATTCAGATGAGACCGTGGCGGCCAGCGGGCGCGTTTTTGTAGTGGGTCACACCGCAGTTTTCGACAAAATCGTCACTGAGCCCGGTTTTCAACGGCGCGGGCTTGGCAGTTTCATCATGAAGGCATTGGCCGCTCAGGCGTTCGAGCACGATGTAGAAAACGGACTCCTGCTGGCTTCGCTGGACGGGCAGAAGCTTTACTCGCACCTAGGCTGGAAGACGCTGTCCCACGTACTCATGCTGTCCGCCTCAGACGAGGGCTCCGACCTTTCAGTCGGCTGATTTCCCCGCGAAAACTGCGGCCGGTGCCGGCAGCGGTGATTTTTGCCCGGGTGACAGAATGTTCAGGTGAACCCACATGACTCGCTGATTCCGTTACTGGGCCGCGGCCCTGACCCGGAGCAGCTCCGTCATGTGCGCACCATCCCCGCCAGGCAGGCCGTCCACGAACCGTGGCCGGCGTGGGCCCACCCGGATGTTGTGACCGCTTACGGTTCGCTCGGCATCCACGAGCCATACCGCCACCAGATCCAGGCTGCCAACCTCGCCCGCGCCGGCAAGCACGTGGTAATCGCCACCGGCACAGCTTCCGGCAAGTCGCTGGCGTATCAGCTTCCCGCACTGGACGCGATCCACCGCTCGGAGCTCAAGGTGCTGTCCGAGCCGGGAAAGATCCACGACGACGGCGCCGTGACCCTTTACCTCTCGCCCACCAAAGCACTCGCCGCCGATCAGTTGGCTGCCATCCGCGCACTGAAGCTCCCCACCGTGCGGGCAGAAACGTACGACGGCGACACGGACCCCGCGTCGCGGCGATGGATCCGGGACCATGCCAACTTCATTCTCGCCAACCCGGATATGCTGCACTTCGGCATCCTGCCCAACCATGGCTGGTGGGCAGGATTTTTCCGCAGGCTGAGGTATGTGGTTGTGGATGAGGCTCACAGTTACCGCGGCGTATTCGGCTCCCACGTGGCCAACCTGATGCGAAGGCTGCGTCGGATTTGCGCCTATTATGGTGCCGGCGCCTCCCACCCCGGACCTGTGTTCATTGCCGCCTCCGCTACGGCCTCCGAGCCGGACAGTTCCTTCGGTCGTTTGATCGGGGCCCCCGTGCTCGCCGTTTCCGAGGATTCCTCACCGCATGGGTCCACCACGGTGGCTTTCTGGGAGCCTGCCCTGACTGAGCTCCGAGGAGAGAACGGCGCGAAGGAACGCAGAACGGCGGTGGCCGAGACCGCGGATCTGCTGGCCAACCTGGTTTCTTCCCGGATCCGGACCATCGCGTTTATCAAGTCCCGGCGCGGGGCCGAAACCATCGCGTCCATCGCCAAACGCCTCCTGGACGAGGTGGACCCCAGCCTGCCGCAACGCGTGGCTGCGTACCGTTCCGGTTACCTGCCTGAAGAGCGCAGGGCATTGGAACGTGCGCTGAGATCCGGCGAACTGCTGGGCGTTTCCAGCACGTCGGCGCTTGAACTGGGCATCGATATCTCCGGCCTCGATGCTGTGCTGGTGGCCGGCTGGCCGGGTACGCGGGCTTCGCTATTCCAGCAGATCGGCAGGGCGGGCCGGGCGGGCCAAGATGCCATCGCCGCGTTCGTCGCCAGCGACGATCCGCTGGACACCTACCTGGTAAACCACCCCGAGGCCATATTCGATGTCTCCGTCGAGGCCACGGTGTTTGATCCCTCCAATCCCTATGTGCTGGGCCCGCATTTGTGTGCCGCCGCCGCCGAGCTCCCGCTGGGCGTAGCCGAACTTGGGTTGTTTGGCGATACTGCAGAAAAATTGCTGAACCAACTGGTGACCCAGGGATACCTGCGCCGGCGACCGGCAGGCTGGTTCTGGACCCACCCGCAGAGCGCAGCAGCCATGGTGAATCTGAGGGCCGACGGCGGCGGGCCAGTGCGCATCGTTGATGCGGATACCGGCTCACTGCTGGGCACCATGGACTCCCCGCAGACCCATTACCAGGCTCATACCGGCGCCGTCTATGTGCATCAGGGGGACAGTTATGTGGTGGTGGATCTGAACGAGGACGACCACTGCGTGATGGTGCGCCGTGCCAATCCGGACTATTACACGACGGCCCGGGACGTGACCCAGATCGAGGTGCTGGAAACCCAGCGGACGGCCCAGTGGGGCGATGTTGCGGTGCATTTCGGCGATGTGAAAGTCACGACACAAGTCGTCTCCTTCCAACGGAAGGCCCTGATCTCGAATGAGATCCTCGGCGAAGAACCCCTCCAGCTTGGCGCCAGGGATCTGTTCACAAAGGCGGTCTGGTTTGTGATGGACAACCGCTCGCTGACCGGCGCAGGACTGATCGAGGCCCAGTTCCCGGGCGCCCTGCATGCCGCCGAACACGCCGCCATCGGGCTCCTTCCCCTGGTAGCGTCAAGTGACCGCTGGGACATTGGCGGAGTGTCCACCGCCATCCACGCCGACACCGGGGTGCCCACCATCTTTGTCTATGACGGACACCCCGGAGGAGCCGGTTTTGCCGAGCGCGGCTTCGACAAGGCCCGGGTCTGGCTGACCGCAACCCGCGATGCCATCGAGGCCTGCGAGTGCGAATCCGGCTGCCCGTCCTGCGTGCAGTCCCCCAAATGCGGAAATAAGAACAACCCACTGGACAAGGCAGCCGCAATCACATTGATCGATGTCCTGCTGAAGGATGCCCGCGAAGGGCCGGAAACGGGTCACCCCGATTAGCCAGGACGCCACCGCGCCCTGCCACCGCTCTGCGGCTTGGGGCGGTTCCTCTCCCGCCTCCGGCCATCGCCATCGCCCCCGCCATCGCCATCGCCGGGCAAAATCTAAGCCGGCGGACCGGCCCTGGCACGTCCTGTCGCAGTGCCAACAACCATCCGGGTGGTCATCTCCGTTCGGATCTCCACGGTGTGGCCCGGTCCTTCCTCGCAACTGAGTAGTCTGGCAGCGTGCCGGGCTGCCACTTCGCCGGCGACGACGCACGGCTCTCCGGTTGTGACACCGCGTAGGGCATCTGCAGCGGCTAAGGCAGCCAGGTCCGCCGCTGCAGCCGCCCGTGACGCCATTACTGCGGACTGGGCCAGCAAAAGCAACAGCGCCATGGCAATCATCACCACCATGGCCAGTCCCGCCGCAAGTACCGTCCCGGAACCGCGTTCCGGATGACTGACCGGCGCCTTCCTCATGCGACGGCCGTTTGAGCCGGGCTGACGGGTCCCAAACTGAGGACCCCGACGCCACCGGTCTTCGCTCTGCCGGACCCTGCTCTGCCGAACGGTGAGCCGCCGAGCACCGCGGCCGTCGCGCCACCCACAACAGCCAAGGCCGGTACTGGCATGGACGGTGATTTGGCCGCGGCTGTCCCCGTTTCACCTCTCGCGGCTGCCCGGGCGCTCAGAGTCAACGGCACCGTGGAACCGAATGGTCCGCCCACCCGGTCCGAGACCGTCACACTGAGCCATTCCCCGTCGGCCACCACGGACGCGGTCGCAGAAGCCCCGGCGAGCGTCCGGACAATCCCGTCCACGGCCCCGGCGCTTTCGCCTCGCGCCAGTGCCCGCGCTCCCGCTCTGGCGGCTTCTTCCAACCGCAATTGCGTTACTCCTGCAGCTGATCCTGTCAGCAGTAGGGCAAGAAGGAGCAGTACCGCCGGAAGCACCACTGCAAACTCTGCAGTCACGGCGCCGGCGCACCGAGCATGGTTGCAGGGGTTGCGGTAGCTGACGCGGTTACAGGGATTGCCCCTGGTGCCGCGGGTGCCGGAAGAAGCCGCTTGGCCGGTGACGGCCGGGAGCACATCAGCCTTGGAGCCAGAATGTCCACTGCCCTTCCCTATGCCACAGACACCCTCCGGGAGCTGCGCCGGGGTCACGGCAAAGCCAAGGCCGTACGGATCAGGTTCATCAGGAAGCCACGCACTTCGTCGCTCCTCAGAATGAATACCAGCAGCCCGGCGAACCCCACGGCGGCAAGGGTCGCGATGGCATATTCTGCGGTCGCCATTCCGGATTCAGAGCCCATGAGGCCCGTACGCTTGCGGCCTCCGACCCGCGTCCTCTGGCTGGCTCCCGGGTAGATCTCAGAAACTTCGGCGCCGCCGTGCTCATGCCGGCCCACCTGCGCCGTGATCATTGTTCCGGGGCTCCCCGTTCCGGAACCCCCGATTCCTGTGCCCTTGATGCTGGCACGGGGCTTGTTTGAAGTGATTGACATGAGGTTCCTTTCAGAGTGTCCGGCGGAGTGCCGGCTGATCCGACTCTCCCGGCCCAGCTTGGAACCGGTAAGAGTCGACTTCGGCTAAGTGGATAAAGCAGCGGCTTAGCTTGTTGTGGAGGGATGGAAGTGCCGGTGGAGGAACAGTTACCCTCAGACACCGGACGGGATCAGAGCCAGCAGCACCGGCACCACCCCCAGGCAGATGAAGGCGGGCAGCGAGCAGAGCCCCAGCGGGATGACCAGCCTGACGCCCAGGGATGCGGCACGCTTCTCCGCCGCCCGAAAGCGTTCCCTTCGCATCCGGGCGGCCTGCGCGTACAGGATGGCGGACGATGGTGCTCCCGTGAGCGCCGCAAAGCCCAGTGCATCCCGCAGGGCCAGGAGCTCGGGTGCACGGACTTCGGAGCTGCGCCATGCCGTCTCCCAGTCGGCCCCGATGGCCAAGGCGGACACCACGGGCCGCAGAGAGCGGCCATAGCCCGGGGAAGCAGAGGCGGCCACGAGTTCCAGGGCGCGGCCGATTCCCGATCCGGCATCCAGCATGGCAGCAATCAGTTCGAGCATCATGGCGGTGTCGGCCAGGCCGTTCATGGCGGGATGAGTATGCCGTGGCCCGATTTCCGTGCCACGGCGGCCCATGCTGCCAGGGCCACCAATGCGGCCTGCGCCGCCGGATCCGCCGTGCCCGAATCCAGAACCGAATCCAGAACCGAATCCAGAACCGAATCCAGAACCGGCACGGACTGCATCGCGGCTTCGGCTGCTCTGGCCGAGGAACCGCTTCCGCACCCGAACGTGATCGGAAAGCGCGACGGCGGACGCTGCCGCCAGGACGGCGATCAGCACAAGGCTGGGCAACAGCGCGGACATCATGAAGCACCCGCGCCGGCCGCTGCATGAACCAGCCGGGCTGACCAGATCCGGCCCGCCAACGTCAGCACGATCCCGCCAGCGAACGCGGCCATGCCAACGGGTGTTCCCAACAACACAGCCAACGGGTCAACGCCCAGTGCGACCCCGAGGCCCAATCCCATAAGCGGGAGCCAGGTCAGCAGGCTGACTGTTGCTTTGGGTCCGGCCAGGGCAGTCTGACGGGCTGCTTCGGCGTCGTCCTCCACTTCGAGCTGGGCTGCGAAACGGGCCAGGACGTCGGCCAGTGGGCAGCCGCTGGCCTCGGCAATGTCAAAGCATGCGGCCAGCTCCGACCAGATCCGCGGTTCGGGGCTTCCTTGCCTGGTAAACGCCCCTGGGGCCGCCGACCTGATGGCATCCGCAACAGGTGATCCGCGAAGTGCTGCTGCACGGGCTGCGGCGAGCATGGACAGCGAGCCGCAGCTGAGTTTCCGCCCGCCTGCGCTGCCGCCAGGTCCCGTTCCGTGATTGACTCCGGGACCGGCCGTCCCGACGTAGACGAGCCACAGTTCTTCCCAGAGCCGGGCCGGTGTGCGTCCGCCCTTCAACAGGGCGGCAAGCTGCTGGACCACCAGCGTCATGGAGACATGCTGCGGTCCTCGCCTGCCGCGCCCTGCCATCCACTTAGTAACGAAACCCCAGCCGGAGCCGGATCCTGCAGATCCGGGTCCCGATCCCAACGGCCGCACGGTGCCTTGCGCCGTCACACGTCCACCGAAAGCTTTCCGGGCACGGCCGCCCGCTCCACCCGGCGGCCTGAGGACAAGCAACAGGGCAGCAGCCAGAACAGCCACGAAGACGACAATCATGCTGCCGTCCCGGCCAGCGCAGGACCCCACATGCCGTGAATCGCTCCCGGTCTGTCCATTCCAGGACTGCACCCGCCCGCATCCTGCGCTGTGATGTCGAGGCCAAGCCGCTCAGCCAAGCTTTCCCAGGCCGGCCCGGCAACGACTCGGCCACCACGGAATTCCAGCGCCGCTGAAACCACCAGCCCGGAGACACCGTCTTCCACCACACCAATGCAGGCGACATATCTGCCCTGACGAGACCGTTCCATGTGGACCACCACATCCAGGGCACTGGCCGCTTGAAGCCGCACCGCATCCTGGCCAAGCCCGGCGAGCGCGCCCAGCGCCATCAGACGGGCGGGAACTGCGGCGGCGGTGTTCGCGTGGACCGTGCCGCCACCGCCGGTGTGGCCAGTGTTCATGGCGGTCAGCAATTCGCGGACCTCGGCGCCCCGGCATTCGCCCACCACCAGCCTGTCCGGGCGCATCCGCAATGCCTGGCGGACCAGCTCGCCCAGATCCACTTCGCCGCCGCCTTCAAGGTTTCCGTGACGGGACTCGAGCGAAACAACATGAGGATGGACGGGATTCAGCTCGGAGGCGTCCTCGATCAGGACCAGCCGCTCGCCCGGATGACAGAGCCCCAGCAGCGTGGAGAGCAAGGTGGTCTTTCCCGAGCCGGTGGCGCCGCTGATAAGAAAACTGAGGCGTCGCTCCACCACTTTTGCCAGGACGTCCTGCACCAACGCAGTGAACATCCCGCCCGCCCCGAGCTCGTCCATGGTGAAGACCTGCTCGCGCCGGATTCTGACGCTCAGCAAGGTCCCTGCCGTGGAAATGGGCGGGAGCACCGCATGGACGCGGTATCCGCCGTCGAGCCTGACATCCACGCAGGGTGAACCGTCGTCCAGGCGGCGGCCGCCGGCGGCAACCAATCGCGACGCCAGGGCCCGGAGTTGCGCCTCACCAGAAAAGACCACCGGGGAACGTTCGATCCCCCTGCCCCTGTCAATCCAGACCGAGTCTGGGGCATTTACGAAGATGTCGGTCACCGAAGGATCCCTGGTCAACTGCTGGAGGGGTCCAAGGCCGTTGAGTTCGGCGCTGATCCGTTCGACGGCGGCCAGGGACCCCGCAGTTCCCAGCAGTTTTCCCGTGGCCTGCACGGCGGCCGCCACACGGGAAGGCGTGACCGGTCCTGCATCCGCCATCACTGATTCACGGACGGATTCCAGGAGTCCGGAGTCCAATGCCCTGGCCTGGCGGCGCCGGATTCCCTGGAGAGGGATCCCCAGCGGTGGGGGCCCCGCAGCATGCCCGGTCACGGCAGATCACCCGCTAACAGATCGCCGTCGAGCAAATCAAGAACTGACGCGGCGAATCGCCGCACACCGCGCCGCTTTCCCAGTTCCAGCAGCCGCCCGAGTTCGGCCGCGGCCGTTGCACCGCGCACTTCAGGCATGATCCCATGCAGGGGCAGTCCGACGGACTCGGCAATCAGTGCACCATCCAGGGCAGCCCCGGCTCTCCCTCGGACCACGAGTGCTGTCTCCACCGGAGGAAGCTCCTGGATCAGACGGGCCGCGGCAACGGCGGCCCTCAGCTGGGCCGGTGCCACGATGAGGATGCGGTCGCAATCCCAGGCAAAGTTGCGCAACGGCTCAATGCCCCTGCCGATGTCTACCACCACCAGCTCGTAGCCGCGGCGGGCGGCGTCGAGGACGCCCCCGACTGTTGCGGAGTCCACTGCAGCATGGCGTTCCCGGCTGCCCGGCCAGGACAGAAACGAAAATCCGCCGGCTACCGGCAGCGCCTCCGAGAGCTGTTCGGGATCAATGCTGCCACTGGCGTCGGAGAGATCGGGCCACCGCAGGCCCGGCGCTTCTTCGGAAGCCAAAGCGAGTTCCAGCCCGCCTCCCCACGGATCACCATCCACAAGCAGCACCCGGACACCCATGCCGGCGGCGGCCTGCGCAATCCAGACGGCCGCCGTTGTGGCTCCGGAACCTCCGCAACCACCGGTTATGCCGAGCACCAGACCTCCCGCTTCCGGCGACCGGGATCGGCTCAGATACTCGGCCAGCCAGGCAGCCGCATCCGGAAGCACGGCCACCCGCTCAGCACCCAGCGCCGCGGCCAGATGCCACAGGCTGTCCCCTTCTCCGCTCAGACCCACCAGCACGGCCGGTGCCCGGCGCCGGGGCGGCAGCTCACGGACGTCGCTGCCCACGAGAACGGCCGCGGCCGTATCCCAGAACTGCGCGGCCTCGGCGACGTCGGACACGACGCGAAGTTGCCCTCCGGCTGCCGCCACAATCCGCTCGACCTCGCCCTGCAGGTACTCAAAAGAGGTCACCAGCAGGACTTCGGCTGACTCGGATGGAAGCCATGCTCCGGGTCCTCTGGCCGCAGCCTGCGCCCGCACAGCAAGGCCCGGAGCGGGGCCCGCACCACGTAAGGGGCCTGGTTCAGTGCCGGGCGGCAGACCCGTGGCCATACCGCTTGTTCCGCCTGGGACGGAGCGCGGACCGACCTGGCTGGACTCAGCGGTTGGCTGGTGATTCTGTTGATGATGCCTGCTCATGCTGCCACTGTGCCGGGGGCCGGCGTGAAGGTTAAGCGGCTGCCCTTGCTATGTGGACAAGCGCGGAGGTCCGGGGCCTGTGGAGGACGGGTGCCAGCCGCCGGCCAAAGGGCCAGGGCCAAAGCGCCAAGGGTGCACAGCGACAAACGCGGACACCAGCTGTCCGCAAAGAAGCGCCTTCCGTGCGTTGACATGCACGGGGCAGGGCAGAATTGACCCTATGTATTTGCTGCTCGCTGCCCACCCTGACGGCGCAGCTATACAGGAACTCACCGCGGCGGGGGCTCCCAGCCCCAACAATCCGGAACCGCGAGTCATCGGCGCTGCTGAGTTCAACGACGTCGTGCGTGAACTCGAAGACCAAGAAATCAGAGAAGGCGGAGAACTCAAAGGCACAGACCCCGGACAACGAGGTCTTGCGAACCGGCGCCCGCGCTGGATCTGGCACCGCACGCAGGACTGGTACCCCGCGCTCCTGGCTGCAGGCGTGGAACTGGAGCGCTGTTATGACCTCACCCTGTGCGGCGCCATCCTGTCCTACTCCGAATTCACGGCCCACACGCAGTACGCCAGAAACGCTGAAAAGGTCACCCTGGATGAAGACCTGCAGCCGCCGCGTTCGCTGCAGCCGCCTCCCCCGCCCGCAGACCAGGGCGCACTCTTCGATGCACCAGGCCACAACACGGCTGCAAAACACACGCTGGAGGATCTCCGCGCCGAATATGCAGCCCAGCAGCAAGCACTCACGCAGGTGAGTCAGGAATCCAACCGCAAACAGCGGCTCCAGCTGCTGCTCGCCGCCGAATGTGCCGGCGCCATGATCGCCGCCGAAATGCAGCACACCGGAGTGCCCTGGCGGGAGGAACTGCACCTGCAGATCCTGGCTGATTATCTGGGACCACGCCCGCCCAGCGGCCACCGCCCCGCCAAGCTGGAAGCGCTGAACACCGAGTTGCGGCGGCTGCTGAACTCCCCCTCCCTGAACCCCGATTCCCCGCAGGAACTCATGCGGGCACTGCACCGGAACGGCATCGAGGTGAAAACCACCCGCCAGTGGGAGCTCAAGGAATCCACCCATCCGGCCATCGAACCGCTGCTCGCCTACAAAAAGCTCTCCCGGCTGCACGCGGCGAACGGTTGGGGCTGGCTGGACGCGTGGGTGAAGGACGGCCGCTTCCAGCCCGAGTATGTGGTGGGCGGTGTGGTCTCCGGCCGCTGGGCCTCGCGTGGCGGCGGCGCGCTGCAGATTCCTCGCCAGATCCGCGGCGCGGTGCACGCGGATGCGGGCCACAAACTTATCGTCGCCGATGCCTCGCAGCTGGAACCTCGGGTGCTGGTGGCTCTGGCCCAGGACTCCAAAATGGCCGAGGCCGCGCGCGACAAGGACCTGTACGCCGGCATTGCTGCCCAGGGCTTCGGCGGCGACCGTGCCAAAGCCAAAATCGCCCTGCTCGGCGCCATCTACGGCGCCACCACGGGCGAATCCGGCCGGCTGATGCCGCAGTTGGCACGCACCTACCCCCGCGCCTTCGGTTTTGTGGAACAGGCTGCCCGGGACGGCGAGGCCGGGAAAACGGTCACCTCCCGGCTGGGCCGTAGCAGTCCGCCGCCGTCCGAACGCTGGTTCCAAAGCCAGCAGTCCACCACCGCCGAGGAACAGCGCCGGGCGGACTCGATCGCACGGTCCCGCGGCCGGTTCACCCGCAATTTTGTGGTTCAGGGTTCCGCTGCGGACTGGGCAGCGTGTTGGCTCGCTGAATTACGACGGCGGTTGAGTACCCTGCGTGCTGAGGGTTCCCCTGCCGGGGAACTGGTTTTTTTCCTGCATGACGAAGTGATGGTCCATGCGCCCGAGGCCGCTGTGGATACCTGTATCCGCGCCATAGAGGAGGCCGCCGAGGCTGCGAAGGAACTGCTGTTCGGCAAGATTCCGGTCGAGTTTCCGGTCAGCGTTGCTGTAGTGGACTCCTACAACAACGCCAAGTGACTTCACGGCCCCTTGCCGTGCTCCACCGGGCAAGGGAAACTTGCCAGATTAGCGAAGGTGTTGGGCCACTGAAGTACTGGTCCCGATGCCAGGTTGCTGGCCGCCGGCACAGCAGCTGTGCGGCTGGCGGAAATCCAGTTACATCCAGTTTACCGGGCGGTATATTCCAAATGGGAAATATACTGGCTGGTAGCTTTGCAGGCCGCGCAAACGCCCGATATTCTCATGTTGGTTTGGTCACACTTCCGGTGACAGTTACCTGCAAAGATGCATCAAAGGGGACAGGCGCTATGGCCGGCGAGTTTGAAATCCACAAAGAGGGCGAAGAAATATTCCGCTTTCGACTCAGGGCAGCAGACGGAACAGTCGTGGCCGTATCACCAGCGTTTGGAACACTCAAGGCACTTGTCTGCGGAATCAATGCAGTACGTGAGAACGCGGCCACGGGACACATTGTGGACCGTTCCGGGGCCGGTCGGCCGGCGGCCTGAGAAGCCGGTCTGCGAAGCCTGCTAGTGGTCGCCACTATGGTAGCCAGCACTAAGGGCTCCGGCGAGGTTAAAAATCGAGCTCGTGCAGCCGTGTGCGGTCCCAGGGCACGGCCCAGCCCAGCTGGTCGAACAGCTCGTTCAGGATCATGCCGGTGAAACCCCAGACCACCACGCCGTTCACGGCGAAGGCGGGGCTCCTGAACGTCTGGCCCATCCGGCTGAGAGTGGCCATATAACGGTTGCCGGGGTCCAACAGGTCACGGACCGGGATGCGGAAAACCTGCGCAGATTCGCCGTAGTCCACCACGCGCACGGGCGACGGCGCCGCCCACCACGCCAGAACCGGTGTCACCAGAAAGTTGCTCCGGGGCAGCGCCAGCTGGGGCATCACGCCGAGCACCTCCACACCGCTGGAATCCAGCCCTGTTTCTTCCTCCGCTTCCCGCAGGGCAGCAGCAACGGCCGATTCGTCCTCCGGGTCGATAGTTCCGCCCGGGAACGCCACCTGACCGGGGTGGGCATCCAAGCTGTGGGCGCGCTCCAGCAGCAAAACATCAAGATCCGCCGGGCCCAGCAGCTGGTCTGACGCGGCCGGCACCTCATCCAGGGCACCAAACAGCATCAGCACAGCTGCTTTGCGGGCAGCGGCGCGGTCAACGGCAAGATCACGTAACTGCGGATCCCTGGCCGGCCCGCTGCCCGCGGCAATCGCCGCCACGAGATCAACGAGTTCCTGGCGTGCAGTCATTGCGGCCCTTTTTGCACGATTTCCCGCTGCGATGGTCCCCGCTGGGATTCCCTCCGGATTTCCGCGGCCCGGTGGGTCTCCGCGAGCAGCTGCTCCAAAAGTGCTTCGTTGCCGGGAGCAAGTTCATACTTCAGCAGTTTGACGGCCTTCGCCGGATCTGTCTCTCCGGCACCATACGAAGGACACCAGTTGGCAACGGGGCAGGCGCCGCAGGCCGGTTTACGGGAATGGCACACACGCCGGCCGTGGAACACCACGCGGTGGGACAGCATGGTCCAGTCCTTGGGTTCAAATAGCTCAGCCACATCCGATTCAATCCGGACGGGATCATCCGATTCCGTCCAGCCAAACCGCCGGGCCAGGCGTCCGAAGTGGGTGTCCACGGTGATGCCCGGGACGCCGAAGGCGTTGCCCAGGACCACGTTGGCAGTCTTCCGCCCGACGCCGGGAAGCGTCACCAGATCGTCCAGCCTTCCCGGCACCACGCCGTCGTACTCGTCCTCCAGCCGCGTACCCAGTGCCATCAGGTTCCGCGCCTTGGCACGGAAGAATCCGGTGGGTTTGACGATGGCTTCCAGCTCGGCGGAGTCTGCCTCGGCCATGGACCGCGCGTCCGGGTACTTGGCGAACAGCAGCGGGGTGATTTGGTTGACCAGCACATCGGTGGTCTGCGCAGACAGGACGGTGGCCACCACCAGCTCAAACGGGTTCCGGAAATCCAGTTCGGCATGGGCATAGGGGTATTGCGCCGCGAGCGCCCGGTTGATCCTGCGCGCCCGCCGCTTGAGCGCCAGCACGGATTCGCCCGATGCCGACGGATTGAGTGTGGCCGGCAACGGCGTTCGGGATCTCGGAGTGCGGGAGGCGGCCACTTGTCCGCTAGCCGCGTTCGATGTTGCTGAGATCGCGCAGCACGCCCACGCGTCCGTCGGTGTTCTGGACCAGGAACTCGTGGCCGCGGTCTTCGAGTGCCAGCACCCAGCCACCGGGCTCGATGCCGAACGCCGGTGCACCCGTGCGTGGATCAACGGCCGTGCGGTGCTGCGCCACGGCAAACCAGAAGGCCTCGTGGGCCGGTTCGTGATCGGCTTGCTCGGGCCGGCTGGCCGGATCCACGGTGGCGCCGATCGGTTCCTGGGACTTCACCTGCGGGTTCGCGGTGGTGGCGGGGAGGGGTTCGTACCCGCCTGCAGCTTTGGCTGGCGGTTCTGAGGAGCTGCCGTTCCCCGCGCCTCCGACGGCGTCAGCGCCGCTCCCGGCTGCGGCGCTTCCTGGTGCGGCGCCCACTGGCGCCGGGAACGCTGGCGCGGGGAACGTTGGTGCGGTGCCCGCGGACGCAGGGGCTCCGTCGAGCCGGGCATCTTCCGGCGCCGATGCTTGCGCCGGGTAAGAATCCGTGGCAGGAGAGCTGACCGATGCCTGCTCCGAAGAAGAAGATGCGGAACTGGAGGGCTCCGCTGAGGAGGGCACGGAATCCGAACCGACGACGGCGGCGGCTGCACCGGTTACCCTGGCCCCTTCAGCGCTGCTGCCGGCCGGCCGGGCGGGTGAGTCAGACGCCGTTCCGGCTGCGGGCTTGGCAGGCTTAGGGGCCTTGGGTGTGCGGGGCTTCTGCACCGGGACCGCAGATTCGCGGGCAACCGGGTGGGCCGGGGATTCCATGCGGCCAAGGAAGTCACCGGCGAAGTAGGGGATGAAGCGGGCCAGCACGGTGGCGGACAGGAGGAGAAGCGAGCCGATCAACGCCACCAGCATGCTGGGCACAAACCCGCCGGCAACTGCCAGGAAGAAGAAAGCGACTGCGAAGGAGGCCACCACCGACGCGAACTGGTCCATCGACAGCGATCCGATCCGCACCTTGGTCTCCGGTGCCAGTCGGCGGGCCACGAACAGCGAGGTGACGATCAGGGGAAGAACAATGCCCAGCCCCAGGAAGAAGAGGCTGCCCAGGTTCCACAGGTTGTAGCGGACGGCGAACATCGGCAACAGTGAAGCCACGAAGAGGATGAGAGTCGCAGCGAACACAGCGAGGTCCCTGATGGTGAACGGGCCCAGGATTGCTTCGTTCCTGACCCTCGGCTTGCTGCCGGACGGGCCGGACACCACTGGTGCGCCAGACTCCGCTGGTGCGCCGGCTTGCTGGCCAGCATTCGTCTGGCCGAAGCTTTGCTTATTCATTCTGTTCTCCTTAGCGTGACGGCACCCTGGACACGGTTCGTCCATCAAACGCCGTGCCGTCCAACGGCAGGCAGATACCGCACCGCGCGCGGCCAGACTGCCTCCATCGAATGTCACAGTTCCATCTCAGCCTAACCAAGTGCTTGGCCGATCACTAGCTGGGCCGCTGGAAACCGGGCAGCGGACAATCGAGCCGGCCGGCAGGCGAGCAGCAAAGTCACGGCTGCGAATTGTGCGGCGGGCCGGGTGCGCTTGCAGTACCCAGCGCAAAGCTGTAACTTGCGGGATCGTTGCGGGTGACCGCTGAGACGGCGAGGTGACGGCGAGGTGGCGGCGGGTGATGCGGCGGGCGAAGTATCCGGCGTACGGCAACACAACCACGGTGCCAAGTCCTCCCTCCCACGCCGCAATCAGGCCCAGCAGGCTCCGGTGTTCCGGGGAGTCCTGAACCCGCCCCCGGGGCATGTCTGCCAGGCTCTGGCCCAAGCCCGGTGCCTGCATTGGTCCCCAGTGCGGCGGTGTCGGAATCCGGCAGCGCCGAAGCCCCACTATCCGGCCTCGGGTCAAGTTCGGGCACATCCGCGTCGGCGGCGAGCCCCCATGCGTGGAAGATGAACAGCAGGATAGTGAGGTGATGGGAGTCGTTGTCCACCCGGATCACCATGTCCTCCGGCCACGGGTTGTGTGGCATCGGTGCCGAAAATCTCATGTCGCCCCCGGCCGCACTCGGCACACCACCTGAATTCCCTCTTCGTAATCTATCGCAGGCGGATGTGTCCCTGGGCACCATTCGGCGCTTAATAAACGCCGTTCACGGCTCACCATGTGACCAGGCACACGTAGGACGTTGCCTACGCGCTAGTGTTTAAGGCGGAACAGCTCTTTGCGGAATGTCCGTGACCAGCCGCTGCCCGATGTCGCGCAAGCGGCACCGCACGGCCCCGGTGACGGTGCGTCCCGCGCAGCAAGGATCGATGAATGATGAGGTTCACCATGTCCCAGAACACCCCAAGCTCGACGGCCACCGCTGCCGCCCCCTCCCAGCAGGGCGATGCTTTTGAAAACCTGCTGCACGAGAACCGCAAGTTTGCGCCCACGGAAGAGTTCGTCGCGAACGCCGTGGTCACCGCCGCTGATTACGCAGAGGCCGACGCCGACCGCCCGGCTTTCTGGGCCAGGCAGGCCCGCGAACTTCTCACCTGGAACAAGGACTTCACTGAGGCCCTTGACTGGTCCAATCCACCGTTCGCCAAATGGTTCGTGGGCGGCGAGGTCAACGCCGCTTACAACGCCCTGGACCGCCACGTTGAGAACGGCCTCGGGGACCGGGTCGCCATCTATTTCGAGGGCGAACCGGGCGATTCCCGCAGCTACACGTACGCGGAGCTGACCGAAGAGGTCAAAAAAGCCGCCAACGCCTTTGAATCCCTCGGCGTTTCCAAGGGCGACCGTGTGGCCGTCTATCTGCCCATGATTCCCGAGGCAGTCATCACGCTGCTGGCGTGTGCCCGGATCGGAGCCGTGCACTCCGTGGTGTTCGGCGGTTTTTCGGCCGACGCCCTCCGCTCCAGGATCGACGACGCCGAGGCCAAGCTTGTGGTCACCGCGGACGGTACCTACCGCCGGGGCAAGCCCAGCGCGCTCAAGCCTGCCGTGGACGAGGCCCTGGTCGTGGACGGCCACTCGGTCCGGAACGTCATTGTGGTCAAGCGCAACGGCCAGGACGTGGACTGGCATGACGGCCGCGACCACTGGTGGGACGACACTGTGGGCGCCGCATCAGCCCGGCACACCGCGGTCGGGCACGATTCTGAGCACCCGCTCTTTATCCTCTACACCTCCGGCACCACGGGCAAGCCCAAGGGCATCCTGCACAGCACCGGCGGCTACCTCACCCAGGGCGCGTACACGCACAAGGCGGTCTTCGACCTCCACCCGGAAACGGACGTGTTCTGGTGCACGGCCGACGTCGGATGGGTCACTGGCCACACATACGTCGCCTACGCGCCGCTCATCAACGGCGCCACCCAGGTCATGTACGAAGGAACCCCGGATTCCCCGCACCAGGGCCGCTGGTGGGAAATCATCGAAAAGTACAAGGTGTCCATCCTCTACACCGCACCCACTGCCATCCGGACGTTCATGAAGTGGGGGCGGGACATCCCGGACAAGTTCGATCTGTCTTCGATCAGGCTCCTCGGGTCCGTGGGCGAATCCATCAATCCCGAAGCGTGGATGTGGTACCGCGACGTCATCGGCGGCAACAAGGCGCCAATCGTAGACACCTGGTGGCAGACAGAAACCGGCGCGCAGATGATCTCCCCGCTTCCCGGCGTTACCGCCACCAAACCCGGCTCCGCCCAGGTTCCGTTGCCCGGCATTGCCGTCGATGTGGTGGACGAGCTCGGTGAATCCGTACCGGACGGCCACGGTGGCTTCCTGGTGATCCGGGAACCATGGCCGGCCATGCTGCGCGGTATCTGGGGCGATCCGGAGCGGTTCAAGGAAACGTACTGGTCCAGGTTCGAGGGCATGTACTTTGCCGGCGACGGTGCCAAGAGGGACGAGGACGGCGACATCTGGCTCCTGGGCCGGGTGGATGACGTGATGAACATTTCCGGCCACCGGCTTTCCACTACGGAGATCGAATCTGCCCTGGTCAGCCATCCGTCCGTGGCCGAGGCCGCGGTTGTGGGCGCCGCGGACCCGACCACCGGCCAGGCAGTGGTCGCTTTCGTGATCCTGCGCGCGGACGCGGTGGACTCCGGCGATGAGACCATCCGGGAACTACGCAACCACGTGGGCAAGGAAATCGGCCCCATCGCCAAGCCCAAAACCATCCTGGTGGTCCCGGAACTGCCCAAGACCCGCTCCGGGAAAATCATGCGCCGCCTGCTCAAGGACGTCGCGGAAGGCCGCGAGGTGGGCGATGCCACCACCCTTGCCGACAACACGGTGATGCAGCAGATCGCGAAATCACTGAGGAAGTAGGCGGGCCTCGGACTTTCCCTGCGGCGGGCGATGGGGAAAGTCCGCAAGGCTGTTAATTCCCGGCCACCCCGCGTCAAGGCCCCGCTTCGGCGGGGCTGTGACGTTTAACCCAAAAATAATGGCCAAAATGTAACTTTCCGTGCTTTCTTGTTTTCTTTTGAGAGGTTATAGTCGTTGTCATGTGAGGCGTCTCATATGAAGATGATTTTTCAAGGGAGAGAAACATGGCAGCATTTCTGGAACCGTCCGCCGCAGCTAGCCCCGCCCGCCGCACCGTCCTCAAGACGATGGGTGTCGGTGCCGCAGCCATCGCCGGACTTCCGCTGCTGGCCGCCTGCACAGGCAGCAGCGGGCCCTCCGGATCAGGTTCGGAATCCACCGGGCTGACGTTCGGCTCCGGGTCCTCCGATGCAGTCCCCAAGAAGGCCTACCAGGCGGTTACTGATGCCTTCGCCGCCAAGAGCGGCAAGAAAGTCTCCAGCAATGTCGTGCCGCACAACGACTTCCAAAACAACATCAACTCCTACCTCCAGGGCTCCCCGGATGACACCTTCACCTGGTTTGCCGGCTACCGGATGCAGTACTACGCAGGGAAGGGCCTGCTGGCCCCCATCGATGACGTCTGGGAGAAAATCGGCGGCAACTACTCCGATGCACTTAAGAAAGCCTCCACCGGCCCGGACGGCAAAATGTATTTCGTTCCGAACTACAACTACCCCTGGGGGTTCTTCTACCGGAAGAGCCTGTGGGCGGAGAAGGGCTACGCCGTCCCGGAAACCTTTGATGCGCTGAAGACGCTGGCGGCAAAAATGAAGGCGGACGGGATCATCCCCATCGGCTTCGCCGACAAGGACGGCTGGCCGGCCATGGGCACCTTCGACTACATCAACATGCGCCTGAACGGCTACCAGTTCCACGTGGATCTTTGTGCGCACAAGGAATCCTGGGACCAGAAGAAGGTCAGCGACGTCTTCGACACCTGGTCCGCGCTGCTCCCCTTCCAGGACCCGGCAGCCCTGGGCCAGACCTGGCAGGACGCCGCCAAGGCCCTGGAAGCCAAGAAGACCGGCATGTACCTGCTCGGATCCTTCATGACCCAGCAGTTCACGGATGCCGCGGTCCTGGCCGACATTGATTTCTTCCCCTTCCCCGAGATCGCCATGGAAGGCAAGGACGCCGTCGAAGCACCCATTGACGGCCTGCTGCTCTCCAAGAAGGGCGGCGAAAACAAGGCCGCGCGCGACTTCCTGGCCTTCGTGGGTACCGCAGAAGCCCAGAACGCCTACGCCGCCGTCGATCCTTCCAACATCGCCACGGCAAAGGGTGCTGACACCTCCAAGTTCAGCCCGTTGAACAAGAAATGCGCGGACACCATCGCCAACGCCAAGTCCATCAGCCAGTTCTTCGACCGCGACGCGCTGCCCGCCATGGCCAACAACGTGATGATCCCGGCACTTCAATCGTTCATTAAAGACGGCAAGATGGACGTCAAGAACCTCGAAGCCCAGGCCAAAACCCTCTACGCCGCCCAGTAAGCGAGGGAAAGTCACATGAGTTCCACAGCACAGGACCTGGTTCCGCCCGGATCACGGGCGGAACCGGGGAAACCCGCCAAACGCATCAGATCCGGCCGGGTCCGTAGGCTTTCACGAGGGGACAAGTTCGTTCTGGCGGCGATGGTGGGAATCCCCACCCTCATCCAGCTGGTGTTCGTCTGGCTGCCCACCTTGATGTCCATCGGGCTCAGTTTTACCCGCTGGAACGGCCTGGATCTGGGCAACATCCGCAGCGCCGGCCTGGATAACTACCGCTTCACCACCCAGGACTACCCGCCCTTCTGGCCCGCGATGGGTCACAACATGCTGTGGCTGGTCTTCCTCGCTCTGGTGGCCACGCCGATTGGCCTGCTGTTGGCGGTCCTGCTGGACCAGAACATCCGGGGCAGCAGAATCTACCAGAGCATCTTTTTTGGCCCCGTGATGCTCTCGCTGGCGCTCGTGGGCATCATCTGGCAGCTGTTCTACCAGCGGGACAACGGCCTGCTCAACTTCCTCCTGGGCACGGCAGGAACCCCGCAGGCCGTGGACTGGTTCGGGGATTCATCCGTCAATATCTGGGCGGCAATGGTTGCGGCCACCTGGCGGCACGCCGGTTACGTCATGCTGCTGTACCTGGCGGGCCTCAAGGGTGTGGACCCCACCCTCCGCGAGGCGGCGTCCATCGACGGCGCCAACGCCTACCAGACGTTCTTCCGGGTGGTATTCCCTGCCATGCGTCCGGTGAACATCGTCATTGTGGTGATCACCATCATCGAGTCCCTGCGCGCCTTCGACGTCGTCTACGTCATCAACCGCGGCACCAACGGCCTTGAACTCCTCAGCGCCCTGGTGATCCAGAACCTCGTGGGCGAAGGACAGGTGATCGGCGTCGGCTCCGCACTTGCAGTGGTCCTCCTGGTCATCTCCCTGGTCCCGATCGTCTTCTACCTCAGCCGCACCTTCGGCAAGGAGAGCAAAGCATGAGTACTACAGCCATCCGGGCTTCCGCCGGGACCTCCTCCGCCGGAATGGTGCGCACGGGCAGCAGGCCCAGGCGCCACTACGGCACCCACATCTTCCTGACGGTCATGGCCGTGATGTGGCTCATTCCGCTGGGCTGGTCCCTGTTCACGGCCCTGCGCCCCGTCGCGTCCACCAACAAGTACGGCTACTTCAGCTTCGGCGGCGATTTCAACTTCGACAACTTCGTCCAGGCCTGGACCCAGGGCGGCTTCGCCAGGTACTTCTGGAACTCGGTGATCATCACCGTCCCGGCGGTCCTGTTGACTCTCTTCTTTGCCTCCATGATGGCGTTCGCCGTCAGCCGGGTGAACTGGAAGTTCAACATCACCCTGCTGATCATGTTCACCGCAGGTAATCTGCTGCCGCCGCAGGTTCTGGCTGCTCCCCTGTTCGAAATGATGAAACATTTCGAAGTGCCCTACTCGATCAGTGATTCCGGCAACATGCTCAACACCTACATCGCCGTAATCACCGTGAACACGGCGTTCCAGATCGGCTTCTGCACCTTCGTGCTGTCCAACTACATGAAGGCGCTCTCGGCTGATCTGACCGAGGCGGCGCTGGTGGACGGTGCGGGAATCTGGCGCCAATACTGGGAAATCATCATGCCGCTCTGCCGGCCGGCCTTCGCCGCGCTGGGTACGCTGGAAGTCATCTTTATCTACAACGACTTCTTCTGGCCCCTGCTGTTCATCCAGAGCGGTGACCGACTGCCCATCACCACCGCCATCAAGAACCTGCAAGGCCAGTTCCTGAATGACTATAATCTGATGGCCGCCGGCGCCATCATCACCGTCATCCCCACACTGGTCATCTACCTGCTGCTCCAGCGGCAGTTTGTTGCCGGCCTCACCCTCGGCTCCAGCAAGGGGTAACCGCCATGGGCGGTGGTCTCCAGTGCGTCCCGCCCGACCAATTCTCCGAGAGGTTCTTCTATGCTCCCCGCCGCACGTCACCAGGTCATTGTGGATGCAGTCCAGCGCGAGCGCGTTGTCCGTGTCTCGGACCTCGCACAGCAGTTGGGCGTCTCCCTCATGACCGTCCGCCGTGACATTGAGCTGCTCGAGGAGACCGGCCGCGTTGAGCGTATCCATGGCGGCGCCAAATTCCCTGGAGACGCCAGCACCCACGAGCCCGGCTTTGAACTGAAATCCACCCAGCTGCCGGCAGAAAAGCGCGCCATTGGCGTGGAGGCCGCCAAGCTGGTGCACGAAGGCATGGCGGTGGGGCTCAGCGCCGGCACCACCACGTGGGCACTTGCCAAGGAACTGGTGAACGGGCCCCGTATCACGGTGGTCACCAATTCCGTGCGCATCGCTGACCTCTTCCACCACGGATCGTCTTCCGGAGTAGCCCGCTATAACTCAACGGTGATCCTGATCGGCGGCGAGCGCACGCCGTCGGACGCGCTGGTGGGCCCCATCGCCACGGCAGCGCTGAAGCAGCTGCACCTGGACATCCTGTTCCTGGGAGTCCATGGCATGGACGCCGATGCCGGATTCACCACACCGAACCTGCTGGAGGCGGAAGCGGACCGCGCGTTCGTGGCGGCCAGCAGGAAGGTGGTGGTCCTCGCCGATCACAGCAAATGGGGCACCCTTGGCATCAGCACCATCGCAGCCCTTGAAGAGGCGGATGAAGTGATCAGCGACGCAGGGCTCAGCACGGAGGCACAGCGCATCCTCGGCGAACGGGTCAGCCGGCTACGGGTAGTCCCCGCCGGCTAGCCGCAGTATCATCCCTGGCAGTAGCGTCCGGACCAGCACTGGGTGGCGGTTACCGCGAGTACCGCAGGGAGCCAACGAGCGAGAGCAGCATCAGTACAACGACGGCGGACCACCCTGCCACGCCTACCCATACCCAGACCGAGGCCAGTGCCGGCATGAAGTCGAAGTTGATGGCCCGGCCGAGAGTTGCGGATGCGACGGCGTACATTCCCAGCGGGAACACGACACTCCACAGCTTGGGCTCGTAAGACCAGGAGTATCCGCGGACGAAATAGCGCCAGAGACCGAACAGCACGAGCATGGGGATAAACCAGCTGCCAAAGGACCACAGAACGACGGAGAGCCCGACCACGAACGGTCGCATTTCCTTGAGGAGCGCGGTCGGGGCGCTGTCGCCGAGAGCGAGAATTCCGGCCGCCGCCCGCACACTGATTGCCGTTGCTCCCATCAGGATCCAGTAGGCGGGGCCCATCTCTTCCGATGTTGTCTCAATCAGGAACAGCCGCAGGAAGATGATGACGACGAGAATCAGGTAGAGCACAACCCCCACGCTCCAGAACAGAACGCCAGCGACCCCGAGCATCTCCTGCCCTGATGCCCCTGGCAGTTGGGGAGCGAGCGTTGTGGCCAGCACTGCTACTGACTGCGTACCAACAACCCACACGAGCCACACGCCGGTGATTTCACGCAGGAGCGGCCGATTGCCTGCGAGAACGATGTCGCAGAACAGCCCGTAGGTCAATACCAGCCAGATGAGGAATGCAACGACTCCCATGACGAGCGCGGGAATCCACAGGCTATGCGCGAGCAGGCCCGTCGCGAGGACATTGGTTCCCGCGACGACAGTGAAGTAGGTGACTGCCGTTCCCGGCATCCTCAGCGAAAGCGCAAACCGCCGGGGAAAGAGGACAGCCCTGGTGACATAGGCTGCGAGCAGGAGGATGAACGCCCCGATCGTGCACACCAGCAGCACTTCCGCAAGTGCCGCGTGGCCGAGCAAGCGCGCGCTGATCGAGACTATTCCCGTCGCCATGACCGCTGCGAAGTAGCCGGGATCCAGCGTGGCAAGCCACAGTCTGACCCGACCACGCGGAAGTGTCTCGAGATCCGGAACCGTTTGCGGAGCAGGTGGAGATGTCATCCCGAGAGGCGCCTCATCGGGATGCTGTGACCGTGGATGTAAGGTGCGGTGCTGAGTTGGCCACCGTTTTCTCGTGGGTGTCAACGGTTCCGGGTATCCCGGTCCCGGGTACCCACCGCGGACCATCCGCGGCGTACCGGTGCGCTGGACGTCCCTCCCTTGTCCCGGGACCGGTAGACGATGTATGGGCGGAAAAGGTAGTGGAGCGGCGCGGTAAAGGCGTGGACCAGGCGCGTGAACGGCCAGATGGTAAAGAGGACCATGCCCACCAGGGTGTGAAGATGGAAGGCGAAGGGGGCACTGGCCATGGCGGCGATGTCCGGCTGGAAGATGAACAGGGAACGGAACCACGGAGCCACGGTTTCGCGGTAGTTGTGCCCCTCTCCGCCCAGCAGGACGCTGGCCAATGTACTCCAAAGCCCGAAGATGATAGCCGCAGTGAGGACGACGTACATTGCCTTGTCGTTCTTGGTGGTGGCCATGAACACCGGCCCGGTCTTGCGGCGCCGGTAGATGAGAATGATGATGCCTCCCAGCGTGCCAACGCCTGCGATCCCGCCAACCAAGAGGGCATTGAAATGGTAGAACTCCTGGCTCATCCCGACCGCCTGGGTCCATGACATGGGGATGACCAGGCCGAAGAAGTGTCCGGCGATGACGGCCAGAAGGCCGAAATGGAACAGAGGGGAGCCGATGCGCAGGAGCCTGGATTCGTACAGCTGCGACGACCTGGTGGTCCAACCGAACTCGTCGTACTTGTACCGCCAGGTCAGTCCGCCGACGAGAACCACCATCATGACATAGGGAAGCACTCCCCAGAGCAGTATGTCCATGGTCAGGTCCCTTTCAATGGCAGCAGGCGCGGGTCATAGGGGTCCAGGCCAACGGATTCGGTGGGCGGGCCCAGACCAGCCATCTTCATGACGGCCTGCTCGTCGGCCGGGGACTTCCCGGGAAGGGTATCGCAGATAGCCTGCAGGATCCGGGCATGCGGGAGCTTGTCATGGAGCAGGCCAAAGCGGAGCATTTCCAGGCTGGGGCGGTATCTGATCAGCAGATCCCGGCCCGCCGCCATATCCACCAGTGCGGCGTACTCGAGGACCATCGGAAGGTAATCGGGGAGCTCGCCGTGTGTGTCCACCAGGACATCGCTCTGCCGGTACACCTGTTTGAAACTGCCCAGAACCTCGCCGCGGCGCCGGGTGTCGCCGTCGGTCCAGTAGGAAAGATGGAGCGCGTGACGCCTACCCAGATCGAATTCCTGGACATAGCTGGCTTGGACTTCCATCGGGGAAGCGGAAGAAAGAAGCGCCAGGACACCCTCGAAGGCGGCGCCGATCCCCGGATGCTCCGCGAGGGCGGACCGCATCAGCGGGACGCGGGCAAGCAGCTCCTCGTCGGGGTAGGACAGGCACCATGACGCGGCGAGATAGAGAACCTGGTTCCGCTCCATCATGGCGTCCCGGACGGGTCGCCATCGCGGGGATTTCCGGAGGCTCCCTGGACAGGAGCCCTGGCTCCCGCCCCGTCTGGCCGCGGGCCGGCTGTGCCGCCTCCGTGGGCCGGGGAGTCCGGGCTCATGGTGGGAACGTACCGCTTTTCCGGAAACAGGCCCTCCGGGGCTCCATTGCCATCCCAGTTGAGCAGGTTCACCCGGCCCCGCAGGGATTGTTCGCCGGCGACGGACTCCGAAGTCTGCCGGTCCTTGAGCGCGTTGAACGTCTCGACGGCCACCGGGGTCGGCCTGCCGCTGGCTTCGCCGAACGGCGAATCCTGCATGCCGGGGCCGCCGTCGAAATCCAGGGAGCAGCCCATTTCCTCCAGATCGTGTGCCTGTTCCACATGGGCCTTGGGAATGACGTAGCGTTCTTCATATTTGGCGATGGCCATCAGCCGGTACATTTCATACATGGCCTGGCCTTCCATTCCCACGGCCTCCGGGATGGAGTCGTCGGGGTCATGGCCCAGGCTGATGCCCCTCATGTAGGAGCGCATGGCCGCAAGCTTTTTCAGGACTGCAGTGACCCTGTCCGTATCGCCTGCGGTAAACAGCTCCGCCAGGTACTCGACCGGGATGCGCAGGGCGTCGATGGCACCGAAAAGGACGCCGTGGTCTTCGGCGTCGTGGCCCTGGTCCCGCAGCAGGTCCACAACCGGTGAAAGCGGGGGGACATACCAGACCATGGGCATGGTCCGGTATTCGGGATGCAGGGGCAGGGCAACCTTGTAGACCTTGGCCAGCGCGTAGACGGGCGAGCGTTGCGCGGCGTCGATCCAGTCCTCCTGGATGCCCTGCTGCCGGGCCGCGGCCATGACGGCCGGATCGTTCGGGTCCAGCAGCACCTCCATTTGTGCCTCGTAGAGCTCTTTCGGATCAGTCACCGAGGCTGCCTCGGTGACCTTGTCAGCGTCGTACAGGAACAGTCCCAGGTAACGCAGCCGCCCGACGCAGGTCTCCGAGCACACGGTGGGGAGCCCCACCTCAATCCGGGGGTAGCAGAAGGTGCACTTCTCGGCCTTGCCGGTCTTGTGGTTGAAATAGATCTTCTTGTAGGGACAGCCGGTGACGCACTGGCGCCAGCCGCGGCATTTGTCCTGGTCCACCAGCACGATCCCGTCCTCCACGCGTTTGTAGATGGCGCCGGAGGGGCAGGAGGCCATGCAGGAGGGGTTGAGGCAGTGCTCGCAGATACGCGGCAGATAAAACATGAAGGTCTGCTCGAACTCGAACTTGATCTTGTCTTCGGATTCCCGGCGCACCTTCTCCACGATCGGATCGAGGTGGCCCATTTCCGGGGCTCCGCCCAGATCGTCGTCCCAGTTCGCGGACCAGGTGATCTTAGTGTCTTTGCCCGTGATCAGGGACTTCGGCCGCGCCACCGGGAAGTCGTCGCCCAGGGGCGCGTCCACGAGGGTCTTGTAATCGTAGGTCCACGGCTCGTAGTAGTCCTTGAGCTCGGGCTGGACCGGGCTGGCGAAGATCCCCAAGAGCTTCTTCACTCGGCCGCCGGCCTTGAGGACGAGCTTGCCGCGCTTGTTCAGCGACCATCCGCCCTGCCACTTTTCCTGGTCCTCGTAGCGGCGCGGATACCCCTGCCCGGGGCGGGTTTCGACGTTGTTGAACCAAATGTATTCGGTGCCCGCCCGGTTGGTCCAGGCCTGCTTGCAGGTCACCGAACAGGTGTGGCAGCCGATGCACTTATCCAGATTCATGACCATGCCCATTTGAGCCATCACACGCATCAGTACTGCACCTCCTGGGAACGACGACGGATGGTGGACACCATGTCCCGCTGATTGCCTGTGGGGCCCAGATAGTTGAAGGCGTAAGCCAGTTGGGCATAGCCGCCAATGAGGTGCGTGGGCTTGACCAGCAGCCGGGTCACGGAGTTGTGGATGCCGCCGCGGCGTCCGGTGGCCTCGGACTTGGGGACGTCAATGGTTCGTTCCTGGGCGTGGTAGACGTACACGACGCCCTCCGGCATCCGGTGGCTGATAACCGCCCTGGCCACCAGGACACCGTTGGTGTTGACGCATTCCACCCAATCGTTGTCTTTGACCTGGATGGACCCGGCATCGGCGGGGCTCATCCAGACCGTCGGGCCACCGCGGGAGAGCGAGAGCATGAGCAGATTGTCCTGGTACTCGGAATGGATGGACCACTTGGAATGCGGGGTCAGGTACCGGACCACGATTTCCTTGGCACCGTCCGGTCCGAGTTTGGGTTCGCCGAAGAGCCGGTGCATGTCCAGCGGCGGACGGTAGATCGGCAGCGCCTCCCCGACGTCGCGGATCCAGTCATGGTCCAGGAAAAAGTGCATCCGCCCGGTCAGGGTGTGCCAGGGTTTGAGCCGCTCCACATTGATCGTGAACGGTGAATAGCGCCGCCCGCCGGATTCGGATCCGGACCACTCCGGGGAGGTGATCACCGGCACGGGCCCGGCCTGGGTCTGCGCGAAGGTAATGTATTTCTCCTCGGACCCCTCAGCCAGGTCGGCCAATTTCCGCCCGGTGCGGACTTCAAGTTCCTTGAAGCCCTGGACCGCCAGCTGGCCATTGGTGGTTCCCGAGAACGCCAGGATCGCCTCGGCCATCTTCGCATCCGTATCGATTGCAGGCCGGCCGTTCCCGGCGCCGCCGAGCATCACACCATTGGCATGGCTGAGCCGTTCGAGGGCCTTGTCCAGCGTGTAGGTGACGTTCTTGACCGTGAAGCCGAGCTTGTCCGCCAGCGGCCCGACGGCGGCGAGCTTGTCCGCGATGGCTGTGTAGTCCCGTTCGACGACGGTGAAAATCGGCATGTTCTGTCCCGGCACCGCCGCAATGTCCGGATCCCGCCAGTCCCGCACTATCCCGCCGGGCTGGGCCACCTGCCCCGGTGTGTCGTGCTGGAGGGGGACGCTGACCAGATCGCGCCGGACGCCCAGGTGTGTTTTGGCCTGCCGGGAGAATTCCTCGGCCAGCAGATGGAACGTCTCAAAGTCGGTCTTGGTTTCCCAGGGCGGATCGATGGCCGGGGTGAAGGCGTGCACGAAGGGGTGCATGTCGGTGGAGGAGAGATCGTGCTTTTCGTACCAGGTCGCGGCGGGAAAAACGATATCCGAGAGCAGCGTTGTGGAGGTCATGCGGAAGTCCGCGGAAACCAGCAGGTCGAGCTTGCCTTCCGGCGCGTCCTGGTGCCATTTCACGTCCCGGGGCTTGAGCCCTTCCGCGTGGTCCTTGCCCATCACGTTGTTGTGCGTGCCCAACAGGTTCCGGAGAAAATATTCATTGCCTTTGGCGGAGGAGCCGAAAAGGTTCGAGCGCCACAGCACCAGCGTCCGCGGCCAATTCGCCGGCGCGTCCACATCCTCAATGGCCGGGTTCAACGTCCGGTTCTTCAAGGCGTCCGCGATGTACGACGGCGTGTCCTTCGCCGTGCCATCGGCCACCGCGGCCTCCGCCTCGTCGGCAATATCGAGCGGATTCCGGTCGAACTGCGGGTAGAACGGCATCCACCCCAGCCGGGCCGACTGCGCCAGCGTGTCCGCGGTGTGCATGCCGTCGAGGCTGCCCGAGGACAGCGGGGACTTCAACGCGTCCGCCGAGTAGCCGTCTTGGCGCCACTGGTCCGTGTGCATGTACCAGTACGCGGTCCCGATCATTGTCCGCGGCGGCCGGGACCAATCCAGGGCATTGGCCAAGGAGACCCAGCCGGTCGCGGGCCTGGTCTTTTCCTGGCCCACGTAGTGCGCCCAGCCTCCGCCGTTGCGTCCCATGCAACCAGTGAGCATGACCAGGGACAGCACCGCCCGGTAGGTGGCGTCGCCGTGGAACCACTGGCAGATGCCGGCACCCATGATGATCATGGACCGGCCCTTGGACTGCTCCGCGTTGCGGGCGAATTCCCGGGCCACCCGGATGCAGGCCTGCGCCGGGACGCTGGTGATCTCCTCCTGCCAGGCCGGCGTGTACGGTGTGTTTGCGTCGTCGTAGCCGGCGGCCCAATCACCCGGCAGGCTCTCGCGCCCCACCCCGTATTGGGCCAGCATGAGATCAAAGACCGTTGTAACCAGATGCCCGTCAACCCGCCGGACCGGCACGCCGCGCCGCAGCACGCTGCCTGCGCCGCCCGGATCCTCAAAACACGGCAGCAGTATCTCCGCGCTCTCGCTGGAGACCTCGAGCAAGGACAGCGCCGGATCAATCTCACCCAGGTCCAGGTTCCATTTGCCCTTGCCGCTTTCGCCGTAGCGGAAGCCCATTGAACCGTTGGGCACCACGGCCCGCCCTGTTTTCTTGTCGAAAAGAACGGTGCGGAACGCCGGATCCTCCGCCCCGGACTCGGCCGGCATATCCGCGGCGGTGAGGAACTTGCTCGGCACCAGCGTGCCGTCGTCGCGTTCCTCCAGGCGGACCAGAAACGGCAGGTCCGTGAACTGGCGGACGTAGTCGGAAAAGAAGGAGACGTTCCGGTCAACGAAGAATTCCTTGAGCACGACATGCCCCATGGCCATGGCCAGCGCGGCGTCGGTACCCGCCTGGGCCGGCAGCCACTCGTCCGCGAACTTTGTGTTGTCCGCGTAATCCGGGCTGACGGTCACCACTTTGGTGCCGCGGTACCGGACTTCGGCCATCCAATGTGCATCGGGAGTCCGGGTCACCGGGACGTTGGATCCCCACATCATCAGGTAGGTGGAGTCCCACCAGTCGCCGGATTCCGGCACATCCGTCTGGTCGCCAAAGACCTGCGGGCTGGCCACCGGCAGATCCGCGTACCAGTCGTAGAAGGAGGTCATCACCCCGCCAATGAGTTGGATGAAGCGGGTGCCGACGGCGTGGGAGACCATGGACATGGCCGGAATGGGGGAGAACCCGGCGCACCGGTCCGGGCCGTAGCTCTTGATGGTGTGGATGTGGGCGGCCGAGGCCATCTCTATGGCTTCCGGCCAGGAGACACGCACCAGACCGCCCTTGCCGCGGGCCTGCTGGTAGCGGCGGCGCCGCTCGGGATCGGTGACGACATCCGCCCACGCCAGCACGGGGTCCTTCAGCCGCGTCTTGGCCTCCCGATACATGTCAACGAGGACGCCGCGTGCATAGGGAAAGCGCACCCTGGTGGGCGAGTAGGTGTACCAGGAGAAGGCCGCGCCGCGCGGACAGCCCCGTGGCTCGTACTCGGGGCTGTCCGGTCCCACCGAGGGGTAGTCCGTCTGCTGGGACTCCCAGGTGATGATTCCGTCTTTGACGTAGACCTTCCAGGAACAGGACCCGGTGCAGTTCACCCCATGGGTGGACCGGACCACCTTGTCGTGGCTCCACCTGTCCCGGTAGAAGACATCGCCTTTCCTGCCGCCTTCCCGGAAAACCGCTCGTCCATCGTGCGTCTCGTCCCACCTCGTGAAGAAGCGACCAAGTTTCAGCATTGCTTCTGACGCGGGTCCATCAAGGCCCGCAACAAACGGTCCGGCAGCCATGCACACACCATAAGGGCTGCCCAACCGCCGCGCTAGGGCACAACGATATGTCAACAAGAACGTGCGCTAATTGCCTGTCGACCGGGATTTTTCCACCGGGCTGTGCATCGTGGCGGGCTCGGAGGCCGCGACGGCGTACCGGAGCCTCGTCCGTCTACGAGTACCACCTGGCCGAAAACCACATGCCCGGCACCTACTGGTGGTGGTCCTGGACCGGCCCCTCAGGGGCAGCCGCAGGACTGGCGGATCCTTAGTTCGGTGGGGAAGATGCGGTGCTGCGGTTCCTGGCCCCGGGCAGCGCCCACCAGGGCAACTACGGCGGCCTCCGCCATGGCGCGCACCGGCTGCTCCACCGTCGTCAGCGCAGGCCAGCTGAATTCCGCCTCAACCGAACCATCAAAGGACGTCACGGCGATGTCCCCGGGAACCGACAGCCCGGCCTCGTGGATGGCCCGCAGGATGCCTACCGCGTGCATATCGGAACTGGCGAATGCCGCCGTTGGGCGGCTCGCTGCGGCCAGCAGCCGCTTTCCCGCAGCGTAGCCGCCCGGCCTGGTGAAGTCGCCGCGGACAATAGGGCCCTCCGGCAGTCCGGCCGCCGCGAGGGCCTGGAGCCAGCCCTGTTCGCGTCCGTCCAGGGAGTTGGACACGTTGGACCCCATGGCCAGTGCGATGTTTGTGTGCCCGTGGCTGATGAGGTGGTCCACGGCAATCCGGGCACCCGCTGCCAGGTCAACGCCCACGCTGTTGAAACCGGGTGCCTCGCCCGTGTGGTTCAGTAGCACCGAGGGGATTTCCGCTGATTCAAGATCAGCGAGATCAGGTTCGAAGAGGACGCTGGCCAGCACCACACCGTCCACCTGGCGGGCGGCCAGGTTGCGGATATTCCGCCGCTCCTTGGCCGGATTGCCGTCCGAGTTAGTCAGCAACAGCGCGTAGCCGAGCTCGGCCGCCGCGTCCTCAACAGCGTGCGCCAGCAGGGAAAAAAACGGGTTGCTGTTGTCCGGGATGACCAGGCCGATGGTTTCGCTGGATCCCAGCTTGAGCGCACGGGCGGCGGCATTGGGCCGGTAGCCGAGGATGCGGATAGCGTCCTGCACCTTGGCTGCCGTTGCCGGCGCCACTCTCTTGGGACCTTCGTTGACCACATAACTGACGACGGCGGTGCTCACCCCGGCATAGCGGGCGACATCCTTGCGGGTCACCGGTGTCCGCGGGGTGGGCACTGCCGAAGTCGTCATGAGGTACATGCTAGCTACTGGCTCCCGGGCGCATCGCCGAAATCGCGGATGGGCAGGCGTGCGCCGTTCTGCAGCGCGGATTCATGGGCCACAATTCCGGGAAGCGTGAAGCGCGCCGCCACCCAGGCGTTGACCGGCGGGAGGGTGCCGGTATTGACGGCGGTAACAAAATCATCAACGAGGAACTGGTGGCTGCCCTCGTGCCCATTGGGCGCGCCCAGGAACTCTTCCGGAAGCCTGCCGCGGTCGTGGACCGGCGCCAGCCCGGAGATGAAGGCGTCACGAAGTTCGGGTGCCACATCGGCCAATGAAGGATCGTCCGCGGAGATGCTGGGCTTGGTTTCCATCTGCTCAGAGACGTCGTGGACATCCTTTTTGTCCTGCCACACGGTCACGTTGGCAAGCTGCTCAAAGCTCGCCTCCGTGCCGAAGAAGCGGAAACGGGATTCGCGGAGGTGTGAGGGGTAGCCCACCCGGCGCATCTCGTTGGTGCGCATCACACCGCCGTCGTTCAGTTCAAAAAGCGCTGAAGCGTTGGAGAAGTCGTTGCCGAACATGCTGACGTCCTTGTCGAAAACGCCGTCCTGGCGGTCGTCCTTGACGCCCACACAGCTGACGCTCACGGCGTGTGCCGGCACCGCACCCAGGACCCCGCCGATGGCGTGGGTGGGGTACAGCATGGGCGGGTAGCTGGCTGTCGCCTTCCAATCCTCGCCTCCGCTGTACTGGTAGGCGTCATAGAAGCCCAGGTCCATGTCATGGACGTAGTCGCCCTCGCTGTAGAAAATCCGGCCGAACTTGCCGGCTTTATGCTGCTTCCGCGCATAGACAGTGGCCGGGTTGTAGTAGCTGGTTTCCCCCATGGCGTAGATGAGCCTGGTCTCGCGGACGGCCTCGATGATGCGCTGGATCTCCTCTTCGGAGATAGCCATCGGCACGGCCGAGTACACGTGCTTGCCGGCGCGCAGCGCCTGCTCCACCAAGGGACCGTGGGTCCAGCGCTGGGTGAAAATTGCCACGGCATCGACGTCGGATGCCAGCAGCTCCTCGAAACTCGCCTTGGTGCCGCCCAGCGCCCAACGCTCCTGCGCCGCCGCCGCGCGTTCCGGGCGCTCATCCACGACGTAGACCTCGCTGACGCCCGGGTGGAGCTTGAAGAGGTGGGCGAAGTGGCCGCCGAACTGACCGACGCCGACTACACCAATTGAAAACGTCATTGTCTACCTTTCTGTTGCTGCGTGATCCAAGGCGGCTGCAGCCGCTCCAGTTGGCCCAAAACGGGCTTCCACGATTCTTCCACCGGAATCTACACGAGTCAACAGAATTCGGCACCCTGAAAAAGACTCCAAGATTTGCAGGACAAAATACTTGCGCGTGCATTTCTACTCGTGTAGATTCTCTCTCACTTGTTACTCACGTCACATTCATTCAGGAGGGTCGAAGATGACCACCATCACCAAACTGCCGGATCCGGCAGCCGGCAAGGCAAACAGCAGAAGGTCCCCCAAACCGGCAATGCCCAGCCTGATCCGCCGCCTCGGGGATCTGAAGATCGCACTGCTCTTTATCCTTCCGGCGATGATCGGCTTCGTCGCCTTCTTCTTGATCCCCACCATCCGCGGCATCTACCTCAGCTTCACCGAATACAGCATCCTGGGGGATCCCACCTGGATCGGCATCAAGAACTACACCGCGATCTTCAGCGATGACCTGTTCTGGAACGCCATGACCGTGACTGTCCAGTACGTGGCCCTGAACATCGGCTTCCAGACAGTCATCGCAATCGGATTGGCGCTGCTGATGCACCGGGTGGCGAAATCCACGTTCATCCGCGGCGCGCTGCTGCTGCCGTTCCTGGTAGCAAATGTGATCGTTGCGCTCCTCTGGTTCTGGATGCTGGACTACCAGCTCGGCATCGTCAATGAGGTCATCAGCTGGATGGGCCTGCCGCGCATCGCTTTCTTCGGCAGCGAGCAGTGGGCCATCCCCACCATCGCGTTCGTCAACGTCTGGCGCCACATGGGCTACACGGCCCTTCTGATCTTCGCCGGACTGCAGGCAATCCCGAACCACGTCTACGAGGTTGCATCCCTGGATGGCGCTTCTCCATCAAGGACGTTCTGGAGCATCACCATGCCGCTGCTCCGCCCGGTCCTGGTGCTGGTCCTCGTGGTGACCGTGATCGGTTCCTTCCAGGTCTTCGACACCGTTGCCGTCACCACCGGCGGCGGGCCCGTCAACGCCTCCCGTGTGATCCAGATGTACATCTACCAGAAGGCCTTCGCCGAGTCCGACTTCGGCTATGCCTCTGCACTGTCCGTCATTCTCTTTGTCATCCTCGCCCTGGTGGCCTTCATCCAAATGAAGTTCCTCAAGGGCAACGAATCGGATCTGGACTAAGGAAGCCGCCATGACCACCTCCACTAATCCCCGCCGCACCGCAGAGTCAGGCAGAGCCCGCAGCACCTCCCGCGCCTCCAGCACCGGCGACGGCGGCACCAGCGACGGCGGCACGTCAGCCCGTTCCGCCGTCGTGCGTCCCCGTAAACCCATCAAATGGGGCCGCGTGGGCGCCTATACACTTGTGGTGATCGCCCTGATCGTCACGCTGGCCCCGTTCCTGTGGATGCTCCGGACGGCACTGTCCAGCAACCATTCGCTGGCAGCCAACGCCGGCAACCTGCTTCCCGCGGACTTCAGCTGGGGTGCCTTCAAGCGCGTCCTGGGGCTGCAGAGCCCCGAGGAAGCCATCGCCGAAGGCGGTTCCGGCGCGGCCATCAACTTCTGGATGTACCTGCGGAACTCCGTGATCGTGTCCACGCTGGTCACCGCGGGCCAGGTTTTCTTCAGCGCCATGGCCGCCTATGCCTTCTCCCGGCTGCGCTGGCCCGGCCGGGACAAGGTCTTCGCCCTGTTCCTGGCAACCATGATGGTCCCGCCGATCTTCACCGCCCTCCCCAACTTCCTGATGATCAAGAACCTGGGCCTGCTCAACACCTACGCCGGCATCATTCTGCCGTTCGTTTTCATGACCCCCTTCGCCATCTTCTTCCTGCGGCAGTTCTTCATGAGCATGTCCCGCGAAGTGGAGGAGGCAGCCATGCTGGACGGCGCAAAGCACGTGCGGATCTTTTTCCAGATCGTGCTGCCCAACGCCGCCGCACCGCTGGCAACGCTGGCGCTGCTGACGTTCATCGGCACGTGGAACGAATACTTCTGGCCGCTGCTGGTGGGCCAGGAGGAAAGCGTCCGGGTGCTCACCGTGGGCCTGGGCGTCTTCAAGTCCCAGTCGCCGCAGGGCGCCCCGGACTGGAGCGGGCTGATGGCTGCAACCCTGGTGGCTGCCATCCCCATCCTGCTGCTGTTCATTGCCTTCGGCAAGAAGGTGGTCAACTCCATCGGCTTCTCAGGAATCAAGTAATCCGCTCCAGGCAATTCCCCCCTCCTCGCAAGATCCTTCCCGCTCTACCGCCCTCCCGCTCTACCGCCCTCCCGCTTTACCCCTTCCCGCAAGAAATCACGAAAGGTCCATCATGAAGAAAACCATCGGCGCCGTCGCTGCCGCCGCAGCCATCGCCCTGTCCCTGTCCGCCTGCGGCGGTTCAGCCCCTGCCTCCTCGGAGGCAAAGGGCGAGATTAATTACTGGCTGTGGGATGCCAACCAGCTCCCCGCTTACCAGCAGTGCGCAGACGATTTCACTAAGGCCAACCCGGACATCAAGGTCAAGATCACCCAGCGCGGCTGGGACGACTACTGGGCCACCCTGACCAACGGCTTCGTCGCCGGCACCGCGCCGGACGTCTTCACGGACCACCTCGCCAAGTTCCCCGAGTATGCCTCGAAGAAGCAGCTGCTGTCCCTGGACGACGCTGTCAAGAACGACGGCATCAAGCTGGACATCTACAACCAGGGTCTCGCGGATCTGTGGGTTGGCGAAGACGGCAAGCGCTATGGCCTCCCCAAGGATTGGGACACCGTTGGCCTCTTTTACAACAAGGCCATGACGGACTCCGCAGGCCTCAGCGCCGAGCAGATGGCGAACCTGGACTGGAACCCCTCCGACGGCGGCAGCTACGAAAAGGCGATCGCCCACCTGACCGTGGACAAGAACGGCAAGCGCGGCGACGAAGCCGGCTTCGACAAGAACAACGTCGCCGTCTTCGGCCTCGGCCTCGCCGGCAGCGGCTCGGGCCAGGGCCAGACCGAGTGGAGCTTCCTCAGCGCCACCACCGGCTGGACCGCCACGGACAAAAACCCGTGGGGCAAGAAATTCAACTACGACGACCCCAAGTTCCAGGAAACCATCACCTGGTGGGCCGGCCTGATCGAGAAAGGCTACATGCCCAAGCTCGAAACCACCGTCGGCGCCAGCCTGGCGGACAACTTCGGTGCCGGCAAGGCAGCCATCAACACCACCGGTGACTGGCTGATCGGCCAGTACAGCACCTACAAGGGTGTGGCGACCGGAATCGCCCCCACCCCCAAGGGTCCCGACGGCAAGCGCGCCAGCATGTTCAACGGCCTGGCAGATTCCATCTGGGCCGGTACCAAGAACCCGGCGGCCTCCGTCAAATGGGTCGAATACCTCGCCTCGGCCAATTGCCAGGACGTCGTGGCCAGCAAGGCCGTTGTGTTCCCGGCCATCACCAGCTCATCCGAGCTGGCGGCCAAGGCTTTCGAGGCCAAGGGCACCGACGTCAGCGCCTTCACCACCCACGTCAAGGATGGCACCACGTTCCTCTTCCCAATCGCTGACAAAGCAGCCAAGATTGACGGCATCATGAAGCCGGCTATGGACGCGGTGCTGTCAGGCAAGAAGCCCGCCAGCTCGCTCACGGAAGCCAACAACCAGGTCAACACGCTGTTCAAGTAACCCTGTTCAGGTAACGCTGCGAAGCAGACCAACCCGTTTGCGGGGCCCGCACTGCGCTCCCGGATCCATCCCAGGAGCACGGAGCGGGCTCCGCATTCACTCCGGCCCTACACAACCAAGACCACCGAAAGTGAAGCCACCATGGACCCCCTGCACCTCCGTTCCGCCGGCACCAGCCTGCTGATCAGCTTCGACAGCGGAGAGGCAGAAGTCATCCATTGGGGCGCAGACCTTGGCGGCATCCTGCCGGATCTGGCCATTCTCGGTGATCCGGTTCCGCACTCCGCCATCGACGCCACCGTTCCGGCCGGGCTCCTCCCCCAGGCTTCTTCCAGCTGGCGCGGGCGTCCCGCGCTCCGGGGCCACAGGATCGTCGACGGCGTGGCCGGCTTTGACTTTTCCGTCCGCCTCCGCGCCGTGAGCGCCACCGCTGAAGGGACCACCGCCGTCGTGATTCAGTCGGATGCGGATGCCGGCATCAGCATTGAGTCCACACTGAAACTGCACGACGGCGGCCTGCTGGAAATGCGGCACACCGTCACCAACACGGGGTCCACGCCCTTCCAGCTTGATGAACTCGCGACCGTTCTGCCGGTGGGGCCGGAGGCCACGGAACTCCTGGACCTGACCGGCCGGTGGTGCCGGGAACGCCACCCGCAGCGCCGCGAGATCCAGCAGGGCACCTGGGTCCGGACCGGTCGCCACGGGCGCACCGGGCACGATTCCTCACTGCTGCTGGCCGCCGGGACAGCCGGTTTCGGCAACCGGCACGGCAAGGTGTGGGCCACGCACCTGGCCTGGAGCGGTAACCATGAGCAGTTTGCGGACAGCATTGGAGACGGGCGCACCATGATCGGCGGCTCCGAGCTGCTGGGGTCCGCCGAAGTGGTTCTCGCACCCAATGGCAGCCACACCACCCCGGCACTTTTCGCGGCGTACTCGAAGCGCGGCCTGGACGGGATCAGTGAGGCGTTTTACAGCTGGTTCCGCGCCCGGCCTCATCATGTGCTGCCCGCTTCTGGTGCAGGGGCAGCCGCCAGCGGGCTCCCGGCCGGCAAGCCGCGCCCGGTGGTGCTCAACACCTGGGAAGCAGTGTACTTCGCCCACAACCTGGGCACCCTGATCGAGTTGGCGGACTCCGCCTCCGATCTCGGGGTGGAGCGCTTTGTGCTCGACGACGGCTGGTTCCGCGGACGCCGCGACGACCACGCCGGTCTGGGTGACTGGTACGTGGACGAAACCCTCTGGCCGTCCGGCCTGGCGCCGCTGATCGAGGCGGTCACCTCCCGCGGCATGGAGTTCGGGCTCTGGGTGGAACCGGAAATGGTCAACCTGGATTCCGACATAGCGCGGGCGCATCCGGACTGGATCGCAGGCCCGGCCGCGGCCTCCCGGAAGGACGGCGGCCGGCTGCCGCTGGAATGGCGCAACCAGCACATCATCGATCTGGTGAATCCGGAGGCATGGCAGTACATCTTTGACCGGATCTCCGCCCTGCTGCGCGAGAACAACATCAGCTATCTCAAGTGGGACCAGAACCGGGACCTGCTGGAGCACGGCCACGCCGGACGCGCCTCCGTGCACGGGCAGACACTCGCGGCGTACCGGCTGTTCGACGAGCTGAAGAAGGCGCACCCGGGCGTGGAGATTGAAAGCTGTTCATCCGGCGGCGCCCGCGTGGATCTTGGCATCCTGCAGCGGACGGACCGGATCTGGGCCTCGGACTGCAACGATGCCCTGGAGCGTCAGACCATCCAGCGCTGGACCGGCCTGGTGGTCCCGCCGGAGTTGGTGGGCGGCCACGTCGGCCCCACCACTTCGCACACCACGGCCCGCACCCATGATCTGTCCTTCCGCGCCATCACGGCCCTGTTCGGTCATTTCGGCATGGAATGGGATGTGCGCGGAGTGGTGGGTGCTGAACGTGAAGAACTTAAGCGGTTCATCGGGCTGTACAAAGAGCACCGCGGCCTGATCCACAGTGGCCGGATGGTGCGCGCGGATGTCGCCGACGACTCACTGATGTTGCATGGTGTGGTCTCTCCGGCAGCTGTGGCAGCCGGTCAGACTGCTGCCCTGTTTGCCCTGGTCAGCACCGGTAGCGCGTTTGCGGAGCAGCCCGGCCGGGTGACCATCCCAGGGCTCGATCCGGACCGGAGCTACCGTGTTGAGGCCATCTTCCCTGCCCCTGGCGACGCCGACTATGCCCACACCTTCACCCAGGTCCGGCCACCAGCCTGGCTGGAGTCCGGGGCTGAGGCCGCCGGCACTTTCCTGGCCGAGGTGGGCCTGCCGATGCCCATCCTGAACCCGGAACACGCAGTCCTCCTCCGCGTCACTGGGCTGTAGGAACGGGGTTGCAGGAACCCGAGGCCGCATGACGTCGGCCTGGGAGTCAGGACCGACGGTTTCTGCTCCATCATTCGCCGAGACGCTCTCGCGCACCTGCGGTTTTCCGGCCATGCGAAGTTTATCTAATCGAATGATGGAGCAGAATCCAGCATCCCACGGTCCCACAACCCTATAGATTGGGACTCATGACTGACGCCACCTCCCCTGTCGCAGCCGGCCGCGGCACCATCCTTATTGTCAACGGCCCCAACCTCAACCTCCTCGGAACACGCGAGCCGGAGAAGTACGGCACGTCCACGCTGGCTGACGTTGAGCAACTGGCCATCGCCGCGGCCGAGTCCCACGGCTTCACGGTGGACTGTGTCCAGTCCAACCACGAGGGCGATCTCCTGGACGCCATCCACGCTGCCCGCGGTACCGCCGTCGGCATTGTCATTAACGCTGGCGCGTTCACGCACACGTCCGTAGCGCTCCGTGATGCGCTGGCCGCCGTCGAGCTTCCCTCGGTGGAGGTGCACATCACCAATGTGCACCAGCGTGAGGAATTCCGGCACCACTCTTACCTCTCCGGCGTGTGCACCGCGGTGATCGTGGGCGCCGGCGTGCACGGCTACAGGCTCGCCATCGATTACCTGGCCGAGGTGGTTTAGTCCCGTGGCCGCCGAATCCGGTGCCAGCGCCGAACCCGGTACCAGCGATGCTTCCCATGCTGCCAAACCGCCCAGCCGCACGGCAGAGTGGTACCGGCATTTCGGACTTTTCGAGGCGCCTGGATCCTCGGCCTGCTATTCAGAATGGACGCTGGGGATTGCTGATGATCCGGCGCTGATCGAGCGGATCGAGCAGTGGCCGCACCATAAACGTCAGCCCAATCTGATGCTGGCCGCTGCCCGCTTTCTGGGCGCGCAGATCAGCCCTTACGCTGCATTCCGCGAGTTTTTGGACGCGCACTGGACGGACGTCACGCGCATTGTCCTTTCACGCGCCACCCAGACCAACGAAGCCGGCCGCTGCGCCACGCTGCTGCCGTCATTCGCCGCGATCGCCGCTGCCGACGGCAAGCCGCTGGCGTTGATTGAGGTGGGCGCCTCTGCCGGGCTGGTGCTGTTCCCGGACCAGTACAGCTACGAGTTCGACGACGGCACATCGGTTACGCGGCTGGCCCCCGCCCGGGTGTCGGGGAGCGAGGCCCCGGTACTCCGCTGCACCACAACCGGTCCTGTCCCGTTGCCAGACAGATTGCCTGAGGTGACGTGGCGTGCCGGCATCGATCTGAACCCGCTTGACGTCAACAATCCTGAGGATGTTGCCTGGCTGGAAGCTCTTGTCTGGCCCGAACAGGATTTCCGCCGTGAGCGGCTGCGCCAGGCGGTCGCAGTCGCCCGGAGGGATCCGCCGCGGCTGGTGGCCGGGGACCTCAACCGCCAGCTTCTGGACCTGGCAGGACATGCACCTGATGAGGCCACCCTGGTAATTTTTCATAGCGCCGTGCTGGGCTATCTCAACGCCGGGGAGCGGGCCCGCTTCCGTGAAACCATCGCCAGCCTCGCCGCCGGCCGCGGCTGCCACTGGCTGTCCAACGAGGGGCACAAAGTCATCGATCAGGAGGACGGATCCAACGTTGTCCCGGAGATGGCCGAGGACAGGCTACGTGGTCGGTTCCTGCTCCTTCACAACGGAAAGCCCGTGGCCATCACCGGACCGCACGGTCAGAGCATCGAGTGGCTCGAGCCCTGATTACTTCTGAATACACTGCCCGGAAGACACGGCCCTGCTGAGCCCCGGCGCCTGGGCGGCCACGGGATTGAGGTCGATCATGGGGATGGCGAACCCCAGGGCGGCATCTGAGGTGGTTTTGGCGAAGATGACACCGGCCACCAGGCCTTCTGTGGTGAGCAGCGGGCCGCCCGAGTTGCCGGGCTGGACGTCACCGGCGAGCCGGTAGACCTCATCCGCGGACGGGTTGTTGCCGTAGATATCGGGGACCAGCACAGTGGTGATGTCCTGAACCGTTGCAGGTTTGGACTGTAACGGGCCGCCGTGCGGGTAGCCGGCGAAGGCTGCCTGGCTGCCGGCCGGCAGGTCCGGGCTCAGCCCCAGCGGTGTGGAGGGCAATCCGTCCACGGCCAGGACGGCAAGGTCACGCTGGCTGTCGAAGTAGACCACCCTGCCGGGCATGGCCCCGCCGCCCGGAATCTCAACGACAGGCTGCGACACGCCCGCAACCACATGCGCATTCGTGACCACCCTTCCCGGCGAAACCACAAAGCCGGATCCAGTCTGGTTCTGGCCGCACTGAAAGGCAGTACCGGCGATTTTCAGCACAGATTCGGCAGCCTTGTTCAACGCCGGCGTATCCGTACTGGCGTTGGGGGCCGCCACGGGCTGACCTTGTCCCCGGCCCTCGATCAGGGTAGGAATTCCGTTGCCGATCACCGTTGAACGCAGCTGCGCCATGGTGGTTTTGACCGGGGTGGGCGTCAGCCCGTCGATAAAGCGGATCACCTTGGATTCGGCCAGCTGCTGGGACACGAACGGGACGCCGAGCGAACTGATGCTGAAGGCCAGCATGGACATCACCAGGGCCGAGACCACCAGATTCACGCCGCCGCCCACCAGCCGGTCCACAGTGCGAAGCGGGGTGATCCGCACGGCACTGCGGATTTTCCGGCCGATCATGGTTCCCAAGGCATGGCCAAGGCCCATAAGCACGACAGCGGCGGCCACTATTGCGGTCAGCCTCCATCCGCTGTCGTTGACGAAATCGCTCACAAGCGGCACGGCAAGGAAAGCCGCCACGGCTCCTGCGGCAAAGCCGGCAATGCCGCCCAGCGTCACGAGAAAGCCGTTGCGCAGGCCATAGATCAGGTAGGACAGGAGCGTCATAATCAACGCCAGGTCCAGAACGGTCAAGCCAAACACCGGGGCTCCTTACAAACGGTTGATGCCCAATTCTACGGGGGATCTCTGACAATCTGCCGGGGACGGTTTGCGGCGGCCCGGAAGAGCCAATCTGCGGGCAGCACGGAACTCTAAGGGCGCCCACGGCGGGGTCTGGGCGTCATTTCAGGCGTTGCTGGTGCCAAGTACGTCACAGAACGTTGAAAATTCTGAAACAATGGCACAAGCGCCACAGCCGACACATTTATTCAGGAGATTTCATGGACATCGAGGTATTGCGCCGCGCGCCCCTTTTCGCCACGCTCGACGACGAAGCATTCCGTCTGTTGACGGACGAGCTCACCGAGGTGGACCTTTCGCGTGGGGCATCTGTATTCCGCGAGGGTGATCAGGGCGACCAGCTCTACTTCATCGTCTCCGGCAAGGTCAAGCTCGGCCGCACATCCCCGGACGGACGTGAATCCCTGCTGGCGATCCTCGGCCCCGGCGAGCTCTTCGGCGAGATGGCACTGTTCGACCCCAGCCCCCGTACGGCGACGGCAACGGCCGTTTCCGAGACCCGGCTCGCCGGCCTCAGGAACGAAAGCCTCAACGCCCTGCTGCGGACCCGCCCGGAGGTTTCTGCTCAGCTGCTGCAAGCACTGGCACGCCGCCTGCGCCGCACCAACGATTCGCTCTCTGACCTCGTGTTCTCCGACGTCCCGGGCCGCGTGGCCAAGGCACTGCTGGACCTGGCAGACCGCTTCGGCAGGCCTGCGACCGACGGCGTCCTGGTGGCGCACGAACTCACGCAGGAGGAACTGGCCCAGCTGGTGGGCGCCTCCCGCGAAACCGTCAACAAGGCACTGGCCGAGTTCGTCCAGCGCGGCTGGCTCCGGCTCGAAGCCCGCGCCGTCGTCATCCTGGACATGCAGCGCCTCCGCCAGCGCTCCCGCTAAACATCTTCAGCAGCACAAGACAAGAAGGCCGGTCCCGCCGAAACGGGAGCCGGCCTTCTGTCTCGGGGTTCGACTCAGCGGACTTCAGTCCGCGTCCCGGCAGCGAGCAAGGCCAGGTCAGCGTTCCCGCTGGGGTTCGCCGGCGACGGTCTTTGCTGCCTCAACTTCGAGCATCAGCTTGCCGTCTTCCTCAACGAGCTTCGGCTGATACACGTGGGCCTTGCGCTTGTAGCTGAGGTAGGCGATGCAGCCGTTCGCGGCAGCCATTTTTTCCAGCATGATCTCGGATCCGGGAACCAGCAGCTGGCCGAGCTTCAGGCCAACGGTGTTTTCCTGGCCCACTTCATCACCGAGGGACGAGGTGTCCCGTTCGCGGATGATCTTGGTCACGCACACCCAGCGGCCCCAAACTCCCTTGCTGGCCAGCAGTGACGGCTGCTGGTTTACCGGGACGGTAGCTGCAAAGTAGCGGGTATTGAACCGGCGGTGCGCAAAGTCCGGGCTCTGCCAGTTCACCAGCGACTTGAGCAGGTCGGTCCGGAGCGACAATCCGCGCTTTACCAGCATGTCGGTGAAGGACTTCTCCTGCGCAGCCACGGCTTCACGTGCCCGCATCCATTCCGCCCTGGACGTTGCTTCCACCGTGGTGGACAGGTCCGGCCCGGCCAGCAGCACGCCGGTTTCCTCGAAGAGTTCCCGGATCGCGCCCACCACGTGGCGGCGTGCCAGCCCGACGTCGCCGGTCCCCATCGACTCGGCCCAATGCTGGGGTGAGGGGCCCAGCCAGCCGAGGGCGTCGTCGTCGGACGTTTCCAGGGAACCTCCGGGGAAGGCGAGAACGCCCAGCGGCGACGTGCCCGGACGGTAGCCGAGCCAGGTCTCCAGACCGGTGGGGGAATCGCGCAACAGGACTACGGATGAGGCGAAACGGGCCGCGCGCGGCGTCCGCTCGCCGTGTTCAAGCCAGCTTTGCGCTGCCCCTTCAAGATCGGGGGGTAGAACAAACAGGCGTCGGGCTAACTGAGGCAAGTGAAGTGACCGGTCCCTAGCTGAATTCGGCGATCAGTTCGACCTCAACAGGAGAATCGAGCGGCAGGACGGAAACCCCGACGGCGGAACGGGCGTGCTGCCCCGCGTCACCCAGGACTTTGCCCAGGAGCTCGGACGCACCGTTGATGACGCCGGGCTGGCCTGTGAAGGAGGGATCCGAGGAGACGAAACCGACTACCTTGACGATCCGGGTGATGCGGTCCAGGTCTCCGATGACGCTCTTGACTGCTGCCAGCGCGTTGACGGCGCAGACAGCGGCGTAGGCCTTGGCATCTTCGGGCGACACGGTGGGCTCGTCTGCGTTGCCCTCGGCGCCGGCGGACACCTTGCCCGTAGCTTCGAGTTTGCCGTTAATGAAAGGCAGCTGCCCGGAGGTGTAGACGTGGTTGCCGGAGATCACGGCGGGGACATAGGCGGCCACCGGGGCGGCAACATCAGGCAGGCTCAGGCCCAGCTCGGCAAGGCGCTGCTCGACGGCGGAAATCGGGGCTGTTCCGGCGCCAGCGGTGGTTTCTGCAGGGGTAGTCACGTTACTGCTTCTCCCTCTTGAGGTAGGCAACCAGGCCTTTTCCATCGGGTCCTGTGACTACCTGGACGAGGTCCCAGCCGTCCTCTCCCCACTGGTCCAGGATCTGCTTCGTGGCGTGAATAATGAGTGGAATCGTGGCGTACTCCCATTTGGTCATGAACTAAAGCCTATGTCCTTGCCGGTAAAGTGGAAAACATGGTGACTCGTAAGAACCCCATTTTCGACACGGCCACTACCCTCGGAAAGATTTTTGGTTTCCTTGGTGTGAGCGCTGTTTGTGGTGTCCTGGTGGCGGGACTCCTGGTCCCGGCAGCCGCCGTCTCGGGCAGCACGGCCAGCGGTTCCATCCAATTCTTTGACACTCTTCCGGCGGAGCTGCAGGTGGATCCGCCCAGCCAGTCCACCAAGATTCTGGCCTCCGATGGCAGTGTCATCGCCAATCTTTTCGCGGAGAACCGCACCAAGGTTCCGCTGGACCAGATCTCACCGTTCATGCGGGACGCCGTGATCTCCATCGAGGACACCAGATTTTACGAGCACGGCGGTGTTGACACCACGGGCATCCTGCGTGCGCTGGTGAGCACCGCGCGCGGTAACAAGCAGGGCGCCTCCACCATCACCCAGCAGTATGTGAACAACATCCTCAACTCCTCCTTGGAAGCCCAGGGCAAGGGCGAGGACGTCAAGCTCAATGGTGTGAACAAGGGCGTGGGTGACAAGCTCCGCGAGATGAAGCTCGCCATCGCTTTGGAGAAGAAGTTCACCAAGGAACAGATCCTTGAGGGCTACCTCAACATTGTCTTCTTCAACCGCGACGCCTACGGCATCGAGGCCGCGTCCAAGTTCTTCTTCAGCACCACGGCCAAGGACCTCACGCTCCCCCAGGCGGCGCTTCTGGCCGGGCTGGTCAACAGCCCTTCCGCCTTTGACCCCATCACCAACCCGGAAAACTCCAAGAACCGCCGGGACCTCGTACTGAACGCCATGTTCACACAGGGAAAAATCAAACGGGCGGACTACGACGCCGCGGTTGCCACGCCCGTGACACCCAAGGTCACCCCGGCCAGCCAGGGCTGCCAGTACGCGTCAACGGCACCGTACTTCTGCGATTACGTGCTGCACCTGCTGCTGAACAACCCGGCCTACGGGGCCGACGCAGCCCAGCGCGAAAAGATGGTGTTCCGCGGCGGCCTCACCATCACCACCACCCTGGACCCCAAGGCGCAGAACGCCGCACAGGCCCAGGTGGATGCCACGGCCGGAGCGAATCCTGACAAGTGGGGCGCATCGCTGGTTTCCGTGCAGCCGAACACCGGCAAAATCACCAACATGGCGCAGAACACGGTGTGGTTCAAGACCGAGGGAAAGTTCGATTCCAACCTCAATTTCAACGTGGACAAACTCGACAAGAACGGCAGTGACCTGAACGGGCTCGGCGGCGCCCAGCCCGGGTCCACCATGAAGCCCTTCACCTTCGCTGAGTGGCTCAACGAGGGTAAGTCCATGAAAACCACCATCAACGCTGCCACCCGCCGCTATCCGCCGAAGTTTCCGTGGAAGAACACCTGCCCCAACCCGACGGTGGGCTGGTATGACGCAACGGTTCCCGACAGCTTTGACCTGCAGAACTCGGATGAAGTCCACTACAGTTCGATGACTGTGCTGTACGGTCTGATGAACTCGATCAACACTGCCACCTTCGCCTCAGCGGCCCAGCTTGACCTCTGCGGTATCCAGAAGATTGTTGACGCTGTGGGCATCCACGGCGGGCTGCCCGATGCGGACGGCAATCCCAACCCGCAGGTGAAAATGACAACTCTGGCAAACCTGATCGGTACCACCCAGACTGCGCCGCTGACCATGGCGAGTGCGTTTGCCACCTTCGCCAACGACGGCAAGTACTGCGAACCGATCGCCATCACCTCGGTGACGGACCAGGCCGGCGCCCAACTGCCCGCGCAGGCCAGCAACTGCAAGGACGCCGTCAAACCCGAGGTGGCACGCGGTGTCGCGTCTGCCATGCAGGAGGTCCTGAACCAGGGCTCCGGCTCACTGATCCAGCCGCGTATTTCCACCAAGACCAACTTCCCCATCGCGGCCAAGACCGGTACCAACGACAGCAACAGTTCCACCTGGGTGGTCGGTTATACCACCGGCCTGGCCACGGCATCCTGGTTCGGCGACCCGCTCGGCGACCAACGGCGTTATGGCCGCAACATCACCATCAACGGCACGTTCTACAAGTTCATTGACGGTTACATGATCGCCGGGCCTCAGTTCTCCAAGTTCATGGCGCAGATGGCACCGGCCTACGGCACCAACCCGTTCCAGGCTCCGCCGTCAAATCTGCTCGACGCGCCGGGAGCACCGCGGCCGAACACGCAGTCCACCACGGCACCGGTGGCGCCGTCCTCCCCTGCCCCGGCCCCGGCGCCCAGCGACAAACCCAAAGGAAACGGGTAGCCGGTGACGGCCGCATCCACACTGGCCAGCCGCGTCCGAAGCATCGGGCGCGGCTTTGCCGTCACCGCCGCAGCGGGCACACTGGCCGGCGCGGCCACCGTGGGCTACGGCCTGTGGGAAAAGAACCAGTTTGTGCTCCGTGAGGAGACGCTGCCCATCCTTCCGGCGGGCCAGGCCCCGTTCCGCGTCCTGCACCTGAGCGACATCCACTTTGTGCCGGGCCAGAACACCAAGGCCGAGTGGCTGGGTTCCCTGGCCGCCCTGAAACCGGATCTGGTGGTGAACACCGGCGACAACCTCAGCCATGCCAAGGCAATCGATCCGCTGCTTAAGGCGTTGGCGCCGCTGCTGGAATTCCCCGGCGTTTTTGTCCCGGGCTCCAACGACTACTTCGCACCCAGGCTCAAGAACCCGGCCTCGTATTTGCTGGGCCCTTCGAAAACCAAACCTGACCCTGTGGAGCTGGACTGGCCTCGGCTCCGCTCCGGATTCGGCATGGGCGGCTGGGTGGATCTGACCAACCGCAACCAGTCCCTGGTACTCAAAGGCCTGCGCTTTGATTTCTCCGGCGTGGACGATCCCCACCTCAAGCGCGAGAGGTACGCGGGATGGCCCCGCGGCACCAAGGGCCAGGACTCCAATCCGCATCTGAAGGTGGCCGTCATCCATGCCCCCTATCAGCGTGTGCTGGACCACTTCACCGAGGACGGTGCGGATCTGCTCCTGGCCGGCCACACCCACGGCGGCCAGCTCTGCATCCCCGGCTACGGCGCCCTCATTGCCAACTGCGACATCCCCACGTGGCGGGCCAAGGGTCTCAACGATTGGGAAAGCAAAGGACGTACGACGCCGGTGAACGTCTCCGGCGGCATCGGCACCTCACGCTTCGCCCCGATCCGCATCGCCTGCAGGCCCGAGGCCGTGCTGCTGACCCTGACGTCCCCCGCCTGAGCGCCTGTGCGCCTGCCTTCGCCAGACCGTGGGTTCGGCCCGTAGGCTGCGTTCCGGAAGGGAGCCTACGGGCCACACCCAGGATCCCGGCATGACGCGGGGTGCATTGCGAAACGGAATAACTGTGCCAAATCCCCACGCATGGTGAATTCCTGTGAACCGTGTCACGCCATGGCATAGGGTAGTTGCTACGGGAAACTACATTCGCAGTCGGGTTTAAGAAGCGGGCATGGCCAAGCAGACTTCATTTTTCAGATCAATCAGCCGTCTCTACCCACATATGAAGCCGATTATCCCCCGGCTATTTATGGGGCTCATGAGTGCGCTCCTGGCAAGCCTCGTGGCCCTCACCATCCCCCAGGTGCTCCGGGTCCTCATCAACGATTCGCTCGAGCCCGGCGGGGCCACGGACGCAGTGTGGGTTGCCGCCGTCGTGATCCTGCTCCTTGGGATTGCCGAGGCAGGGCTGGTAGCGCTGCGCCGCTTTTTCGTCATCAACCCGGCAACCACGGTGGAAACCAGGATGCGAGTTTCGCTCTACGGCCACCTGCAGGACCTCACCGTTTCCTTCCATGACCGCTGGGGATCCGGGCAACTGCTCTCCCGTGCCATGACGGACCTGAACTTCCTGCGCCGCTGGATGGCGTTCGGTGCCATCATGCTGGTGGTCACCACCCTCACTGTGGTGATCGGCGTCGTCGTGATGTTCTCCATGAGCTGGCAGCTGGCCCTCATTTTCCTCGCGGCGGCCGTGCCGATCATGATCTACGCCTTCCGGTTCCGGACACGCTTCAGCAAAGTTACCCGCCTCAGCCAGGACCAGGCCGGTGATCTGGCCACCACCGTGGAGGAATCCGTCCACGGCATCCGGGTGCTGAAGGCATTTGGCCGCAGCCGCGAGGCGCTGGAGAACTTTAACGAACAGGCCGAGGAACTCCGCAAGACCGAGATCGCCAAGGCCAAGCACCTCGCAACGTTCAGCTTGGTGGTTACCCTGCTGCCCGAGCTGGCACTCGGCGCAGGCCTGGTGGTGGGGGTGATGCTGGCCGCGAACCGTGAGCTGAGCATCGGTTCGCTGGTTGCCTTCTTCGCCACGGCTGCGGTGATCGCCTCGCCCGTTGAGTTCTGCGGCATGCTCCTGGCCATGGCCCTCACCGCCAAAACGGCCGTGGACCGCCACTACGAGGTCATGGATTCGGTGAACACCATCACCAGCCCGGCCGAGCCCACCCGCCCGGCCGGACTCAAGGGAGCGCTCAGCTTCAACCAGGCCACCTTCGCCTTCGAGGATGCCCTGGACAAGCCGATCCTGAAGGACGTCAGCCTGGACATCCGCCCGGGCGAGACCATGGCGCTGGTGGGCATCACCGGCAGCGGCAAGAGCGCCCTGCTCCAGCTGGTTCCCCGGCTCTATGAGGTAACCGACGGCTCCATCACCATCGACGGCGTGGACCTCCGCGACTTCAGTGTGGAGGAGCTCCGCGAAGTAGTGGCAGTGGCGTTCGAGGACACCACGCTGTTCTCCAACTCAGTGCGGGACAACGTGCTCCTCGGGGCCCGTGAGCGCACCGAAGTAGCCCTGGAGGAAGCGCTCGACGTCGCCCAGGCACACTTTGCATTTTCCCTCCCGCAGGGTCTTGACACCCTGATCGGCGAGGAAGGGCTGAGCCTATCCGGCGGCCAGCGGCAGCGCATCGCCCTGGCCCGGGCCATCGCGGCCAAGCCCAGGGTGCTGGTGCTGGATGATCCCCTGTCCGCACTGGACGTCAACACGGAAGTACTTGTGGAGAGGCGGCTGCGCGAAGTCCTCGCCGACACCACCACCCTGATCGTCGCCCACCGGCCGTCCACTGTGGCTCTTGCCGACCGGGTGGCGCTGCTTCAGGAAGGCCGCATCACCGCCGTCGGAACCCATGCGGAGCTGCTGGCCCGTAGCCAGCACTACCGCTACGTGATTGCCAGCCTCGAAACAGAACCCCGGGACCTGGATTCCGAGCTGCTGGACTCCGAGCTATCCCACCTCGACGGCCAGACAGAGGAGGTTTCCCGATGACCAGCGCAACCTTCGGCACAGCCAATGAGGACAACGCACACCTCAGTAAAAGCGACAGCAAAACTGTACGACGGCGGTCTGTCGCCTTGTTGGGGTCGCTGATCCGCCCGGTGCGGCTGCGATTCTGGCTGACGATCGTTATGGTGGTGCTCTCGCAGGCTGCGCGGGTGGCGGGGCCGGCACTCATCGCTTTCGGGATCGACCGTGCGTTGCCGGCCCTGCAGGCAGGGGACAACGTCCCGCTGGTACTGGCCGGCGTCGCGTATCTGGCGGCTGCCCTCGTTACGGCAGGCCTGACGGCAATGTATGTGACGTCCACGGCGAGGCTCAGCCAGTCCATGCTGCTGGATCTGCGGGTGCGGGTGTTCAGGCACACGCAGCGGCTCAGCCTGGAATTCCACGAGAAATACACGTCCGGCCGCATTATTGCCCGGCAGACCTCGGACCTCGAAGCGCTCCGCGAACTCCTCGATTCCGGCGTCAGCTCGTTGGCCTCGGGCATGCTTTTTATGATTTTCACGGCCATCACGGTGTTCGCGCTGGATTGGCGCAGCGGGCTGATGGTGCTTGCCGCGGGCGTGCCGATGTACTTCCTGGCCCGCTGGTACCAGAAGCACTCCCAGATCGTCTTCCGCGAGTCCCGCGTAGTGTCCGCCCGGCTGATCGTGCACTTTGTGGAGACCATGACCGGCATCCGCGCCGTCAAGGCCTTCCGCAAGGAGCGCGAAAACGCGGAGCGCTACGGACAGCTTTCCGAGGACTACCGGACGGTAACCGTCCGCTCCATCAACCTCAACGGGGTTTTCCAGCCGGGCTTGGTGCTGATCGGCAACGTGTGCGTCGCCGTGGTGCTGCTGTTCGGTGGTTTCCGCGTGATCACCGGCGAACTGGCTGTGGGCGTGCTCCTGGCACTCATTCTCTCCACCAAGCGCTTCTTCCAGCCGGTGGACCAGATGGCCATGTTCTACAACTCCTTCCAGAGCGCCCAGGCCGCCCTCGAAAAGGTCTCAGGTCTGCTCGAGGAAGTTCCCACCGTCCGGCCGCCCAAGAACCCGGTTGCACTCCGGGATGCCGTAGGCACCATCGATTTCAAAGACGTGGAGTTCGGTTATGGTGACGGCCCCGTGATCATTCCCACCATGGACCTGCACATCCCGGCCGGACAGACCGTGGCACTCGTGGGCCAGACCGGAGCCGGCAAATCCACGCTGGCCAAGCTGATCGCCCGGTTCTACGATGTCACGTCCGGATCGCTCACCCTGGATGGTGTGGATCTGCGCAGCCTGACAACCTCGGACCTGCGCCGCAACGTGGTGATGGTCACCCAGGAAGCTTTCCTGTTCAGCGGCTCCGTGGCAGACAATATCGCCCTCGGCCGGCCGGAAGCCTCCCGCGAGGAGATCGAGGAGGCGGCCAAGGCTGTGGGGGCGCACGAGTTCATCGCGGAGTTGCCGGAGGGTTACGACACCGACGTCAACAAGCGTGGTGGCCGGGTTTCCGCCGGCCAGCGGCAGCTCATCAGCTTCGCCCGCGCGTTCCTGGCCCGCCCGGCTGTGTTGATTCTGGACGAAGCCACGTCATCGCTGGACATCCCCTCCGAGCGTCTGGTCCAGAACGGCCTGGCGCGCCTTCTCCGGGGGACCGGCGACGGCGGCGGCGGGACTGGCAGTGACGCCGGCACCCTGTGTGCCGGGGAAGCGCGTGCCGGGGAAGCGCGTGCCGGGGATGCCCGTGAGGGCGGTGCGCGGCGCACGGCCCTCATCATCGCGCACCGGCTCTCCACCGTGGAAACCGCGGACCGTGTGCTGGTGGTCCACGACGGACGGGTGGTGGAGGACGGCACGCCTGAAGAGCTGATCGGTGGCGGCGGACGTTTCGCCCAGCTGCACGGGGCGTGGAAAGACTCCTTGGTCTAAAAGGATTCCGGAGATGGTTCCGGACGGCGCCGCTGGCGGATTTCGCATCCGGACCTGCCATCCGCTATTCTTGTAAAGTTGCTTTTGCAGCGGATCGGGATGTGGCGCAGCTTGGTAGCGCGCGTCGTTCGGGACGACGAGGTCGCAGGTTCAAATCCTGTCATCCCGACCAAACAGTAAAGAGGGTCTCCCACACGGGAGGCCCTCTTTACTTGTTCCAGCCAATCCGGAGGCTGCGGTTCAGAAGACCTGGTCATTGCTATTCTGGCGTGCCTGGCCGTTTCCGAGCAGCGGAAGTCCGGCCTCCAGCAGGACGGAAAAATGGCTCCGGGAGGTGGTTCGCACACGTCCCGGAGCCGTTGATCCCTTGCGGAAAAGAATTACATCGGGTCAGGCCAGTTCCCGACATTGGTGGAAAGCATGGGGTCGGGCCAGTTGCCAACCGCCTGCGAGACCCGCATGGGATCCGGCCAGTTGCCCACGGCAACGGTGGAGCCGGTGAAATCCGCAATCGAACCTGCGGAAAGTACGGCGGGAGCCGCAGCAGAGAATGCCAGTGCGCCTGCCAGAACGGCGGCGGCCGCAATCTTCTTCAACATATGAGTTCCTCAATACGAGTCGGATTCGTTACAAAGTCAGCACTGCCCTTGTTGACATACATTGTAAAATTATTTCCACAGGGACTGTCAAGCATTGGGTATAAAGGCTGTCCGGAATGAGGAGGAAAACCCGTGGGGAACGGATTCGGGGAGAAGCTCCGTGCGGAGCGACTCGAACGCGGGTTGACGCAGGCTGCGCTGGGGAAGGACCTGTATTCGCCCAGCTACATTTCACTGTTGGAAACCGGCCGCCGGGAACCAACGGCCGACGTCATCGAGGAGCTGGCGCGCCGCCTGGAGCTGGCCCCCAAAGCGCTCGAAGCCTGGAGCCAGCCAATATCGGTCAGTGATGCCGAGTATGTCCTCGCGGGGCTCTATGCACGTCAGGCATGGGACCTCCGGGACTACCCGCTGGCTGCCAGCCACGCCGCCATAGCCGCGCAAATTGCCTTGGAAGGCAAGAACACCAGCGCCTGGTGGAACATGACCTATATGCAGGCCGAATGCCTCATCAAGCAGGGCCGCTGGCTGGAATGCCAGAAGATCATGCAGCACCTCGTGGAGCACCCCATGGCCACTGAATCCGCAGGGCTGGGGGTCCGTGCCCGGCAGATGCTGGCGGCCGCCTGCCAGGGCCAAGGACAACTCACCGCTGCAGTGGAACACGCCCAGAAGGCAGTCAAGCTCTGCGAAAAGTTGCCCCAGGGATCCACTCTGATCATCGGCGCACTCCGGGCCTTGATCGGCGCGCTGGCAGAAAGCGGCCGGATGGACGAGGCCTGGGTCTACTGCGAAGCCATGAACGAGCAGACGGACGAACAGTCCATGACCCAGCTCGCCGGGGAAGTGGCCTGGGTGATCGGCAACGTCGCGTTTATGCGGCACGACTACGCCGAGGGCATCAGGCACCACGAGCGCGCAGCACGGCTTCTGTCCCCCGCGAATGACATTGAACTGTGGGCCCGCTTCAACAAGGCCTCCGCAGCGGTCCGGCTTTCCTCCGGAATTGTGGAGCCGGAAACTCTCTCCGCCATTGAACGCGCCGAACTGGCGCTGTCCATTGTGGGCGGAAACAAGACCGATGAACTGGAAGTCGCATTCATCCGCGCCCGCTGGCTCTACCTCACCGGCGATGTGGTTGCCGCTGTCCTGAAGCTTCGGGAAATCCACGCAGAACGGGCGGCCCTCGCAAAGCACACGGCCGGTGAAGTGTCGCTGCTCCTGGGGAAGTCGCTCAAGGCTGCTGGTGAATCGGAGGAGGCTCTGGTGCACCTGGAGGAGGCCCAGCGGGCATTCAGTGCGGCAGGCGCCTCAGACCGGGTCCAGCAGGCCATGGACGCCGTCCTGGAGATCAGGCTTGCACAGCGCCGCGCCGCAGCAGCCGAGGCCAGCTGAAGCAGCGCACCACCTGGACGGGTGCCCAGCGGACGACGCGCTTTGACGAACCGCCCGCCGGTGGAGTCAGCACCTAGACGAACGTCCTGCCGGTGATCTTCTCGTACGCCTCCATGTAGCGGCTGCGCGTCCGGGCAATGACATCTGCGGGGAGGGCCGGCGGCGGGGTGTCCGATGATTTGTCCCACCCCGATTCCGCTGACGTCAGCCAGTCGCGGACATACTGCTTGTCATACGACGGCTGGGATTTTCCGGGAGCGTAGCTCGCCGCGTCCCAGAAGCGCGAGGAATCCGGGGTCAGGACTTCATCACCGAGGGTGATGCTGCCGCTGACCGGATCATAGCCGAACTCCACCTTGGTGTCGGCGAGGATGATGCCGCGTTCACGGGCCACGTTCTCCGCCGTTGTGTAGATCTTGAGAGTCAGCTCACTCAGCCGTTCCGCGATGTCATCGCCCACCATGGCAACTACGTCGTTATAGGTGATGTTTTCGTCGTGCTCCCCCACCTCTGCCTTGGCGGATGGCGTGAAAATGGCCGGGGACAGGCGCGAACCGTCCACCAGTCCTTCGGGCAGCGGGATGCTGCAGACAGTGCCGGAATCCTTGTACTCAACAAGTCCGGAGCCGGTCAGGTAGCCGCGGGCGATGCACTCCACCGGGAACATGTCCAGCTTCTTGCAGATCATGGCGCGACCCTCAACGGCAGCAGGAACGCCACCTTCAACCGTGGACTCCAGCACGTGGTGCTCAACATCCAGCTGGTCAAACCACCACAGGCTCAGCTGGGTCAGGATGCGGCCCTTGTCCGGGATCTCGCTGGCGAGGACGTGATCGTAGGCGCTGATGCGGTCGCTCGCCACCACCAGCACGCAGTCCTGGCCGATCATTTCCCGGATGGAATCATCCACAGGAACGTACAGGTCCCGGACCTTGCCCGAGTACACGTGCTCCCAGCCCGGGAGATCCAGCGCCTGGGTGTCCAGTCCCCCGGCGTTGCTGCCGGAGTCAGATCCGGAATCTGATCCAAAATTAGTGGAGTGCTGCTTCATTTCAGCCACGGTCATGCCTTTGCCTTCGAGGCAGCTGGGGTCGCTGGGAGCACACCAGTGCCGCCGGACGCTACCTTGATCTCACCACGGGCGGCCTTGCCGCCGATGTCAGTTCGGAACTGGGAGCCTTCCAGCTGAACCAGCTCCACGCCGTCGTACGCCCTTTCACGTGCCTCCACGAGGTCCGAACCGAGCGCCACCACGGCGAGCACCCGACCACCGGCGGAGACCACCTTGCCTTCGTCGTCGAGCCTGGTGCCCGCATGGACCACATGGACGCCGTCCAGCTGATCCACCTTCTTGAGCCCCCGGATCCGGTCCCCCGTGCGGGGGGCGTCGGGGTAGTTTTCGGAGGCGACGACGACGGCGACAGCGGTCTCCTTGGACCAGCGCAGCTCGCCCACCTTGTCCAGTTCGCCTTTGGCAGCTGCCATCAGCAGCCCGCCCAGGGGCGTCTTGAGCCGCGCCAGCACAGCCTGGGTCTCGGGATCGCCGAAGCGGACGTTGAATTCGATGACGCGCGTGCCGCGCGATGTCAGGGCCAGGCCCACAAAGAGCACGCCCACGAAAGGGGTGCCGCGGTTGGCCATCTCGATGACAGTCGGCTGGGCCACCCGGTCAATCACTTCCTGGACCAGGCCTGCGGGCGCCCATTCCAGCGGGGTGTACGCGCCCATGCCGCCGGTATTGGGGCCTTCATCGTTGTCGAAGATGCGCTTGAAATCCTGTGCCGGCGAGAGCGCCATGGTGTTGTGTCCGTCGCACAGGACAAAGACGGAAACCTCCGGTCCGTCCAGGAATTCCTCGATCACCACGGTTCCGCCGGCGTCGAAGCACGTCTGGGCGTGGGCCAGGGCTTCGTCGCGGTCCTTGGTGACCACCACGCCCTTGCCCGCGGCCAGGCCGTCGTCCTTGACCACATACGGTGCACCGAAGGTGTCCAGGGCGGCGACGGCTTCCTCGGCGTTTGCGGCGACGAGGGCCATGGCGGTGGGCACTCCGGCCTCGGCCATGACCTGCTTGGCGAACGCCTTGGATGCTTCCAGCTGGGCCGCGGCCTTGCTGGGCCCGAACACTGGAATGCCGGCAGCACGGACGGCGTCGGAAACGCCTGCGGCGAGCGGGGCCTCGGGTCCCACCACCACCAGGTCAACGGTCAGCCTGCTGGCCAGTGCGGCCACGGCCTCTGGATCGTTGCCGTCAATGGCGTGCGTGGGGACCAGCTTGCTGATGCCCGCGTTGCCCGGTGCCGCATGGACTTCCGAGACGTTGGGATCGGCGAGCAGGGAGCGGACAATGGCGTGTTCGCGGCCTCCGGGGCCAATGACGAGTACCTTCACAGTATCCAAGGGTACTTTGTGCACCGGGCAGGCTCCTAAGCTGTGTCGCCGCGGGCTTCGCACCGGGCCCAGCCATCCCTAGTGCCTGCCGCTACGAAGCCAGTGCATGAACAAGCTGATGAACTGGCTCAAGGGGCCCACCGCGTTGGCGGCGCTGGCCGGGGTGGCGGCTGCCGCCGTCGTACTTTCCGTAGCGGAACTGATCGGGGCTTTCTTCACAGCGCGCGCAACGCCGGTGATTGCCCTGGGGTCCACCTTCATCGACTTCACCCCGCCGTGGATGAAGGACTTTGCCATCGCCACCTTCGGCACCAATGACAAGGCCGCCCTGTTCGTTGGGATGGGCGCAACCATTGCCTTGCTGGCGTGTGTGCTGGGCGTGGTGGCCTTCCGGAAGTGGGCGCTGGGCGTGGCCGGAGTGCTCCTGATGGGTGCCGTGATCGTGGCCGCCGTGGTGACGCGGGCCAGCGTGAAGCCCGTTGACGCCATCCCCACCCTGATCGGCACGGTTGCCGGCCTGGTGGCCCTGCGGCTGCTGATTGCGCCGTTGTGGCGGCTCCGCAGCTTCCCCGATGCCCCAGCAGACACCGCCGCAAAAGGCACGGAGCGGCCCGCAACGTCGCGCCGGGCCTTCTTCGCCGCCACCGGCATCACCGCTGCCGCCGCTGCCATCTCCGCTACGGGCGGCCGGCTGTTGAGTGCCGCGCGCAGCAACGTGGCGCGGGCCCGCGGCTCCCTGCAGCTCCCGGCGGCGACCAAGGCCGCCGCCGTAATTCCTGCCGGCGTCCAGTCCGCCACCCCGGGCGTGACGCCATGGCTCACCCCCACCGGCGACTTCTACCGGATCGACACCGCCCTGAGCGTTCCCGAAATCAACGCCGATGAGTGGGAGCTCCGTGTCCACGGTCTGGTGGAACAGGAAATCCGCCTCACCTTCCAGGACCTGCTCGACGCCGAACTGATCGAATCGCATGTAACCCTTACCTGTGTTTCAAACCCGGTGGGCGGAAACCTCGCCGGCAATGCCAAATGGCTGGGCCTGCCCATCCGCGAAGTCCTGAAGCGGGCGCGCCCCAAGGACGGCGCGGACATGGTGCTCTCCACCTCCATTGACGGCTTCAGCGCGTCCACACCGCTGGAAGTGCTGCAGGATAACCGCGACGCCATGCTGGCGATCGGCATGAACGGTGAGCCGCTGCCGCTGGAACACGGCTACCCCGTACGCATGGTGGTCCCCGGGCTGTACGGCTTCGTCTCAGCCACCAAATGGGTGGTGGACCTGGAAGTGACCCGCTTCGCCGACAGCAAGGCCTATTGGACCCACCGCGGCTGGTCAGAGCGCGGCCCCATCAAGACCATGGCCCGTGTGGAAGTCCCCAAGTCCTTCGCCAAGGTGGCGGCCGGACGCGTGGCACTGGGCGGCAGTGCCTGGGCCCAGACCCGCGGCATCACCAAGGTGGAGATCCAGATCGACAACGGGCCGTGGACCGAGGCGGTCCTCTCCAACGAGGCATCCCTGGTCACCTGGCGCCAATGGTCCTTCGCCTGGGACGCCACCCCGGGCCCGCACTACATCAAGGCCCGGGCCACTGACGGCACCGGCGAGGTCCAGACCGACAAGCGCGCGGATCCGGTTCCGGACGGTGCGTCAGGCTGGCAGTCCGTCCTGGTGACCGTGGAATAGCCCGGCCGGCGCAACAGCCCCCGCAAGAACCGCTGCCCTGGCGCGCCTGCAGGAGAGCGTTTCCACAGGCCGCGCACCATAGACTTACTCCATGCCGCAACCTTCGAATGCCACGTTCACTGTGGAGTCCGCCGTCGAACTCGCAGTTGTTGAGCGGAGCGGCTTTGTGGAGTCCCGGCACATCGGCTCAGCCGTGGTCCTCGCCGGCGACGGAACCGTAGTCACGGAACTGGGCGACATCACCACCCCCATCTACGCCCGCTCCACCCTCAAGCCGCTCCAGGCCCTGGCCACCATGCAGTCAGGAGTTCCCCTGCGCGGCGCCCAGGTGGCTTTGGCCTGTGCCAGCCACGTGGGTTCGCTGGACCACATGGACATTGTGGAGGGCATGCTCAAAGCCGCAGGCGTCAAGGAAAACCAGCTGCAGTGCCCGTCCGCCTGGCCGCAGGACGAGACAGCACGAAACTGGCTGATCCGCACCGACCGTGGCATGTCCAAGCTCGCCTTCAACTGCTCCGGCAAGCACGCGGCCTTCCTGTGGGCCTGCACCGAAAACGGCTGGGACACCCACAGCTATCTGGAACCCAACCACCCCCTGCAACAGCGCATCCGGGCCGTGATCGAGGAATACACCGGTGAGGAGATCGCCCATCTTGGCATTGACGGCTGCGGCGCCCCCGTAGCGGCCGTGTCACTGACCGGGCTGGCCCGAGCCTTTTCCCGGCTGGCAAAAGCGCCCGGCGACAAGAATTCGAACGCCCGGGCCGCCACCGTTGCGACCTCCATGCTGGACTACCCGTGGGCGGTGCAGGGACGCGGTGAGGCGAATACCATTGTGATGGACGAGCTGGGCATCATTGCCAAGGTCGGCGCCGAGGGCGTGCTGGTCATGGCCACACCGCAGGGCGCGTCAGTGGCCGTGAAGATGCTGGACGGCAATGTCCGCGCCACCACGCTGGTGGGGCTCACCTTGCTGGCCGCAGCCAGAGCGGTGGACATCCCTGGCGTCTCCAGCGTGTTGGAAAAAGTGGTGGAGCCGGTGCTGGGCGGTGGCCGGCCCGTGGGCAAGATCCGGCTGGGCCATGCCGTGTCGGCGCTGCTGGACTAACAGCACCGGACTGACGCTGCCGGACAAGCACTGCTGGACCGGTTTTCTGAAAGGGCGGAGAAAGTGGCGGTATCACGGCGCCGTATTGATCTTGACGAGGGCCGGGCAGCGGTGGCGTTGTGGCTGGAAGCCGCCCCACCGGCGTCGGACGCTTCGGTTCCGCGAACAACCATAGCCACCGCGGTGCGCTTCACGCTCGAGGAAGTCACGGCCCGCGCACCCGGCAACTCGGTGGAGGTGCGGGTTCCGCCTTTCGGCGTCACGCAATGTGTTGAGGGGCCGCGCCACACACGTGGAACCCCGCCGAACGTCATAGAGTGCGACGCCGCCATCTGGCTTGCGATGGTGACCGGCCAGTTGAGCTGGGCGGACGCCGTAGCGGACGGCAAGGTGGCGGCCTCAGGATTGCGCGCGGACCTCTCAGGGCTGCTCCCGCTGGAGTAACTGTAATAACCGCGGGGCTAGCGGACCGCGGCGGTGGCCGTGGCTGTGGCCGGGTGCGGGACCGAGTTCTGGAGCCTGGTGGACAGCGCGGCGACGATGGCCAGGACGAAGGCAGCCACTGCGATGAGCAGGGACATAATGGCCACCGTGCCGTAGCCGCTGACACCCGGATCCAGGAACGGGTACGGGTACCAGCCGACGATGGGGCCGCGGATCAGGCTGTAGACCAGGTACAGCAGCGGGAAGGCCAGCCACAGCAGCGACGTTCTGATGGAGATCTTCGACTGGGGAAGGTCCACCAGCCAGTCGATGACAATGATGGTGGGCACCGTGTAGTGCAGCACCACATTGATCCAGGGAATGGGCGTGTTGACGTCAATGTCGCTCAGCAGCAGGCTGTACGTGATGCCAGTGATGGTCATGTACACCGTGGCCGCGCCGCGCAGCAGTTCAAGCCAACGTGGGCTCTCGCCCTTCCAGGCGAACCAGCCGGCCACGCCGAGCGTCACGAAAGCGATGATGTTGGACTCGATGGTGAAATAGCTGAAGTAGTTTCCGGCCTTGCCGCCATTCTGCATCAGATGCAGGAACTGGAACAGCACGGCTGCAAAACCCAGCAGCGCGAACCAGAATCGGAAAAGTGCAAGTCCCCTGTTTGCCGTCATGAGCCGATCCTAGGGCAGGAAGGCACCTGGCGCGAGCAGCCACGGCGCACAAACAACTGCCGTTTCGATGGTTCCCCCTGCACTCGATGTTGGGTCACATCGTGGGCGCGGGGAACCATCGAAACGGGTGGGGCGGGGGTTACTAGTGGTTGATGGCCGCCGAGCTGCCCACGCTCTCATGGGTGCCTGCCGCTACCGGATCACTTTGCCGGCGCCTGCTCATCTCGAACTCCGGAATGTCCTCCGGGGTGGGCCCGCCGCGGAACTTCGGCGAAGGCGCCTGGCCTTCACTGATCCGTACGAGTTCCTGGTCCTCGAATTCGTCATCCACACCCATCATGATGGCCGAATCGTGGTTGGTGATTTCACCGTTGAACGCACGGACCATAACGCTTCGGTCAAACTGGCCTTCCCACTTCGACACAACGAACGTGGCCACGCAATTGCCGAGCAGGTTCACCACCACGCGCATGGGGTCCATCAGGCGGTCGGCGCCCAGGAGGAGGGCCACACCGGCCACCGGGAAGATACCGAGCGCCGCAGCGGTGGCGGAGAGCGCCAGGAACGAGGACCCCGGGACACCTGCCATTCCCTTGGATGTCAGCAGCAGGACCCCCAGGGCGGCCAGCTGCTGGCCCAGGTCAAGGTGATGGCCGAAGGCCTGTGCCAGGAACAGCAGCGAGATCGAAAGGTAGATCGCGGCGCCGTCGAGGTTGAAGGAGTATCCGGTGGGGACAACCAGTCCGGTGGTGGCGCGGGAGCAGCCGGCGTTGGTCAGCTTGGTCATGATCCGCGGCATGACTGCCTCGGTGGAGGCGGTGCCGAGGGCAAGCAGGAACTCTTCGCGGGTGTACTTCAGGAAGTGCCACAGCGGAACCCGGGCGAACCCCCAGGCCACCAGGAACAGCAGCCCGATGAACACAATGGCCGCGCCGTAGCAGGCGGCAATCAGCACGGCATAAGTGCCCAGGGGGTCCAGGCCGTATTGGCCGATAATAAACGCCATGGCACCGAAGGGGGATTGCCCCGGGAATCGGGATCTGATTCCAACGTAATCCCGCTCACACTTTTCCGCAAGAGGGTAATTGATTTCCGTATTATGGAAAACATGGGCGAATCTCAGGGCGAGTGTCTGTTTGGGGGCAGCAAAAAAGCGAAGGACGTCGGCCTGGTTGTCTTTTTCGTAGCACGTTCCTATCGCAGGATGAGGGTGGCTGGCCTCCCGGCCCCGGAATGATTGCTGTCCCCAGCCGTCGATGATGCGAGGCGTTGTCACCGGGAACGGCAGGTGCCGGAGAGACCGCCGTTCCCTTCTACGCGGAGGCGTCAGATGAAACCCTGACCAGGGTGTAGAAGGGTGTGGACCTCGCCCTGTTTTCCGGAGGAATATTTGACCGGACCAAGGAGGCTGACTCCAACGCACTCAGATGGTACTGAGTGGCGCCCTTGGACGCCCTCACGGCAGCGCTGATGTCAGAGGTCCTCCGCGGGCCGTGCCCCTCCAGATAGGCCACGATTCGATCCCGGAGCGGATGGTTAGTCACGGTGTATGCCCCTCCCCTTCTGTTGCAGCGGGGTGGGTCTTGTCGACAAACACCCTGTAACCGCGGTCTCCGTCGAAGCCGTGGATCTCGCGGGTGTCCAGCGCGGCCATGAATTCGAGTGTGTGATTGGTAATGACCTGCCCTGGGACGAGGATAGGAAAGCCCGGAGGGTACGGTGTGACGAATCCGGCGGAGATGACCTCCGTGCCGGATTGGATTCTTTCGGCAAGTTCGTGCGCTGAAACGTACGTGGTCGATCCTGTTTTGTACGTCTCGAAGTAGGCTGCACGGATGTCCCCATCAGGGTTCAACGAGTTGCGCCGGAAGCGTGCTGCGAACATGCTGAAGTCCGGCAGCGGTGGCGTGCTGCCCACCCCGCCCGTCTGGACAGTCGGCCTGCCCTGTTGACGCGGTGACCCGACGCCGTCCTCGAAGGATTCAGCCAGTTTCACAAGGACTTCTATCAGGTACGCGACCGCGCTGCGGGAAGTTCCGATGTTGGTCATAAACAGCACAGTGTTCCTGGAGGTCTTGTTGACCTGGATGCCGTATTCGTCCATGAGGTAGCTGTGCCTGAACGTGTCGCCGTCGATTCCTGTCCTGCTGATGTCAAGGGTCAGCCGGCTGGGGTCCACCACGAACTCATCGCGCTGCCACGCCTCATCGAGCGCCGCCAAGCCTTCACGAAGCGGCATCGGCCGGTCCGTCTCCCGGTACAGGGACGGAACGAGGTCCCGTGAGGTCAGGACACGGAAGTATTTCTTGAGCAGCGGGTGCCGGGCCACGGCCTGGGCAACGCTGGTGGCCAGGTCCGCCTGTTTCTGGACGAGGCCGAAGCCTTCCAGCTCGACCTGGCGACGCCCGATGTCTAGGGATGCGAGGATCTGGTAGTTCGGCGACGTCGAGGTGTGCGTCATGTAGGCCTCGCGGAATGTTTCCTGGTTCCACTCGCTGAAGTCCTGGTCGAAGACGTGGATCATGGATCCCTGGCGCAGCGAGGTCAGGGTCTTGTGCGTGGACTGGGTGGCGTAAACCCGCAGCCGGGCCGTTGCCGGGTCCGGAATGAGACGGGTCCTCAACCACAAGTCGTCGTCGGCAGGTTCACCCGTTTCCGCATCATGGAGGGTTTCCAGCTGTTGGGCGTGTCTGGCCGCATATGCCGGGTCGCCGAATGACGTTTCCAGTTTCCTGGCTGCTGCCATGGCCGTCCTGCGCCGGTAGATGGGGTGCGAACGGGCAAAAGCAAACCATGCTTCATCCCAGAGGAAGACCAGATCGGGCTTGATGGCCAGGCATTCCTCCATAACGCGCTCAACATCGTAGACAATGCCGTCGAAAGTGCAGTTGGTCAGCGTGATCATCTTGACTTCGTCCAGACGCCCGGCCCTCCTGTAGTCCAGCAGCATGCCCTTGATGCTGGCCAGCGGGACGGCACCGTAGAAGGCGTACTGATTCAGCGGGTAGGCATCCAGGTACGCGACCTGGGCTCCGGCGAGGACAAACGCATAGTGGTGTGATTTGTGGCAATTTCGGTCCACGAGGACTACATCCCCCGGGGCGAGGATGGACTGATGGACGATCTTGTTGGCCGTGGATGTCCCGTTCGTGACGAAAAAGGTTCTTTGCGCCCCAAATGCCCGGGCGGCCAAGTCCTGGGCTCTTTTGATCGATCCGTTCGGGGCCAGCAGCGAGTCCAGCCCACCCGAGGTTGCGGAGGTCTCGGCCAGAAGAAGGTTCAGTCCGTAGAAATCGACCATGTCTTTGATCCAGGGCGAGTTGCCGACCGAGCCGCCACGGGAGATCGGCAAGGCATGAAAGACGCTTGCGGGCCGCCTGCTGTAGTCCTGGAGCGCTGTGAAGAACGGTGTTTCGTACCGCTCCGCGATACCGGACAGGAGTGAAAGGTGAAGGTCAAGATGGTCATGTCTCCGGAAGATCCTTCTGAACCGTTTCGTCAGTGATCCGGCAAGGTTTTCGATCGATACGCCTGCCACGAGATAGACATCAAGTTCGGGTCGGAGTCCGGAGATCTCTTCTGCCAGGCTGAGGATTCTGCCGAGCGGGCGCAGACCTGCCAGCTCGCTTCCGACGTGCCCGGCAAGGAACTTTCTCAGGTCCCTACCCAACGGCTGTGCGCTGTTGACAGTAAATCCTGGCCGGAGGATGCAGGCCTGGATGTCGGGATTCAGCAGGAGGGCCACCAGCGCATCCTCGTAACTCGGGACCACGTTGATCGCGTACACAAAAGCATCGGACGGCCGGCGTTGACGGTGCAGTTCCGCTTTCAGCATCTCTGCGTCCTCGTCCGTGACGTCGTCGACAACCAGCACCTCGAACCGTGGCCGACCTACCGGCCCTTGTGCTCCGTTGGCGTCTTCGTCTTCCGGCTCACGCGGATCCTGGGCGCTACCGGACTGATCTGATCCGGAGCCGGCAGCAGGCACAAGGTGAGTGAGACCGGCCACCAGATCCAGGCCTGCCCGATGGTCACCGGCGCGGAGATAATCGTGCAACCGCGCGACGGTCGCGAGCCCTGGTGCAGCCCAATACAGTTCAATGGCCTGCAGGAGGCCAAGGGTCCGCCGGACCTGAGACTGGAGGCTGTCATTGGACGGTCCGCCGCGTTTGCTCATGGTCAGCTGTTTCAGCGCGTATCCGAGAAACTCCCAGGCGTCTGCGCGGGAGCGCCAGGCGCGGCTGGGTGTGCCGATTTCCCGGCTGAGAGGTTGATAATTCATGTCGATTCCGTTTTCCATCAAGAGTCTTTTGCTGTCCTGACC